>JBBISH010000069.1:0-33958 GCA_037441385.1 Myxococcales bacterium
ACCCGGACAACGACAAGGACGGCATTCTGGACGCCAAGGACAAGTGCCCCAACCAGGCCGAGACCAAGAACGGCTATCAGGACGAAGACGGCTGCCCCGACGAAGTCCCGGATCAGGACAAAGACGGCATCGCCGACGCCGCGGACAAGTGCCCGGACAAGGCCGAGACCAAGAACGGCTACCAGGACGAAGACGGCTGTCCCGACGAGCTGCCGGCGGCGCTGAAGAAGTTCACGGGTGCCATCGCGGGCATCGAGTTCGAGACGGGCTCGGCCAAGATCGCCGCCAAGAGCTTCAAGGTGCTCGACGCGGCCATCAAGGTCCTGACGGAATTCAAGGATACGCGCGTCGAAATTTCGGGTCACACCGACAACGTCGGCGACGCCGATTCGAACAAGAAGCTGAGCTTGGCGCGGGCCGAGTCGGTTAAGGCGTACTTCATCGAGAAGGGCATCGCCGCCAGCCGCATCGAGGCCGTGGGCCACGGTCAGGACAAGCCGGTGGCCGACAACAAGACCAAGAAGGGTCAGGCCAAGAACCGCCGCATCGAGTTCAAGCTCCTGTAGCAGCGGTCTGGTGAGTTGTCCTGCGGGCGTCGGTCTTGCCGTAAAGGTGGCCGACGCCCGCGGGCTTTTTGGCGATGGGGGCCCTGGGAGGGCAAGGCAATGAGCAAGTGGCAACCGCGCACATGGGTTTGGCTGGCCGCGTGGGGCCTGAGCGTCGCCCTGCCCGCCTGTTCGGACCCGGCGCCGCCGAGCCCGGCGGTGGATGCCCACGGTGGGGACGCGGCGGTGGCGTTGCCCGAAGGCGCCAGTCAGGACTGCCAACCCCTGGTGGGTACGGAGTGTTTGTCGGTGGTGCCCAGCTTCTTTTGGAGCAAGCTGGACCCCCAGTCGCCTACTGGCGCGCGCATCGATCTGCCGGCGGTCGCCATGCCCAAGTCGCAAGCCGGCGTGGCCCTGGACCCGGCCGAGTGGAACCGGCGCGACGGCTTCTCGAATGCGATGCCCACGGTGATCCTGCTGCCCTCGCCGCCGGATCCCAGCAAGCTGGCGGACGAGGCGCACAGTGAGCGCAGCCTGGCTGCGGATTCGCCGACCTGGATGCTGGACCTGACGACCGGGCAGCGCATGCGGCACATCGCCGAGCTGGACCTGAACGCCAAAGATCCCAAGCGCCAGGCGCTGATCCTGCGCCCGTGGACGGTGCCGCCGGCTGGTCACTTGATCGGGGTGGCGTTGACCACGTACCTGGTTGACAAGGCCGGCCAGCCCTATCCGCGCAGCAAGGCCATGCAGGCGCTGTTCGATGTAAAACCAACCGGTTACACGCGGATCGACAGCCAGGCCAAGGACTGGATGGCAACTTCGCTGGCCTTCAGCAAGGCCGGCCTGAAAGTGCCTGCGATGACAGCTGTTTGGCACTATCAAACTGCCAGCGCAGCTTGGACAACGGGCGTGCTGGAGCAAATGCGCACGGCTACAATGGCGCAGACCAGCCCAAAGCCGCTCGGAATCACCTTGGATTCCGCCGAAATTGACCCCAAGTACGCCGAGCGGCTGCCGCTGCTGTCGCCATCGCTGTCGTCGGTCAAAGTGACGATCGCGCCGCTGCACCCCGATATTGCACTAAGAATCAAGGGGACTTACGAGGTGCCGCTGTTCTTGACGGGCACGGGGCCCGAGGCGCGGCTGAACTGGACCGGCTCGGGCAACCAGGTTGCCCAGAATGGCAAGGCATGGCGCCCCTTTACCCTAATCGTGCCGCCCAACGCGCTCTTGGCCGAGTCGGCGCCGCGCCTGGGGCTGTATGGGCACGGGTTCTTGCGCGGGGCGTGCGTCGAGATGTGTCACGGCATTGGATCGGCGGAATTCGTGACCCATTTTGCTGCCGCGGCCGGGGTGGTGCTGGCGGGGACGGACTGGTGGGGCCTGGCTCAGACCGACCTGGGCACGGCGCTGGCGGTGGTCCAAGACTTCAACAAAGCGCCTCAATTGACAGAGAAGCTGGTGCAGGGGGCCCTGGGGCCGCTAGCCCTGTCGCGGGCCCTGCAGGGGATCCTTGCGGCCGATATGCGGCTACAGGTGCACACTGCGGCGGGCAAGGAACGGCCGCTGTTCGACGCCAAGGCCGATCTGGTCTACTACGGCAATTCGCTTGGCGGCATCATGGGGACCACGGCGGTGGCGGTGCATCCGGACGTGAAGCGGGCCGTGATGAACGTGGCCGCGGGCGTCTGGTCGACGATGATGAACCGCTCGTCGAACTTCAATACGTTCTTGGAGTTGATGGGCCAGGCCCTGCCCGACCCGTTCCAGCAGCAGGTCGTCTTGGCGCTGCTGCAGAGCCACTGGGACTTGAGCGATCCCGTGCAGTTTGCCAGGCATGTGGTGGCCGAACCGTTTGCGGGGAGCGTTGCCGGGCGCAAGGCCTTGTGGCCGGTGTCGTGGGGCGACAGCCAGGTGCCGAATCTGGGCTCGGGGACGCTGGCGCGGGCCTCGGGTGCGGCCGTGCTGACTCCGGCGGTCCTGGTGTGGCCGGGCGCGAGCCAGGAGCCGGCGCAACCCTTTGCCGGTGACCAGTCGGTGGTGCAGTGGGACAGCCACCGCGGCAACCACCCGGCCGGCAACGCCCTGCCGTGGCCCGACAACGGTGCCCACTACGCCACGCGCTGGATGCCGGAGTTCCAGCAGATGGTCTACCGCTTCTTGTGGGGCGACGGCAAGGTGGAGCAACGCTACTGCCTGGGGCGCGACAAGGACGGCAAGCTGCCGTGCGACTTGGAGCAGCCGATTCCGTCGACCCTGGCCGAGGAGCCGACCGCGGCCGTGCTGCCGCCGCCAGAGATTCCCTAGCCCGCCACAACGGAGTATGCTGACAGGCATGAAAACACCCACTCCGCGCCGTTTGGTCTCCGTCATCACCCTGCTGTTGGCCGGTCTGCTGGCCGTGGGCGCGGCCGAAAGCTGGGCCCGCTCGGGCGGCAGTTTTGGCGGTGGTTTCCGCTCGAGCAGCCGCAGTTCGTCCAGCTCGTCGTCGTCGCGTAGCTTTGGCTCGTCGTCGTCGCGCAGTTTTGGCTCGTCGTCGTCGTCTTCGTCGTCGGGGAGTTTTGGCAGCTCGTCGCCCAGCTACGGCGGCACCCGCTACGTGCCGGTGCCGGTGCCGGTGGGGGGCTATTCGCGGCCCTACTACGGTGGCTATCGCAGCTACGGCAGCAGCGGCAGCTTCATGGGCGCGCTGACGGCCATCATCGTATTTGTCGTCATCATCATCATCATCTTGGTGTTGCGGTGGTTGTGGCTGCGCGGCAAGCGGGCTGTGGGCGACGCCGTGGCCGATCGCGCCGAGCGCTGCGACGTCACGCTGGTCCAGTTTGGTGTCCAGATGCTGGCGCGGCCGATTCAGGACAAGCTGGAAAAGCTGGCCGACAAGATCGACGCCAGCAGCGAGGAGGGGCTGGCCTATGCGCTGCGCGTGCTGGGGCAAGAGCTCACGGCCCATCAGGAAAATGTGGAGTACGTCGCGGTGCAGGTGCAGGCCAAACTCGGCCTGGCCAAGGCGCAAGACCAGTTCGAGCTCTGGGCGCAGAACGAGCGCGCCAAGTACAACCGCGAGGTGATCCGCGGGCAGGCCGGCGGTGCCCGTCGCCAGCAGAAGGAATGGCAGACCGACGGCATCCGCGACGAGGACGGGCAGCTCGCCGTGGCCGAGTACTTCGTGATTTCGCTGGTGCTCGCCTCGCGCAACTGGACGCCGCCTGCCTACATCAACGACAGCGCGGAGTTGGCGACCCTGCTGGAGCAGTTGTCCGGCTTCAAGACCGACAACTTGGTGGCGCTGGAAGTGGTCTGGTCCCCCGCTGCGCAGAGCGACGCGATGAGCCGCGACGACATGACCTCGCGGTATCCGGCGCTGCATACTGTGTAGCCGGCGGTCGCAGCCAAACTGAGCCGATCCTCAGCAGAAATGTCGTCCTGAGCCCTACAAGCAAACGCCGGACTGGCAGGTCAGATTCTCGCCGCAAACGGTGCCGTCGACCGCGTTGGCCTGAGTGCACAGGCCGGTGCCGGGGTCGCAAAGGTCCGTGGTGCAAGGGTTGTTGTCGTCGCAACTCTTGGTCGAGCCGATGCACTGGCCCAGCTCGCACTTGGCGTCGACGAGGCAGAGGTTGCTCGCGCCACAGGCGTCGCCGTCGGCCGCTGGCTGGTGTGCACACTCGCCGGTGGCCGGGACGCAGGCGTCGACCGTGCAGTCGTTGCCGTCGTCGCAAGTCTTGGCCACACCTGGCTGGCAGACGAAGCTGGCGCAGGTCTCGCCCGTGGTGCAGGCGTTGCCGTCGTCGCAGGGGGTGGGCGTGCTGGGCAGGCCGACATTGCACGCTCCGGTCAGCGGATCGCAGGTGTTGATCGTGCATGGGCTGCCGTCTTCGCAGTTCTTCGGCTTGCCACTGCAGGTGCCGTTGGCACAAGCGTCGGCCTGCGTGCAGGGCTTGCCGTCCGAGCAGGCCTTGCTGTTGGGCACGTTGGCGCACGTCCCGGCGGCGTCGCAGCCGTCGTCGGTGCACGGGTTGTCGTCGTTGCAGGACTTGCCCTTGCCGACGCACTGGCCGAACTTGCACACGTCGCCTTTGGTGCACGAGTCGCCGTCGTCGCAGGCCACCGCGGTCAGCGACTTGTACTGGCAGCCCAGCTTGGGGTCGCAGCTGTCGACCGTGCAGGTGTTGTTGTCGTCGCAGGGGCTGGGGTTGACCACGGCGCACTTGCCGGCTTGGCATGCGTGCAGGGTGCAGATGTCGTCGGTCTGGCAGGGCTTGTCCAAGTTGTTGAACACACAGCCGCTGGCGGGTGCGCACAGATCGATAGTGCACGGGTTGTCGTCGTTGCACGTCTTGGCCGTGCCGACGCACTTGCCTTTGCTGCAGGTGTCTGCCTCGGTACAGGCGTTGCCGTCGTTGCAGGTCTGCGTGACGGTTACGGGCTTGATGTCGCACGTGCCCACGTCGCAGAACGCCGCGTAGCATTGAACTTTGGTGGCGGGACAGTCCGTGTCGACTTTGCAGGCCACCGCCGGCGCGGTGTCGACCTTGGTGTCGCTGCCGGTTTGATCGCCGGCCGTCTGATCCCCGCCAGACTGGTCGGCCGTGGTCTGGTCGGCCCCGCCATCGCCGCCGCCGTCGGCTGCCGTATTGCCCTCTGGCAAGGTGGGAGCCGAGCAACCGACACTGCCCAAGCTCAGGGCCAACAGGCTCAGTGCCAAGGTGTTGTACAACCAGAACGCAGACCTACGTTGCTGGGGCAGCGGGTCTGCATTGAGGATCCAAGGACGCGAGGGGAAGATCTTCATAGGTTGACGATAAGGCGGAACCACCGCGAAGTCGATAGCCGACTGCCGCGGCGGTCTTGGTCAGGGCCGATTTTGCGCGGCCAACTGCTCAGTCCGGCGCGGCAAATTTGCGAATTTCCCCAGCTGATCCTTACATTTCCTCACAGTCCAATCGGTCTTGGCGTGCCCTGCCCGGTCGCCCGATCGTCGTGGTTTTCTTTGGCTCTGGCCTGTGTTCCACTTGCAGCGACCCGCGTCGTGCGCGGCGAGCAGTCGCATGAATTCCGCAACCGTTGTGTCGCTTCGCCCACATAGGGGCGGCATGGGCCGCTGGCGCGGCCTGGTCCTCGCACTGGGGCTGACTGCCCTTGTGTGTGGCGGCCCACGGCCGGCCCTGGCGCAAAGCAAGGGCGAGTGGTGGCAGCCGTCGATGCTCGTCGACTACGGGGTGATCGCCGCGGGTGGTGCAACCCTTGGCATTCTCTCGCAGATTGCGCCGGCGCCGGGCTCCGGAATTGGCCCGAGTTTCGACGCCAAGAACCCGTCGGCCATCTTGGATTCTCGCTACTCAAGTAGCATTGGCCGCCCCTTTTTGTACGAGAACACAGGCGAGACCGTGCCCGCCCGCGTCGTCGGCGTCGCGATCGTGCCAGTGGCGGCGTGGCTGGTGGCGCAGGAAGCCTTTGGCCACGAGCGCCTGGGCGACGTTCGCGGCCTGCGCGTCCACGAAGTGGGCGTGGGCCTTGCCGAAACGCTCGCCCTGTCGCTAACGGTGACGAATGTGCTGAAGTTCTCGTTCGGCCGGCTGCGGCCCGATTTCCAAGACCGCGTGCGGCGTTTCTACTGCAACCAACCGGATCATCAAGGCGTGGCGTGTACCGGCAATGAGCAGCCGTTGGACCCGGACCCCAGCAAGTGGCAAGGCCTGCTCGACGATGGCCGCCGTTCATTTCCAAGTGGCCACAGCTCCACAAGTTTTGCCCTAGCGACCTACGCCGTACTGGCCACGGGTGGCCGCTGGGTCTGGAGCCCAGACGCCACAGCCAGCAGCCGCGCCTGGGGCATCGGCGGTCAGCTTTCGGCTTTGGCTCTGGCCAGTTACGTGGCCTGGACGCGCGTGCGCGACGGACGTCACAACCTGAGCGACGTGCTGTCCGGGGCCGCGATCGGCACGGCCATGGCGAACCTGGCGTATTGGCGGCGTTTTGACAGCGACGGCACCACCCGGCGTCGGCCGATGGACGTGGGCGCGTCGTTCGATACGACCAGTGCGTCGCTCAGCTTCAGCGTGGGCTGGTAGTCCGGACTCTCGCTCGGTTCTATACATGCTGACGGAGATCGAACATCACCGTTATTTCGTCGCCGCGCGTCGGCCGAATAGGACGCGCGCTTGGCGACCCACCCAGCACGCAGCCAAACCGATGACGTTAGACATCGGTCAGGCTGTATAGTTTGGGCTGGCACGTTACCGCTGGGAAGCGCTATGCTTACGGCCGTCCGCAGCTTGCCTTGCCGAGCATGGTGTTCGCTCGCTGCGGCGCGACGGTGGTCGCCTGCGCCCATGTCCGGCGCCTGACGGGCCGCGTGCTCTAGAATTTGCTCTAGAAGTTTCCGGAGGTTTCGATGTTCAAGCGCAGCTTGTTCGCAGGCCTGAGCGCCCTGGCCCTGACCTTGGGTGCCGTGACGGCCGCCCCGGCGTGGGCTTGTGGCGGTTTCTTCTGCTTCACCCAACCCGTTGACCAGAGCGCCGAGCGAATCCTGTACGTGCACGAGAACGGCAAAATCACGCTGCACGTGCAGATCTCGTACAAGGGCGACGATCAGAACTTCAGCTGGGTGCTGCCGCTGACCAAGGAACCGGTCAAGACGGTCGAGGGCAAGCACCTGGCCGTCGGCTCGGACACTATCTTCCAGCTGCTGGAGCAGTCCACCTCGCCCACGTTCTATTTGAACTGGAAGAACGGCGCCAACTGCTTTGGCCCGCAGTGCTATCTAGAGGACGCCGCCTCGGGCGGGACTGGTGGCGGCAAGGGCAACGGCGTGGAAGTGCTGGCCCAGGACTCGGTTGGCCCCTACGACTACGCCCTATTGCAGGGCACGTCGGGCGCCGACATCGTCAACTGGTTGAACGACAACAAGTTTGTTCAGCCCAAGTCGACGGTACCCCTCATTCAAAGCTATGCGCAAAAGTCGTACGTCTTCTTGGCCCTGAAGCTGAAGAAAGACAACAATGCCGGCGACTTGGTGCCCGTCACCGTGACAGTGGCCGAAGACGCACCGTGTCTGCCGATTCGCCTGACGGCGCTCGCCACCCAGCCCGACATGCCGATCGTCGCGTGGGTTTTGGACAAGGCGCGGGCGATCCCCAAGAACTACCTGCATGTCGAACTGAACGAAGCGGCCGTGGATTGGCTGACCGGCGGCGGCAACTACAAGTCGGTGGTGAGCAAGGCGGTGGACCAGGGATCGGGCCACGCGTTCCTGACCGAAATGGCCAAGAAGACCAGCAACTTGCCGATCCAGTTTGCCAGCCCCAGCTGGGATATCAGCAAGTTCGACGGCATCACCGACCCGGCCAAGTTCCTGGCCAAGATGTTCGAGATGCAGCTGCCGCGCACCACGCAGATGCAGAATCTGATCAAGAAATACATCAAGAAACCTGACACCTTCAAGGATGTACCGGACAGTGAATTCTACAATTGCATCCAAAACGCTGGATCTGGATTCAGCAATGCGGAATGCAAGAAGTACGTCGACGCCGCCGCGGCCGCAGGATTTGATAGCACGGCGCTTGCCAAGGACTTGAATGACTTGGTGATCAAGCCGCTGCAGACCCTGGACGCCCAGTACAAGGCGTCGGGCTGGTTGACCCGCCTCTACACCACCCTGTCGGCCGAAGAGATGACCAAGGACCCGATCTTTGCCGTCAACCCGGACCTGCCCGAAGTGAGCCAGCAGCACAGCGCCGATGCGGAGCCGATCTGCGAAGCTGGCAAGACCCAGGCGAGCCAAGTGAAAATCACTTTCAAGGACGGCTTCGTCCTGACGCTGCCCGTCGACCCCAACGCCCAGAACAACTGCGGCTACTTTGGCGGCCCGGTGAACCTGCAGACCAGCGCGACCAACACGGTGGCGGGCGGCGGTCAGCCCCTGGGCAAGCTGCAGGTCTTGGACGAAAGCGGGGCCCCGATCCCGATCGATCAGTCGGTCGCGGATCAGGTGGATGCCGAGCTGAACAACGCCGTGGTGGGCAAGCCCAGCCTCAGCCAGGTGTTTGTCGCCAAGCTGCCCAAGGTGTCGTGGAATCCGCACACCAGCAAGCCCACGACCGCGACGACGACGGCCACCTCCAGCACGTCGTCCGATGGCGGCTGCAGTGCGGCTCCCAACGGCTCGCTGGCGGGCCTGGCCGGGTTGTTGCTGGGCGTGTTGGCGCTGGCCGGTTTGATCCGCGCCCGCAAGCCCGAATAGGACTCGATCGGTCGCCGCGCCGCCGTCTCTTCCCTGCATTCCAGAGCAAAGCATCATGAAAATTTGGCTGATTGTTGTGGCGGCGGTCACTGCGCTCGCCGGATGCTCCCGTCCTGCCCCGCCGCCAGCGGTGCAAGAGCAGTTGGACCAAGCGAAAGCACCGCAAGCCCCTGTCCCGTCAGCAGAAGCTGCACCGATCCTTGCCCCACGGCGGGGCCGGCCACTGGCTCCGGTGCGGCGACTCGTCTGGATCGATGCCGCGGTGGGCGCAGATGTGGTCCGCGCGGTACGGGCTGAGCGGCGCCGCGCCGAGGCGGCCGGGCAGGCGTTGCTGGTCTATGTGGGGGCGACGTGGTGCGAGCCGTGCCGCTACTTCCACGAGGCGGCGGTGGCCGGCAAGCTAGACGAACCGCTGGGGAATCTGCGGATCCTCGCCTTTGACGCCGACCGCGACCGCGAGCAGCTGGAGCCGGCGGGCTACACGTCGAAGATGATTCCGTTGTTCGTCGTGCCGGATGCGGACGGTCGGGCTGGCAGCGAGCGCCTGGCTGGAGCCGTCAAGGGCCCAGAAGCAGTGGACTATTTGGTGCCGCGCCTGCGCACTCTGCTGTCGAACTTGGCCGCCGCACCGGCAGCACCCGCGGCCGCCGCGACCCCTGCGGCGCGATAATTCGACGCAACCGGTCGCGAAGTTTCCTTTTCCCCACAGGCACGTAGCCGCGGAATACTGGGAGCGAGCGCGGAGTTGATCTAGCGTTCGCCACCTTGACAAACCGCGTTCGTCATGTCACCGTTTGGTCACCGTCGCGTCGCGCCTTAGTCATACGAGTGGGATCAGGCGCCGAGGTCGGTCGGTGAAGTTGGTCCCTGCCTTGCGGTCAGACCGTCGTCCACCCCTGCACCGCCCGCCCACGCGCCCTGCACCGCCCGCCCACGCGCCACGCCAAAGCCGCCCAGATTTCCCCTGCGCCAGCGAGTCCGCCTTCATGAAAGCTGCAAACCTGATGGATACCGAGAAGTTGCTTGCCTCTGGCGCTCAAGTCATTCGCACGGCCAAAAAGCTCAAGAGCCGCCTGCAAGGCGCCACAGTGACCAGCCTGGGTACTGGCAACACGCGCTTTGTCCCGCCGCCGCCGCAGATCGGCGCGGACGAAGAGGAGTCGGATTCGACTTGGGGATTTTCGGACACCCGCTTCGAGGCGCGGCCGGACAGCACCGTGGTCTTGTCGGGGCGCCGCTACACGCTCTCGGGCGAGGTCTTGCCTACGCTGATGCCGTGGGTGCGCGGTGTGATGCAGTCGGATATTCGCGCCGACGACCGCAACCCGTGGTCGTTCCCGCCCGAGATCCCGGCGCCGGTGCGGCACGCGGCCTTTGAGCTGGCGCTGCGCGGCTCGTGGGCGGCGGACCAGGTGACCGACGACGCGCGCGCCCGGCTGCGCCGCGGACACGGTCATACGCAAGAAGAGATGTACTCGATCAAGTACGGAAAGCTGACGCGCATCCCGGACTTGGTGGTGTTCCCGCAGAGCGACGAGCAGGTGCTGGAGCTGGTGCAGCTGGCCCAAAAGCACAATGTGGTGCTGATCCCTTACGGTGGCGGCACCAACGTGACCGACGCTCTGCGCTGCCCGGTGGCCGAGACGCGGACCATCGTGTCGGTCGACATGCGGCGGATGAACCGCATTTTGTGGATCGATCCGGTCAACCGCATGGCCTGCATCCAGGCCGGCGCGGTGGGTCGCCACATCATGAAACAGCTGGCCGATCACGGCTATACCATGGGTCACGAGCCCGACAGCGTCGAGTTCAGCACCATGGGCGGCTGGGTAGCGACGCACGCCAGCGGCATGAAGAAGAACCGCTACGGCAACATCGAAGATCTGCTGCTGGACGTGACCGTGGTCACCAACCAGGGCGTGCTGCAGCGGTCGCAGGCGGCGCCGCGCGAGTCGGTGGGCGTAGATCCGCGTTTGTGGATGCTGGGTTCCGAGGGCAATCTGGGCATCATCACCCAGTGCGTGGTCAAGCTGTTCCCGCTGCCCGAGGTGCAGAAGTACGGCTCGGTGCTGTTCCCCGACTTCGAGTTGGGCTGCCAGTTCATGTACGAGCTGGCCTGCGCGGGCGATTGGCCGGCCTCAGTACGGCTGATGGACAACCTGCAATTCCAGTTTGGTCAGGCGCTCAAGCCGGCCAGCAAGGGTTGGAAAGTCCACAAAAGCAAAGTGGAAAAGCTGTACGTCACCAAGCTGCAGGGTTTCGATCCCAACCAGATGACGGCGCTGACGCTGGTCTTTGAAGGCAGCAAGCGTGAGGTGGCGGCGCAAGAGGAGCTGGTCTACGGCTTGGCCAAGAAGTACCACGGTATGCCGGCGGGCGGCGAGAACGGCGAGCGCGGCTATCAGCTGACCTACGGCATCGCCTACATCCGTGACTTTGTGATGGATCACTGGGTCCTGGCCGAGAGCTTCGAGACGAGCGTCGCCTGGTCCGACCTGACCACCCTGGTCAAGAACGTCAAGCAGAAGCTGTACGACGAGCACAAGGCGCTGGGCCTGCCCGGCGTGCCCTTTGTGACGTGCCGTGTTACTCAGATCTACGACACGGGCGCCTGCGTCTACTTCTACTTCGCCTATTATTACAAGGGTGTAGAAAATCCGACTCAGGTTTACCACCACCTGGAGAACGCGGCGCGCGCCGAGATCATGCGCTCGGGCGGTTCGCTTTCGCACCACCACGGGATCGGCAAGCTGCGCCAGCACTTCATGACCGACATCATGAGCCAGGCGGGCTTGGACATGCAGAAAGCCCTGAAGATCGCCGTGGATCCGCAGAACATCTTTGGCACGGGCAACCAGACCGCAGGCCGCCGCGCTGGCGACTACGCCTAGCCGTGACCCCCGACCCAGCCAACGCCGCGAGGAACGATGCGCCTTGTAAACCAGGAACATAACACCGTCTTTTTGACCGGCGCCACGGGATTCGTGGGCAAGGTGGTGCTGCACGAGCTGGTGCGGCGGCGGGCCGAGCTGGCGATCGACACCATCTACGTGCTCATCCGCGACAAGAAAGGCAAGGCGCCGCAACAGCGTTTTGAGGAGGAGATCGCCGCGTCGCGGGCCTTTGACCTGCTGCCGGCAGGCTGGGCCCGCAACGTGCGCGCGCTGGGTGGCGAGCTGACCCGCCGCGACTGTGGGCTCTCGCCGCACGACGTGGAGCTGGTGCAGCGGAGCGTGACGCGGATCGTGCACTGTGCCGCCTCGGTGGAATTCGACCTGCCGATCGCCGACGCGGCGGCCGCCAATATCACCAGTGCGCTCAACGTGTTGGAACTGGCCCGCGGTTGCCGGATGCTGCAGCGGATGGTGTCGGTGTCGACCGCCTACGTCACGCCATGGCGCAAAGAGGCGATTCACGAGGCGCTGGTGCCGCTGCCGCGCTCGGCGGCCTCGATTTACGAGTCGATCTTGGCGGGAACGGCGGACGAGAAGGCGCTGCTGGCCGAGACAGGCCACCCCAACACCTATACGTTCACCAAGTGCGTGGTGGAGCACCTGCTGATGGAGCGGCGCGGCGACGTGCCGCTGTCGATCGTGCGGCCGTCGATCGTCGCGGCGTCGTGGCGGCAGCCGTTCCCCGGCTGGATCGACTCGCCGGCCGCCTTTGCTGGCTTTGCGCTGATGATCGGTATGGGCCACATGAAGGCGCTGATTGGTGACCGCGCCAGCCGGCTGGACATCGTGCCGGTGGACGTCGTCAGCGACCGCGTGATTGACGCAGGATTCAGCCACGAGCGGACGGCCCTGCCCGGAATTCGCTACGCGGTGGCCGGCTTACAGCACTCGTGCCGCATCGACACCTGCGCTGAGATCATTGCGCGCTTCTACCGCAGCCACCCGATCGACAAGACCCCGGGGCTGCACTACATCGGGCCGAACACCAATACCTTCAAGGTGCTGGACGCACGCCACCACCAGGTCCCGACCAAGCTGGCGGCTACGGTGGCGGCCCTGGTGGGCAACAAGAAGCTGCAGAAGAACGCCAAGCGGCTGGCCGACAAGATCGCCTACTTGAACGACCAGTTCCCGTATTTTACCAGTAAGACCTTTGACTTCCGGGCCACGCAGCCGCTGGAAGATCCACTGTTCCGCCGTGAAGAGTACCTGGAGTTGGTCTGCCGCGGGGTGTACCGCTACCTGCTCCGGCGCGACGACAGCGAGATGTCGCTGGCCGGTCGCCAGCACAAAGACAGCGCGCTCAGTGACTTGCAATGGGCTGCGCGTCAGCCGGCGGGCAACTGGGCGATCCGCTCGTTTGCGGTGGCCGTGCGCAAGGCGCTGCGGCAGGCCACGACCAGCGTGACGTTTGACCGCGCCAGCTTTTCGCAGGCGGTGGATGGCGCGGCGCCGGGCAGTGTGATCGTCCTGATCCCCAGCCACCGCTCGTACATGGATTTCTTGCTGTGCTCGTACCTGTTCTTTGCGCGGCCTGATCTGGGGATCGCGATCCCGCACATTGCCGCCGCCGACGAGTTTTCGCGGATCCCGCTGCTGGGGCGCCTGTTCGTCAAGACCCAGGCGTTCTACCTGCGTCGTGGCGCGGGCCGCGATCCCGAGCTGGTGCGCCATGTTCACGGCCTGGTCGGCAAGCGCGAGACCATCCAGTTCTTCATCGAGGGGGCGCGGTCGCGGTCGCGGCAGTTCTTGTCGCCCAAGCACGGCCTGCTGCGTTGCCTGCAGGAAACGGGCGAGACCTTTACCCTTTTGCCGATTGCCCTGACCTACGACCGCGTGCCCGAAGAGGACTCGCTGGTGCGTGAGTTGAGCGGCGCCGCCAAACCCGAAATGCGCCTGGAAGCGCTGGTGCAGTGGGTGTGGAAGTTGGCGCAAGGCGGCGTGGATCTGGGGCGAATCCACATCACGTGCGGCGATCCGGTGGTGATGGCCCCCGATGCCGACCTGCGTGAGATCAGCCGCCACGTGGTGGCCGAGCTGCAGGCGCACACCGCCACGACGAGTTTCCACTTGCGCGCCTTCTTGCACCACGCCGACGTGCAAGGCATTGACTACGCTTGGTTGCGCGATGCCATCGAGCGCCGCGGCGGCACGATCATCGAGAGTCCGCTGTCGGGCGAAGAGT
Source organism: Myxococcales bacterium (assembly GCA_037441385.1). Lineage (GTDB taxonomy): Bacteria > Myxococcota_A > UBA9042 > UBA9042 > UBA9042 > SXRM01. The sequence continues at coordinate 13,933 of JBBISH010000069.1, forward strand.
ACCTGGATCGGGTGGCCGAGATGTCGCTGCGCTACCAGTGGCAGCACCTTTTCTATCGCGAAGCAGCCAAGTTGTGGCCCAATCATCCAGCGTTGCTTCACCATATCGGTCAGAACGGCTACCATCAGCAGCAGTTTTGCGCCGACGGCGCGGAGCTGGACGATCCGCGGTTGCAGCGTTTGCTCAAGGCGCTCTTTGAGCCCGTGGCCCACGACTACGCCGCCACGGCCCAGGCCCTGGGTTCGGTGGAGTGGCCGCCGCGCCACGCCACCCCGCGCGGGGTGGGCTACGAACTGCCCGATGCCTACTTGCCCAATATTCAGGCCTGCTTTGATGATCTAAAGGCGCGCGCCATCCTGGCCACAGGCGGCGATGGCCGCACGGTTTGGGGCCCCAACGCGCACGAGATCGAGGCATACCGCGCGGACTGCGCGTGGTATCCTGCCGAGCCGCAACCGCGGAACCTGCGGGCCGCAAGCTGAATCGACGATGAAAACGAGCAAGGTACTGCTGACCGGCGCCACCGGATTCTTGGGGCGCCACGTGATCGCCGCCCTGGCCGAGCGCGAAGCCAAGGTCCTGGCGCTGGTGCGTCGGCGATCCGAGTGGAATCGCCAGGATTGGACGGCCCCGTTCGCCGACGTGGAGTTGATCGAGGGCGGCGTGACGGGGCCTGAGGGGTGGACGGGCGATCGGCGACTGGCCGGGGTTTCGGGCATCATCCACACGGCGGCCGTGGTGCGTCATAGCCGCAGAACCCCAGACGATATCTACGAAACCAACGTAGAGGGCACGCTGCGCATGGTGCGGCTGGCTGCCAAGTTGGGGGCGCGGCTGGTGTTCGTGTCCACCGCGGGGACGGTGGCGTGTTTTTCCAGCGCGGATCAGCGCGCGGACGAAGACGCGGACTACCTGGACCGAGTCGTGCGCGACTGGCCCTACTACGACAGCAAGGTCAAGGCCGAGCGAGCGGCGCGGGCCCTGGCAACCCAACTGGGGGTCGAACTGACCATCGTCCGGCCGCCGATCCTGCTGGGGCCTGGCGATCACCGTTTCCGTTCAACTGGTTACGTGCTCAAGTTCTTGCGCCGCAAGTTCCCCTTCGTCATCGAAGGCGGCATGAGCTTCATCGACGTGCGCGATGCGGCGCCGGCCATCGTGGCGGCCGTGAGCCATCCGGCGGCGCGCCCGGTCTACCACCTAGATGGCGCCAACGTGACGGTGCCCGAGTTCTTTGAGCTGTGCCGCCAGGTCAGCGGCGTGCCGGCGCCCAGCAAGGTCTTGCCCTACGCGACTGCGCATGCGCTTGCGGTAGCTGCCGAATCAGCTGCGCACCTGCTGGGCAAGCACTCGCCGCTGCCGGATCCCGTGGTGATCGAAATGGGGCACCACTACTGGGGGATCGCGTCGCGCTACAGCGGGCCCGAGCTGGGCTACCACCCGCGGCCGGGGCGGCAAACCCTAGCCGATACCGTGGCTTGGCTGCGCGAGCATCACCCTCAGCTCAAAGCCGCCGCCAAGTAGCAGGCGACGACGCCGGTTGACTTTTTTGCCGAATTGCCGCTATCTAGTGCGCTCCGCGGGTTTGGCCCGCAGGCACCGCAGCGGCTGCGGCACCCCCTGCGCCACCCGCAAAGAACCACTCCGGAGCGGAGTTTCCGCAGCGGCGATCCCCATCTAGCACCCCCACCTCTGGCAAGGACGCAACCCATGGCAGCTCAGCAGAACAAGAAGGCGCGCAAGGCCGAAATCGCCGAGATCGTGGCCCCTGACATCGTAGAAGAGGAGCTGTGGACCCTGTCGGCGTGGATGGAGAAGCATTGGAAGCCGGTCGCGGCGGGCATCGTTGGCATCTCGGCGATCTGGGGTGGCATCGGGATCTACCAGATCATCAGCGCTTCGTCCGAGCAGTCGCGCGCAGAGCAGACCGCCGCCGTGTTCGAGGCCGCGAGCGCGCCCGTGGTCCCGCCGTCGGACGATCCAGAGGCGCCCCCGCCGTCCAAAGACCGTTTGACCTACCCAAGCGACAAGGCGCGCGCTGACGCGGTGCTCGCAGCGGGCAAGGCCGAAGATCCCAAGGCCGCGGCCATGATTGGCGTGGTGGTCGGTGGCGCCAAGGCCGTGGCGGGCGATCGCGAGGCCCAGCTGAGGGCCATCCAGACGGCGCTGGACGGGGCGCGCGGCACGGCGCTGGAGTTGCCTCTGCACGAGCAGAAAGCCACGGCGCTGATGGCGCTGGGCAAGACTGCCGAGGCGGCTGCCGAGTGGACCGAAGTCGCCAAGCTGGCCTCGACCGACTTTACCAAGGCGCTGGCCAAGGTGCGGCTGGGCGACGTGTACAGCCCTGCAACTGGCTCCAAGGCACCGGACGTGGCCAAAGCCAAGGCCGCCTACGAAGAAGCCCTGAAGGCGGCGCGCCCAGGCGACAAGGATCCGCCGGCCGGCCCGCTGGCGATGTTGGCCGCCGATGCGCGGGGCAAGCTGAGCCGCCTATAGCACGCCCCGGCTCCGACCCGGTGAGGTGCGACGATTTCTCGATCCGATTTTGGCGGACTTGGTATGACTTCCTCTAGCCGGGACAAAATCGGCACAACGAATCGTGACTTGCCCCTCGTTCGACGGGTAGGGCTGTTGGTGTTGGCGCTGACGGCTGTTCTATGGCCGCTGGCTGCCGAAGCGGCCCACATCGACGTGCGCTGGCGGACGCCCGTGGGCGGCGACGGTATCCTGTACAAGCCGCGTGAGTTTGCCACGCCGCTGCTGTCCAAGGATGCGACCGTGGCGTGGCTGGGCAGCGTGGCGGGGGTCACGTCGCTGCGCGTGCAAGATGGCAAGAAGCTTTGGCACACGCCGACCAGCGAGGCCGTGGTCGGTCGTCCGGTCTTGGTGCAACTCCCCGGCGAGGTCAGCGCGACGCTGATTGCCGCGACGATGGCTGGCACGGTTTATGCGCTGGAAGCCGACACGGGCAAGCCGCGTTGGGCCCAGCCCAGTCGCTTGGAGCTGCCGGTGCGTTCGCCGCTCGCGGCCGACGAGCGTTTTGTGTTCGTGGTCGCCGATCCGGGCTCGCTGCTGGCTCTGGACCTGACCACGGGCAAGCCGAGCTGGCGCTGGTCGGTCACCGTGGACCGCGACTACTTGGTCGAGGGCCAAGGTGGAGCGCTGGTCTTTGGCGGTGCGGTATTTGTTGGCACGCCGACTGGCAAATTGGCGGCGCTCAACGCGCGCGACGGCGCCTTGCTGTGGGAAGCGACGCTGGAGCAGCGCGAGCGCTCGCAGTTTGGCGATGTGGACACCACGCCCCTGGCGATTCGCGGACCCAAGGGCGCGCCCTTGCTGCTCGCGGCGTCGCACAGTGGCGGGTTGTGCGCGGTTGCGCCCGCCGATGGCAATCTGGTGTGGCGCTACGAAGTGGAAGGCCTTGGGCAGCCCGTGCCGACGCCGATGGGCATTGCCGTGATCTCGGCCTTGGGCGAGGTGCACCTGGTCGGCCGCGACGGCAAGCAGCTAGCGGCGCGAAAACTGCCGACGACCGCCCAGGGAAACCTGAGTTGGTATGCCGATCTGCTGCTGGTTCCGACCGAAACGGGGCTGGACTTGCTGCGGCCGGCGGACCTGGTCACCCTGCATCACCTTGCGTCCGAGTATGGCACGTCGGCGGCGCCCGTCCCGGCGGGGCAGTTGGTGCTGATGCTCGGCAACGGCGGCGTAGCCTATGGTCTGGAAATTCGCCGCGATCTGGGCGTTGAGTCGGACCTCAATTGACTTCTGCCAACCGGGCTGTGACCCGAGCCGACGGGTGCACAGCGCGGCTCGCGGGCGGGGATGGACGATGGCAACCAACAAGCACGCTTGGCGATTCGGGTTTCGCGCTGGCCTGACGTCGGCCGGTCTGATGGCGGTCGCCGCCTGCAGCAATCCGAACGCCACCAACGCACCCAGCGACATCTGGTACGGCACGGACTTGGGCCCCAACCCCGGCAAGACCGACACGACCGCGGGCGATGGCAGCACCAACTCGGGCAGCGACGCCAAACTCGCCGACGGCGCAACCGTTCCGATCGAGGCCATCGACTGCGTAGCGCCGGGCAAGGGCGACTGCGATCTGACCAGCGAGTGCGGCTCGGGGCAGTACTGCGACCCGTGCCTGCGCACGTGCAAGAAGTCGCGCGAGCCCTGCGAACCCTGCAATGCCGACGTGGAGTGCAAGAACGCCATCGTGGACGGCAAGCCCGGCTCGATGTGCCTGACCTACCCGACGGGCGGCAACTTCTGCGGCCTGGCCTGTCTGTCGATCGCTGGGTGTCCGCAGGGCTACACATGCGAGAAACTGGCCGGAATCGACTCGATGCAGTGCGTCCCCAAGACCAAGTCGTGCGCGCCGGGCTCCGGGTCGTGCAAGACCGACGCCGACTGCCCCTATACCACCGTTTGCAGCGCCGAATACGGTGTGTGCGTCAAGGGTTGCACGCTGGACAACAACTGCGCCGCCGGCAAGGTGTGTGCGTTGGGCCACTGCGTCGATCCGTGCAAGGCCGACAGCGAGTGCAAGTCCATCTCGACCGAAGCGGTGTGCAAGGATCAGCGCTGCACCATTCCTGGCGGGTGCATGGGCTCGGACGAGTGCTTGACGCCCGAGACCCACTGCGACCAAGGCAGTCACAAGTGCGCGCCGGGGTGCGTGTTGGATAGCGATTGCAAGGACTTTGCCAAGAAGTGCGCCGGCACCAAGTGCGTGGACAAGGGTTGCCAGAAGAACTGGGAGTGCCCGTTCAACCACGTGTGCGACGTCGCCAGTGCCACCTGCAAGCCGGCCGAGGGCAAGTTCTGCGCGCCTTGCGATCCCAACGACGACAAGGTGACCGCCTGCGGCGGCAAGCCCAACATGTGCTTCTCGATGAAAGACGCCAATGACCAGGATAAGGGCGCTTTCTGCGCCATCACCTGCGGCAGCGACCCCGGCGGGCCCTGTCCGCAGGGCTACCAGTGCCTGGACGTCAAGGACGACAAGGGCGTCTCGCAGGGCAAAGTCTGCATCCGGCCCTGCTACACCACGCCCGTGCCGGCCGGCGGCGGTTCCTAGACCCAGTCTGTGGCCTGTTCGTTACCAAGAACCGCTGCAAGTGACATCGCGGTGACGCCTTTGCAGGCTCGCCCGCTATCCTTTTCGCCAGCGCGGAGTTGGCATCCGCGGAGTCGCCCGTGACCGTTTCATCTCAGCCGTCTGCCCCAGTCAACCGCAACTTCAGCCACCGTCAGCGCTTCATGGCCGGTCTGGCCGGCCAGCCGGTGGACCACCCGCCGCTGTGGCTGATGCGCCAGGCCGGTCGCTACTTGCCGGAGTACCGGGCCGTGCGGCAGAAGCACACCTTCTTGCAGATGGTGCACACGCCCGACGTGGCCATCGAGATCACGCTGCAGCCGCTGCGCCGCTTTGCGATCGACGCCGCCATCCTGTTTTCGGACATCCTGACCATCCCCGAAGCGATGGGCATTGCCGTCGACTTCCCCGAAGGTGGCCCGGTGCTGTCGCCCACGGTGCGCAGCCTTGCCGACATCGAGCGCCTGCCCGGGCCGGATTGCATCGGCAATATCGCCTATGTAGACAAGGCGTTGCGTGGCCTGCGCCGCGAGCTGGGCGACGGCCATGCCCTGCTCGGCTTTTCGGGTGCGCCGTTCACGCTGGCCAGCTACATCGTGGAGGGCAAGGGTACCAAGAGCTTCGAGGGCATCAAATCGCTGATGTACCAAGATCCCAAGGCGTTCATGGCGCTCATCGACAAGCTGACCGACCTGGTCATCACCTACCTGCAGATGCAGCTGGACGCGGGCGCCGACGCGGTGCAGCTCTTTGACTCGTGGGCTGCCGAGCTGCGCGACAGCGAATACCGGCAGTTCGTGTTGCCGTCGACGCAGCGCATCGCCAAGGCCATCGCCGACAAGGGCGGCAAGATGATCCTGTTTGCGCGCAATCCTGGGCACTTGTTTGACGCGACGCTGGAAGTTCCGTGCAACGCCTACGGCATCGACCAGCGTGTGGATCTGGCGATGGCGGCGCGCAAAGCCAAGGCGCTGGGGCGCTCGCTGCAGGGCAGCCTGGACCCGATCGAGCTGTTTGCCCCGCCCGCGCACATCGAGCGCCGCGTGCGCGAAATGGCCGACGCCATGCAAGGCTGCGGTTGGATTGCCAATCTTGGTCACGGCGTGGTACCGCAGACCCCGATCACCGGCATCGAGGCCTTTGTGGCGGCCGTGCAAGGGCTGGCAAGCAAGGCATGAACTCCGTGCTGCTGTGGCAGGATCGACCGCCGCTCGATCTGGTGGTGGTCGGCGCGGGCATCGCCGGTTTGGCCGCTGCGCATCGGGCGCACCAGCTTGGGTGGCGCGTTGGCGTGGTCGAGGCGGGTCGCGGGGTGGGCGGCAAGGTCCGCAGCGAGCGGCGCGATGGCTACTTGGTCGAGCACGGTCCCAGCACGTTCGGGCCCGAGGCGGCGACGCTGCGGCAGCTCATCGCCGAAGTTGGCCTGTCCGGCGAGGTCGTAACCGCGGAGGCGCCGGCGCACCGCTTCATCTACCGGGATCGCGCGGCTCATCGCCTGCCCAGCCATGTGGGTCAAGTGCTCGCTGGCGGATACCTGAGCCTGGCCGGCAAGTTGCGGATGCTCGCCGAGCCACTGGTCTTGGGTGCCGCGCAGGCGGACGACACGGTGTGGAGCTTTGCCTGCCGGCGCCTGGGCGAGCAAGCCGCGCACTATCTGGTGGCGCCCTACGTGGCGGCGGTCCTGGCGGGCGATGCGCGCCAACTGGGCGCCCGCGATACGTTTCCTGAGCTCTGGCAGTGGGAGCACGACAGCGGCAGCGTGGCTCTGGGTGCCTTGTTGGGCCTGGGCGAACCGTTGGCGACCTGTGACGAGGCTTGCAGTCGGCCGTGGACCCTGCGCGACGGGCTGGGCAGCTTGCCCAAGGCGCTGGCGGCGGCGTTGCCCGAGGCCAGTGTGCAGCTGGGCGCCCCGATCGAGCAGATCACCCGGCGGCCGGATGGCTTGTGGGAGCTGCGGTTGCACCACGCGCTGGCCGACAAGTTTGCGCCGATCCTGGCCAAGCGGGTCGTGCTGGCTACGCCGGCCAAAGTGACCTCGGACTTGCTTGCGCCGGTGGCGCCTGCCGTGGCCCACGCCTTGACCGACGTTTCTTGTGCACGGCTTGCCGTTGTCCACCTGGGGGGGCCCGACCCCAATGGCGTGGCACCGCAAGGGCACGGCGTGATGATGGTGCCGGGCGAAGGGTTGCGCACCCTGGGCATTTCGTTCCCGTCGTCGCTGTTTGCGGACCGAGCGCCGGCTGGTCATTGGCTGCACACAGGGCTGGTCGGCGGTGCGGCCGATCCCGAGGCCGTGGATCTACCCGACGACATTCTGATCTCGCTGGTGCAGCGGGCCCAGGAGCAGGCGTTTGATTTGCAGGGTGCGCGCGAGCTGCCGGTAGCTTTTGCCACGGTGATACGTTGGCGCGACGCGATTGCGCAACCGCGCATCGGTCATCGTGCGGCCATGCACAGTCTGGCCAATCGGGTGGCGCGCGAACTGCCCGGTGTGGCCCTTGCGGGGTCGTACATGGGCAGCCTGGGGGCGGAGCCGGCGGCTCAATCGGGCGTGGCGGCGGTGGCGGCGCTGGTCCAGGCCTAAGAAGTTGTAGAGATTGTCGAGTGTTTCTGGGGTTATTGGGGGAGTCGACATGAGCATCCACACGCATTCTGCCGCCGCGGCCGGCGCCATAGAAAGTCGGCTACCGTTTGCGGTGGTCGGCTGTGATTTTCGGGTGGCGTCCACGCAGTGGCGAGGGCGGCTGCTGCTCAACCACGACGAGCGCGCCCGCTTGACCGAAGAGCTGCGCACGAGCTGCGGCGCGGCTGGCCTGGTGGTGCTAGAGACGTGCAACCGTGTGGAATGGTTGGTGACGGCCAGCGAGGCCCAGTGGGCGGGCGAGGTCATGCGTGCGCAGATGGTCGAGCGCTGGCTGGCCGATGTGCCTAAACCCAAACGAAAAAAGGTCAAGACGCCCAAACCCTACGTCTACTGGGGCCGTGCGGCCGTGGCGCACCTGCTGCGCGTGGCTGTGGGGCTCGAGTCGTTCGTGGTGGGCGAACGCGAGATTGCTGGGCAGCTCAATCGGGCGCTGACCGCGGCGCGCGTGGCCGGGCAGGCCTCGCCGTTCCACAACGCACTGCAGACCGCGCTGGGCCGGACCGTCAAGAAAGTTCAGCGGTTGACCACCTGGCGCCACCACACCCGCGGCGTCCACAGCCTGGCGCTAGAGGCGGTGCAGACGTATTGGAAGGAGCTGGGCAGGCCGCGTGACCAGCGTCCGCAGGTGGTGGTATTGGGCATGGGCGAGATCGGTCGCAAGGCCGCGACTTTGCTGGCTTCGACCGGGCACTGCCACGTGACGCGGGTGAATCGGACCGTGGCCGTTGAACATGAAAATGACTATCAGCCGCTTGCCAAGCTCCCAGAGTTGTTGAGCAAAGCCGATGCCCTGGTGGTGGCCACAGGCGCGCGCGAGCCGGTGGTGGACATGGCGCAGATCGTGCCGCTGCGGCCGCCCGAGGGGCCGGCGCTGCTGGTGGTCGACTTGGGCGCGCCGGCGCAGGTGGCCTCGACCGACATCCCCGGCGCCCGCTACCTGGACCTGGACGCCCTGCTCTCGCTGCCGGCCGTGTCCCCGGACGAGGCCGAGACGCGCCATGTGCTCGAACTGGTCGACGTGGGCGTGCGCGAGTTCTTGCTCGAGTGCCGCAAGCGCGACCTGGCGATCCTGCTGCGCTCGGTGCACGACGTGTATGACCGCACTTCGTATCAGGACCTGCCGGCGCGGCTGGCGGCCGAATTCCCCGACGAAGGCCAGTTGGACTTGCGCAAAAAGGTCGAAGCGGCGATGCGCGACATTTTGCGCGACATGACCCGCGACCTGGTGCAGCACATCGAGCACACCGCAGAGAGCGTCAGCAAGCCGCGTCCGGTGGTGACGCCCCCATGAAGCCGACACTGGCCGTCAAGCAGCAGCTGATGCGGCGCGCGACCCAGGCTTCGCTGGGTGTGGCGGTGGGGCTGCTCGTCACCAAGTTGGCGGCCTGGCAGCTCACCGACTCGGTGGCGATGTTGGCCAGCGCGGCCGACTCGACGCTGGATGCCCTGGCTTCGGCGGTGGCGATGCTGGCTGTGCATTGGTCGCTGCAGCCGGCGGACGAGGAACACCGCTTTGGGCACGGCAAGTTGGAGCCGTTGGCGGGTTTGGCGCAGGCCGCTCTGGTGTTGGCCTCGGCCGTGGGCCTGCTGGTCTCGGCGGTGCAGCGCTTGCTGTCGCCCCGGCCGGTGGAACAAGGCGCGGTGGGCCTGGCCGTCATGGCGATTGCGACGGTGGCGACGCTGGCCCTGATGCGCTTCCAGAAGAAGGTCATCTTGGCCACCGATTCCACAGCGATTTCGGCCGACTCGCTGCACTATGGCACTGACCTGGCCATGAACGGCGCGGTGGCGGTGGCGCTGGTGGGCGCCTGGGGCTTTGGCTGGCTGTGGCTGGATCCGCTGCTCGGTTTGGTGACCGCGGTGCTCATCGGCCGTAGTGCGACCCAGATTGCCTGGAGTTCGGTTCAGTTGCTGATGGATCGCGAACTAGAAGATGACGATCGGCAACGCATCATCGCAATCGTCAAGGCGCATCCAGAGGCTTCGGGCCTTCACGATCTGCGCACGCGGCGCATTGGCCTGCACAGCCACATCCAGTTTCACCTGGAGCTGGACGGCGACATCACGCTGCGCGAGGCCCATGCCATCGGCCAGGCCGTGGAAGACGAGGTTCGCGCCGCGTTTGCCGACGCCGAAGTGCTCGTCCACTTTGATCCGCAGAGCGATCCGGACGAGCCGCCGGCGAGGTAGCGCCCCAGGTAGCGCCCCTAGAACATTGCCCCCCATTTTCTACTGCTTGAATCTACAGAGTTTGTCGGCGCTGCTTGTCTGGGGCTACGCCCGTGGCACGGCCTCCCAGCCCAGCGTGTTCTGGAACAAGCGCTTGCAGACGATGTGCTGCTGCTCGTCCAGGGCGAACCGGTGGTACAGGTTCGGTGGCACGATAATGAGGTCGCCCGGTGTCACATGCACGCGCATCCAGCGGTCCTGGGCGTCGCGCAGGTCGAAGATGCCGGCGCCAGCGGTGACAAAGCGGATCTCCTCGTCCGTGTGCAGGTGCTCGCCAAAGAATTTGGTCAACAGTGCCTGAAGGTTGGGCGTCTGATCGTTCAGACGCACTTCATCCATCTGCACGTAACCGCGCTGGTCCCGGAGCTTTTGCAGCGGTTCGGCGTACTGGCCCTCGTCTACCGGCATGTGCTGGTAGAAGATACCGTGCTGAGCCAAATAGTCCGCGCCAATCGCCTGTTCGGGCTGATCCAAGAAGTAAGCTTTCATGTTGTGACCTTGATGTTGGCGAAACCGTTGCGGTTAGCTGACCACGGCCAGCGCGCGGCTGCTCGACACGGGCTGCGCCGTCGCCGCATCTGGCTGCGACCGGTCGTGGGTCAAGTGACTGATTCCTGCGGAATTCATGCGAATCACCGCGCGGCACAGCCAGTCGAGGCACTCGGCCTGGGTCTTAGCGTGGACGGTCGACTTGCCCCAGACGTAGACGCCGTGGTTGCGAACGATCACCGCATTGGCCTTGGGGTACGCGAGGATCGCCTGCTCGACGCGCTCTTCGAGTTCGTGCTCCAGGGCGGTATTGTCGATGACCGGGATCTCGTGGACGTCGAAATACCCAACGCCTTCTAGGCCTTTCATCATCTCCAGCCGCGTCAGGCGCAGGGGCTCGCCAGCGGGAACGGTCATGGCCGCGAGCACGACGTCGAGCGAGTGCGAATGCAGCACGGCGCCGGCGTTGCGGTGGCGGAAGGCGGCCAGGAACAGCGGGGCGCATGCGGTGAGCTTCAGTCCAGGCGTGATCGGTGCCAGCGTCACGTGGCCCTTCAGGTCGACTTCAAAGATGTCTTCTGGGCGGATGTTCTCTTTTTCCACCCCCGACGGCGCCATGAGCAGCGTGTGGCCGTCGCGCACGGCAATGCCGCCACCGGTGCCGCTGGCCCAACCCTGTTCCCAAAAGAGCCGGCAAAGACGAGAGATCTCTTGCCGGGCGGGCAGATGGCTCAGGTTGCGTAGGGTGTCGTGCATGAAGAAGGCTCCACAGCTTAGGCGGTCACGCCTTTGTCATGGAAGCAAAGAAATTGACTCAGGTCAAGTTTGAAGCGACGCGCTTTCGTTTCGACTAGGCTTTCTTGCGGCGCGCGTGGAAGCGTTGCTCTACAAACTCAAGGCCTTGGCGGCCGATGGCCAGCTCGATTTCGCGGCGAAAGACCGTGTGGAAGGGCGGCCCCGGCTGGGTCGGCAGAGGCCGTTGGCAGTCGGCCTGGGTTGGGATGGCCTCGGTCGTGCGGTCCCACGCCACTCCGCCCTCCGAGCGCAGCACAGGAAAGGTAGCGCAATCAAACGGCTTTAGTCCCGGCCAGGCCAGACCCAGGTCCACGCTGGCGCGTTCGACGGCGCAGGTATGGTCGGCCAGCGCAAAGATGCACGCGCGGCGGTCGCTGCCATCCAAGCGCGGCAGTACCGCGGTGGCAAGGCCAAGACCGCTTGCAAAATCAGGATGGTCCATCGCCTCGCCGCTGAACCAGCGCTTCGGGTCCTGGCGCTCGCCGGGCAAGTGGCGGGCGATCGCGGGGGCATGCTGCAGGATGGCCTGAGCTTGATCGGCGTCGGTCCAGATGCCGCCGCCACAGCACGCGCCGCCGCAGACCTCGAGTCGGCAGTTGTAGCCCGAGCTGGGGGCGATCAAGGTCCGCGAGATCCGCCAGTTCTGGTAGCGCCACGCTTTGGGCATCGCCGAGTACCTCCGTTCGTGGCAGCATAGCGTGGTCGCGTTGGATGCCCAACGGCCGTGGTGCGCGGGCCGACAGATCGGTGGCCGCTCCCGGGCGTCAGAACCGTTGGCCGCTGCGAGCGCGCCGCAAGGATCGCCATGCACCTGTACCAGAGAATTATCGTGTTGGTGGCCGTGGTTGCCGTAGGTTGCCAAGCTCGGGACCGGGCCCAACCCGCAGCTTCAGCCGGCACAGCGCCGCCTCCCACGGCTGCCGCAGCCGAGACGGCGACGAAAACCCCCAAGGCCGAAGCGGCACAAGCCGAGCCGCCGTCTGCCGTCGCCCCCGTGGCGGCAGCCAAGGCCGCAGCCGCCCCAGCGCCGGCCGACCGCGATGAAGCGGCCGCGGACGGCAACTGGGACCCCAAGAAAGCCTATTCCCAGGCTGGTGTTCCCGCTGCTCCAGGCGCCGCGCAACCGGACCAGGCCGCGGCTGCCAACAAGGCCGACAAGGAATACCGCGGCGATCGAGCGGGTGGGAGCGCTGGTCACGGCTCGGGCGGTGGCGCGCCCAGTCCCGACGAGCCCAAATTCAAGGCTGAAGAGGCGCCGGTGGCCAAACCCGCGGCGACCAAGGCGGCGAGTGGCCCGAGCGCAGCGCCAGAGGATGCGAGCCGCGAGTACGCCCGCGATCGCGCGGTGGGCCAAAAGGGCAAGGCCATCGCCGAGTTGGAGAAAAAGACCATCGGAGCGCTGGACACCGGCCATGCGGACGAGGTCCGCGGTGGTGAAGTTCAGCAAATTCGCAGGGCAGAGCCGATGGCCGCTGGTGCCAGTGTGCACCGGGCAGTGGGGACGGTCATTCCGAACTACCACAGTGACAAGGTCTTCCGTCCGTTGCCGCAGCGGCCTCTGTTCTATCCGCGCGATGCCCGCTACCGCGCGAACTACCTGCCTGGCCGGGGCTACTTGGAGCGCTTGGGCGCGGAGGTAAGGAAGATCCCAGCGCAATTGGCGACCTTGTCGCTGCCGGCGGCCACGCCGCGCGTGCGCACCCTGCCGCCGCCGGACAAGAACAGCATCCGGGTGGCCGTGGATCTGTCGCACAAGGCCCTGCCGATCGAAGGCGGTCAGGCGTTGGTGCGGGTGCGGCTGCGGTCGACGGACCAACTGCCAACGCGGCGGCCTCCCCTGCGCTTGCATCTGGTGCTCGACCGCTCGGGCAGCATGAAAGGCGAGCCCTGGCGCCAGGTTTGCGCGGCAGCCAAGGATTTGGCCACCCGCCTGACGCCCGAGGACCGCCTGTCGGTGGTGGTGTACAGCGACGAAGCCCGCGTCCTGACGCCGACGCTGAGCGGCGGCCCGCAACTGGGGGCAGTGGCGGCGGAAATCTGCAAGATGGCCCCCAAGGGCGAAACGAATACCCAAGCCGGCCTGGCCCTGGGCTACCAGCAAGCGCGGCTGGCCTACGATCCAGGCTCGGTCAATCGGGTGCTGCTGGTGTCGGACGGGATGCCGACCATCGGTCCCAACGACCCGTACCGCCTCACGATCGAGACTGCGCGCGCCCTGGGTGAAGGCATCACCACCTCGGCGCTGGGCGTGGGTCGCGACTTTGACGCGCTGCTCATGGACCGCATCGCCCTGGAGGGTGGCGGTAACCACCACTTTGTCCGCGATGTGGCGGCGTTGCCTACGGTTTTGACCGACGAGCTCGAGGTACTGGCGCACCAGGCCGCCGAGGCGGTGGATGTGCGAATTCGCCTGGCCGACGACATTCAACTGCTCGAAGTGATTGGCTCGGAGCCGCTCAGCGACGCCGAGGCACTGCGTGCGCGCCAGGTCGAGGTGGCCGGCGACCAGCGGCTGCAGCGCGATCAGGGCATCGCCGCCGACCGCCAAAAAGACCGCGACGGCGGCGTGCGCTTCTTGCTGCCCACTTTCCGCGCGGGCGACGAGCACGCCTTCTTGCTGCGCGTGGGCGTGCCGCCGGGCAGTGGTCGCCACGAGGTTGTGCGGGTCGAGGTGCGCTACAAGGACATGATCGCCAACCGCAATGCCGCCTTTGTCGGCGGCCGTGGCATCGAGCTGGGCGTGCCCGGCGAGACCGCCGAAGCCCAAGCCGACACTGACGTCCTACTGGCCGAAGCCGAGGCTCGCGCTGCCGACGCCTTGCAGCGGGCAAGCGAGTACTTGGATGGCGCTAACCTCCCCGAAATTCGGCAGGAATTGTATCGCGCGGCCCTGGCCGTGCAGCGTGCCGCGGACCGCTCGGGTAGCGCGTTGGCCCACAGCGACGCCGATCGCCTGCGCCAACTCGCCGATGGTTTGGCGACCGCGATGAACTCTGGCCATCGGACCTGGATGGTCGGAGTTTTCCATTACTATTGGCGGACTTGCGGCATGACCGCTTGGGAGGGCTAGCCATCGTCGGCGACCGAGCCGCCATGGCTGCCTGAGCCGAGTTCCTCTGTAATATCCTACAGGTGTGCGCCGGGCGGTTGTCGACCTGGCCGACATTGCCCAGGCTTCGCACTCGTCCGCCGCTGCGGAGCTGGATCGTGCCGTGCGCCACCTGTGTGCCTTTCCCCTGATTATTAGCTTGCTTGCCGCCTGCAGCGCGCCGGCCGTGGCGCCCTGCCCGGTCCAGGTGTCCACTCCGGCGGGGCTGCAGCGCGACGTGAGTCCACGCCAGGGTTTTGGCGGAGTTGCTCTGTCTGTGCAGCGCTGGCGCGACCCGAGCAAGCCGCTTCGGGCGACCTTGGTCTTGGTGCATGGCCTCAAGGATCACGGCGATCACTATGCGGAATTTTCTGCGCGGCTGGCCCGACTAGGAGTCCAGGTCGTGGCGGCCGATCTGCGCGGGCATGGGCGATCGGGGGGCGAGCGCGTTTGGGTCGAGCACTTTGACGAATACCTGGAGGACACGGCCGCGCTGGTGACGGCGGTGCAGGCAGAGGCCCCGCAGCGTCCCGTGTTTCTGTTTGGGCATTCGATGGGCGGCGCGATCGCGACCCTCACGCTTCTGGACAAGAAGTCGTCGATTTCGGGTCTGATTTTGAGCGCACCGGCGCTGGTGCCGGGGGCGGATGTCTCGGGATTCCTGATCGGGGTGACCAAGGCGCTCGCCAGTATTGCCCCGCATAGCCACGTTCTGGATCTGCCGGACGAGAAATTCTCGCGCGATCCCAAGGTGGTGGCCGGGATGGCCTGCGATCCACTCATCGATCACGAGAAGGCTCCGGCTCGCACGGCCGCCGAGCTGCTGAAGGCGCTGGCGCGCATCGAAGCCGGGATGGGCGACGTGGCGGTGCCGCTTTTGGTGCTGCACGGCACGGCGGATGTGGTGACCAATCCAGAGGGCAGCAAGCAGCTGGTCGCCAAGGCGAAATCGCCGGACAAGACCCTCAAGCTGTTCCCGGGGCTGTACCACGACCTGTGGCACGAGCCCGAGCACGCACAGGTTGAGGATGCTACACTGGCGTGGCTGACGAGCCACCTGGGCCCGGAGCTGCCCGCTTCGAGCACGCCCACCACCAAATAGACAGCGAATTTGCCCCCGTCGCCTTGCCTGCGGTCGCCAGCTGAACGGGTCGAAGACCCTTACCGGACACCAAAGGTTGCGATCATGCACGTCGTTGAACTTCGCGAATTCGGCATTGCCCACCTGCACATGACCGAGCGGCCCGACCCGACGCTGGCGCCGGAGCAGGTGCTGGTGCGGGTGCGGGCGGCATCGCTCAACTACCGCGATTTGATGATGATTCAGGGGCGATACAACCCCCGGCAACCCTTGCCGCTGGTGCCCTGCAGCGATGGCGCGGGCGAGGTGGTGGCGGTGGGGAGCGCGGTCGATCGCGTCCAGGTCGGCGATCGGGTGGTGGGGCTGTTTGCGCAGAAATGGTTTGGCGGGGAGCCAACTCGCGAGCAATTACGGGCAACTTTGGGTGGCCCGCTGGATGGTTCGCTGCAAGAACTTTGGGTTTTACATCAAGATGGCGTGGCTAAATTCCCACAGCACATGAGCTTTCGCGAGGCGGCTACCTTGCCCTGTGCGGCCCTGACCGCTTGGACGGCGCTGGTCGATCACGGCCACGTGCAGCCGGGCGAGACGGTGCTTTTGCAGGGAACTGGCGGAGTTTCGGTGTTCGCCCTGCAGATCGCCAAGCTGGCGGGGGCGCGCTGTATCGTGACGTCGTCTAGCCCGCAGAAGCGCGAGCGCGCCGAACAGTTGGGCGCGTGGCGGACGGTGGACTATCGCGAGGACCCGAATTGGCACAAGACGGCGCTGGCGCTGACGGGCGGTCGCGGCGTGGACCATGTGGTCGAGGTGGGCGGGGCCGGCACGCTGGCCAAGTCCCTGCTGGCGGTGCGCGGCGGCGGCCACGTGGCGGTGATCGGCGTGTTGAGCGGTGGTGCGGGCGAACTACCCGTGACGGCGATCCTAATGAATGCCTTGCATATCCACGGTGTGCTGGTGGGGCACCGCCAGAGTTTTGAGGCGATGTGCCGGGCCTTTGAGCAGGCCGAACTGCGGCCGGTGGTGGATCAGGCGTTTTCGTGGCGCGATCTGGAGCCGGCTCTGCAGCGCATGGAGCAGGCGCAGCACTTTGGCAAGATCGTGCTGGACATCGACTGATCGCCGTCGCAGCTTGGACCACGTAATCGCAGCAACCGTCGCGGGATTCGCGCTGCGCCGTGGTACATGCGGCGGCGGTTGCCTAGACTGCCGGCCAACCGGGAGGACCCCATGACGCCAAGCCCCTTGCCCCATCTGGATGCCCGCATCGACCCCGCGCAGTGGTCGGTGCAGCACGACCGCGACGCCGTGGAGACCGCCGAGTGGGTCGAGTCGCTGCAGGCCGTCGTCGAGGCCGCTGGGCCCGACCGCGCCCACTTCTTGCTGCGCCGCCTGCACGAGGCCTTGCAGACCGAGGGCGTGCGGCTGCCGTACCTGGTGCTGTCGCCGTACGTGAACACGATCGCGCCCGACGCCGAGCCGAAGTACCCCGGCGATTTGGCGATCGAAAAGCGGATCCGCCGGATGGTGCGCTGGAACGCGGCGGTGATGGTGCACCGGGCCAACCGGCGGTTCGAGGGGCTGGGCGGTCACCTGTCGACGTATGCCTCTGCGGCGATGCTGTACGAGGTGGGCTTCAACCACGCCTTCCGGAGCCCGCTGCACCCGCAGGGCGGCGATCAGGTGTTTTTCCAGGGGCATGCGTCGCCGGGGATGTACGCGCGGGCGTTTCTGGAGGGCCGTCTGTCGCGCGAGCAGCTGGAGCACTTCCGCCGCGAGGCGCGGCCGATCGCGGGTGCCGTGGCAGACCCGTCGCTCGTATCGCATGGGTTGCGCGGGCTTTCGAGCTATCCCCACCCGCGCCTGATGCCGGATTTTTGGCAGTTCAGCACGGTGTCGATGGGCTTGGGGCCGATTGCTGCGATCTATCAGGCGCGGATGAATCGCTACCTGCATGCCCGCGGTCTGGTCGACACGTCGCAGAGCCGGGTGTGGTGCTTTGCGGGCGACGGTGAGACGGACGAGCCCGAGACGCTGGGCGCCCTGTCGCTCGCGGCGCGTGAGGGGTTGGACAACCTGATTTTCGTAGTGAATTGCAACCTACAGCGGTTGGACGGCCCGGTGCGCGGCAACGGCAAGATCATCCAGGAGCTGGAGTCGGTGTTCAACGGCGCCGGCTGGAACGTGATCAAGGTGCTGTGGGGCGCGGCGTGGGATGGGCTGTTGAGCGGCCCGGCGGCGGGTGTGCTGCGGCAGCGCTTTGCCGAGGTGGTGGACGGCGAATTCCAGAAGTACGTGACCAGCGACATGGACTACGTGCGCGAGAATTTCTTTGGCAAATATCCGGAGTTGCGCGAGCTGGTCCAGAGCCTGTCCAATCACCAGCTGCGGCGGATGCATCGGGGCGGTCACGACCCGGTGAAGGTGTATGCGGCGTACCACGCGGCCCAGCAGGGCGCGCTGAATCGGACCGGCAAGCCGACGGTGATCTTGGCGCACACGGTGAAGGGCTACACGCTGGGCGAGGGGATCGAAGGCCGCAATGCCACGCACCAGCAGAAGAAGTTTGGCCTGCAGGAGCTCAAGGCGTTCCGGAACGTGCTGGAGTTGCCGATCCGCGACGAGGAGCTGGAGGACCCGCCGTTCTTCCACCCGGGCAAAGACAGCCCGGAAGTTGAGTACATGCTGGAGCGGCGGCGGCTGTTGGGCGGGCCGTTGCCGGCGCGGGTCGAGGCGGCCCCCAAGTCGCTGCAACCCGCGGCGGGCCTGTGGGGCAAGTTCACGGGCGGGTCGGGGAGCAGCGAAGTGTCGACGACGAATGCGTTTGTCGGCGTGCTGAACGCGCTGGTGCGGGACCCGAACGTGGGGAAGGCAGTCGTGCCGATCCTCTGCGACGAGGGCCGCACCTTTGGCATGGAGTCGATGTTCAAGCCGTTTGGCATCTACTCGCCGCTGGGGCAGCTGTACACGCCGGTGGACGCGGACTTCTTGATGGCGTACCGCGAGGCAACGGACGGTCAGGTGCTTCAGGAGGGAATCTCGGAGGCGGGGTCGCTGGCGTCGTGGCTGGCGGCGGCGACATCGTACAGCACGCACGGCAAGCAGCTGTTTCCGTTCTACTTGTACTACTCGATGTTCGGCTTCCAGCGGGTCGGCGACCAGATCTGGCAGGCCGCGGACATGAACGCGCGCGGGTTCCTGCTGGGCTGCACGGCCGGACGGACCACCTTGATGGGCGAGGGGCTGCAGCATCAGGACGGGCACTCGCTGCTCATCGCGGCCTGCAACCCCGGCGTGGTCGCGTACGAGCCGGCGTATGCCTATGATATTGCCGTGATCATCCGCGAGGGGATGCGCCGGATGGCTGCCGGCGAGAACGTGATCTATTACCTTACGCTTCAGAACCAAGCCTATGCGATGCCTGCGATTCCGGAGGGCGTCGAGGATGCGATCCTCCGCGGTCTGTACCGGCTCCGGACGTCCGAGGCCCTGGGCGGTGCCCCGGCGACGCTGCAGCTGTTGGGCTCCGGCGTGATCCTGCTGGAAGTCCTGAAGGCGCAAGAGATCCTGCTGCGGGACCACGGCATCGCCGCCGACGTCTGGAACGTGACCTCGTACAGTCAGCTCCGGCGCGAGGCCCAGGCTGCGGCCGCGCCCAAGGATTCCTGGCTGATTCAGCAGTTGGGGCCGACCATCGGGCCCATCATCGCCACCAGCGACTGGTCGCGGATGTGGCCGGACCTGCTCGCGCCCTGGCTCGCCGGGCGGCTCAGCTCCCTCGGCACCGATGGTTTTGGCCTGTCGGACACGCGCGAGGGCCTCCGCAGCCACTTCGGCGTGGACGCGGCGAGCATCGTTGCCCACGTGCTCCATGCTCGCGGCGCCGCCTGATCGCCTCCATTCGCGTTGGGGGGCAATTTCTACCTCGCGAAATGATTGCGTTCAGTGCCGGCGGTCAGAGGAATCGGTCCAACATGGAAGGGGCAGTCGCGCCGCTCGGCAGTAGGACTCGATCTGCGCCACGATCGCCCCGTGGCAGCAGCAACAGCTTGGGGGGCAATTTCTACATTGCGAAATGATTGGTCTTTGGGCGCGTGGCCTCAGCGCCGGTTGGGCAAGTGGCAATTTTTTGGCCCGGACCCGCGGCAAAATCCCGGCTCGCGTCGATCACCAGGATCAGCGGACCAGGAGTGTCCGCTGGGACCGCTATGCCGATTCGCCTCTACGACCCCAGTCTGCTGCACCTCGTCACGCTGCGCACGCTGGACGGGAAGTTCTCGCTCTGCACGGAAGACCCCGTTTTTCAAGAACACCTGATCGGCGCGATGGCCGAGGCCCAGGCCGCGACGGGCGTCAGGGTCCACGCGTTCACCGTGATGGCGAATCACTACCATGGGCTCTACTCGGCTGATTTTCCGCAGCAAATGGCGGACTTCCTCTGCCTGTTCCACGCCGCAGTCGGCCGACTGGTCAACAAACGCTTTGCTCGGCGCGGGCCGATGTGGGAGCAGCGCGCGCATGTGCTGCCGGTACTCCCTGGCGAGAAAACCGAAGTCGAAGCGCTGAGATATGTGGTCATGCAGGCCGTCAAGGCCGGGCTGG
>JBBISH010000070.1:0-33934 GCA_037441385.1 Myxococcales bacterium
ATTTCCTTGCCCCTCGCCCAATGCCTTGGGAGAGGGGCAGACGCGCCAGCGGCGGGGTGAGGGCCAAGTGTACGACATGGAAAGAGTTTCTTCGTCTTGCTCTAGCTGCAGTAGCCATGCGGTAAGGCAGGCGTCGGCGGCCCATCGGCGGCCAATTGACGGCGCACCCTGTGCACTTCACACTGCCTGCAGCGCTTTTTCAAGGAGCTTGCCCCATGTTTGGAACCGATCGCGCCCGTTCGTACCGTCAGTTTGGCGAGGAGCACCAACAACTGCGCAAAACCGTGCGCGACTGGTGCGAAAAGAGCTTGCGGCCTCACGCCCACGAGTGGGAGGCGGCGCGGCTTTTCCCCCGCGAAGTCTTTACCCAGGCAGCGGAATTGGGGTTGCTGGGTATCCGCATGCCCGAAGAGCTGGGCGGTCTGGGCCTGGACTGGTGGTACACCGTCGCCTACGCCGAAGAGATGGTCCACAGCACCATGGCCGGCCTGACCATGGCCCTTTTGGTGCAAAGCGACATGGCGACGCCCGTGATCCACGAGATCGGCGACAGCTACCACCACCAGAACTTCCTCAAGCCCGCGATCGCCGGCCAGGCCATCGCCGCCCTGGGCATCACCGAACCCGACGCTGGCTCGGACGTGGCGGCCATCCGCACCACCGCCCGCCGCGACGGCGACGACTACGTCATCAATGGCAGCAAGACCTACATCACCAACGGCACCCGCGCCGACTTCATCACCCTGGCGGCGCGCACCGGAAGTGCGGGGCACGAAGGCATCTCGCTGATGATGTTCCCCACGGATACCAAAGGCTTCCGCGTGACGCGCAAGCTGGAGAAAATGGGTAACCACAGCTCGGACACCGCCGAGATCGCCTTTGAGGACTGCCGTATCCCCGCCAAGAATCTCTTGGGAAATGAGGGAGAAGGCTTCTATTACGTCATGCAGAACTTTGGCGGCGAGCGGCTGGTGGGGGCGCTCACGGCGATCGCCGGCGCCCAGCGGATGCTCGACGAGACGATCCAGTGGTGCCACGATCGCCACGCTTTTGGCAAGAACCTGATGGGTTTTCAAACGGTTCGCCACCAGATCGTCCAGTTGGAGACCGAGCTGGAAGCGGGCCGTCAGCTCTGCTACCGCACCGTGCAGTTGGTGATCGACGGCGACCCGGCCTGGCGCGAGATCGCGATGTGCAAGCTCTTCTGCGGCGAGCTGGCCAACAAGGTCGTGGACCGCTGCGTGCAGCTGTACGGTGGCATGGGCTACATGGACGAGTGCGACGTCTCGCGCGTGTTCCGCGACATGCGCCTCATCACCATCGGCGGCGGCACCAGCGAAATCATGCGAGAAATCCTGACCAAGCTTTGCCTGTGAGGGCCCGGCCAAGATCAAGTCGATTTTGCCCGTGCCCTTGCCTCCTGCGGCGTGGGTCGCAAGTGCGCGTCCCCTAGCGGGTCCGTCGCACCGCTCCGCTTCGTACGTGACGTACTTGTTGTTGTTGGCGCTCCAGCGCGGCACTGAACCCCTGGCCCCCTGGCTGCAACTGGCGAATCCCTGGTCCGGCTCTGGGCTCCTATCTTGTACAGGACGCAGCACACGGCGTCCGCAAGACGGAGAACCGGGTCATGGGCGAAAAACTTCTGATTATCGGTGGGGTTGCAGCGGGCGCCACGGCAGCGGCGCGGGCGCGGCGGCTCAGCGAGTCGGCCGAGATCACGCTGCTCGAACGCGGTCCGTACGTGTCGTACGCCAACTGCGGCCTCCCTTACTTCATCGGCGGCGACATCCAGAAGCGCGAGGCTCTGCTGCTGCAGTCGCCCCAGGGCTTCTACAGCCGCTATCGCGTCAACGTGCAGGTCAACACCGAGGCGGTAGAGCTGGACTTGGCCGGCAAGCGGGTGCGGACTCGCGGCGCCGATGGCAGTGAAAGCTGGTTGACCTACGACAAATTGATCCTGGCGCAAGGCGGCCAGCCGATCTGGCCGGGCATGCCGGGCAGTGACAGCGACCATGTGTTCAAGCTGTGGACCGTGCCCGACATGGACCGCATCGACGGCTACATCCGCGACCAGCAACCCAAATCGGCGGTGGTGGTCGGCGGCGGCTTTATCGGGCTAGAGATGGCCGAAGCGCTGGTGCAGCGCGGCCTGCAGACGGCGGTCGTGGAATTGGCGCCGCACGTGATGGCGATCGCCGACCGCGAACTGGGCATGCGCATTGGCGAAGAGTTGAGTGACAACGGCGTGAACGTGGTCACCGGCGTGGGCGTGCAAGCGATCGAGCCCGCGGCCAAGACGGTCACGCTGAGCGATGGACGCGCGCTGCCCGCTGAATTGGTGCTGTTTTCGGTGGGTGTGCGGCCGGACCTGGCGCTGGCCAAAACGGCTGGGCTCGCGATCGGGCCGTCCGGCGGGCTGCAGGTCGACGCGCACTTGAAGACCTCGGATCCCAACGTGTATGCCGCTGGCGATATGGTCGAGATCGTCCATCGCCTGCTGGGCAAGACCGTGCGGCTGCCGCTGGCGGGGCCGGCGAATCGCCAAGGTCGGCTGGCGGCGAGCAACGCCCTGGGCCGCGCCCAAAGCTACCGCGGCGCGCTGGGCACGAGTGTAGTCAAGGTGTTCCATGCTACGGCGGCGCTGACTGGTCTGTCGGCCAAGGCGGCGCGTGCGGCCGGTTTCGACATCGGCGTGGCGACCCTGCACAAAGAGCACCACGCGACCTACTACCCGGGCGCCAAGATGATGCTGCTGCAGATCGTGTACGAGCGCGGGTCTGGTAAGTTGTTGGGCGCACAGGCTTTTGGTCACGCTGGCGTGGAGAAGCGCGTGGACGTGCTGGCCACGGCCTTGGCGGCCGGGATGACGGTGGACGACCTGGCCGAGCTGGACCTGGCCTACGCGCCGCCCTTTGCCTCGGCCAACGATCCCGTGAATTTGATTGGCTTTGTCGCGCAGAACGACCTGTCGGGCTTCAGCTCGCTCATCCATCCCGACCAGTTGCTGGCCGATCTGCAGGGCCCCAACCCGCCGCTGGTGCTGGACGTGCGCAACCCCGGCGAGTGCAAGGTGGCCATGTTCCCAGGCGCCACCATGATCCCGCTGGACGCGCTGCGCGACCGATTGGGCGAGCTCCCGCGCGACCGCCGCATCGCCATCTACTGCAAGGCCGGCTATCGCGGGCACATCGCCCTGCGCATCCTGAAAGACAGCGGCTTTGCCGACGTGGTCAATATTGCGGGCGGTTACCTGAGCTTGCGGCACGCGATGCCGGGCTTGGGGCGGATTTAGGCGGAATTTGGACTAGTTTCCGCGCCCCAGCACATCCTGCACCAACGCCGTTGGCAGCAGCCCTGTCTTCTGGAACGCGCGCATGTGCAGGATTGGCTCGCTGCCCAGTTCCACGACTGTGCGGCCGGCGATGCGGCTGGGATCCATCTGCGGCTCGAAGCCTGCCAACCCCTGACCCGTGCCCGCCGCCTTGGCCACCGCCAGCAAGCCGTCCAGGTGATTCATCTTCATATACGGGCAGGTGGCACATCCGCCCGCGATCGAGCATCCCTCGCCACTGGCCGCGCCGGGAACCAGGGGCAGGGCCGAATCGTTTGTAGTCACCACGGCTTCCGCAGCCACCGGAAACACGATCTCTACGCTGGTGCTGCGGTCCAGGCGGCGCAATTCGGCCTGCACGGCGCGGACGATCGAGGTGATCATGCCGGCTTCCGTGCCCAGGACCACCTGCAGGGCGGTGCCGTCGGGCGCGCTGCGGACCTGCGCCAGGATGAAATCGAGCAGGTTCGAGGTGGAGCCCACCATGCCGCGACCTTGGGCCTGGGCGGCGTGGGCCAGGGCAAACATCTCGCCTGGGACCTCTAAGTGCGCAGTGAGCAAGGCAGCTTGGTGCTCGCGTCGCACTTGCTCCACCACCTGCTGGCCAAACAGGTGGTGCACGATGCAGTGGCCCTGGTCAAAGCGGTGGAAGCGCTGCAGCAGCGCCCCGATGCTCGCTGGCGTGTGCCCTGGGTGCACGGTCTGCACCGCCGCCAGATCGGCCGTGGCCAAAGAACCCAGCAGGGTCAGCAGGTTGTCGCCCATGTAGCTGTCGGGCCCGTACCAGACCGACGCGGTAGGCAGCTGGTGCGCGGCCTGCAAGATGGTCTGAACCACGTTGGACGACGTGCACGTGATGGTCGGCACCACCGCGTGCGCCGCCGCCTTTTGGCGCAGGCTGGTGTTGATGTAGACCACGTGCAGAGCAGGGCGGTGTTGGGCGGCCCGAGCCAAAAACGCGGCGTACGACTGGCTTTCTGCGGCCTCGGCCAGGCTGCAGCCAATGCGCTCGCGGGCCAGGCGGTACACCGGCAAGTGCGCAAAACCAGCTGAATCCAGCACGGCCCGCACGTTCTCGCTCATGAAATCGACGCCGGCCACCAACACGGCGCGCACGCCAGCTTGGGCCATCGCCACCGCGCGGTCCGCCATCACCAGCGAGTCCGAGATGTGGATGTGCGGCCAACTGCAGGCCGAAAGCACGCCCTGCAGCTCGGGATCCATGTAGAAGTGCGCGACCACGCCCACGTTGCCGCGGGTCAGCAGGCCGTCCAGCTCGCCGACGGTCGCGGCGTCGGGCTGGAGGTAGGTGGCTTGGGTCTGGGCAAAAGTGCCGTTGGGCACCAGCCGATCGCGCTCGATGCGCAGGCGGGGGAAGGGGACGCTCACGTTGTCTGTTCGATCCGTTATTTGCAGTTGGCGGGCGTGCTGCATACCTGGCTGCCGTCCGACATGCCGCAGCAGATCTCGTCGGGCGCGCAGTCGGCCTTGGACTTGCAGGTCATGGCCGGCGGGGTGATGCCGCAGTCCTTGGCGCAGGTGGTGGCGTTTTCTGGCACGGTGCAGATGCCGTCGCCGCACACCGGCGAGGGCGTACCTCCGCAGACCTTCTGGTAGTCTGCGCAGCAGTTGCCAAAGTTCTGGCACGAGAGGTTGCACTGGCAGGTGGCGTTGGGGTCAAACGAACCGCACTTGCCCTGGCACGACGGCGTGGTGGTGCCGCCGCAGTAGGTCTTGTAGTCGCCGCAGCAATTGCCGTTTTGCACGCACTTGGCGTCGCATTGGCAGGCCGCGCCAAACACGTAGTTGCCGCAGATCCCCTTGCACGAAGCGTTGGTGGTGGTGCCGCCCAGGCAGTTGGCCTTGGTGCCGCACTGGACCAACTGGCCCACGAGCTGCCCGGTCTTCATGTCGGAGACGCACTGCATGAAGCTGCCACCGGCGATCAGGCATTGGGCGGCGCTGATGCAGGCCGCGGCGCCGGCGCACTGCTTGTACAAGTCGGGGCAGGCATTGGCGATGCACTGGGTGACCGGGTCGACCGGGATGGAGCAGTCCTTGGGGCAGCTGGTGGCCGACTCGCCGGCCTCGCACTTGCCGTT
This sequence comes from Myxococcales bacterium, assembly GCA_037441385.1. Taxonomy (GTDB): domain Bacteria; phylum Myxococcota_A; class UBA9042; order UBA9042; family UBA9042; genus SXRM01. The sequence continues at coordinate 5,434 of JBBISH010000070.1, forward strand.
GCCACAAACCGTCGGGCCAGGCTTGCAGTCCGACGGGCAGTTGGCCGAACTCTCGCCGGGTTCGCACTGGCCGTTGCCACAGACCGGGCCCGGCTGGACGCCGCCCAGGCAGCCATTTTGCTGCCCGCATTGGAGCATCTGCTGCAACTGCTTGCTCGTCTTGGGGTTGCCGGCCGTGCACTGCTGCGGGCTGCCGCCGTCGTTCATGCAGGCTACGGCCGCGACGCAGTCTGGGCTGCCGAAGCACGCCTTGTACTGGCTGGGGCACGCCTTGGACAGGCACACTTGTACCTCGCCGGGCGGGGTGTTGGGGCAGTCCTTGGCGCAGTTCAGGCTGTTCTCGGGCTGATCGCACTGGCCGTCGCCGCAGATCGGCCCGGTGCTGGGCGGCGGTTGGGTCGATCCGTCGCACCCCGAAGCGTTGGCGCACTGCTCCAAGCCGGCAGCTTGCTTTGCCAAGGTCTGCATGTCCAGACCCTGAGCACAATCCTGAATGCACGCCTGATCGCTACATTTTTCTGAGCAAGCCCAGAACGTGCTGCACGGCTGCTGGCTCTGGCACGACTCGACTTGCTTGGGGCACGACGTGGCAATGCACTGCATCAGCTGGCTCACGTTGGGCTGCGGGCCGGTGCAAAGCGCTTGGTAGTCGCTGCAGCAGTCGTTGTACTTGATGCACTGGGCGTCGCACTGGCATTTCCACTGGTTTGGCTTGGACTGGCCGCACTTGCCTTGGCAGCTCAAGTCGGGCGGCACCGTGCTGGTATCGCCTGGAATCACCGTGGTATCGCCCGTGACCCCCGAGCCGTCGGGCAAGATCGTGGTGTTGCCATCGGTGGTGCCCGCGCCGTCTTGGCCCGGCTGAGTGCCCGAGATGCCGTCTTGACTGCCCAAGCTGGTGTCGCCCGCGCCCGCTAGATTGCCGCCCGTCAGGGCCACGTCGGCGCCGCACGCGTTCAGCCACAGTCCGGCGGCCAGGAGCAGGGCGGCGGTCGCGCCGACAGAGCGGGTCAAGTACTTGGAAGTGCGAAGAATCTGGGCCATGGTGCACAACTCTCCCGTTCAGACGTGGCGGCGGTCGCCGAGGCAGCGGCCCACCGCAGAGCAGGATAGCATTTCCCTGCCGCGAGTGCTGTGCAAGTGGAAACGCGATTTCGCCTCAATTGCATCGACTTGGGGCCCCGCCATGCAGCTGCCTCGCCCCGGGCCGTTGACGCTGGTGGCCGGGCCGGATCACCATGGTCGCCGCGCGCGGGCCCCAGTCGGGGTGGCGCTGGGAGCAAAGATGGCGAAAGCACGCGAGTTCCACGTTGCCCTGCTGCAACTGCCGGCGGCGGCTGCGGGCCAGGACCGGTTGGCACTGGCCGAACAAGCGCTCCGCGAGGCGGCGGCGCAACGGCCTCCCAACACGCTGCTGTGCGTGCTTCCCGAGCTCTTTGCGTCGGCCTACTTCTGCCAAACCATGGATCCCGCGGGATTTGTCCTTGCGGAACCGCTGCCGGGTCCCACGACCCAGCGCTTGGGAAAGCTCTGCGCCGAACTGCAGATCGCGCTGGTTGCCTCGCTTTTTGAGTGTGCGGCGCCCGGCCTGTACTACAACACGGCGGCCGTGTTCGACGTGGACGGGCGCATGGTGGGCAAGTACCAGAAATCGCACATCCCCTGCGACCCGCAGTACGAAGAGAAGTTCTATTTTGCGCCGGGCGACACCGGCTTTCAGGCCTTTGACACGGCGGTGGCGCGCGTGGGCGTGCTGATCTGCTGGGACCAGTGGTACCCCGAGGCCGCGCGGCTGACGGCCATGCAAGGTGCAGAGATCCTTGTGTATCCTACCGCCATCGGCGGCATCGACAGCGAGCCGCAGGACGAGTGGCTGCGGCAGCGCGAGGCGTGGCAGACGGTGCAACGCGGTCACGCGGTGGCCAACGGTCTGTTCGTCGCCACGGTGAACCGCGCCGGCCGTGAGCCGGGTCCGGGCGACGGCATTGCGTTTTGGGGCCAGAGCTTTTGCGTGGGTCCGCAAGGGGAGTGGCTGGCGCAGTTGGACGATCAGCCACAGACGGCGATCGTCACGTGTGATCGGCAGCGCGCCCAAGAAGTGCGGCAGTGGTGGCCGTTTTGGCGCGATCGGCGCGTGGACCTGTTTGGCCCATTGACGCAGCGCTTTGGGCCGATCGCCAGGTAGTTGAATTTGAATTTCACGTTCCAGACTCGGCCGTTTTCAGGGAGTCCCATGATCGCTATCGACCCCAACGCGCACCACTACTTCATGCCGGCGGAGTGGATGCCCCACCGCGGCACCATCCTGACCTGGCCGCACCGTCCAGCGATTTGGCGGGGTCTGCACGCCCAGGTCGAGGTGACGTTTGCTCAGCTTATCAAGGAGTTGAGCGAGGTCGAAGAGGTCCACGTCAACGTGCCCAACTTGGCCGTGCGCGACCACGCCGCGGCGCTGTCCCGGCAGGCCGGCGCGGAAATGGCAAAGGTTTTCTGGCATCTGATCGACAGCGACGACGTGTGGGCCCGCGATCACGGACCGATCGCGGTGGTGCGCAAACCAGACGCGCCGCGCCACCTGCCGCCGCTGGTGCTGCTGGACTGGATCTTCAACGCCTGGGGCGGCAAGTTCGAGAGTTCGTTGGACAACGAGGTGCCGCGCCAGCTAGCGCGCGACCTGGGCCTGCCGGTGGTGTCGCCAGGGCTGGTGATGGAGGGCGGTTCGTTGGAAGTCAACGGAATCGGGGACTTGTTGACGACCGAGGCGGTGCTGCTCCGTGACAATCGCAACCCCGGCTTTGCCCAGCGCGACATCGAAGCCAGCCTGCGCGCGCACTTGGGCTGTGACCGCCTGCACTGGCTGGGGCACGGGCTGGAGGGCGACGACACCGACGGCCACATCGACGACATCGCGCGCTTTGTGAACGAAACCACTCTTGTTGTGGTGGGTTGTGGCAAGCCCGATCACCCCGATCACGCCATCATGGCCGAGAATCACGCCCGGCTGGCGGCGATGCGGTCGCGCAGTGGCCAGCCGTTCGAGGTGGCGCCGCTGCCGGTGCCCGAGCCGATTCTCTATGCCGGCGAGCATCTTCCGGCCTCGTATGCCAACTTCTACCTGGCCAATGGCAAGCTGCTGCTGCCCACTTTTGGGCAACCGAGCGACGCCGAAGCCACGGCCATCCTGGCCAGCCTGCTGCCCAGCCATCGCATCGTTGGCATCGACGGGCGGGCTTTGGTCAGTCAATACGGCAACATTCACTGCGTGACCCAGCAGATCCCGCAGGCACCGGAGTAGCGGGTGGCCAGCCAAGACGACGACAAAAAGGAGCAAACCGAGGCCAAGGTGCGCGGGCTGCGCGAGTTGCGGCCGCTGCTGCGCCTGCTGCAGGTGGTGCGGCCATACCAGGGCCGGTTCTGGCTCGCGTCGCTCACGCTGCTCGTCAGCTCGGCGATCGGGCTGTTGTATCCGCAAGCGGCGCGCATGGCCGTGGATCTGGGCGTCACCAAGCACAGCATGGCCGAGCTCAACCGCATGGTGGTGCTGCTGGTGGCCGCGTTTGTGGTGCAGGCCGGGTTCATCTGGGTGCGCCACTACCTGATGAGTTGGCTGGGGCAGCGCGTGGTGACGGACCTGCGCACCTCGATCTTTGACCGGCTGGTGCTGTTGCCGCCTTCGTGGTTCCACGAGCGAAGCACGGGCGAGATCTTGAGCCGCTTTGCCAGCGATGTAGCGGTGGTCGACGGCCTGGTGGGTACCGAGCTGTCCATGGCGCTGCGCAACGGCGCGACGCTGATGGGCGGTCTGGTGCTGCTGTTCTACGAGAACTGGCGCTTGACCCTGATGATGCTGGCGATCGTGCCGCCGGTGATGATCGGCATCGTGTTTTTTGGCAAGCGCGTGCGGGCGATGTCGCGCGAGGTGTCGGACCGGTTGGCCAAGACCACGGCCAAGGTCGCCGAGGTGGTGTCCGCCATTCAAACGGTGCAGTCGTTCGTCCGCGAAGAACACGAAAGGCAGGAATATCGCTTGCGAATGGACGGCGTGTTCGACGAGACGCTGCGGCTGGTGCGAGTGCGGTCCACTTTTCACGCGGCGCTCACGTTTTCGGTGTCGCTGTCGATTGCGGCGGTGGTGTGGGTTGGCGGTCGGGCGGTGGTGGCGGGCGAGCTGTCGGCCGGCGATTTGGCCGCGTTCATGCTCTACACGGCGATGGTCGCGGGCTCGGTGGGCGCGTTGGCGACGCTGGCCGGGGCGCTGTCGCGGGCTTCGGGCGCCACCGAGCGGCTTTTCGAGATTTTGGATGCGCAGCCGGGCATCGCCAGCCCGCCCAACGCCAAGCCGATGCCGGCCGGGCAGGGCGAGATCCTGTTTGACGACGTGCACTTTGCCTATCCGTCGCGGCCCGAGGTGCCGGTCATCGACGGGGTGACGCTGCGGGTGCCGGCTGGCAAAGCCGTGGCGCTCGTGGGCGGTTCCGGGGCCGGAAAAACCACGCTGACCGCGCTGTTGCAGCGCTTCGCCGACGTGCAGGGCGGGCGCGTGGTGGTCGACGGCGTCGACGTGCGCGAGGTCCATCTGGCGCAACTGCGGCGGGTGATGGCGATCGTTGCCCAGGAGCCAGTGCTGTTCAAGGGCACGATCTTCGACAACATTCGCTATGGCCGCCCAGAGGCCAGCGCGGCGGACGTAGAGCAGGCGGCCCGCGACGCCCACGCCCAGGAGTTCATCGAGCGCTTTCCCGATGGCTACCAAACGTTGATCGGCGAGCGCGGGGTCAAGCTGTCGGGCGGGCAGCGGCAACGGATCGCCATTGCGCGCGCTCTGTTGGCCAACCCGCGCGTGCTGATTTTGGACGAGGCGACGTCGAACCTGGACGCCCAAAGCGAGTCGCTGGTGCAATTGGCGCTGCAGCGGCTGATGCAGGGGCGCACCACGCTCATCATCGCCCACCGCCTGTCGACGGTGCGCGACGCCGACGCCATTGCGGTGCTCGAGCGCGGCAAGCTCGTCGAGGTGGGCCGGCACGAGGACTTGCTGCAGCGCGAGGGCGTGTATCGCCGGCTGGTGGAGCACCAGGTGTTTGCCGACACGTTGCCGCGCATGACCGGGGTCGAGGAGGCCGCATGACCGCTTCACCGCTGGTGAATCCCGGCGCAAGGATTGGCCTTGTCGCCCCCGCCGGCCGCTTTGTGGCCGAGCAACTGCGCGCGGGGTGCGATGTGCTGCGCGAGCAGGGCTACGAAGTGGTGCCCGCGCCGAACTTGTGGGCGACGGACCGCTACCACGCCGGCACGCCGGCCCAGCGCCAGGCCGACCTCAATTGGGCGTTGACGGCCCGCGACATCGATGCCGTTTGGCTGGCGCGCGGTGGCTTTGGCTGCGTGCAGCTGCTGCGCGGACTGCGGCCCGAGCAGTTCCATCCCAAGCCGGTACTGGGCTTTTCGGATGGGACTGCGCTGTTTGCGGCCCTGGCGAAGCTGGGCTGGTTGGGCAACGGCGGCGCGCTAGTTCACGGCCCGGTGGTTCACACGCTGGCACCGACCGCAGAAGAAGGCAGCCTGCAACCCGTGTTGGCCGATGGCGCCAGCCGCCGGCAGTTGTGGAACGTCTTGAAGACCGGCCGTGCGGGTCGCCTGGCGATCGCCGACCTAGACCAAACCAGCGCCGGCACGTTGGCGCACGGTCCGGTCGTCGGCGGCAATTTGACCGTGTTGGCCAGCCTTTGCGGCACGCCGTGGCAGCTCCAAGCCCAAGGGCACATCGTGTTGCTGGAAGACGTGGCCGAGGCGCCGTATCGGCTCGACCGCAGCCTTGCCCAACTTATTGAGTCGGGTTGCCTGGACGGCGCGCTGGCGGTAGGGCTAGGTGAATTCAGCGCTTGCAGCGCGATCGACGCCGACGGCCGCCCCTACTTGGGCACCGACATTTTGCGCGAGCGACTGACGACTCTGGGCCTGCCCGTGGTTGCGGGGCTACCTTTTGGCCACGGCAGCCGCAACCTTGCCTGGGCGTGGGGCGCGCAAGGCACTCTGGCGCAAGATGGCTTGACGTTCGAGCCCTTGGCTCGTCACCCCTACCAGCGGTGGTAGGCGGGGTGGCCCGGCTTGACGGCAACAAAGGTACCGCGGCAGGTGGCGGTCACTTTGTCGTGCGCTAGCAGCTCGGCCTCGATCACCGCGCGATCGTCGCTGCTTTCGACCACCCGTGCCCGCAGCTCGACCGGCCCATCCATGGGCGTGGGGCGCTTCAGCTTGACGTGGAAATCGGCGGTGACCGTGCAAGGCGGCGTGTCGGCTCCGGATTTTTGCATCAAGTGCCAAGCGGCCGTCCAGTTGCTGTGGCAGTCGAGGAGGGCGCCGCAAATACCGCCGTTCAACATCCCTTCAAAAGCCAGGTGATGCGCCGCAGGTTGCCAGGTAGCGACGACCTGGTCGCCTTGAACAAAGCTACGAATCTTCAAGCCTTTGTCGTTGGCCGGGCCGCAGCCGAAGCATTGGTTGTGGGGCGCGTAGGTTTCTTGCAGCGATTTGGGGGCGTTTTCCACGGACTCCTCGGGGTGCGACTTTGGGTGCCCTGCTGGGCGCGGCGATCATGCTGCGACCGGCCAGCAGTTGGCAAGGCGCGCCGGCTTCGCTACAACGTGGGCACTGGGGGGCAACCCAGCGAGGCTTGCATGAGCTACGTACTCGACAACCTTCTAAAAAACGAGCGCATCGTCTACGAGGCGCACCTGCATTGGACGATCTTCTTCCGCGTGCGCGCCCTGTTCACGCTGTTTATTGCGGCACTCATCGAGCGGGCCTCTAGCGAATTCGCCGTCACCAATCGGCGCGTGATGATCAAGGTGGGCCTGATCCAGCGGCGCACGCTCGAACTGAACTTGAGTAAAGTCGAGTCGATCGAGGTGGAGCAGAGTTTCTGGGGTCGGGTCCTGGGTTTTGGTTCGATCGAGGTCATCGGTACCGGCGGCACGCGCGAGCGCTTCGAGCGGATCGGCGCGCCGCTCGAGTTTCGCAAGGCCGTGCACGAAGCGGCCGAATCGATGCAAGCGAGCCAACTCGCGCAGCGGCCCGTGGGCGAGCTGCAGGCTGCGGCTAGCGCCGAGCAGGACCCCGAGACCAGGCTGGCCCAAGCCAAGCAGATGCTAGACAAGGGGTTGATCACGCAGGCGGAGTTTGACGCAGTGCGCCAGCGAATCTTGGAAACGATGTAGGCAAATTCGTGCGTCTTGCCGAATCCGCCGAAATCGGATCGAGATGGTCATACCAATTCCGTCCGAATCGGGTCGAAAACTCGGGCAATTCTTCGGGCCCGAACCGGGGTCCCCGCCTGATTCTCGCCAGTTGCAGAACGGGTCAGAAAAGCCGTACAGGCGCGAATCAGGTGGGGTGCGTATCAGGCAATTCTTCGGGGCCAAACCGGGGTGCGTATCAGGACACCTTGCGCGCCGTCTTCAGCATCGCGTACAGCTGGTCCTTGAGGTGCACACGGCGGACCTTGAGCGGTTCCAGGAACTCGTCGGCCATCGGTTCCACGTCTTCCTCGGCGCGAATGATCTGGGCGTCGAGTTCTTGGTACTCGTGGAACATATTGTGGAACTTGGGATCTTGCACATCAAGCGTGTGCAGGATACCGGCGAGCTCGGGAAATTCGCGATCGAGGTCATGAGGTTCGATGTGCATGGTCGATGGCTCCCAAGGGGCGTCGGCCGCGGTGGTCTGGCCGCGGCGAGTTGTGTGCGGCGCACTCCCGTGATGCCTTACCCAAAAGGCTGGGCACGTCCCATGCGTGCCGCGGTGGGTGGGCAAATCGAAGGTATGCCTGCCCCCGGGAGCCGGCAAGGGGCTTGCAGTGGGCACACGTCACGAGCAAGTCAGCCGAGGTTGACAGTTACATGGCAAGCCGGAGGGCACCTGGCATGGCCTCGTAAGTCGCTGGAATCTGACCAGGACTTTCGCCATCCAGCTCGACCCAGGCGGGCGGTTGCCCGGGGTGCGCGCGCACTTCGACCCGGCGGGCGCGCGCGGCCCAGACCTTGGGCGAGCGTCCGGCGGCGCCGCGGTAGCTCGAGATGCCAATGGCGATGGCGCGGATCGGATTGCGCTCGGTCAGGCCCACCACGTCGAGCAGGCCGTCATGCAGGCTGGCCTCGGGCGCCCACAGCATGCCGCCGCCCTGGTAGCGGCCATTGAACAACCCCAGGTTGCGCAGGCTGCGCACTTCCCACGGCCCGTCGTCGAGGCGCAAATCCACTTGCCACGGCTGGATTTGCACAGCGCCGGCAATCCCTGCAGCCACAAACGGCATGCCGCCGCGACCCAGCCACTTCCAACGCTCGACGCGGCGGACCAAGTCGCCACTTTGGCCAAAGCCAACCGCGTTCAACGCCACACGCCACTCGGGGCCGGCATCGCCTTGGAAACTGCAAGAGATCACATCGATCCATCGCGGCTGGGCCGCGGCGATGCGCGCCAACTGCTCGTCGATCGAAGCGGGCAGTTGCAGCGTGCGCGCCAGGTCAGAGCCGGTCCCGCTGGTGACGAAGGCGAAGCCCGCCTCGGGTGCGATGGCCTGGCGGCTCTGCGGGTCAAAGAACCCTTGCACAGCATCGAAGTTGCTGCCGTCGCCGCCCAAGCAGACGATGCGCTGGGTCCCGGCCAGCAGAGCTGTACGGACCAACTCGTACGCGTGACCCGCTCGCTCGGTCACGGCAAGCTCGAACTCGCCGAGATGCTTGCGGAACAGGGGTTCGAGTTGCGGCCAACGCCGCCCGGTCCGGCCGCGCGACGACGCCGGATTGACTACGACCAAGGTCCGCATCCACTCCCTCCCCACCCCAAATCGCCACACGTCTCGAATGTTCTACGGAATCGGTTTGAATCGGATCGAAAGCTCTGGCAATTCTTCAGGTCCGAACCGGGGTCCCCGCCTGATTCTCGCTGGTTGCAGTGCGGACCAGAGGAGCCGTACAGGCGCGAATCAGGGGGAGTTCCCAGCATAGCTGGGCTTGCGTCCCTTGGCGATGGTTCCCGGCGCAACGGCGCTGCGCGCTTGATTTTCGCAGGTAGACCGCTACGCTTCGCCCCCCGCGCCGTTGCGCGACAGGACGATCGACGTGGCCACGCTCAAAGAGAAACTGTTGGTACCCGCGCAGCGGCCGGCGCTGGTGCGCGACTGCGCCAAGCTCATCGACGAAGAAGTCGACCGCAAGTCCGGCCTATCCGGTCTGGCCATCAAGGCGGCCTTCAAGACCGTCCGCGCCATCAAGCCCGGCTTTATCGAGTCGGTCATCGAAGCGCTGCTGGACGATTGGGTCGAGAAGCTAGAGGGTTTTCACACCAAGTGGCAAGACGGGGGCGGCCAGGGCACCTTTGGCGCATTCTGCTCGCGCGATGTGGGCAGCGTGGCCGAGAAGCTGCTGGAAGTCACCGATGCGCGGGCCCACAAGGCCGACCGCAAAGTGGCGTCGCTCTACGACCGGTTGCGGCCCAACGCCAAAGAGCACGTGATCGCGGCGGTGCCGGGCTTGGGGCGCGTCGTCGACAAGAACATGCAGGCGTGACCGACCTGCGTCGCCATGGGCTCTAGGAGCGTGTCGGGATAATCCCGGCACAATCCTAGCGCCGCGTCTTGCGCGGCGGCAACCGGCTGAAATCGCACGAATTCACTTCGGGCGATTTTCGGCCAGTTGGACAAACGAAAAAGGCTAGGAGACTGGCGGCACCCAATAAGATACATAATGTATAACTAGATGGACATGTAGTGTCGCCCATTTTGCCGACAGGCTCCTAGCCAGGCAAATCGGCCAGCGCCACCCGTAGTTCCACGATGGGGATGTCGCGACTGTCGGCGGGGAACGGATCGCCCATCTCGCGGCGAACCTCCAGAGCCAACGCGATCGACTCGCGGGCGGCCAGTTCGGCTTCGGCCAGTGTCAGGCCCGTGCCGCACACTTCGGGCAGGGCTGGCACAAACACCGTGTAGCCGCCGCCTGGTTCGGGCAAAAACACCGTGGTGTACGTGTAGTCGCGAAGCGAAGTCGCCGCCGCTGAACTGGCCGCCTTGGGAGTCACGCTGGGCAGGTCCATCGTCTTCGCCTCGCCGCGCTGGAGTGCGCCATCGGTCCAGTGTGCGGACTCCCGCAGCCTGGGTCAAATCGGCCGCCGACCGATGTACACAACGCCGCCAAGGGGCCCGCCAGGCTCCGGGATTGGCGGGCCGTTCTCTGCAACCCGCGCGGCATTTGCGCCGGCAGCCGCAGTTGGCACAGAATCGTCTGAGGCCGCCGGAAGGTGGCAGGTAGGCTGGCGTTGACTCTACGTTGGACATGGCCAGACGCAATTGATTCGGCGATCCTGGGCCGCGACGATACTTCGCGATATGTAGCCTTGTTCGGTAGTTGGGGCTTTCGGCTATTGACCCTGGTGGCAGCGGTGCCGCTGGCTGCGCGGGTCTGGGGAACGGACGGCGCTGCGCTGGTGCTATGGGCCAGCATGGCCGAAACAGCCTTGGCCGCCGTGCTCCAGACCTGGACTGGTTCGGTGTCCGAGCGTGTGCGCGCGATGGTCGCGACGGGCGATCATGCACGCTTGCGGCGCACGGCCGCGACTGCGCTGGCCACCGGCGTCGCGGTCACGGTGCTGACTGGGGTGGTGGCGTTGGCCGTAGGGCCCTGGTTGGGTTTGAATTTGGCCAACTACGCTCTGCACCGCGATGCGATCGAGAAGGCCGTCCCGTGGTTGACCGCCGAGCTGGCGCTGCTGCCCCTGGTCATGACGGCCGCGGCCGTGGCCAGTGGGCTGGCGGGGCCCAAGTTTGCCGATCGGCTGCGCGGGTGGCTTGGCCTGGGCGCGGTCGCGGTCCTGGGCCTTGCGCTGGTTCAAGCCGGCGTGGAGCAGTGGGCCCAGCTGTCGGCCGGCTGCGCGATCGCGGTGTTGCTGTGGCTGGGCGCCGTCTTGGCGCGGCAGGGCGCGTTCCGCAGCCCCGGCTTGGCCGTGCCCGAGTTGCAGGCGCTGCTGCGCGGCATGGCCGCGGTGCCCAGTGGCGCGGGCCTGTGGAGTCTGCCGGTGCTGGCCGTGACGCTGCTATTGGGGACGCAGCTTGGCTTGGCGTCGCACTTTGCCGACCTGGCGCTGGTGGCCCTGACCGTTTCGCTTGGCAACTGGGGTAGCGACTTGGCGCGGCGCATGGCGCCCGAGGTGGGCATGGCCAGTCCCAGCGACGACCCGTACCGGCTGCGTTGGCGCTTTGGCCGCCACTACGATGCCGCCAACCTGGTCGCCGTGGGCATGCTCATCGTGGTGCTGTGCTACTTGGGCCTGGCCAGTCGGCTGTGGCTCGCCAAGCTTGGGCCGGTGTCGGCCCCGGTGCAGTGGCTGGGTTTGTGGGCCGGGGGCGTGGCACCCAGCCGGGTGCTGGGCGAACAGGTCGTGCACCAGGATCACGGCGCCGTGCGGCTGGCCGTGCACGCGGGCGAGCTCGTCGTGGTGCTGGCGGCCACGGGGCTGGCCGGCGGCGACGCCACTGCAGCGGTGATCGCGGTCGCGCTGGGCGTGCGCTGGCTCGTGCTGCTAGTGCTGGCGATCCCGGCGATTTGCGTGCACTTCCACATCTCGTACACCCGTTTGACCTATGGGACGTTTTGGCGATTTGCCATGGTCGCCGTGCCCGCGACGATTACGGGCGCGGTGTTCGCCGCCTTTCGACCGCCGCTGACTGGCCGCGAGTGGGCGCTGCAGCTGGCGATCGTTAGCATCTTGTACGTGGTGCCGGCGTTCACGGCCTGGAACCTGCTGGATACGCGCCGCGATCGCAACGCTTGATCACTTCACAAGCTGATTGATTTCGAAGATCACCACCTACCGTCGCCGCGCGTCGGCCGCATAGGACGCTCGCTTGGCGACGCGCCCGGCCCAACGAACTCAGCACTGCGCCAAGCCGATGACGGCATCTGGAATCCGTCTAATTCGGGTCGGAGCCCTCGCCATTTCTCCGGGCCCGAACCGGGGCCCCCGCCAGATTCTTGCGGGTTGCACAGCGGGTTGGGGACGCAGACCAGGCGTGAATCCGCCAGGGTTCGCTGCCGCGGCCGCCGCGCATCGGTCAAGGGGGACCGTCCACGCGCTGCAGCGGACACAGCAAAAGCGAAAACGGCTTCTCGCCCAGCTTGCCAAAATCGACCACCACTTCGCCGTTGCCACTGCGCACCACGGTGCCCGCTCCGTACTTGGCGTGGCGCACCGGCGCACCGACCGGCCAGGCCGGATCGCCCGCTGCTGTGGCGGCCTCGCTGGGCGGAGCCAAATGCACCGGCTCGGCTTGATCGGCAAAGCGGCACACCGCCGCGGGCAAGGCCAGCAGCCACTCGCTGGGCATGGGCATGCCCTGCGCCATCGCAGGTTGCATGTGCCACGAGATCTCCAAGGTCTCGCGCGCTCGGCTCAGGCCCACGAAGAACAGGCGCCGCTCTTCGGCCAGGGCGTCGGGATCCGTGTAGGCGGCGGCCAGCGGCAGAATTCCCTGGTTGCAACCGCTGATGACCACATGATCGAATTCTAGGCCCTTGGCGGCGTGCAGGGTAAGAAGCTGCACCCCATCGGCGTCGGCCTCGGCTTGCGGCCCTTCGGCCTGCAGGGTGCGCAAGGCGTCTTGCCAGCTGGGATGCCTGGCCAGGGCGGCCGTCCATTGGCGCAGGGCTTGGCGCACGTCGCGCACGTCGCGGGCGTGGTCGCGGTGGGTTGGCCGCAGGCGCTGGGCCAGGTCCAGTGCCCCGAACACGTCCGGCTCCGCACTCGCCGGCAAGTTCGCCAGGCTGGTCAAGAAGGTGCAGACCTCGTCGCGCTGGCGACAGAGCTGGGTGCCGGGCGTGCCCGGATTCTGCCGCAAGTGGTTCAGCCAAAATTCGGCGGCGTGAGCCGGGGCCGCGATCAGGATCCCCTCCCGATCTTCCTTGGGTTTTCCCAATAGTTTTGCGGTGCCAAAGCCATAGCGGTTGTCGGTCAGCGCGTCGCGCAGCGGCTGCGGGTCGCTCGCCACGGAGCTGGCCAGCAAGCGCAGAAGCCAGGCCGCGGCCGGTCGCTCGTGCCAACCACCGCTGGGAGGGTCGGCGCACGGAACCCCTTGTTGCTGCAAGTGTTCACGCACCACCGCCAACTGCCGCCGGGTCCGCGCCAGCACCGCGACCTGCCGATACGGTGTCCCATCGCGGTGCAGCTGGGCAAAGCGCCGGGCCAAGTACATCGCCTCTTGTTGGGGCGTATGATGTTGCAGAACCAGCACTTTGCCGCCCGATGGGCGGGTCGGCTGCAGCGCACCACCTTGAGCAACGCGACCCAGCGCGGCTTGAGCTGTTGCCAAAATCTCGGGCGTAGAGCGGTAGTTGTTGGGCAGAACGAACGAGTCGCACTGCAATTGGCCACTCAACTCGTCAAAAACATATGGATTTGAACCGCGCCAGCCATAGATGGACTGGTTCGGGTCGCCTACCGCAAAGAAATGCTCGCTCCGCACGGCCAGCGCGGCCACCAGGGTGACTTCGCCGGGGGCGCAATCCTGCAGCTCATCGACCACCAGCGCGCCCAGCAGCGGCGTTGAGTCGCGGGCCAAACAGGCGCCGGCCACGCCAATCAAGTCTGCAAAATCCATCACGTTCTGCGCACGCTTCTCGATAGCGTACAGCTCGGCGAGCTGGGCCAGATCGTCCTCGGCCCGCATGTTACCGCGCCGCACCGCACGGCCCAGGCGCAATCCCTCGAGCCGCGCCAGCCACTGCGCCGGGAACTTCACGTCCAAGCCGTGGCGCCGCACCAGAGTTTGCAGCATGTCCAGGGCCGCGTCCTCGTCCAGGATCCCAAAATCAGGCCGCCATCCGGTCGGTTGCAGGTCCAGTTCGTCGAGCAGCAGCGTGCGCGCCACGCCATGCAGGGTGCCAAACAGCCGAAACGCCGCAGGTGGCGGCGGCTCCGGCAACAATTGGCTAAGCCGGTCGACCAGTTGCGCAGCCGCTCGCGTGGTAAAGGTGGTCACCGCCATGCGCTCAAGGGGCACGCCGTGGACGAGGTGCAGCCAGAGCACCCGGTGCGCCAACACGGCCGTCTTGCCGCTGCCGACTTGGGCTCGCACCACCGCCCGCTGAGCCACCGCGGTGGCGGCGGCCTGTTGCCACGGGTCCAGGCGTTGCAGGCTGTGCGCCAGGCCAGGCAACACCGCTTGGGCATGGCCGATTTGCGTAGCCAGAGCCCGGGCGTCCGGCGGTTCCACTGCGGTCGGCTGGCGCAGCAAGGCCGGGGGCAGACTGGCCGCCGACACAGGCGAATCCGCGGGCATGGGCGCAGCAGCCCAAGCAACGCCTGCCGACGCACGCGCTTGTTCGCGAAGACTTTTGCGAAGGTCGCGGAGCACGGCTGCCCTTTGCCGGTAGAGGTGGTCCTAGCGCCGGTCACGCTGCGAGTCGCTCCAACCAGCAGGGCGCGGCCCGCCCCACGCTAGTTGATCGAGTCGTCGCCCGCGAGCACGTAGCCGCTGGCCAAGACGTCGTTGGCCTCGCGTTCGGTGGTCGGCGCGTCGGTGGTCAGGTCGTCGTGCCGCCGCTGGACCTTGATTTGCTTGTGCAAAGCCCGCTCGCGCTCGTCGTTGCCCACTTCGACCGCAAGTCCAAAGTCGACCGGCACGGCGATCACCGCAGCCAGCTCGGCCACCAACCGACGGCGGGTGTCGTCTTGGTCGAGCCACGCCGCCAGTCCCGGACTGGTCAAGTGCAAGACAAGCTTACTATCGCGAACTTCCACGCCCAAGACGCCAGCCAGCACTTCGGCACCAGGGCAGCGGCGCTGCCGCAAGCGGATGCATACTTCGCGCCAGCGTGGCACGGTCTCGTCCCACGCCAGGGGCGGCATTGCGGCGATTTCGCTAGTTGTTGCCAATGGTTGTGCGCCCGGCCGCCGCAGTGCGCTGGGCAGCGGAATCGCCGAGTCAAAGTTCTGCAGCGCCCAGGCGATCAGGCGTTTGTCGCGGACCCAGTCGCCCACGCAGGCCGGACAGCCGGACTTGCAGCGGCAGTTCTGCACCAGGCTGTTGGCGTCGTACAGGACTTCCGTCCAGAAATCAAAGGATTTGGCCGCATAGCCCAGGCCGCCGGGGTGGGCGTCGTAGCAGACCACGCCCGTAGCGGTGCGGCCGTCGTCGTCGTCGGTGTAGTGGAAGCTGCTGCCGCGCAAGTCGCTGGCTTCGGCCATGGTTTTTAGGCGTGCGCAGGCGGTGATGGCGTGGACCACCCCGCTCAGCGCGTCTTGCCGCTCTTGGCCCAGCGCGGCCAGCACGTCTTCGGGCACTTGCAGCCACACCGCCTCGGTTTCAAGCCGCAGGCGCAGTTGCTCGTGCAAGGCTTCGTAGCCCAAGTTCTGATGCGACTGGAATTCCAGCATCTTGTAGCCCACCACGTCGTCTTGCACCCGCACGTCGCCAAAATGGACGCGGCTGCGCCCGCAGGCCTTGCTCTCTTGCGTCAGCAGTACGTCGATGTGGCTGCGGACGTCGGGCTGCGTGTAGAAGTGCTGTTCGACGGGCACTACTGTGGCCACGTGCGCGACCAGATCCAGCGCCTCGACCTGGTATTGCACGCCGTCGTGCAGGTACACCGCCCGCGGGTGGGCCTCGCGGTAGACCTGCGGCCGGTCCATTTCGGTGATGGTGGTGCCGGTGTGGCGGTTGACCAGCTTGAAGCGGTCTTTGTCCACGTTGCGCAAGCTGAATTCGCCGGCCGGGAAGGCACTGCCGCACCACTGCCACGCACCCATGGCCTGGCGCACCTCGCCCGCTTTGGCCAGCACCGGCAGGATCTCGCCCAGGTCGGGGAAGATCGCGGCGTCATTCAGCGACAAGGGCAATTCTGCTGCCGCCGCCCGCACATGCGCCAGCTGGATCGCCAAGTTGTCGCGATCGACCACCGCGTGCTCGGCCGGTTGCCCCACCAGCCAGTCGGGGTTCTCGGCGATGTGCTGATCCACGGGCGTGACGGCCAACAGCACGATTGCGTGGGCCTTTTCTTGGCGCCGGCCGGCGCGGCCCATCTGCTGCCAAAACGAGGCACGGGTACCCGGAAAGCCGCCTTGCACCACCACTTCCAGCGCGCCGATGTCGATGCCCAGCTCCAGCGCATTGGTCGACACCACGCCCAGCAACCGCCCGTGCGACAGATCCTGTTCGACTTTGCGCCGTTCCTCGGGCGTGTAGCCGCCGCGGTAGCCGGCCAGCAGGTACGACTCGTCGTGCCCGGCCACCCGCGCCAACCGATCGCGCGACTCTTTGAGCACGATCTCGGTCTCTTTGCGCGACCGGCAAAAGGCGATGGTGCGGTGCCGCTGTTCGATGAGCCACGGCAAAAGCACCGTCATTTCGCTGGCGACCATCTTGCGCTGCTCGTTCTTGAGCATCGGTGGCTGCCAGAAGTGGATGACCTTGCCGGCCGAGGGCGAGCCATCCTCGTCGATGAGGACCATCTTGGCGCCGGCCTGATGCAAGCACAGCAACTCGGCGTGTTCGCGGGCGTTGGCGATCGTTGCAGAGCTGCAAAGAAAAGTGGGATTTGAGCCGTAATGCTGACAAATTCGCCACAAACGCCGCATCACCCCGGCAAAGTGCGCGCCGAACGCGCCGCGGTAGGTGTGCAGTTCGTCGACGACGATGTACTTCAGATTGCGGAAAATATGCGAGAATCCCTGGCGGCCGTGGTTGGGCAGCAGCGCCGTGTTCAGCATGTCGGGGTTGGTCAGGACCAGGTGGGCGCGATCGCGGATGCGGGTGCGCTCGGCGGGCGGGGTGTCGCCATCGTAGACGCCCGCGTCGATGCGGGGCCCGCCCATCTGGTCGATGAGGCCGACGATGCCGCGCAACTGGTCTTGACTCAAGGCCTTGGTGGGGAACAGCAGCAGCGAACGCGCCGATGCGTCTTCTAGCACCGACTGCAGCACGGGCAGCAGGTAGGTGAGCGATTTTCCCGAGGCCGTACCAGTGGTCACTACTACGTGCTCGCCGCGCTGCGCCGCCTCGAAGCCGCGGGCTTGGTGCACGTAGAGCTGGTGAATGCCCCGATAGCCCAGGGCAGCCCGGAGCTTGGGGTGCAAGGCCGGCGGAAACTCCGCGTAGCGGGCCTCGCGCGGGGGGATCTCGCGGGTGGCCACGATGCGGTCGGCGTAGCGGCCCAGGTCCAGCGGCGGTTTGTGGCGTTTCTTTGGCGGATCCAGAGGTTGTGTGGGTTCGCTCATGTCGCACCTCCCGTTCGGCCGTGCCGCGCCACAGCGAGCGAGGGCCATGCTCCGGACGCCACGCTAGCATCTCCTGAACATTTGTCTAGTGGTGTTGTCACTCTGCGTGTTGTGGCTCCGCGCGGTTTCGTTGCCGCCGCCGATCGACTATAAGAGCGGCGCGCACCGCCGCCGGGTGCCCAGCGAGACTGCCATGTTCCCCCAGAAGCCCGCCCCCAAGCCGTCTGTGCGCAGCGCCGACCACGGTGTCCGCCTGGGGCCGCTGCCCGAGCTGATGGTGTCGTTCGTCAAGCAGCGCTTTGGCCGGCCGCTGGCGGCCCACAGCGAGGCGGTGGCGGCGATCTCCCGCAATTTTACAAGTGATCGCAACGAGCTAAGTCCCGCGTACCTGTCGTCGCCGCCCGCGCGCGCCGCCTACTTGGCGTACTACGCGATCACCGGCGCTGCCACGGTGCAGACAGCGATGGAGCTAGCGGGCGCCTGGGCGAAATTGCCCAAGGAACGCCTGCGGGTCCTGGATCTGGGTGCGGGGCCGCTAAGCGCCAGCCTGGGCATTGCCGCGCTTTTGCCGCCCAGCACCAAGCTGGCCGTGACGGCCATCGACGGCGTACGCACCGCCATGCAGGACGGCGGGCAAGTGCTGGCCACCTTGCGCCCCGACGCCGAGCTGACCATCGAGGCCGGCAACTTGCGCGAGGGGCGCTTCTTGCACGCGGCGGCCGGTGGCGAATACGACCTGATTCTCTTTGCCAATGTGCTGAACGAGTGGTCGGTAGGGTCGCGCAAGACCATGACGCCTGGGGCGTTGGTCGAAGATGTGTTGTCGCGGCACTTGGCGCCGGGCGGCATCGCGCTGATCGTAGAGCCAGCGACCCGCCACGGCTCGCACGTGGTCATCGAGGCCCGCGAGCATCTGGCGCTGGCCTTGGGCTGGCCGATCCTGGCGCCCTGCCGCGGCGCGAGCCAGTGTCCGCTAGCAAGTTCGCACAAGGACTGGTGTTTCACCGAGCGATCGTGGACGCGGCCGTCGCACATCGTGGCCTACGATGCCGCCATGGGCCACGAGCGCGCGACGCTGAAGTTCAGCTACCTGGCGCTGCAGCGGGGCGAGGCGGAACCCAGCGATAGCAAGCAATACCGCGTCATCGGCGGTCCGATGCGCGACGCGGGCCTGCTGCGCCGCTACGTGTGTGGACCCGACGGACGCCGCGTAGTCGAAGTACAGGATCATCAGGCGCCTGCAGGACTTTCGCACGCTTGGCGGGGCGATCTGGTGACCTTGAACGGCACTCCGGGCGAGACGAACCGCCAGGGGCGCCGCGAGCCCGTGTTGCAGTTGACCGATCTGCCACCGGCACGCCCGCGTCCGCCCGAACCTCGCAAGCCCCCACGTGAGCGGCCGCGGCCCGGCTTTGAGCCCAACGCGCCCCAACGCGACGAATCGACCCGGCCGCACGGACCCAGGCCCAGCACACCGCGAACCAGCACGCCGCGAACCAGCACGCCGCGACCCGCCGCAGCGCGACCGCGTGCCAACGGACCGCGCGCCAGCGGAACGCCGGGGCCGCGGCCCAAGAAAGAGAAGTAGCAGGTTGCGGGCTACTGCGGGCAGCCGCCCGGAGGCGTCTTGCCGGCCACCGCCAGGCCGAATTGCGCGGTCAAGGGCAGCGGGGAAGGCCCGTCGGGGGCGGCGATGGCCAAAATCTTGTGACTCCCCTGCGAAGTTGCGGTCAAGAGCGCGTCGCTGCCCAGGTCGCCACCCAAGCCATGGTACGAGCCCGCAACTGCCGGGTTGGCAGCAGCGGCGCTGGCTTCTGCCGCAAGATCGTCTTGCACCGCAATGGGTTGTCCGGCGGACGGCGGTCCCATCGCCTCGGACACCAGCAAGTAAATGACGCGCCCGCGATCGCCGCCCAGCAGGGGCAAAGGCTTGCCGCGGCGCAACCAAGTGGTCGCCACTTGGAACGGTTGGCATGGGGCCGGGTTGGCCGGCTCGGTCTTGAGGCCCACTTCCAATCCGTCGGGACCGGCAAATCGCGGCGCCTGCTCGACCCACGGCTCCGCTGGCGCGTCGGGGCCGGCGACCGTCAAGTCCACCGGGACCTTGGCCATCGGCTTGCCCTTGGGCTGGAACAGGAAATACAGCAAGTGCCGGCCGCCCTGGGGGAATTTGACCGTGAATTGGCGTTTGCCCTGGGCGCCCGCGGCGACCGGCGGTGCGCTCTGCACCTGCAACCAGCCAAGATCGTAGCGCATCGCCACCATCAGCAGATCGCCCCCCAGCAGCGGATCCAGCTGGGTGATGACTTGGCCCTTGGCATCGATCGGCGCGACGCGGATCCCGGTCGGCTGCTTGGCCTGGGGCTGGCTGCCGCCACCGAACTGAAAGTCCAGCGCCACCGAGGCGGCGGGCGCTTGTTCGGGCGTGGCGGGGTGGGCGAGCTGAGCGGCGGTGGCTGGCTGCGCCAAGGCTGTGGCCTGGGTCGCCGGCTCGGCAAGCGGCGCAGGTGCGGATTTTTCGGCGCTCGGGGCAGCCGCAGGCGGCGCTGGAGTTGACTTGCCGCACGCCGCTGCAAGGGCGAGCAGCAGCGTTGAAGCAAAAAGGACGAATGTGCGTTGGGGCATGGGACACGCTGGTGCCGGCCGCAGTGGCCGACCCCATTGTGCGCAGGTCGCGGGCAGCCTGCAATCGACCGGCCCGACAAGGCTGTGGCCACGGCCGCTTGCAAACCAGCGGACCGAGTTGCAGCATCTTGGCACTGCGGATGTAGCCACGGGGGCTCCACATCCCGTTTGAATCGCGAACCTGGCGTGCACTCTGCTTTCGCCGGAACCTCGAGGGACCCGAAATGCGTAATCTTATCAAAGTTGCTGGACTGCTTGCCCTGTGTGCCTTGACGGCGACCTGCACGGCTGCGGGCACCGGCGGCTCGGGCGGTAGCGGCGGCACGACCACCGGCACGGACACGACGTCGTCCGGCGGCGGCGACACGACCAAGAACAAGGCCACCGTCACCACCACGGGCGACGACAACTCCAAGGGCAGCGTGGACGTGGACAAGTCGGCCAGCAAGTCCGACACCGAAGGCTCTGGCAACAAAGTCGGCGCCAGCAACGCCGGCAGCCAACTGGTGCTCTGGATCACGTCGGTCAGCGCCGATGGCAACACCAAGGTCATCGAAGTCCATATCAATACAGAGAAATACCCGCTGCCCGCCACCGGCATCCCCGCCGGTGAGGCCAACAGCGACGCGTGGGTGGTCTACAACGCCGCTGGCCCCGCCGCCACGGGCGTCTACACGTCCAAGGGCACCGGCACCATCGACATCACCTCGTGCCCGGCCAAGAGCGGGCAGGCCGTGACCGGCAAGTTCAACGGCGTGCTGGCCGACGGCGGCGCGGCGGTGGCGATCGGCCCCAAGAGCATGACGTTGGACGGCGCCTTCAACCTGGTCTACTTCGGCACCGATGGCAGCGTGCAGTGCAAGCCCACCACCACGGGCGGCACGGACGCTGGCGGCTCGGTCGACGTGGGCTCGCTCAAGCCGCCAGCCGGCTCGACGTGCGACGCCAACCCCTGCGACGGCGGCAGCAACACCACCCGCAACTGCTGCCCGTACTTGCCGTGCGTGCAGCCGTGCCTGTTCAAGTGCGCCAATGACATGAACGCCTGCGCCCAAGGCTGCATGTCGGACCCGATGAACGCCGGCACCTGCGTCATGAACTGCGCCAAGCAATTGATGACCTGCGATCAGGCCTGCTTGACCACGTGCAAGGTGAGCGCCACATGCAACACGGCGGCCAACGCCTACTTTGATTGCGAGAACAAGAACATGGACGCCTGCAGCCAGACCGACAATGAGGATAGCTGCCTGGCCGATAAGTGCTGCGCCGAGATCAAGGCTGCGTTCTAACCGGTGTCGATGCCAGCGCGCGGTGCCACAGCAGAGCGGTGAGCGAAAAGAGCAGCGCCGCCAGCAGACTGTGCGCTGTGGTCACCGCCGCCGGCAACAGCAAGAGCACATTGACCGCGCCCACCGTCGCCTGGCCCAAGATCAGCGCCGCCAGCGCGCGCGTCGTGCCACGCAGGCCACCGTGTTGCCGGCAAGACCCTAGCAGCGCCACCGACAGCACGACAAGCAAGTACGCGTTCAAGCGATGGAAAATCTGCAAGCCGACCGGACCGAGCCACGTGGGGAACCAGATTCCGCCCACGCAGGTGGGGAACTCCGTGCAGACCAGGCCGGTGATGGTGCTCGCCACGGCACCACCCAACAGGAACTGCACGAAAAGACTGGTGGTCCACGCGGCAAGCAGCGGCTTGAAGCCTGCCGGCAGGGCGCTCGGGCGCGACCGGCTGGTGCGCGCCAGTTCCTGGGCGGCGATCAGCGCCAAGGCGGCGAAACTATTGCCTAGAACCAAGTGGATCGACACGGTCCACGCCGCAGGTCGCGGATCGCCGTCGCCGGTGTGAACGATGAGGACCGTCAGGCCGCCAAAGACGATCTGCACCAGTAGCAAGGCCACGCCGCCGACGAGCCACTTGCCGATGCGCGCTTTGAGCCCGCTGTCGCGCCAAGTCGCCCAGAGCAGGTAGGCAAAAAGGGCCGACACGACCAGGGCAAAGACGCGATGGCCGTATTCGTAGACCACCCCCTCTAGCTTCAAGTTGGGGACCATCGCGCCGTGGCACAGCGGCCAATCGGGGCACGACAGGCCGGCCTTTTTGGCCCGGACCAACGCGCCAAAGGCGACCTGCACCCACGAAATGACGGCCAGGGCCAAGAACCAGGGGGCAAGCGCGTGGGCGCGACGCGGATCTTCAGGGGTGGTCATGCTTCACCAAGACGGACAATGGGTTCGACGGGGTCGGCGGCGGCACGTGTGCCCGCAAGCCCGCTGTCCGACTGGGTCCCGCTAGAACCGCAGGGACAACGTGGCGCCCGGGCCGGTCGGGTAGGGTAGCACAGCTACGCGCGCCGGTGACGAGGGCCAGAACAACCAGAGCCCGCCGCCCAAGGCCGCGGCAGCGCCAATGCCGATGGTGGTCCAGGCCATGGCCTGGTTGGAGTGGACCGTGCTGCGATCGTCCAGCAGCTTGGTGGTCCCGCCCTTGTAGTCGTATTGTCCTGCAATGTAAGCGGATTCTACGTCAGCCGACTTGCCCTGGGTGTAGCCCAGCCAGCCGCCACCTGCCGCCAGCAGCGCAACACCGGATCCAAGGAGTACCCACGGATAAGTGTTGGATTCTTTGGGCTCTGCCTGCACGGCAGTGGCCACAGGCGCGGACTTCGCGGCCTCGCTGGCCTGGGCCGCGGCTTGGCGCTCGGCCTCGGCACGCTTTTGCTCTGCGAGCTTCTGATCGAGGGCCGCCACGCGGTCGGCGACCTCTTTTTTCTCGGGACCTTCTGGCGCTTGCTGGAGGTAGCGGGCAAAGAGCAACCGCGCGTAGTCCAGCCGCCCCGCCTCTTCGTAGGCGCGGCCGGCGTTGCGTAGGCGGACCAGTCGATCGGGGCTCAGGGCAAAGGCCCGCTCGAAAAGCTCTGCCGCTTCAAGGAATTTGCCCTCTTTGAACTTGGCGGCCGCCTCGTCCGAGAGCGCTTTGCCAGGATCGGCCTTGGCGGCGGCGCTGGCGCTAGCAACGCCGAAATACGGCCCGCCGCACACGGGACCAGCGGCCGCCACGGCGATCGCAAGTATCCACGCCATGCGGGCAAGGGGTCGGCGGAAAACGGCGATCACAGCGGTGTGTCTCCACTGGGTAGGGCGGCTTTGCCGGGGCGCGCCGGATGCGACGCGGCCTTGGCCGGCCTGGGAGTTGGGGCGGCCGCAGCCGGTGCCGGAACTGGGGCCGAATCCTGAACCGGAACCGCAACTGGGGCCGGCGCCTGAACCTGAGCTGGAGCGGGGGCCGGTGCCTGAACCGGCGCCGGATCCCGCGCTGGAACCGGATCCCGAACCGGAGCCGCAACGGGCTCCCGAGCCGGCGCAACCGCCGGAATGGCAGCCGGCGCAACGACTTCCGCGGCGTGCGGATCGGCGGCCGCCGCCGGGGTCGCTTTGGCTTCGCCGCGCCCAAGCAGCCACCAGCCGACCACCGCAACCAGGATCAGGGCACCCGCCGCAGCCAGCCAAAGCGCGGCCATGGGGAGCCGCGTCGGCCCGCCCGGTGGGGCGACAGTCGCTGCGGGGGGCCGCGTCGGCTCGACCGGTTGGGTCGGCAGCGTCATGGTCTGCGGCAGGTAGGCGTCGCGGTTGGTCGCCAGTTCGACAAATGCGGTCGCCTGATCGTGCACCAGATTGGGTACGACCCGCGAACCGGTTGCCGGCGAGACATCGGCCGCGGCCGGTGGTTTGGGCACGGCGGGCACGGTATCGCCAAGCTTGGGCTGCGCCATTCGGCCCGTAGTCGGGCGCGGCCGAGCATCGGGCAACTCGGCCAAAACTGCTTCGAGTTCCACGCGCATGTCGTCGGCATCGACGAAGCGATCCCAGGGCGCCTTGCGCAGGGCCCGCATGACCAAGTCGTTCAGAGCGGCGGGCAGCCCCGACACTTTTTCGCGCAGCGGCACGGGCGCCGTGTGCAGGTGCGCCACCAAGGTCTCCATCGGCGACGCCCCGGCCAGCGGCACTTCGCCCGCCAGGACCTGATACAGGATCACGCCGAGTGCGTAGAGATCGGACCGGCCGTCCAGCGGCTTGTTGGTCACCTGCTCGGGCGACATGTACTTGGGCGTACCGACTGCGAAACCGGTCTTGGTCAGGCCGTCCTCGGTCGGGGCGTTGGTCGGCTTGGCGATGCCAAAGTCGATGACTTTGACGAACTCGTCTTCGCCGTGCACCTGACACATGAAGATGTTGTCCGGCTTCAAATCGCGGTGCACCAAGCCGGCGTGGTGCGCTTCGCTCAGCGACTTGCACACCGCAATCGCGATCCGCAGCGCGCGCGCCGGCTCCAGGCGCCGGTCCGGCGTCTCGCGCAAGACCTGGGCCAGCTCTTTGCCATGCAGCCGCTCCATGGCGATGTAGAGCAGACCGCTATCGGTCTGGCCAAAATCGAACACGCGGACCGTGTGCGGGTGCGACAGCAGCGACGATGCCCGAGCCTCGTTGAAGAACCGCTGAACTTGCGTAGGGTCTTCGCTCAAGTCTGGCTTGAGGATCTTCAGCACCAGCTCTTGCCGGGTCGCCACGTGGCTGGACAGGAACACCGCGCCAAAGCCGCCGCGGCCCAGCTGGCGCTCGATGCGGTAGCGCCCGCCGACCACGGTCCCCGCGACCAGCTGGTCCAGCGACCCGCCACTGCGCAACACCGTGGGGCACTGGTGGGTCGGGCAGACGGCGTCTTGCGTTTCTACGCCACATTGCGGGCAAATTCGCAACGGCATGAAGGCTCGCAGTGGTGCCGCTGCGCAAATGGCCCCAGCCTGGACGGCCGGGCATGACTGGCACCTGTTCCTTTGTGACACGGACTTGCCGCGGCGACAAGGGGGGCTCTGCCGATCGCGCCGTACCGAGGCTCCGCTGTCGATCGGGCTTGCGGGCGCCGGCCAGGACCGGTAGCGTGACCTTGGGGCCGCTGGTGAGGCCCCGCAGACCCCCATTTGGACGGCGGCGTGCGACCAGAACGGGCCAAAATAGCCTATGCGCGCATGGCCTTGGTCGCCATGACCTTGAGCATTTCTGTGGGTGTGCTGCTCCCGCTGCCGGCCCTGGCGGCGGCCTGTGCCTGCCGGCAATCGGCTCTGGGCCAATGCGAGCGCTGGTACCAGACCGAAGTGCCCTGGTCGATGTACTTTGGCGCCGGAGAACCGGCCATCGCGGACGCCGCCTACGAGACGCTGGCCAAGAATACCTTTGGCGCGTGGCAAAACGTGCAATGCAGCGTTTGTGCTGTGCCCAATTCCAGCGCAACAGCTTGCGAACCAGCCGCCTGTGCGCCGCATCCGCTGGGGCTGAACTTTGCCTATCAAGGTCGCGCGCCGGCGCCGAAGATCGGCTTTTCGTGCGGGGGCACCTACTGCGAGGCCGGCGCACCTGGGACCGCGCAAATTGCAGTGATTCGCGATTCCGCGCAGTGGCCCGTGTCCAAGTTGGTCGTGTCGGCCATGATCACCACCACGACCAAGGCCGGCAAAGTCCTGGATACCGATATCGTTCTTTGGGACAACGGCTTGGCGTTTTGCATCGACGCGTGCAAGTCAGGTCAGTACGAGCTGTCGGCGGTGATGATGCAAGAAATCAAGCACTTTGTCGGTGTCGGCTACGCCGAGAGTACGCTGTCGACCGCCGTGCCGACGGGCCAGGTGGGCTCAGCGCAGATTTTGGCCGTGGACGCCCTGGACGCCGAGTGCGCCTGTGGAATCTACGCCACGGCGGCGAGCGCGGCGGCTTGCGCTACGCCCACGACGGCCGGAATCGCCGCTGATCCCGACGCGAGTCCCGCTGTGGCCTGCCAAGCCGAACGCAGCGCAGGCGGCGCCTGGGGTTGGGCGCTTGGGGTGTTCTTGGCGGCGACCGCAATCGGACAGCGCTATGGTCGCAGAGGCTGGAACTCGCCGGCACCGTTCTGGCGGAGGTAGCTCTCTGCGATGCCAGGACAGGTAGAGAAAATACTGCAGGATCTGCATGTTTCTGGGTAGACGTTGAAGTAAGACTCGATGTGATCGATCGAGAATAGCTGATTACCCTGCAGATCTTCTAGATAGTGGGTCTCGCCAAAGCCCGAGCGCGCCACGTTTCGCAGGTGCGCGTCGCCGATCACGCAGGGCGGCACACTCTCAAAGGTCAGGTCAATACCGTGGGTTTCGGCGCGCTGCTGGGCCGCGACGCAATCGGCCGCAACCTCGTGGTACCGCAGCTGGATGCCCGGCCAGTCGCCCCCCTTGCCGGCCGTGGACGGGAACACGATCTTGACTACGGCGCGGTCGCCCCAATTTTGCTGGCAGTAGTCGATGAAATCGGATAAATAACCTACCATTATCTTGGTGATCACAATGTTGATCATCACCTTGACACCGGCCGCCAACAGATGGCTGATGCCGCGCGGAATCGCCATGTGTTGGTTTTCGGTAATACCCGAAATCACGCAACTACGCTGCGGATCGTGGCTGTGGAGCGAGATGATGGCCCGCCGCAGACCCAGTTCGGCCGCGCGGTCGGCCAGCCCAGGCTCGCCAAAGCGAGTGCCGTTGCTGTTGATGTCCCAGGCCATGTCGACCCAGGCCAAGCGCTCGATCACCGGCCAGAAACCCGGATGCACGGTGGGCTCGCCCCCGGTCACGACCACGCGGCGCAGGCCCTGGTCGTGGAGCCAGTCGACGCGGCGCAGCAGCTCTGTGGTCTCGATCAGGTGGCCTTCGGGCCGGCCGCTGTTGCTGCACATCGGGCAATGGTGATTGCACACCTCGCCCAGGCGAAACAGCGCGATACTGCTGGGAGTAATTGGGGCGAACTCGGGGATGCGGCGGCGCATCAAGCGCAGGCGAGCAGGGTTGAGGTGCGCAGCGGCCATGCGGCAAGTGTGACGGAAGTTGGGGGCGTGCGCTACGTTGGGCTGGGCAACGTCGCCGGCCGGCAACGGTTGCGCGCGCGGCGTATCCACAGCAGACTTCGCGCCTGGACGGGCCGATGGCCGGGGGACGATGCGATGCAACGGCGCGAATGGATAGCAGTGTTGGGCTTGCTGGGGTGCGTGGCCTGTGACTCGACTGCGGACACGAACGCCAAGGCGACGGTCAGCGCGGCCGATTGCCCCGGCCAAGGCGTGGTGCTGGTCAAGCCGCTAGGGACCGTGGAAGCTGGCGTAGCAGTTACGGTTTCATTGCGAGCCTGCCAAGCCAAGGGCGCGGCCGTGACGGCGCGCAAGCCGGTGCCAACCCCAGGACCGCTGTCGGGGAGCGTGGCCAAAGCGACCGACGTGGCCGCCGACGGGACGTTTTCGCTAGACTGGACGCCGGGTTTTGCGCCGATCCGCCAAACGGTGCTGGCCACCGGGCTCATCGACGGCGTGGCCAAGCCGACGGAGCTGTTTGGCGCGATGGTTACCCGCAAAGGGCCCGCGTCCCCAGCTTGGTTCGGCAAGGTGGACGCGTACATGACCGCGCACAACCTGGCGGGCTCGACCGAGGACGTGGCGATTGCGCCTGGCGGCAAGTTCGCCGTCATGGGCGTGGCGGGCCACTTGCTCAAGGTGGATCCTGCGGGCGACGTGACCGAGTGGGCCGTGCAGGGCAAGACTGCCGCGGACGAGTTGGTGCTGCCGCTGGGCCTTTGGTACGACGCGGCGGGTACCTTGTGGACCGCGGATTCAAAAGGCAAGGACATCAAGAAGATCAGCCCCGATGGCCAAGTCGAGTCGGTGCTGGCAGAAGTGGACGGCAAACCCTTGCAGCAGCCCAACGACCTGTTGGTGGCGGCGGACGGTGCCGTGTGGTTCACTGATCCTTGCCGCGGCTTGGTCGTTCGCTTGGACCCGGCCACCAAACAAGCCAAGATCATGGCGAGTTTTGACGCGAAGACCCAGGGTGGCCCCAACGGCATCGCCATCCATCCCAGCGACGGCAGCGTCTGGGTCACGACCGAGAACACGGCGTTGACCTGCGCGGCCGGCGGAATTCCGATCACCGCCAAGCTGGGCAGCCTGTGGCGCGCACCCGCCAACCCTTCGGGAACGCTGACCTTTTCGGCGGTAATGGAGGGCCAGGGCCACTTTGGCGACGGCTGCACCTTTGACGGCGCTGGCAATCTTTACGCGACGTTCGACGTGTTCAACACCGCGGGCGGCATCAAGCTAGAGGCCAGTCAGGTTTGGGTCGTGCCGAATGGCGAGACCAAAGCGGGGCTGGCAGTCCAGACCAACGAGGCGCTGTTCGCCAACGTCGTCTTTGGCAAAGACGGGTTTGGCGACGGGCAGATGCTGCTGGCGCTGCTGACCGTGCCGCCCTTCACCAAGGCCGAGGCGCGGGGCTTGATGATCGTCAAAGACGGCATGTAGCGGCGACCCGCACGGATCCCAGGATCCACCACCGAAATTCGCCCCGGCCGCCGATCCCCGCTGAAAAGCAGTCCACTGGACTGCTTTTCTGGCCTGCGGCCACCACGGGGACCCCTGGATGCAAATCAAGGCGCAAGGAGCGGAGCGACTGAGGCGACCTAGCGGTCGCCGCAGGGAGAAGGGCCCCAGCGGTCGCCCGAAGGGTGAACGGGTCGCCCCAGTGGGGCAACCCGTAGCTGGGAC
>JBBISH010000071.1:0-33925 GCA_037441385.1 Myxococcales bacterium
CCGCCGCTGAAGCAGCAGTCGAGAATGCAGAGAATTGCCCGGGCATTGCTTTTCTTGAAGCGCTCCGCCAGTGCGTCCATCGAGATGGTCGTGGCTGCCAAGGCATTGCAGTCCGCGTCGAACGTCGGCAGCCCGACGTCGGCCGCCGGTACGCGCTTGGTGGCCGATAACCCCTTGTAGCTAATGACCTGCCCGCCACCCCCGCCACCGCTCAACCCCGCGTGGGTATGCAGGGCGTCCGCGTTGCCGCCGCCGGTCAGGGTCGCCAGCTGCTCGGCCGTCACCTGCTGGTTGGGCCCGCCGCCCAGGCTCAGCTTGCCGGCTTGTAGCGTATGTCCCTGCAGGTCCACGTCTTTGTCAAAGCCCATCGCGGCGACCTTGACGCAGCCGTTGCACTGCACCCCGGTGGCGATCACGGCCGTGGCGGCGAGCTTGGCCGAGTCGGCCTCCAAGGCGAATGGCACTGCGCCCACGTGCACCCGCGGCAGCACGGTCTTGCCCGCGCCTACGGTGACTTCGCTCCACAGGTCGGCGGTGGCGTGGACGGCCTGGGCGCACTCGGGCGGCAACACCACCGAGAAACGCCCGGTCCCGGCTTCGGCTTGCGCGCTGGGCGAGGTGCACTGCAGGTTGGCGGCGCCCGGCCCGTCGTAGAACTTGACCACGACCTCTTGCGCGGTCTTGTACGGCAGGCCGCTTGCGTCGGTCACGGTCCCGGTGAACACCAGCGGCGCCTGCGCCGGCGCACCCGTGGCCATGGCGCGGGCCCCCAAGAACGCGGCGGTGCCGGCGGTCAGGGCCGACAGCCCTATGGCGACAAGGAGCTTGCGGTCGATGGTCATGCTTGCGGTCTCCTGAGCCAGCTGGCGCGGCGGGGTGTCGCTGCGAGCATAGCCGGGCCGGCCGCTAGCCACAACACAATTGGGGGGCACTTTCTACTCCTTGAATTGCTTGAGTTCCATGGTGGCGGTCTGGCCGCGCTTGCCATTCCCCAGCCGCTGCCCGACCATCGCCGCATGACCAGCTACGCCGACGACGACTTCGCCCCCAAACGCCGCCGCCCGCCGCCGCCGCTCACCCCGCAGCGGTTGCGCGCCTTGGCCGAGGACTATGTTCAGCGCTTTGGCGGTCCGTCCAGCAACCTCAAGCGCTACCTGCAGCGGCAGGTGGACAAGGCCCTAAGCTGGCAGCAGATTCAGCAGGACGACGTGCGCGCGTGGCAGGCCGAGATGGCCAAGATCCTCGCTGAGTTCCAAGAGGCCGGCGCGGTGGACGACGCTCGCTTTGCCCAGGGCACGGCCGAGGTTCTGCAGCACCGCGGGGTGGCGCCGCGGGTGGTGGCGATGCGGCTTCGGCAAAAGGGCATCGGTCAAGCCGACATCCAAGACGCCATCGGCCAACTGGGCGACCCGGCGGCGGCGGAGTGGCAGGCGGCCCTGAACCTGGCGCGGCGGCGGCGACTCGGGCCCTATCGGCCCGCGGAAGAACGCAAGGAGCGGCGGCAGAAGGACGCGGCGGCGCTGGCGCGGGCGGGCTTTTCGGCCGGGGTCGCTTTCAAGGTGGTGGACTTGGACCCCGACCTGCTGCCCTGACTACCGACAGCAGGTTGGGGGGCATTTTCTACTCGTTGAATTCACTCAGTCTGGCTGGGGCCGCTGGGCCAGGAGCCCGTCGAACACCGCCTCCAGCCCAGGGTGGACACCCCGCACCCCGGCGACCACGGCGGCGGCCCAATCGAAGTACTCGGCACGGCGCTGCAAGGACCAGTCGGCCGGCGGCGCCGCCACAAGGTCGCGCAGGTTGGCGATTTTGTCGGCCAGCTTGACCAACTTGGCGCGATGCGAGGCGTGGGCGGCATGCTCGATCTGCAGGCGCTTGCGCTCCGCCTTGGGCAGGGACTTGTCGTCGCTCACCTCGGCCACGATCCCCGCGACAACAGGGCCGAACTGGGCGACCAGCTCGTCCAGCGTGGTCCCCGTGTCCTCGACGGTGTCGTGTAGCAGCGCGCCACACAGCACGTCGATGTCGTCGACGCCGCCCTCTACGGCCAACAAAGTGGCCAGGGCCAGCGGGTGGTTGATGTAGGCCGAGGCCTCGGCGTCTTTGCGGCGCTGGGTGCGGTGGCGGTGCGCGGCAAAGCTCGCCGCACTCAAAAGTTTTTGCAGGTCCGTCGCGGGTGCCGTCACGGGACTCTCCTCAAGGTAGTTGCTGGCACTGTGCGCTTGGCGGGCAGAAAGCGTCAAGTCGAGCGCCACGCAGGCCGGTGGCGGTTGGCCGACGCAGAATCGTCCGTAGTACCAGTTCCGTCCGAATCGGATTGAAAACTCGGGCAATTCTCCGGGCCCGAACCGGGGGCCCCGCCAGATTCTCGCCAGTTGCGCAACGAGTCAGACTAAGCGTATAGGCGTGAATCAGGCGGGGTGCGCATAGCGTGGCCGCGCCGGAGGCACCGACGATTTCCGCACCCCCGGCTGACTGACTGCTGCGGCAAGTTGCCAACTTGTTACATAAGGTTGACCACCCTCCCGCTTGCACCTGCAACGGCCTCGCCACTATCATTCTTGACCTGCGCAGCCCTGGGTGGGACCGGGCGGCTGCCAATTCACCATCCGCGGAGAATCCATGAACCCCTTGATGTGGTGCGCCTTTGCCGGGCGCCGCTCGGACTCGTCGGCGCTGGCCAAGCGCACTCCCCGTTTCGCCCGTGTTGGCGCCTTGCTGACCAGGGCCGTGCTCTTGGCCAGCGCAGTCGCGGCGTGCGAGTCGGGATCCACCGGCACTTCAGTGGTGGCTGACCAAAAGGCCAAGGGCTATCCCGTTCTGAAGGCCACCGAGGGCCGCACTTTTGTTGGCCCCAAGCTGACCATCAAGAAGGGCAAAGATGCGATGTATTGCTGGGTGCCGGACTGGTCGCCGGATCAAGACTACTGGGTGACGAAATTTACGGCTTTCCAAGGCTCGTTGGGCCACCACATCGTGGCGATGCGCTCGGACGACCCGCTGCCGCCGGGCAAGACGTGGGAGTGCAGCTCGGTGGCGGACATGGTCAACCTGCGGCCGCTGGTCTTGCCGGACAACAGCACCAAAGAGAACTTTCAGTTCCTGCCGCCGGGCGGTGCGGTCAAGCTGGCCAAGGGCACGTCGATCGTCTTCCAGTCGCACTACAACAACTACAGCGACAGCGACATCGAGATCCAGGACGCTGCCAACCTGAGCTTCACGGCCGTTTCCCCCGAGATGGAAGTCAACTACGTCCTGGTCAACGCGAGCGATATCACGATTTTGCCGGGCGAGACTACCAGCGTCACCAAGGATTGCGAGGTGCCGATGGACCTCGACATCGTTGCGACCACCGGCCACATGCACGAATGGGGCAAGCACATCGAGGTCGACGTGGTGCCCGGCGACGGCAGCAAGTCCCAGCAGATGTATAGCGTGCCGTCCTGGACCGCCGAGTACCGCGACGCCCCGCCCGTGACCGTGCTGCACGCCGCCGGCAAAAGTGTCCACCTCAAGGCCGGCGACAAAATCCGCGTTACGTGCACCTGGCACAACGACACCCAGAAGAAGATCGGGTATCCCGCCGAGATGTGCACCAGCGTGAACTACTACACCTCCAAGAATCCCAAGGGGTTGATCCTGTGCGACGACTAGCCTCGCTCCTCTTCATCCTCGCGGGCTGCCAGGGCACTGCGGCCACGGTCTCAACCCACGACGCGACAGACACGGCCGACACTGGCAGCGTTGCCGGCAAAGCCTGCGTCAGCGCGGTGGCCCCCTTGCACGCGTGCCAGGCGCGCTGGTGCGACAACCCCAAGGGCGTTGGTCGGCCGTGCACCAAGGGCGGCGGCGAGTGCAACCTGAACAAGGCGCTGGGCAGCGACCTGGACCTGCCGGCGGTCATCTGCACGGCGGCGTACTCGACCGAAGATCAGTTCTGCACGCGCCCGTGCGGCAGCGACGACGACTGCGGCGCCGGGGCCGTCTGCGCGGGCGACCCCGACAACCCCAAGTCCGGCAAGGGCTGCATGCTCGCCGCCTGCCTGAGCGGTTCCAGCACAGCCACCGCCGACGCGGGCAGCACCGACGCGACCGCTGACTGAATACCGCAATCATTTTGTGGAGTAGAATATGGCTGCATCCGTTTTCGGCGTTCGGAGCTGGCCAGTTTGGCTCCTAGCCGCCCTGGCCGCCGGCTGCGCGACCGACGACGGCGAACCGGCGACCACCAGCCAGCCCACCCTGACTTGGCTGCAGGCCAACGTGTTCAGCAAAAGCTGCGCCGTCAGCGGCTGTCACGGCGCCGGGTCGCCCGCAGCGGGCCTGAAATTGACCGACGCCCCCGCCAGCCGGGCCAGCCTGGTCGGCGTGGCCAGCCAAGTCAGCGACGGCCAAGGGGGCACGTACCTCCGCGTCGCCGCAAGTGATCCCAGCAAGTCGCTGCTCTACTTGATCGTCCAGGGCAAGGTGGGCAGCCAGCGCCAGATGCCGCCTGGGCTGGCGCTGCCGGCCGAAAAGGTCGAAGCCATCCGCGGTTGGATTGCTGCCGGCGCTCCCGCCAATTGAGCCAATTGTTCAGGCCGTTGGCGCGCGCATCCGCACCAGCCGCGTCCCGCGCGGCAGGCGTGCCGCCGTGTCGACCCAGTCCGCTCCGTCAAAATGGTAACGAACTTGCACGGCTGCGCACTCTCCGGCCTGTAGCGCGGTACCCGCGCGGGCCAAGTGCTCGGCCGGTGCCAGCTGGGCATACCCAGGGCCGCCCTTGACCGCCACGCTCTCGACCTGGGCGAATTCCTTCAGGTCCGTCAGCCACTGCGCGAGCTCGCCGGCGTCCAACCAGACCTCGTGGACAGGCGGCAAGTCCTTGACATCCAACACAGTCTCGCTCATGGCGCGGGGGCTCCCTGCGGATTGCCGACGCTGGCCCGCGGCATCTCGCCAGCTTGCGCGCCCGGACCTGGTGGCAGCGGCGAGCGCGGCGGCCCCGGGTTCTCCAAATCCGACTGCAGCGCATGGCATTGCACGCAGCTGGTCCGCCAAGGGTGCGACGTCTTGAGCCCCAGCGCGCCGCTGTCGCCGTGGCAGGCGGTGCATTGGTTGCGCATCCAGGTGCTGTGCGGGGTGGCGGGAGGCGCCCCCGGCCAGGCGCGGCGGCCAAAACTGGGGCCCCACCAGCCTACAAAGCTGCTGCTGCCCACGCTTTGGTCCAGGCGCGCCATCGACTTGGGCAGTGGTGCGTCGGTCGGCACGTGGCATTGGGTGCAGTTGGTGTAGTTGGCGTGGCTGGCCTGCGGGATCGGCTTGCCCCCGATCAGCAGTCCCTCCATGTGGCAGGCCCCGCACGCCGCCAGTCCCTCTTGACCCACCACGTGCGGCACCCGCGGTGGCGCCCCGTCAAACGCGCGCAGCTGGCGACGGGCCGCAACCGCCTGCTCACGCTCGGCAAAGCCAGGGTCCACGGTCGCCGAGACGTCGCGCGGCGGCATCTGCTGTAGGAGCAGCTCGCTAGCGCCCGGCGGCAGCGGATCCCGGCCGCGTTCGCGCAGTTCGCGGTAGCTCGGCGCGGGCGGTACCCCAACGGCGTCCTGCGCGGTGGGTGCCGACGCGGCCGGCCTCTCGACGTGGGTAGTCCCGGCCAAGAAGCCGACGAGCGCCACCGACAGCGCCCCGACCGCCAGCACGTGCAGCCAGCGGCCACCGGGATTGGGTTGTTTTTCATGCGTTTGCATGGTCACCTCCGGACTAGCCGTTGCCGCGCGCGGGTGCATACGCCGGCTGGGCGGGTGCGACGGCGACCTTGCGCAGGCGCACCGCGCACTTCTTGTAGTCCGGCTGCTTGCTGATCGGGCAGTGCGCCTCCAGCGTCACCTGGTTGATCAGCAACCGCTCGTCGTAGAACGGCACGAACACCAGCCCTTTTTGCGGCTTGGCCCGCCCACCGATCCACGCCGGCACTTCGATGGAGCCGCGCCGCGACTCGACCGCCACCACCTCGCCGTTCTGGATGCCCAGCGCCTTGGCGTCGTCGGGGTGGACCTCGACATAGGCCTGAGGCATCGCGTCGCGCAAGGGCGCAATCCGCATCGTCATCGTGCCGCTGTGCCAGTGTTCGATGACGCGGCCGGTACACAGCCACAGCGGGTAGTCGGCGTCGGGCACCTCGGGCGGCGCCTCATAGGGGTTGAACCAGACCTGGGCGCGGTCGTCCTTGGTCACCGAGTGGTAGAACTGGATGACCTCACCCTTCTTGACGTAGGGGTCATCGAACTCCGCGAACCGGAAGCGGGTCTCGCGCCACGAGCCGTCCGGCTGCTGCACCACCGGCCAGCGCAGACCGCGCGCCTTGACGTACTCTTGATAGGGCGCCAGGTCTTTGTGCTTGTAGCGCGAGAACTTGCGGTACTCCTCGAACAGGGCCTCGTCCACATTCCGGTCGTAGTAGTGCGGCCACTGCCAAGCCGGCACCTCGCGACCGTCTTTCTCCATGTGGAACAGGAATTTTCCGTCCACCGTCTTCATCCCCGGGTGGCCCAGCTCGAGCAGCTTGTGCGCCACCGCGAGGGTCTGCCAGCAGTCGTCGCGCGCCTCGCCGGGCGGGTCCACCATCTTGAACCACTGCTGGGTCCGCCGCTCCGAGTTGCCGAACATGCCGTTCTTCTCGACCCACATCGCGCTCGGCAGCACCAGGTCGGCGTCGCGGGTGGTCGCGGTGGGGTACACGTCCGAGACGATGAGGAACTTGTCTGGCCCCGCCTTGTGGTGACTGAACAGCTTGGTGCGATTCGGCAGCGTTTGTCCGGGGTTGGTCACCTGCACCCAGATGGTGTGGATGTCGCCGCCCTTGTCCGTGGGGGTCGAGAACTTCTCCCACATCGCCACCGTGTGGTAGCCGGGCTTGGCCAGGATGCGCCCCTTGGGAACGCCCCAAATCTCCTCCGTTTCCTCGCGGTGGTGGTCATTGGCCACCACGCGGCCGCCGGGCAGGGCGTGGGCCAGCGTGCCCACTTCGCGCACCGTTCCGCAGGCCGAAGGTTGGCCCGTCAGCGAGGTGGGCGCGTCGCCCGGTCGACCAAAATGTCCGCTGAGCAGGTGCACGCCGTGCACCAGCCGATTGATCGCCGTGCCGCGGGTGTGCTGGTTCATGCCCATGCACCAGAGCGACATGATGCGGCGCTCTTTCTGGCCAAACACCTCGAACAGCTTCTGCAGCTTGTCTTTTTCGATCCCCGAGATCTCGGCCACCTTGTCCAGCGTGTAGAACGAGACGGCCTTCTTGTACTCCTCGAAGTTCATCGGCACGCCGTCCAGGTTCGGCTTGGCCACGTCGGCGTCCTTGCGGAAGGCGACCCGCTTGTCGACGAAGGCCTGGTCGAGCTTGCCATTCTGGATCAAGTAGTTGGCGATGCCATTGGCGATCGCCAGGTCGCTCTGCGGCTTGAACATCAGCACATGGTCGGCGTGGTCCGACGACCGGGTGTGGCGCGTGGTGATGTCAAAAATCGTCACTTTTTCGCCGCGCAGGCGCCGGTCGACGATCCGCGAGAACAGTACCGGGTGCATCTCGGCCGGGTTGTTGCCCCACAAGATGATGGTGTCGGCGGCCTCCAAGTCGTCGTAGCAGCCCGCCGGCTCGTCAACGCCGTAGGTCGAGATAAAGCCCGTCACGGCCGAGGCCATGCACAGGCGCGCGTTGGGGTCGATGTGGTTGTGACCCAGGCCACCCTTGATGAACTTGAGCGCCGCGTACCCCTCTGGGATGGTCCACTGGCCCGAGCCGTACATCGCAAAGCCCTTGGGATCCTTCATAACTCGCTGGGCGACGATCTCGATCGCCTTCTCCCACGAGATGGGCGTCTGGCTGCCGTCGGGCTGGCGGAGCAGCGGCTGGGTCAGCCGGTCCTGGCCGTACAGGGCGAGGCCGACGTGGTAGCCCTTGACGCACAGCAGGCCCTTGTTCACTTCGGCCATGCGGTCGCCGGCGATGGCCACGACGCGCTTGCCCTTCTCGGTCTGGGCCACGCCGACCTGCACGTGGCAGCCTGTCCCACAAAAGCGGCACGGGGCCTTGTTCCAGGTCACCTCGGCGTTGCGGGCGGCGATGCCTGGGTCCACGGCCGGGGCCGTCGTCGCGGGCGCGGTCGGCGTCGCCTCGGCGCGCGAACGCACCAGGGCCGAGGCCGCGGCCAGGGCCGACATCTGTGCGGACTTCTGCAAGAAATTGCGCCGATCCATCTGCTTCCTCCTGGCCCCGAGGGGCCGCTACTGCTCGCTGCCCGCGCCGCCCAGCCCGTGACGCCGCCGCCGTTGCCACAGCTGGGCGCTGCTGGGCGAGATCTCTTCTCCGCTCCAGTCCACGAACGCCAGATCACAGCCGACAATACCATCCACTGAAAGCACGAACTCGGCCTGGGTTTCCACCTGCTCGGGCGAGTCGGCCCAGGTCGCCAGGGCCACTTCCGCGCCCGCGCGGTCGCCAATCAAGACCCCGTCCGAACCTGCCAGGCGAGCAGCAATCTCCTCGAAACTGCTTGCAGAAAGGTCCAGCTTGGCGATCCAACCGACAGCAGGCATGGGCTCCTCGTGGGCGACCGACCCGGGTCGAAGTGGCCGTTCGCTGACCGCGAGCATGCCATACCTGCGCTTGCTTTACAATATAAAAAAGTCTATTGATGCGTTGTGAGCGCGGCAGGAAGCCACAACGGCCCGCCGCGGCGAATCCTGGAGTTGGAGCCAGAACCCATGGAACCAAAGGCAAAAAACCGAATTCCTTGGCAACAGATCGGCAGCGTGGCGGCGGTCGCGTTTCTGGGTCTTGGAATGGCCGCGGCGGTGGCGCGTGGTGCAACGGATGCTGCGCAACAGCCTGTGTCAGCAAAGAAAATGGCTGAGCGTCACGCGACTGTCATTCACGTCAAACCGGACGTGGGGACGCTGGACACGGGCAGGCGGGGTCCACAAGGGCAAGTGATTTCAGCACCTTGCGGTAGCTGCCACAAGCAGCACAGCACGCCACCCTACGCCCGCAAGGCCGAGGATCTGAAGGAATTTCATGCCGGTTTCCGCTTCAAGCACGGCAATATCGCCTGCGGTGCCTGCCACGATCTCCAGGATCGCGATCAGCTCCGGCTGGCCGACGATCGTCGGATATCCATGTCGTCTGTCATCGATTTGTGTAGCCAATGCCACGGTCCGCAGGCCCGCGACTACGCCCACGGCGCCCACGGCGGCATGAACGGCTACTGGGATCTGCGCCGCGGCGACCGGGTCCGCAACGTCTGCGTCGATTGCCACAACCCGCACGTGCCGGCCTACCCGCAATTTGCGCCGGTGCAGCGTCCACGCGACCGCTTCTTGGAAGCCGAGGCCGCTGCCGGAGGTCACCATGAGTGAGATCGAGAACATGCAGCCCCAGGCGCCGGAGAGCGCCGGCCGTCGCAAGCTCATGCTGGGCGCCGCCGCGACCTTGGGCACGGCCGCCACTGCGCGGGCGATCGCCCCTTTGATGGACTGGAAGCCGACCACCTCGCTGGCCGGCTTCTTGCAGCGCCACTACAAAGAGCTGACGACGCTGGAGAAAAAGGACATCTGCGCCAGGCTCGAGGCCGAGACCAAGCAGCAGTATGGCGCCGACGTCCACATCGCCGACCCGCAGGCTGAAGACGGTGTGGGCTTTGCCTACGCGCTGAACCTGTCGATCTGCATTGGCTGCCGCAAGTGCTCCGAGGCGTGCCACCAAGAGAACAACCACGACCGGCCGAGCGGCAACAGCTACATTCGCGTCATCGAGATGGAGCAGGGCTCGCTGGACTTGGAGCGCGGCAACACCACCTACGATCATCCGGTTCCGCGCAAGGGCAACTACTACCTGCCGGTGCAGTGCCAGCAGTGCGACAACGCCCCTTGCGTCAAGGTTTGCCCGGTCGAGGCCACCTGGAAAGAAAAGGACGGCATCGTGGTGGTGGACTACAACTGGTGCATTGGCTGCCGCTACTGCGAGGCCGCCTGTCCGTACCACGCCCGCCGTTTCAACTGGAAGAAACCCGAGGTCCCGGCGGCGGAGATCAACCCGAATCAGGGCTATCTGTCGAACCGGCTCCGGCCGCAGGGAGTGGTCGAGAAGTGCCACTTCTGCCTGCACCGCACCCGCGAAGGGCGCCTGCCGGCCTGCCTGGAGGCGTGCCCCACCGGCGCGCGCGTGTTCGGCAACCTGAACGACAAAGACAGCGAGATCCGCTGGGTCATCGAGAACAAGCGCGTGTTCGTCCTCAAGGAGGAACTGGGCACGCTGCCCCGGTTCTTCTACTTCTTCGACAAATAGTGCGGGAGTCGACCATGTCTACCAAGAACAGCCACTTGCAGAGCTATCCGCGGTTCTTGTGGCACGCCGTGCGCTTGGCGACCGCGGGGTCGCTGGGGTTCTACGCCTGGATGACCGTGCTGACCGCCGTGGCCTTGGTCGGGCTGCACGCCTGGGCGAGCCAGACCGCGAGCGGCATGGTGCTGACGCACATGACGGATCAGGTGTCGTGGGGC
The DNA here is from genome assembly GCA_037441385.1 of Myxococcales bacterium. Lineage (GTDB taxonomy): Bacteria > Myxococcota_A > UBA9042 > UBA9042 > UBA9042 > SXRM01. Next base: position 10,534 of record JBBISH010000071.1, read on the forward strand.
TTGTATATCGCGAACTTCACGTTTGCCGTGGGGTTGGCGGCCGGCGCAGTGATGATGGTGATCCCTGCCTACCTGTACCACGACGAGGACATGCACGACCTGACCATCATCGGCGAGCTGCTGGCGGTGGCGGCGATCTCGGTGTGCCTCATGTTCGTGGTGGCGGACCTGGGCCGCCCCGACCGGTTCTGGCACATGATCCCGCTCATCGGCCGGTTCCACTGGCCCATCTCGATGCTGACCTGGGACGTGCTGGTGCTGAACGGCTACCTGCTGCTGAACCTGCATATCTGCGGGTACTTGCTGTACATGCGCTTCCTCGGGCGGCGGGCCAACCCCAAGTGGTACGTGCCGTTCGTGTTCCTGTCGATCGGCTGGGCCATCTCGATCCATACCGTGACGGCGTTCCTGTATTCGGGGCTGGGCGGTCGGCCATTTTGGAATTCCGCTATCCTGGCGCCGCGTTTCATCGTGTCGGCCTTTGTGTCCGGGCCCGCCTTCATCGTGGCAATTCTGTACGCGCTGCAGCGCTTTGCCGGGCTGCCGGTGGGCAACGGGCCCATCAAGACCCTGACGCGGATCATGCAGGTCACGTTGCCGATCGACCTGTTCATGGTGGGGTCCGAGGTGTTCACGGAGTTCTACACCGGCGGCGCTCACGTCTCGTCGGCGAAGTACCTGTACTTTGGTCTGCATGGCAAGTCGGCGCTGGTGCCGTGGATTTGGACGGCGATCGCGTGCAACGTGGTCGCGCTGTCCTTGCTGATGCGCGGCGACGTGCACCAGCGACCCAGGCGGCTGCTGACCGCGGCCGGGCTCGCCTTCGTCGGCCTGTGGATCGAGAAGGGGATGGGTCTCATTATCCCCGGCTTCGTGCCGAGCACGCTGCACGAGCTGGTGGAGTACCGGCCGTCGCTGGTCGAGTGGCAGATCGCGGCCGGGGTCTGGGCGGCGGGCCTGCTCATCTTGTCGGCGGCCCTGAAGATTGCGTTGCCGGTGCTGCAGGGCACACTGGCGGCCCACCATGGCCAGCGTCACGATGGCGAGCCGGTGGCAGAATAGCTCGTTATTTCAATACCTAGAAAGTTACCTAGAAAATGGGTGCCATCGATCGGTGCCGCGACATGTGGCGATTACTCGACTGCGGCGAGCCAGTCCCAGCCGTCGTCCAGGTCCGCCGCCAAAGGGCCGTGGCCGCGGGGGCCGGGTTGCAGATAGATGCCGTCGCCGTGCATGGTGGCAAAATCCAGAGACTCCAGGCCGGCGAGCAGGCGAGCGCAGGTGGCCCGCCGCATCCAGATGGACTCCGGGAGGTCGCAGAGAACGCCCAGCCCTTGGTCCGCCACGCTGCCTTGGGGCGTCAATAGGATGACGGTGATGACCGCGTGCTGCTCAAACGGTGTTGCGGCGTTGGCCTGCATGTCAGGAACATCGCTGGTATCTTCCAGGTCGGTGTTCCACTCTTGGTAGTCGTCGCGGGCAGAGTCGGTGCGAACCAGGTCCCACGCCCATCGCTGGAGTTGCGGCATCGCGCGTTGCACCAGTTCGTTCAGGCGGCGATACAGCTCGCGGTGCTGACTTGGAGTGTGGCGGTGGCCGCTCTTGACGACCAGGTCGCGCACCGCTTGACGCAGCGGGTCGCCGGGCGGCGATCGAAACGCCATCTGCATGTTGAAAAATGTCCAGGCCATGGGCCTCCTTGCTTGTCTCGGTGCCGCCTCGGTCAGCCAAACGACGAGCCGCCCGTGCGCGTCCACGAGCCGCTGCGACCACTGGAACCCAGACCGCCGCCCCAGCGGATGGTGTGGACTCGGCCCAGGTTGCTGCCAAAGACGCTGGAACGCCATCGGAAGCGCCAGAGTCCGCTAGGGCGCGCGACCCAGCCCAGCGGGCGGGGCACGGTGGGCTGATACCAGCCGTAGTTGTACCAGAAGCCGGCGTCGCTCTCGGCCGTGCCGCCGAACCACGCCCGTCGGCCGGGGCCGAAGTTGGGCTCGCCGGTTGTGCTGGTGGTCGGCGTGAAATCGCCGTATTGGACCATGCGGATGTCGATACCGGCCTTGACCCATGCGTCGAAGGAATCGACTAGGTCGTCTAAAACATCTGTGCTCATCCCCACGTACAGCACATGGGCTACGCCAACCTCGCGGAGTTGCGCTGGCGACGGCATGCGCGCCAGGTAGCGGTTGTCGAACTGATCGGGAGCGTCCGAGTAGGGCGACAACCTGGCCGAATCCAAGACGAGGACGGGCGGCGCGCCGGCTGGACGCACACTTGGCCCGGCCAGGAAGCGCGGCAGCAGGTAGAGCAGGGCGCCCAGCGTGCGGTGCGCGGGCACGACGCCAGCGGGATGGGGGCAGTTGTCCAAGATGAAGACCGGCGTCATCGCGTCGCTCAAGGCCGCGGCGACCGAAATCGACTTCGGGCCGGGCAAGTCCACGACGACCATCAAGTCGCTGTGCGCACCGGGCACTACGCCGAGCTGGCCGACCAGCGCGCGCCCCACTTGCCAGGCGTCCGGCATGTCAGAGGAGTCGCAGATCGGCATGATTTGGTTGGCCAGGGACGCGTTGATGGGGAGGGACGGCATCTGCAGCAGCGTCGGCAGCGCCCAGGGCAGCAGCAGCGGCGGCGGCGGTGCCAGGTCGCTGGCCAGCGTCTTGACGTGCTTCTGCCAGTCGACGCTGCCATCTACGTCCGTGATGTTCGCGTCGGCCCAATCCAGCTTGCGTCCGGCGCTCCCCACATCCCAGCCGTTCTCGCGCTGGAGGTCGGTAGAGGGCCGAATCTGGTCGGTGGCGCTGTCGTCGCTGAGGTGGTTCACCACCGCGACCGCGAGGGGAGCGGCGACGAGTGCGCCGAGGATCAGTAGCGCCTTGCGCCGCCCCGGCGTGTTTGTGTCGCCCTCGTCGCTGACCGACGGTTGCCACCACCGCGCGCCAACCAACTCGGTCTTGTCAAAGAAGGTGAGTCGTTCGATGGGGCTCTGGTCAGCTTCGGCCATCGGGCGCCTCCTGAGCTGTGGCGATCTGGATGGTGGCCATGACCGCGCGTTGGTCGGTGGCCTGCTTCGAGAGGCGCGCCAAGAGGCCGGCCGCCTCGCCGCCGATGAGGTAGACTCCGACGTTGACCTGTTCGCCTGCGGAGTTGCGTGCTGCCTCGAACCACCGCTGCGCCACGAAGCGGCCCGGGACCGTCTGCTCCAGGGCGCGCATCCAGTCTTCGGCTGTCACCTCCGCGCCGACCACGACTTCGTCGCCCTCGCAGCCGTAGTCTGACTTGAGTACCCACGCCGCCTGCTCGGCGAGGAGCGTGGACACTGGCACGTCTTCCAAGAGTTCGGTCGGCGGGATCCAGGCCTCGATGGCGTGGCGTGCGGCCTGGCTCAGGCGGTCGCGGTGGCGCCAGAGCAGGGCAAGGAAGCGCTTGTTTTGGGGGACGATCGCGCCCATCGGATTGACGATGGCGGTCGCTCCCGCGGCCTCGGCCCCCAATAGGGCTTGGAGTTGCGCGAGGAGTGGCTCGCTGTCCGGCACGGGCGCTTCGTCGCGCCACGCCGGGCGCCGCTCGGCCCACCAGTCGGTCTTGTAGTGGCGCACGATGACGTCGCAAGGGGTCCCGAGCAGGGTCGCGCGGCCGTCTGCGCCAAGCCCCAGATTGAAAGGGGAGCCATCCACGACGCGCCAGCCCGCCTCTTCCAGGGCGCCCCGCCACAGCAAAAGCATGGGCATATCCTCGGTTTGCTCGGTCGGCCAGACCAGGCCGGCGGTCAAAGAGCGCTCGACTTTGGCCTGCGCGGTGGCCGCGCGCCGGAGCAGGGCCACCCAGCGCTGGAGCAGGGTTCGGTTGGCATCGACCCGCCCAGGCGCCGCGAGGAGGCGACCCAGGACGACGGACTCGGCGACGCCCGTGGGGGTATCGCAGTTCAATTCGCAAATCTGAATGCCGCCTTGCGCGGTCTCGAACACATCGGCCCGCGCGAGGCCATGCCACGCCGGGGCCGAAGACCACCACAACGCCTGCTGGACCGGCTGGAGGTTCAAGGGTTCGAGCAACTCGGGCTCGGCGGCGAGGAGGCGGCACAGCTCGTCGTGGGCCAGCGCGACCCCTTCGGCGGCGGCGCAGAGGTGGGCCGCGGTGGCCGGGGCAAGGACGTGGGGAGTCGCCGCGAGGCGGGGCGCCCCTTCCAGCCACGGGTCGGGAAGCCAGCCGTCGGCAATGACGCGCATCGCAAAGTCCGCGTAGTCTTTGCTTTTGTCGGGCTGGGTGGGCTGGGGATGCATGGGCTAGCCCACCACCGCGCGGACCGCCAGCGCGCCGCCGATGAGAGCCGCTGCTTCCAGGGTAGCGGCGCCGGTGTGGCGGTGTGTGCCGACGAGTTGATCCAGGGCGCCGCCGCGCCACTGCCAGCCGCGCCGGAGCAGGGCGGCCTGCACGACCCCGATGCGGATGGGGACGAGGACGACCGCGAACGCGATGGTTTCGCTGAAGGCGCGGAGGGATACGGCCCAACCGTCGAACTCGCCCGCGGTGGCGTGGCTGACCAAAAGCGCGACCGCGAGTGTCATCCCCGCGTGCGCCACGGCCACGGCGAGGTTGCCGGAACGGAGTTGCTCGGCGTCGTCGAAGGACGTCAGGGCGCGGAGGAGCGTCGCGAGGACGAGGACCGCCGCGACCCCAAGCCCCACAAAGACCAGTCCGGGCACCAAGTCGCCGTGCTCGCTACCGACGAGGCTGTTCGCAACCACAAGGCCGACGGCCACATCGTATGCTGCCGCCGCGAGCCCGACGGCGAGGTTCGCCTTGCCGAGCTGTTCGCCGGTGTCCCGCCGCAGCAACACCGTGAGCGATGCACCGACCGCGAGGACCTGGGCGGTTGCGCCCACTGCGACCATGGCCGCGGTCCATACTGCGCGGTCTGCCCAGTCTGCGCCACCGGTCGCGGCCGCAGCGCCGCCGATCAGGCACGCCGCGACGACCTCGCCGCCTCGCACGGTCAGCATCGCCGCATTGTCTACGGCCGCGGCGGGCCGCCGCGCAAGTTTGCGCAGTCCGATCAACACCGTGAGCGCCAAGGCCGTCGCGGCGGGCAGCAGCACCATCGCCAGCGTGTCGAAGTGCATGGTCCCTCTGGGCCGGCGCTGTCGGATGCGGGGGCGCCGAGTGTCCCAAAGCTTCGCAGAACCCCCCTTGCCTCACAAGTGGCCGCCCGTCCCCGATCCGCCGCTTTGGGCGCAACTCGGCGTTGCTGCGTCGTCCCAGCTACGGGTTGCCCCACTGGGGCGACCCGTTCACCCTTCGGGCGACCGCTGGGGCCCTTTTCCCTGCGGCGACCGCTAGCTCGCCTCAGTCGCTCCGCTCCTTGCGCCTTGATTTGCATCCCAATTCGGCGGCCGGGGCGAATTTCGGTGGTGGATCCTGGCCGTCCAACGCGGCAACGAGGCAGGGGCGAATGGCAGGGGCGCATGCAGCCATTTTCTACCATGCAAAAATATTGGCAAATTCTGAGTTGCCGCGGGCAGCGATGTTTGACGGCCTGCTGCGTCGTGCGTACATTCGTTTGACGCAGTTGCCCGCGAAGTGGCGCTCGGTACGTGTGCGAGGCTCATGAACACCCTCATTTATCTACCGTATTCACCGTGGTCAGAGCGGGCGCGCTGGGCAATCGAGTTGTCTCAGCTGCCCCATCGGCGCAAGGTGTACACGCCGCTCCTCGGCGAACTTGGCCTCAAAGCGAAGATTGGCTGGTCCCAGCGCGCCAGCGTGCCGGTCCTGCTGACGCCCGAGGGCGCCCTGACCGACTCGCTGGAAATCGGGAAGTACGCTGACAAGCATGGTGGCGGCTGGTCGCTCTTTCCGTCGGATGGCGATGCGTCGATTGCCGAGTGGAATCAGCGGAGTAATGCGGTCTTGGAGGCGGCGCGCGGCCTGGCCTTGCCGCGGATTGCCGCCGACCCAGAGGCTCTGCTCGAGATGATCCCACGTCGCCTCCGGCCGCTCGCCCCGGTCGGTGCGCTGGCCCTCAGCCGGTACGGCGTCCTGCGGACCATCACCAAGTACCACGCCACGGCCGGGGAATCCGTCTACCTCGCGACGATCCGGGAGCACCTCCTCGCTTTGCGCACCGCGCTGGGGCCAAACCCCGCGGACGGCCCCGCGACGCTGCTTGGGCGGTTCAGTTTCGCGGACATCACGGCGGCCCAAATGCTCCTCCCCGTCGGGCCGCACCACGGGCCCTACCTCCGCATTTCGCCGGGCAGCCGCCGGTGCTGGACCGTGGCCGAGATGGCGGCGGAGTTCGGTGACTTGCTGGCCTGGCGCGACGCCGTGTACGAGCGATACCGGCGGCCGACCGCCGACGCACGGTCCGGTGCGGACGGCCCAACCAAGGTCGGCGAGCCCGAGCCCATCCATAGCCCGAACTGATGCAGCCATTTTCTACTGGTGAATATGCAAGGGGTTTAGCCTGAGTACACTAGTCGGACTCCAGCCTTGGCCCGGCGCGAAGGTACGTGCCCGGCACCGAATAGAACTCGAGTACGCGAAGCGCCGCGTCGCGCGCAGGTCCCCTCTGTTTGCCGCGGTCAAAGACGAGCGCATCGACGAAGGCCGCGACATTCAATCCGATACCCACATACGGCCGCCTGACTCGCACGGCTGCCGGATCAGACGGGCTCGGTTTGAAGTTGTCGGTCGCGTACCCGACGCCAAGGTCGACATAGCGCAATACGTCGAACCGCGGTCGCAGCCGGACGGCATCTAGGCTCCCCAGGTGCAGCCACAGGCCGAACTCCATGCCCGTGTAGTCCTCGAATGTGTCGACGTCACCGCGTACTACGCGGCGTCGGTACTCCTGCGACGGCCAGTAGTGCATACGAAGGTCGAGCAGTTCGTCGACCCTCGGGTTCAGAAGGAACAGGTTTGCGGCGCCGATCCCAGCCAGGTCCGCCAGCAGGTCGCCGGTCGAAAAGCCAAAACTTCGGTGGAATCCGTCCTTCACTTCGATACCGACGAAGAAGGCGAGCGCGCCCAAACTGGCCAACGTCGCCGACAGGCCAGCTCCCAGGCCGCCGCGCTGCAACTCCTGGGCAGTTGCCCGGACTGCGACGTAGGAGCCGAACAGGTGCCCCGCTTTGTCGGCGCCGCCCGCGTAGGTATCGCCGCCGAACCAGCCCTCGTGCACGAACGCAAAGGGGGCCTTGGCCTGATTGCCGTACCAAGCGAAGTAGGTCCACAGGCCAACTGACGACCAAAACGTGGTGATAGCACCCAGGCTTACCGCTTGCCTGAGCCGCGTCGGGGCGCGCAGGGCCGCGTCGCTGTAGCGGAAGTCTGTAGACTCGTTTGGTCGCCACGCGCTTTCTGTCTCTGCTGCGGCCAGCCCCAGGTCTTCGCCGACTGCAGGCGAATCGGCTTGCTGCGGCGCCGAGCAGCCAAACGTCGCTGCCAGCGCGACGGCCGCCAGAATTGCCCGGCCCGTGCTTGTCCCGCGTTGCCTGTGGTCAGTGTCGCTTGGCGGTCGGATGTTCACCTTCCACCCCAGCGGTTGTCCGGTCACGCGACCGCTACTACTCCTCGATCAAGACCCATGCCAACAAGAACGTTATGCATCCTTCTTCTACGTATTGAAATTGTTAGGTTGCCTGGCGTGCAAACGAAGACAGGACGAGAGGTTGCGGAAAATTCCGCAGCAAAATTACCGCTGGGATCGATCACCAAGATGGGCAACATGGCTGCCCGCACCCAGGTGATCATGGTCCGCAGGTACCGAGTAGGAAATGGCTGCAACCGAAATTCAGGGGATTTGGAGACGGCGGGGGAGGCCCAGCCAGACCGCCGCCGCCGCCACGACGCCGAGGGCAAGGCACCCCCCGGCAGCCGCGTGGACGCCACCGGCCAGGTCGGGCACAGCGCTGAGGTTGGCCATCCCGGGCCGGAAGCCGGCGAGGTGCCCCAGCAGGGGCACGGCAGCGGTGGCTCCAAAATTCCTAAGGAAAATGGCGGTGCTGGTCGCGGCACCTTTGGCTTCGCGCGGGGCGAGTTCCTGGACGGCCAGGTTCAGGCACGTGATGAGCACGCCCATCGCCGCGCCCAAGATGCCCAGACCCACCGGCGCCATCGTCCAGTGCCACGCCACGCCCAGACCCGCGACGAGCAGGGTCGCCCCAACTCGCAACAGCGCGGCAAGGCCCCATCGCCCCACTAGTCGGCCTGCGGCATGGCTCGCGGCCGTCCAGCTCAGGGTGAGGGGCAACAGGGCCACGCCCGCCGCCATCGAATCACCACCTTGGACGCCCTGCACCCACACTGCCACGTGCGCCAAGATGCCGTATAGCGCGGCAACTGCGAGCGCCCCGGCGCCATTGAGCACCTGTTGTGCCCGCGATCGGAACAGTCCCCTGGGCCACCACGAGTGGCCGCGGTGCACCGCCGGCTCGTCCTTCAGCGCGTGCCACACACCCCACATCGCAGCGCCGCCCGGCAGCAGGTTCACCCAGAACACCGCTCGCCAGCCCCACGCGCCCGTCAGCCCCGCGCCCACCAGCGGCCCAAGCAGGGTCGACGCGCCCCAGACCAGCGAAATCACGCCGAACATCCGCGCGCGGTCCGCGACCGGGTAGCGGTCCCCCAGGATGACGATCGTGACCGGCATCACCGCCCCGCCGCCCAAGCCCTGAAGCACCCGTCCCGCCAGTAGAAACGGCATCGACGGCGCCCACGCCGCCACGGCCGACCCGGCCAGGAGCAGACCCATCCCCCACGCGTACGCTGCCAGACGCCCAAATCGGTCCGCCACCGCCCCGAACACCGGCGTCGCCACCGTCGATGCCGCTATGTAGCCAGTAAAGACCCACGGGAGCAGCCCAGCATCGCGCAACTCGGTCGCGATCCGCGGCAACACTGCGTTTACGATGGCCATCTCGAGCGACGCGAGCAGAACGCCCACCATGAGCGCTGGCGCCAGGCCGTTGGGACGCGCGTCGGACATGTGCTCGCCAGCTCCCAAAATTGCCCCAAAGCGGTGACCATCCCGGCCCGCCGGGCGCAGACGGTGTCTCGCGGGTCGCGCCGTGTCAACACTCTCGCGCGGACTGCCCGGCAACCACAGATTTCGACTTGCATTGCCGGGCGCGGTCTGTCTACCCTAGCTCGTGACGATGGCTTCGGTGTGGGCGCAGCATGCGCCTGCGCGGCCCCAAGACGGACGCGAGGTGGCGATGCCTGCACCGCAACGGTTCAAGCTTGTCCGATTCCTGCTGATGGCGAGCCTGGTTGGGTGCTCGGCCAACAATGCGAGCTCGTCGGGTGGTGCATCCCTCGACGCCAACAGCCTTGCTTTCGACACCGCCATCGACTCTGCAGCGGCGGCTGACCAAAGCGCGGCAAAGGACGCGACCGCGACAAATGCGAGTGATTCCAGCGATGTCGCGGCCCCAGGGCCCGATGTTGCCAAAGACGCCGCGATCGCGCCCGACGTCACCGCCGAAGACGCGGGCGGTTCCCCAGATGCCGTCGAGGCGGACACCGCACCGGCCGACACCGCCGCTGCCGACGCCGTCCCCGCTGATAGTGCCGATGGCGTGGCTGCGCCCGACGGGCCACTGTGGGACATCGCGAAGGTGAGCGACCCCCTCACCGCCCAGTGCACCTTCAGCGACCCCAAGAACGAACTCAAGGACTTGACGATGCTGTCGACCTGGCACGTCACGTACCAGTCCTGGGAGTCGGTCGAAGGCAAACTGGTCCCCATCACGATCCAGGGTTTCGCCGCCCGGCCGGCCAACGCCAGTGGCAAGCTCCCCGGCGTGATTCTTGCCCACGGTCTGGGCGGTTACGCGACCTTGGAGGGGGCCGAGAGCCTCGCCGCCCGCCTGGGCATGTTCGTCCTTGCCTACAGCGGACCGGGCAGCGGCACCAACGCCAGCGACACCTCGGGCGGCCAGGGTCCCAGCGCCAAGAACGGCTACCGCATGTTCGACACCCTTGTCGACCCGCGCGGTTCCTGGTTCTGGGGCCACGCCACGGCGGCAATGCGCGGCGTGACCTGCCTGGCCAATCACCCCGATGTCAACTCGGATAGCCTCGGAATTACGGGATTTTCCGCTGGCGGTGTCATGTCATGGCTGGTAGCGGCCCACGACCCGCGGATCAAGGTGGCGGTGCCGATGTCGGGATCCCTCGCCTGGGACGTCGCCACGCAGTCCCCCACGGCCTGGCAACACACGTTGCTGCAAAAGGCCGGGTTGTCGGTCGACAGCCCCGAGTGGAAAAAGCTCATGAGCGACCTGATCAGTCCCGCCCTGGGCCTCCCCACCACCTCTGTCAAGGTGCTCATGCTCAACGGCACGACCGACGAGTTCTTCCCGTTGACCGCCACGCAGGCCACCTTCAGCCAACTGCCGGGAAGTGACCACCGCTACTCGCTGATCGGCAACTTTGACCACGGCTGCTTTGGCCTTACCGGCGGGGAAGCCAAGGCCGACATCGAAGCGCGCGCCAGCCTCCACGCCGACGGCGGACAGCGGATGTGGTTCCGCCACTGGTTCGGCACGGATGCGAACTACGCGTACGTGCCGCAACCACCCCAAGTCAGCGTGCAATCCGCCAACGGCCTCTCGCTCGTCACTGCCGTGGTCGATAGCGGTGGCAGCAAGCTCGCGGTCGACGAAGTGCGTGCCTGGGCCAGCGGCGACAACTGCTACTTCTACGCCTCTGCCACGCTGGATAGCGGCAAGAACGGCGTCTGGTCCAAGCTCGTGCCCCTGGCTTTCCCGCCCAACGCCGTCTACTACGTCGACGTCCAGTACAAGACCAAGACGCTCGTGCCCGAGAAGTTCACCATCAGCTCCGCGCCCGTCATTCCTGCCGGACTTGTCCCCAAGATTCGGGCCATCGACAGCTGCCAGTAGATCCCGTGCTCCAAGTCCTGGCTGGGATGTTGCTGAAAAATCATCAAACAAATCCTATAGTAGAAAATGGCTGCAACGATTTGACGGCGCTCGACAAGCTGGGGCAAGTAAGCCAAGCTGGACCTCCGTCGCCATCTCAGGGCGCGAGGCCCGCCATGTCCACCGAACCTGACGCCACCGCCCCTCCCGGTCCCGCCGCGGAGCCGCTGCAAGCCGACCTGTCGCACACCAAGCGGCAACCCAACAATCCCCTGCACGGGGTCACGCTGGAAGTCATGCTCCGGGCGCTGGTGACTCAGTACGGTTGGCCAGGCCTGGCCCAGCAGATTCCCGTCCGCTGCTTTGCGCAGGATCCAAGTATGGGCTCCAGCCTCAAGTTTCTGCGGAGGACGCCGTGGGCGCGCGAGAAGGTAGAGAATCTGTTCCTCGCGATGCGCCGCCAGCAGAGTCGCGGTCGCGAGGTCCGCTAGCCGTGGCCGCTGTGCTCGGTCCATGGGGGCGCTTGGCGGACTGCCACCTCGCCAGTGCGGTCGTCGCGGCGGCCCTCGCTGCCGGTTGCACAGCCATACCGCCTGCTCCAGCGCAGAAGGCGGCGATTGTCCTCGACATTGCTGGCCAGGTCGATGCCGCCGCTGATGCCGGCGCCAACGATACCGCCGGCAGTGATGACGCAGCGGCGCTTGACGCACAGAGCGGCGACGCGCCCAAGGCAGAAACGCAAGGCGGCGAGACGACTGGCGCGGCCACGGATACTTCCAAGGCTGATGGCGCTGCGGACACGGGCGTTGCCCCGGATGGCGCGACCGCCGACTCCGACGCCAAGACGCCGCCTTTGGACATCGACGCGGCCGGACTCGACGCCCCGCAGTCAGACACGGCCGAACCCGACACGGCCGAACCCGACACGACCGAACTCGACACCGCTGAGGCCGACGTCGCCCAACCCGACGTCCCGGCCGCCGATGCCCCCGTGCCCGACAGCGCCGCTTCCGATGCGCCGACACCCGATACCCAAGGACTTCCGCCAACTTGCGTCGACGCCCCACCTCCCGCAGCCGTGACGGGTGGCCCGCTCCCCACCCAATCGCCAGCCGGTGCGGTCCAGACCGTGCAGAACGGCGCCTTCACTGACGACTACCTGCTCCAGGGCGACGGCGCCCTCAAAATCGGTGTCCGCCGCAACTGGGGCGCCAGCATCATCTTCTACGGCTTCAGCCAACAGCCTGGGCTCAACACCACCAACGTCATCGACGCCAACGACACCGGCCGCGAAGTCCAAGTCGCGCTCTACGATCCCGCCCGCGCCATGCAGGGTTGCGCCTACAACGCCACCTGCCAAACCAACCCGGCGGCTAGCTGCCCCAGCAGCATCACGTACTTGGGCTGGAACCCGGTTCAAGGCGGTAACGAGTGCAACGTCGGTTCGCCCATCGAGAGTATCGGCGGCCAAGACGGCGTCCTCACCGCAGTCGTGCGACCCAACCACTGGAACCCCGACTGGCAAGAGCCAACCTGCGCCAATTCCGGCTGCAGCGACCCGGCCAAGAAGACCATGCTCTCCGACGTTCGCTACACCCAGCGGCTCCGCTTTGTGCAGAACAACGTCGTTGAAATTGAAATGCAAGTTCAGAACCTCGCCGCACTGGACCATGCGGTGACCCTGCAGGAATTCCCCACGCTCTACGCGGCGTTCGGTGCTGCCGGCACGCCCAACCTGAACGTCCTCCTCGATTCCGCCGGCCAAGTCATCGCCATCGACCAGCCCGCCAACGACGGCTTCCTGTTCAAGGCCTTCAACTCGCCCGATGGCTGGGCGACGCTGCAAAACGCCAACCACGACTACGGCGTCGCCCTGTACTACGAGAACCGCACGCCGGGCTTTCAGGGCTGGCAAAAAGACGGCGTCTTCAACAACTTCCGCTCTCAATTCGCCTTCGGATTGCCCGCCATGGGCACGGTTCACGCGCGCGCTTACCTGGTGCTCGGCAGCTTTGCCACCGTCAAGGGCATCCTCGCCGGCCTGGATAGCCAGCTGCCGCCGTTTGGCGCCCTGGACACGCCCGCCGCGGACCAGACCATCCCGCTTGGCCAAACCACTGTGAACCTGACGGGTTGGTCTCTCGACAACCACGCGGTCGCCAAGGTGCAGGCGCTCTTGGACGGCCAGCCGTGGACCGATTTGCCCTTGTCGATCCCGCGCCCCGACGTCTGCACCGCCTGGCCCGGCTACGCCATGTGTTCGGGCGCCGTGGGTTTTGCCGCGATGGCCACGCTGCCGGCCAACTTGGGCGCCTGCGCCCACCTTGTCGAACTCGTCGCCACCGACAGCCACGGCAACAGCCGCGTCATCGGCAGGATGCGTCTATTTACGGGCGGTTCTACGCCGCCGCCCCCTCCAGCCGTACCCGCGCAGCACCCGGTCTATCGCTTCGTCGCCAGTCAAGGCGGCGACCATATGTTCGGCCTCACCACCACGCCGCAGTCAGGCTATACTCTAGAGGGGACAGCGTTTTCGCTCTTTGACGGGCCAGGTAGCGCCGCTCAGCCGGTCGTGCCCATCTACCAGCGCTACTGCGCTGCCTGCACCGACCACATGCCGTCCTTGGACCCCAACGAGGGTGCGCCCGACTACACCGGCGCCGAGGTTCTGGGCTACTGCTCGCCGCAACCGACGGCGTGGGCGCCGACCAAGCTCACCCGCATCTACAGCGCCGCGGCCTCGGATCATTTCTTGACGGCCGACCCCGCCGAAGTGGCGGGCGCCGCGGGCTACGCGGCCGAGTGGTCGTGTTGGGGGCCGTAGGGCTTGAAAGGTCAAGTCCTTTGCCCGTGCCGGCCGCTACCGGTAGATGCCCACCTGCAGAAACCCGCCCCAGGGCGACATGCCGAATTCACTTTGAATTCCAAGGCTCTGCGCGGTGGCCTGTCCCGCCGGTGTCAGCAGGTCTTGGGACTGCAGCTTGGTGACCGCGCCCGCAGCCACGCCCCGGCCCAACGGCACGTAGACGCCCGCCCGCACCAGGACGTTCTGCTCGAACCACCACTCCGCGCTCGGCAGCAGAAGCGCGCTTGGATCCGCGCAATTGACCAGCGTCGTCCAAGTGACCGACAGCAACTCGCTCCAGCGGTAGGCGGCCGCCAGCGCCGCCCGATGCCGCCCAGCGCCGAACCATTCGCCCCGCAAGTGCTCGCCGTCGCGCAGGATGCTCAGGTATCGCCCGGGGTCCGTGGTGCCACCGCCGTCAAGAAGGTACTCCCCCATCAGCATCCAGTTCTCGGTCGGCCGCCAATCGCCGCCGACTACGCCACGAAACACCATGTTTTCGTGCCAGTTGCTCAGGCCCCCCCACGGCCCGCTCCATGCTGCCTCGGCGTGCACGGCCACGGGGCCCACATCGCCCGCCAGGTCGGCACCCATCAGGCCAACACTCGCGTATTTCGCCGCCACAAGGGCCCCATCCCAACCCAGCGCATTGGTTTGCGCCCGCACCACCCCGCTCTGGTCGCCCGCCACGCGTTGCGGCAGCCACAGCACGTCGACCAGTGCCGTCGCCCCCAGCGGCACGGTCCAGCGCACGGCATCCACTCCGCGCCGCACTTCGCGGTCGATGTCGCTCGGCGCAAACGGGGCCAGGCGATCGGTGGGGTTCCAGAAGCGACCACTGCCCCACGCCAACGCCTGCCGCCCCACCGTCACGTCGCCCAGGCGGCTGCGCCAATGCGCGCTCAGCAGATCCAAGTTGTGGCCGACTCGCAGGGTAGGCCTACTCAACAGGTAGGGATCGAAGTCGATCAGTCGCCGCTTGGCCGGCGCCAGCGAGGCCGGGGCCGCCCCACCGACCAGGCCACTGCCTCCGGCGCCTAGCAGCGCGGCGTCGCTCGCCATCGCGGCCGTCACCTGCCAACCGGCTGAGAAGTCAAGGCTATCGCTTGCCAGCCATCGTCCCCACGCCCGAGCGCTGTGGTAGTTTGCCGCCAACGAACGCGGCAAGTTCGTGTCTTGCCCTGTCAATTTGCTCAGGTGCCCGGCGACATCGACCAAGGCTTGGGGCAGGGCATAGCCCACCCCCATGGTCTTGTAGAACGCGCGCCCCTCTAGCGTTGGGCTCGGCTCGTCGGCATTCGCCGGGCTGGAACCCGCCATCAGCGCCACGGCCGCCCAGGCCAGTGCCCAGCCCTTCATGCGCCGCCCTTGCGCACGTCCGAGGCAATCTTGCCATCGACCAGATGCACCACTCGCTCCGCCTGCTCCAGGACCATCGGATCGTGAGTCGAAAACACGAACGTGATGCCTCGCTCGTGGTTCAGCTGGTGCATCCGCTCGATCAGCGCCCGGCCCGATGCCTGGTCCAGGTTTGCAGTTGGTTCGTCGGCCAGGACTACCGCCGGCGCTGCCACGATGGCCCGCGCGACCGCCACGCGTTGTTGCTGCCCACCGCTCATCTGCGGCGGCCGGGCGTCCATCAGCTCGCCAATCCCCAACGCCGCAAAGACTTCGGCCACGATTTTGCGCCGTTCGGCTTTGGGGACCCCACGCAATTGCAGCACATACTCGGCGTTTTCGGCCGCCGTCAGCACTGGCACCAGATTGTAGCTTTGGAACACAAAGCCGATGCGGTCGCGCCGCAGGTCGGCCAACTGCACCGGCGAAAGGCCCGCCAGGTCGCGGCCATCGATGCGCACTTGCCCTTGGCTCGGCGAATCCAGCGCGCCAATCAGGTTCAAGAGCGTGGTCTTGCCGCTGCCCGACGGACCTGCGAGCGCCATGAATTCGCCGGCCTCTACGGTCAGATCCACGCCACGCAGGGCCACCACCGGTGCGCTGCCGCGATCGTGGTACTCTTTGACCACCTGGCTAACTTGCACCACCGCCATCTTGCCCCCTCTTGGCTATACCGACCGCAGCGCCGTCGCCGGCGGCAGCCGACTGACCCGCCACGCCGGCCACAGCCCCGCCGCCAGGGTCATCGCGTACACCAGCGCGGCGCTCTGCAGTGCACCGCCGATCGACAGTCGCGTGTGGAAGGCCATCCGCAGCGAAGTCCCACCGATCTCCATGCCTTCGCCCATCGCCTGCGAGAAGTCCAGGAGCACATGCTGCTCTCCCCACGCAACCAGGGGCAGCGCCAGACCCAGGCCTAGCGCGACCGCCAACGTGGCGATCCAGAATGATTCCGCGGCGATCAGCGCGACCACGCCGCGCGGCCGCGTGCCCAGCGCTTGCAGCACGCCCAGCTCGTGGGTGCGCTCCAGCACGCTCATCAGCATCGTATTCAAGATGCCCAGGCCGACCACCACGTTCACGAACACCCCGATCAGCCACTGGATGAGCCCGATCAGGCCGTCCATACTCTTGAGGATCGGCAGCAACTCGCCCCAAGTCGGCGCTTCCACACCTGCACCGGCAGCTTGAACCACTGCGGCGGCCACCGCGTCGGCTTGGTTCGCGTCGGCCAACTGCACCACCACCTGATGCACCACCGCAGGCAGTCCGGCCAGCTTGCGCGCTGCACTTTGCGTCATGATCACATGCCCTTTGCCGATAGCCGGGGCGATGCTGTGGAAGATGCCGCGCACTCGGAACACGTCGGCGCCCACCTCGCCGTCGGCCTGTTGCGCGGTCAGGCGCAGTTTGCTGCCCACGCTCAAGCTCAGGCGTTCAGCGAGCCCGTCGCCCACGACCACACCGCGGTCATCTGCCGGGTCCAGTTCGCGCCCCTGCCGGACATCGCGCAAGTACGCGGCGACCTTCCGTTCTGCCGCCGGATCCACCCCGTGCAAGAGCACGCCTTGGGCGCCGTGCGCCGAGCTCGCCAGGGCCCGCACCACCACCCGGGCGCTGACCTCTGCGTCGGCCGGTAGAGGCAGTTTCTTGAGCAATTCATCGGGGTTCTGCAAGCTCGTCGCGAGCAGACGCCGCGCGTGCCACCCCTTGGCGGCGATCTCGACATGCCCGAGGGCGGCGTCGTCCAGTTCTTGCTTGGCGTCGGCCACGATGCCGCCCAGCAGGCCGCCGTAGAAGACGACCAGCGCCAGACCCAAGCCCGCCGACGCCAAATTAATCAGCGTTCTCCGCCTGTTCCGCCACAAATTGCGCCAGCCAAGTCGCAAAAGCATCAATAACTCCGCGTCGCTTCAGCTGGTTTCATGCGCGCCGCTCGCCAAGCAGGCAGGAGGCTGCCCACCAGAGCGGTCCACAGCGCCACCTGCAGCGCCTGGAGCAGGCCGCCCCAGTGCAAGGCCAGGTGGATGGTGCTGGGGAAGCGGATCCCCAACATGTCCTGTTTGGCAAACGCCTCCAGGCTGATGTCGCCCACGGCGTAAACCGTCGCCACCGTCAGCGCCGCACCCACTGCGACCCCCAGCGCGCCCTGCAACAGGCCTTCGAGCAGAATCATCCCAAGGAGTTGCCGCGGCCGGGTCCCCAACGAAGCCAGCACGCCCAGCTCGCGCGTCCGCTCCAATGTCGCCATGGTCATCGCGTTGAGCACGCCAAGGCCCACGAGCGCGAACAGGACGTAGGCCAACGCCGCTTGCGCTTTGCGCTTTTCGGTCATCGTCGCCTTCAGCTCCGGCACGATCTTGTCCCAGCTCAGCACTTCCAGCTCGGCATTGCTCAGCTGGGCCTGCAGTTGCGCGGTGGGCCGGCTCACGTCCTCGCCGCCGCCTGCCAGCCGCACGACCAGTTGGTGCACGCCGGCACCAAGTCCAAAAAAGGCTTGCGCATCCGCAAGATGCAGGAACACGCCGCTGCCATTCAGCTCGCCGCTCCCCGCGTCCGCCAGGCCGACCACTGTGTACCGGTCATTCGCCACCGAGCCGTCGACCGCCGCACCCACCAGAACGATCTCGCCGCCCACGCCGACGCCCAGTTGTTCGGCCAGGTCGATTCCAACCAGGGCCTCGCGTTGGCCCGCGGCGCTCAGGTGCTTGCCCTTGGCAATGGTGACAAAGCGCAGGTCCGCCTGCTCGCGGGAGGGATCCAGGCCAAAAACCGCTGCGCCGGTGGACTGTTCCCCGCTGCCGGCCAAGCCATAGCCCAGCACTCGCGGAGCAATCTTGGCGCCGGGCAGGCTTTTCCGCACCGCGGCCTCGGCCGCGGCCGGGTCCGCAATGACCCGTTCCAGCTCGGGATTCTTTTGCCAGCCGGCGGCGTGAATCTGCAGGTGTCCCAGGGCGCCGCTGGTCACGTTGTCCAGGAGTTGGCCGTACACGCTCTCGCGATAGGTGTGCAAGAAGGTGATCGCCAGTACGCCAAGTCCCAGCGCGGCCACGGTAATCAGCGTGCGCCGGCTGTTCCGCCACAGATTGCGCCAGGCCAGGGCGAGCCACATCGGCTACCTGCCTTGCCGCAGCCGCTGCAGGCTGAACGTGTCGTCCGGGATGGCCACGTCGAACTGGAATTCCAAGTACTGAAGCACCGTTTCGCGGCCTTTCGCCTCGGGTACCACGGTGGTTTTGGCCGGGAACTGGCGCCAGCCGGCGCTGCGGAAGTCGCTGAAAAGCAAGGACCGGACCGGCCTTCCGTCCTCGTCAAAGAACCGCTCGAGCACCGGCAGGCAGCGGGCCCGGTCGATTTGCATTTCCAGCTTGCCCCACACCGTGGGCGCGTTCGGCTTGGCGATCAAGACGACGTTCCAGGCCTCGCCGCCGCTCAGCTTGGTGATTCCGGTGACCTTGGCGTCAAAGTCGTCGACCAAGCTCGTGCCGCGCACTAAGTCGTCGTTGGTCAGGTCGCTGCCCATCCAACCGTCGCCCAGCATGGCGGACGGCAGCTTCATCACTCGCGCCGCCTGCGGCAGCCAATTCCACAGCTGCTTGTCGCGCTTGAGCGTCATCATCCCGGTGTCGCGTGGCCCGCCTTCCAGCACGCGCACCAGCGCCAGGTCGCGGCCCTTGGCCCACGTCTGCAGCTTGAGCGTCCGCGACCACGTCGGCGTCCGGATGGTCATCGTCATCACGGCCGTACTCGAGGCGCCCTCAAGGAGCCGCTGAATGCGCTGAATCAGGCGCGGCACATCGGGCTTTTCGGCTTGGCTGGGGCAGGGCGGCAGATCCGGGGGCTCTTGCGCGCTGGCCTCTGGCGGTTTGACCGCGGCCACCGCGCACAGAGCCAAGAGAACGCTCCCTTGGGCAAGGGCCCCGTGCAGCAGCTTTCTGAGATGGACGGCGAATGTCACGGGACACCTCGCTGGGTGTCGCCGGGAGCGTCACTGGCGACGGCGTGCACCCCACAGCCCCACCAAGCTAGGCGCGCTGGCAAACCCCGTCAATTGCCACGGGTCACCGGTGCATCACGTGGCACAGGCCAAGTTTGCCGCTGGCGCGAGGCGCTATTCGATTTCTTCGACGATCAACTCGCGCGAGCCGCCGTTGCCGTCCCACGGATAGTTGCCGTAGTAGCAGTAGCCGCTGCGGTCGTAGACGGCGTAGGTGTGGTTGCCCGCCGCGAGTTTCTCCACAGCACAAACCATCGAGCGGGTGCTGTGCGAGTTCCAGCCGTAGCCGTCGCCGTACCAGCTGCCCGAGCAGGCCTTGGGCCCGTAGCTCAGGCCGCCGTCGATGAAGATGGCTACGTTGCACCAGTTGGCGCCCGAGATGCCGACGTTGTCTTGCCACGAGATCTTGATGAGCGACGTCGCCGTGCGCTTCTTGTGGGTGACTTGGAAGTTGCCGTAGGTCTGCTGCCAGCTGTTGCCCTGGGTCTTCCAGCCTTGGCAGCACGTCTCGGACGCGCCGGCCCAGTAGGCCACGTTGGGCGCCCGCGCGAAGTAGCCCGGCAGGAAGCCAGCGAGGCCCACGCCCTTGATCTGAACGTCGCCGTCGACCAGCAGATCGCCTTTGAGCTGAATCTTCTTGTTCGACAGCGTTTGGATGTTGACCGACCAGTTGTACTTGCCGTCAAAGCCGCCCGAGCCGCCGCCGACCTTCAAGTCCTTGACGGTGATCGACCACTGGCCCTTGATGTTCTTGCCCACCCAGTCGGCGTTCATGTCGCCCGAAACAATCGGCGTGTCGGTGTTGAAGTTGGTGGTCAGGGTGGTGCCGGTCTTGCCGCCGTTGTACAACACGTACGGCGTCGAGATGCCGGGGCCGTAAAGCTCGACCTTGACGCCCGACAGGTCCGAGTTGTTGATCGTCATGTTGACCCAGATCTTCTGCGCCAAGCCGATGTCGGGGAAGGTCAGCGTGTCGGTCTTGCCGGCGCCCAGGCCGTCGGGGATCTGCACGTCGGTGGTGCCGGCGGTCGAGTCCGTGAATTGGTTGTTGATCAGGCCGTTCGAGATCTCGTCGATGCCGTCGCCCGGCATGTCCTTCTCGGTCAGGGCGGCGCAGTTGATGCTGCCGTCGTTGTTGTAGCCCTTGAACCACAGGCCGGTGCCGCAGGTCTTGAGCTGGGGCAGGCTCGGCGCGTTGAGCAGATCGCTGTACGAACCGCTGGTGGCGACCTTGGCCAAGTTGGGGGTGTTGGTCAGGTCGGTGTACGAGCCCGTGCCGGCGACTTTGGCCAGCGACGCTGCCTTGACATAGTCCTGCAAATCCGTGGACTTGGCATACGCGCTCAGGTCGGTGGACTTGGCGTAGGCGCTCAAATCGGTCGACTTGGCATAGGCCGTCAGGTCGCTGGACTTGGCGTAGGCGCTCAGGTCACTCGACTTGGCGTACACGCTGAGATCCGCGGATTTGGCGTAGGGCTGCAGGACGCCCGCGTCCAGGTGGCTGGCCTTGAGGCAGCCCGAGCACTCCAGCGCCTCGGCCACGCCGGCCCGCAAGGCGTACAGGGCCGCGCCCACCGGACGCCGCGCCATTTCCGGGTCGGTGCCCACGGTCACGCCCAACCAGCCGGGCCCCTGGGCCAGCGCCGCTTGCGCCAACGGTGTCTTGCTGCCCAACTGGTAGCTGAATTGGCCGTTCTTGGCCAGCAAGGCCACCGGACCTTCTTGCCAAACCGCCGAGCCACCCGTCTCTGCGCCGTACAGCGCAAAGGTGACTTGGTACGTTCCGTCCGCAGCCGGACCGCCACCCGCCGACAGCAACAAGCCTTCGACCACCGCCGTCGTGGGCGTCGTGGCCATCGCGGTGCCGGCCAAGCCCAAGCCGGCCGCGCAAACGGCCAGATTCAAAGCCATTCCAACGAGCTTCCTCATGTTCGCACCTGCACCCGCGGAACGCACGCCGCAAATGTCACGAGTCTAGCGGATAGGATGCGCCGATGCCAACCCGCGCGTTCGCCCCAGGCGAGGTGGCGCCGATTTGACAGGGCGGACCGGTCGGCCCAAAGTCGCCGAGACGACTGCCTGGCAGCCCATACGGAATTCGTCTCAAGCCGCTCGAAAACTCCGGCAATTCGTTGGGCCCGAGCTGGGGTCCCCGCCTGATTCTCGCCGGTTGCAGACCGGGCCAGCGAAACCGTACAGGAACAAGTCCGGTGGGGTTCGTGTCCGAGGTGCCCTGCATGAAGCCCAAACCCCTGGTTGCCCGCCGGACCTTCTGCGGCGGAGCGCTCTTTCTCGTCGCTTCCCCCTGGCTGGGCTGTGGCCGCGCCCCTCAATCGGCCGCGATCGCGGATGCATCCGGCGACGCGCCGATCGCACCAGCCGCTGACGCCGCCATGCAAGTGGGCAACTGGTCGGTTCCCGCGGGCACTTTCTTGGCGCCGCTCGAATTTGCCCGTCTGCAAGCGGTGTTCGATGCCTTCATCCCTGGCGACGCTGCCTCGCCTGGGGCCGCGTTGACGGGGGCGGCCTGGTACTTGGACCAGTTGCTCGGTGCCTTTCGCAGCGATCCGCCGCGGATCTTTGCTGGCGGGCCCTTTTCTGGGCGCCATGGGGGCCTGGACGGTTTTGCCGAGTTCCAACCGCTCACGCGCATCGAGGCGCTCCGCTGGCGGACGTTCCTGGAAGGGTCGCAAGGGCTGGCCGAGCGCGAGTGGAACGGGCCCGTGACCGGGCTGCACGACCAGGTGGTCGCCGGACTGGCCGCGATCGCCAGTCAAGCCAAGGCCAACTTGGCGACCGAGCTAGAAGTCCTTGACCGGCAAGCGATCGTCGGCCTCTTGGCCAAGGCCGACAAGGCGGTCGTGCAACTGCTCTACGAGTACGCGGTCGAAGGGACCTACGGCGACCCTGTGTACGGCGGAAATCGCGATCGGCTTGGCTGGCAAGCTATTGATTACGAAGGGGATCGTCAGCCCGTCGGCTACAGCGCCCGGCAGATGACCCATCCAGAAGAGGGCTAGCATGGCCTTGAATTTCGACGCGATCGTAGTCGGCTCGGGCGCTGGGGGCGGCGTCGCCGCGTACGTCTTGGCCAAGCATGGCTGGAAGGTCGCCCTGATCGAGAAGGGGCGCAACGTCTACCCCACGCTCGCGGAACCGGTGCTGCGGCAGTCGCTCTTGGGCAACGACGAAATCAAACGCCGCCGCTTCTTTGGCTATCACGACCCGTTTGCCGAGCCGCGGGTGTTCCGCGACGGCGAGCAAGCCGTGCCGGTGACTCGCGAGCTCCAGGGGCTGGGCACCACCGTGGGCGGCGGTACGATCTTCTACGACGGCGATTCGCCGCGCGTGCAACCGGCTGATTTTACGCTACTATCCAGCTATGGACCCGTCGCAGGTGCCACGGTTGTCGATTGGCCGCTCACTTACGACGAACTGGCCCCGCACTACGACGAGGTAGAAAAGCAAATTGGTGTACAGGGTTTGGCGGGTGCGGATCCGTTCGCCGCGCCGCGCGGGCCGTATCCGATGCCGCCGGGGCGGCCGCCCAAGGTGAGTTCGCTGCTCGCCAAGGGGGCTAAAGCGCTTGGCCTGCACCCACATCCCATGCCGATGGCGAATAACTCGGTTGCATATGGTGGCCGACCTGCCTGTGTAGACTGCGGTTTCTGCAACATGGGATGTCCGATCGACGCCAAGGGCTCCACGGCCGTCACCGTCATCCGCGCGGGGTTGTTGACTGGGAACCTGCAGCTTTTCAAAGAGACTTGTGTGACACGCGTGCTGAGCAACGCCGCCGGCGACCACGCCACCGGGGTCGAGGTCGTGGGTCCGGACGGCGCCATCGGTCAGATCTTGGGCAAGCACATCGTGATTGGCGCCAATGCCATTGAAACACCGCGTCTTTTGCTTGCCAGCGGCGTGGGGGGCAAGCCCGAAGGCCTGGCGAACAGTTCGGGGTTGCTTGGCCGCAACTTAATGTTTCATATGGTCTTTGGCGTGATCGGGGTCTTCGATATCGAGGTTCGTTCCTACCGCAGCCGAGTCGTCACACATGCTTTGGCCGACTACACCGTCCCCGATGGCAGCCCCAGTTGGCTCCGCGGCGGCTATGTGGAGCTGGGCGGCCAGGTGCATGACACGGAGAACGTCGTCACCTTCCACGACGACTTCAACGTGCACATCAGCATCGCCTGCTTCCCGCAGGACGCCGCGCAGCGGTGGGAACTGGAGACGCGCGGCCGGCGCGACTACCTGATGTAT
>JBBISH010000072.1:0-33390 GCA_037441385.1 Myxococcales bacterium
CTGGTGCGCCTCGGGCGGCGGCCGTGGCGGTCAGGGCGGCAACGGCGGCAGCGGCGGCGGCGGCGGCGGCGGCTGCGGCGGCGTCAGCTACGGGCTCTTTGTCAACGGTGGTGACGGCTTGGACAAGGCCGGCATGCTGGCCGTCAACACGGTGCAGATCCTGGGCGCGCCGGGCGCGGGCGGTGCCGGCGGCAAGAGCTTGGGCAAGAGCGGCGGCGACGGCGCCACGGGCGCGGGCGGCAAGGCCAACTTCTAGCGGTCCGTGCACCCCCTTGAGTCATTGCACAACCAATACGCACCCCACCTGATTCGCGCCTGTACGGCTTTTCTGACCCGTTCTGCAACTGGCGAGAATCAGGCGGGGCCCCCGGTTCTGGCCCGAAGAATTGCCCGAGTTTTCGATCCGATTCGGACGGAATTGGTATCAAGGAATAGTCAAGCGATTCCTCCTGAATGGTCGCATCAGGATCCCGTTCCTTTGGGGCGCGCACCTTGACAGTACCAAGCTTTCATCGTATATCGACGATATACGGAGGTCGAGCATGTTTGTCCCCCCTGCGTCTGAAGCCGCGTGCGATCCGACCTGCGACTGCGGCGACGGCGCGCCCTGCCCGTCCCCCCAGGCGGAGATGACGTTCCCCAGCGACGACGGGGCGTTTGTCGCCGATCTGGCCAAGTACGCCAAAGCCCTGGGTCATCCGGCGCGCGTGGCCATTATCCGGCTGCTGCTGCGGCGCGAGGCCTGCGTATGCGGCGAAATCGTGGATGAATTGCCGCTGGCTCAGTCCACCGTGTCGCAACACCTCAAGCAACTCAAAGAGGCTGGTCTCATTCGCGGCGAGATCGACGGCCCGCGCATCTGCTACTGCGTGGAGCCAGCGGCAATTGCCCAGCTGCGCGCGCTGGTGGCCGCTTTGTAGGCCGCGCAAGACAGAGGAGTCCTTATGAATACACTTGCGGTTTTTGATCCTGCGATGTGCTGCTCTACCGGTGTGTGCGGGCCAACCATCGATCCGCAGCTGATGCGGTTTGCGGCCGACCTGGAGTGGCTGGGCGAGCAAGGTGTCGCCGTCGAGCGCTACAACCTGGCGCAGCAGCCCATGAATTTTGCCGAGACGCCGGCCGTACGCGAGGCCTTGCAGGCGGCCGGCGAGAAAGCGCTGCCCATGCTGCTGACAGACGGCCGTGTGCTCAGCTCGGGCATCTACCCCACGCGCGGCCAGTTGGCCAGTTGGTTTGGCCTGACCGTGGCGCCGCGAGTGGGTACGCGCCGGGCCGAAAGCAAGGGTAGCTGCGGCTGCAAGTCTGGGGAATGCTGATGGATACCGCCACGGTGTCGCGCAACCAGTTCTTCACTGGCAAGGGCGGCGTGGGCAAAACCTCGGCCGCCTGCGCAACGGCGGTGGAGCTGGCCGACCGCGGGCTGCGCGTGCTGCTGGTGAGCACCGACCCGGCTTCGAACCTGGACGAAGTGCTGGGAGTGCCGCTGGATTCGCAGGTGCCTACGCCCGTGCCGGCGGTCGCAGGGCTGTGGGCCCTGAACATCGACCCCGAAGCTGCAGCGGCGGCCTACCGCGAGCGTGTGGTGGGGCCGGTGCGCGGTCTGTTGCCGGCGGCGACGGTGGCGAACATCGTCGAGCAACTTTCGGGCGCGTGCACCACGGAGATCGCGGCCTTCGATCAGTTCGCGCACCTGCTGGGCGATCCAACGGCGACCCAGCAGTTTGACCGGATCGTCTTGGACACGGCGCCCACCGGGCACACCCTGCGCCTGTTGGAATTGCCTGCCGCCTGGACCGATTTCCTGGACAACAACACCTCGGGCGCCACGTGCCTGGGGCCACTTTCGGGCCTGAAGGTGCAGCGGCAGGTGTTTGCGGCGGCCCTGGCGGCGCTGCGCGACCAGGCCCAAACCCTGGTGGTGCTGGTGGCGCGGGCCGAGCCCGCCACGCTGCGCGAAGCCAGCAGAACGGCCGAAGAACTGTCGACGCTGGGCATCCGCAACCTGCAACTGCTGCTCAACGGCGTGTTCCGCGATCCGACCCATGCCGATCCGTTGGCGCGCGCCTGGACCCGGCGGACGGAGCTGGCGCTGGGGAATATTCCGCAGAATCTGCAGGGTCTTGCAAGGCACGAGGTGCCGCTGCTGGCGCAAGCGCCGATGGGAATTGCCGGGCTGCGCGCCTTTGCTGCGGCCCGCAATGGTATGGCAATGGCCGCACCGTTGCCCGGCACGGCCGACGCTGGGCCGTTACCGGGGGCCGATCTGGCTGTTCTGGTCGACGAATTGGCCGCGACCGGGACGGGCGTGGTCCTGACCATGGGTAAGGGCGGTGTGGGCAAGACCTCGGTGGCGGTGGCTCTGGCGCGAGCGCTGGTGGCGCGCAAGCTCGCGGTGCATTTGACCACCACCGATCCTGCGGCGCATGTGCTTGAAACGCTTGGCGACATCCCGGCTGGTCTGCGGGTCAGTCGCATCGATCCGGCCGCCGAGGTGCGCCGCTATTGCAACGACGTCATGGCCACCAGCGGCGCGCACTTGGATGCCCACGGCCGGGCCCTGCTGGCCGAGGAACTGCGCTCGCCCTGTACCGAGGAGATCGCCGTATTTAGGGCCTTTGCCGAGGTGGTGGCCAACGGCGAGCGCGAGGTCGTGCTCATCGACACCGCGCCCACCGGCCACACGCTCCTGCTGCTGGACGCGGCCCAGGCCTATCACCGCGACGTGCAGCGCACCGCCGAGGCGCCGACGCCGGCCGTAGAAAACCTGTTGCCGCGGCTGCGCAATTCCCAGTATGCCCGCGTGCTGCTGGTCACCGTGGCCGAGGCGACACCGGTCCACGAGGCGGCACAGCTCCAAGCCGACTTGCAGCGCGCTGGCATCGACGTATATGGCTGGGTGGTGAATCAGGTGCTGGGCGGGCTGCCGGCCACGCACCCGTTGCTGCGCGCTCGGCAAGCAGGCGAAGTCAGGTATCTGCGCGAAATCGAAGGCCTGTCGCAGCGAATGTACCGCGTGCCGTTTGCGCTCGCGGCCCCGGCAGGGCCGAGCCAGGCCAACGTCGAAGCGAGGTAGGATGATGCAAGTCCAGGTCTACGGCACCAACTGCGCGCCGTGCAAGGTGATGCTCGAAAACACCCAACAGGCGGTGCGCGAGCTCGGCTGGCCGATCTTCGTCGAAAACGTGAAGCGGATCCAGGATATGCTCGACATGGGCATCACCGGAACCCCGGCGCTAGCCATCGATGGCGAAGTGGTCGTGATGGGCCGCGCCCTGCCCGTGGCCGAGATCAAAGACCTGTTGGTCGCCGCCAAAGCGCCCACGCCGGGCGCGCCATGAACCAGCCCAAGCTATGGATGGGCCTCACGATTGTCGCCGTGGTGGTAGGCGGTCCGTTGTGGCTCAAGGGCCAGACGGCCGCGCCAGTCCAGACAGCGCCCGCCAAAGTGCAGAACGTGGCCGCGCCAGCCGCGGTGGCACCCAAGAAGCTGCCTAAGTTCGTGGACATCGGTACCACATCATGCGCGCCGTGCAAGGTGATGATGGGCGTGCTGGGCGAGCTCGAGGCCCAGTACACCGATCGCCTGGCGATCGAGTTCATCAACACCCAGCAGCGGCCCGAAGTGATGCAGCAGCTTGGGTTGCGGGCCATTCCGTCGCAACTGTTCTGTGCGCCCGACGGCAAAGAGCTGTACCGGCACACGGGCGTGCTGCGCGTCGCGGACGTCGTGGCCAAGTGGCGCGAGCTGGGCTACCCGCTTGACCCAGTCGACGGCGTGCGACCATGATGGAATCGTTGCTGTTTTGGCTGAACGATGCCGTCGCGGGCGCTCCCGTGCTGGCCTTGCTCGCCGCGTTCTTGTGGGGCCTGGCCAGCGTCCTGCTCAGCCCCTGCCATCTGGGGATGATCCCCTTGGTCGTGGGCTTTGTCAGCGCCGAACGCGGCAGGAACCAGGGGGCCGGCAGCAAGGGCCGGGGCACCGTGCTCGCCTTCAGCTTTGCGGGCGGCATGTTGCTCGCCATCTTGGCCGTGGGCGGACTGGTGATGGCCCTGGGGCACGCCGTGTCTGGCCAGCTCCGCTACGGCAACTACGCCATCGCCGCGATCTTCTTGTTGGCCGGCCTGAACTTGCTTGGCGTCGTTCCGTTGCCCGAAAAAGGGCTGACCCTCGGCAGGCGCTGGGGGCAAGGCGTTCTGGCGGCGGTCGCAGTGGGCCTGGTGCTGGGGATCGGCTTGTCGCCGTGCACGTTCGCCTTTCTTGCGCCGGTGCTGGGGGCAACAGCCGCGGCGACAGCACACAACCCGTTGTTTGGCATGAGCTTACTTGTGGCGTTCGCCGTCGGCCACTGCGGGCTGGTCGGCGTGGCCGGCAGCTCCACCGAGCTGGTGCAGCGCTACCTGGACTGGTCCGAAGGCTCGCGCGGTCCAGCCATCGCCAAAGCCGTGTGTGCAGTCCTGCTTTTGCTGGCGGCCGCCTACCTCATCTACATCTCGTGATGCCGCGTCGGCCCGCCCGCCCAAGCTGTTGGGGTTGACGGCGCCGCGCGGGCAAGGCAACGTGCCATGCCGCCGCCACCATGGCGGACCACCTCCCAGCACAGATCACCATGGCCAGCGAGAGCACTTTTGCAGGCGAGCCACAGCCCTGGCCCGCCGTTGACGTTCTGGAACAGTACATCGCCCCATCGCGTATCGAGCGGGTGGACGGCGTGCTGCGTTCGCGGCTGGGCTCGGTTACGGCCGTGTTCGAAGACATCTTCGATCCGCACAACGTCGCGGCCTGCGTGCGCACTTGCGAAGCCTTTGGCCTGCAGGATCTGCACTGGATCTTTAGCAAGCACAGCATGCGCACGTCGTCGAGCGTGGCCAAGTCGGCGGACCAGTGGGTCAACATGCACCGCTACACCAGCACGGTCCAGGCGGTGCGCGCGCTGAAGGATCAGGGGTTCTCCATTCTGGTCAGCGACTTGCAGGCGACCGACACGCTAGAGACCCTGCCCTTGCCCGCCAAGGCCGCGATCGTGGTCGGCAACGCCCACGACGGCATCAGCGAGGAAATGCGCCAGTTGGCGGACGCGCGCTACATCCTGCCCATGTGGGGCTTTGTGCAGTCGTTCAACCTGTCGGTGGCCCTTGCGCTCACGCTGCAAGGGGTGGTGCCGCGGCGGCGCGCCGAGTTGGCGGCCCATGGGCGCACAGGCGACCTGCCGATGGAGCAGATGTGGGCACTGCGCCGCAAGTGGTTGGAATTCGGCATGACTCGCCCTGATCTAGTTCGCCGCGAGCTCGGCGACCACGAGGCCGTTCCATGACCCCCATCCGTGTGGCCCCGCACACTTTGTTGGATGCCGTAGCTTTTGTTGCGCGTTTTCCGGCGCCAATTGCTCAGGCAGTCTTGCCGGCCGCCCCGCACGCGCCAATGCCTGCGGCCGACGACGGCGTGCGCAAGGCAATCCGCGACGTCTTGCGCCAGGGTGGCTTCAAGCCCACCGGCCGGTCCAAGCCCGCGTCTGAGTTTCTGCTCGGCGCGGAAGCTCAGGGCGCGTTCCCAACCATCAACCCGCCCATCGACATCTGCAACCGCGTGTCGCTGCACAGTGGCGTGCCCATCAGCGCCATCGACGCCGATCGCACCTCCGGTCCGCTCTCGATTCGGCTGGGCGGCGCGGGCGAAGAGTACGTCTTCAACTCGGCCGGTCACGCCATTGACCTGGAGGGGCTGCTCTGCCTGTGCGATGCCGAAGGACCGTGCGCCAACGCCGTCAAGGACGCGCAACGCACCAAGACCACCAGCGAGACCAAGCGCCTGCTGGTCATCCTCTGGGGTAGTCGAGCCCTGCCCGGTCTGAGCGATCAAACCGCAGCA
Organism: Myxococcales bacterium; assembly: GCA_037441385.1. Classification (GTDB taxonomy): domain Bacteria; phylum Myxococcota_A; class UBA9042; order UBA9042; family UBA9042; genus SXRM01. The sequence continues at coordinate 5,870 of JBBISH010000072.1, forward strand.
TGGGCGCGGGCTTGGCTGACCGCGGCGGGCGCGACCACGGAGTCCGTTCCATGCCAGAGCGGCGACTAGGGCGACCAGCACCAGCCATTCGAACGATTTTCTAGGATCTGGCGCAGAGGCGGCGCGGTCCGCTCCCCCAACGCCCGCAGGTGACACCATTTCTGGAAGCAGCGCACCCCTGGATCAGCCCTTGGCCTTGGCGCCCGCGACCACCGCGCGAGCCGAGGCTGCGTCCCTGGTGCGCCTGGCGGGCCCGCTCATGGTCGCCCAACTGGCGCAGATGGCGATGGGCGTGGTCGGCACGGTAGCGGCCGGGCGGCTGGGAGTCGACGCGCTGGCGGCCCAGGCGCTAGGCTCGACCACGCTGGTCCTTGTCATTGTCACGGGTTACGGCCTGATGGCCGGCCTTGACCCGCACGTGGCGCGGGCCGTGGGCGAAGAAAATCCGCAAAGGGCCGGTGCGCTGTATCGCCAAGCCATCTGGATCGCCGTGTTGGCCGGCACGCTGCTGACCGGTGCGCTGCTGACGGCGCCTGCGCTGCTTCGCGCCATGGGCCAGGCGCCCAAACTCGTTTCAGATACAGCGGAATATCTAAACATCGCCTCGCTGGGCCTGGTACCGGCGATCACCTACATAACTTCGCGCTCATTCTGTTCGGCGGTGGGCAAGGCCAGGCCCGTGATGGTCGTGGCGATCCTTGGCAACATTGCCAACGCGCTGCTCGCGTTTGCCGCCGTGGACCGCGGCTACGGGCTGGCCGGCATCGCCTGGGCGTCGGTGGTGTGCCGGCTGGCGATGGGCGCGGCGTTGGTGGCGTGGGTCGACGTGGCGCCGGGGCTGCGGCCATTCCGTACGGCCTGGGTCCGCCCCGGGGCGCTGTCGCTGCCGATCCTCCGATCTGGGGCGCCGCTGGCGCTGCAATACCTCATGGAGGTCACAGGCTTTGTCGTGACGACGCTGTGGATGGGGCTGCTGGGCTCGTCCACCTTGGCCGCCCACGAAGTGGCGCTGTCGATCGCCGCGATTGCCTTCCAGGTTCCCTTCGCGATCGGCACGGCGGCGTCGATGCGGGTGGGCCATGCCATCGGGCGCCGCGATCCCCGCGCCGTGCAACGGGCGGGATGGACTGCGTTTGGACTGGGTCTGCTCTACGCCGTGGGTTCGGGGGCCGTGATGGTGGCGCTGCGCGAGTGGATGGCGCGCCAGTACCTGCCCAGCGCCACGGCCGACGTGATCGCCCTGGCCTGCCACTTCCTCATCATTGCCGCGGGGTTCCAGATCGCCGACGGCATCCAGGCCATCGGCTTTGGAGTGCTCCGCGGCATGGACGACACCCGCGTACCCGTGCTGTTCAACGTCCTGGGATTTTGGCTGCTGGGGATGCCGCTCGGTTACGTAGCCGTGTTCCGCCTGCACCAGCACGCCGATCGCTTGTGGTGGGGGCTGTTCCTGTCGCTGGCCGTGGTTGCGGTGTCGCTGGTCCTGCGCTTCCGTCACCGAGCGCGGACGCTACGCATTCACTGACCAAACCAGCCGGAGCGCCTACTTGCTCAGCCCGTCGATCGCGTCGCGGGTGCGGTCGGCCTCCGCCTCTTCCAGACCAAAGCGGTACCCACCCACCAGCGACAAGTGCAGGACGTTCACGCCGTAGTCCGACTGCTCGCGGCCGACCGCGCCAATTGCGCCCGACCAGTGATCGACTTCAAAGGCAATTCCCAGGGTGGTGGTGTCGTCGTGCCAGTCGACCAACAGACCGCCACCCGCAGTCAGGCCATTTTCGCCCATGGTCCAGCGCACATCCTTGATGACCTCGGGTAGCGACGTGGGCGACATGGCCGGCTGGCTCACCCAGCGGTAGCCAAAGTGCCCGGCCAGGGTCACCGAGAACGGCAGGTAGTCCCACGTAGCCATGACCGGCACGACCGCGCGCCCCGAATGGATTTGATCGACCAGGCTTTGGCCCACCTGCGCACCCGTGGCAAGGTGCAGACGGCCCGCCGTGCCAAGATCGCGCTCCATGAAGCGCCAGGTGCCTTCTGCGCCCACCAAAGCACTGCCGATGCCCAGGCGCACGCCCACGTCGACGTTGGGCACGATGCCGCGGCGCGCCACCAATTCCAGCGGATTGACATAGTTCGCGGCCGTAGCCTGTTTCTTGGTCAGGTCCTGAGTGCCGTTGTACCAGTCGACCGCGCCCAACATGGCGTGCGCGCCGTTGACGTGGCCCGCCACTTCGTACTCGCCAGGCTGCAGTGTCCGCGCCGAGCGCACGTGCACCGGACTCAGGCATCCGGCAAAGGTCAGCGCCAGGGCCACGCCCAGGATCGGCCGAAGCGAACTCGAACCACCATGTATCCAATTCATCAAGCGGCCTCCCCAAATCTGCGGTCAGCGCGACACGCCCAGCTGCTTGCAACGGTCGCGGATACGGCGCACGTCGTCCGATCGTCGCGCCGGCGCCTTCAAGAAGCGCTGATACATCTCCAATGCGACGGCCTTGTCGCCCTTGGCGTCTTGCAACTCGCCCAGGGCCAACAGCACGCCGGCGTCGTCGGGGTACTGCTCGACCCCCTTGGCCAGCTGATCGATGGCGTCGTCGACCTTGCGCTGCAAGACCAAGACCCGCGCCATCGCCACGCGATTCTCGGGCCCTAGCTGCGGCAAGAGCTTTTCGGCTTCGCGGCCGGCTTGCTCGGCTTCGGCCACGCGCCCCAACCCTTGCAAACACGCTACCTTGGCCGCCCACGCCTGCGCGAAGCGTGGCCGCATTTCCAGCGCCTGCTCCACCGCCTTCAAGGCCTCGGCATACTCTTGCCGCTCCATCCAGGCCAACGCCAAGTTGTACAGGATCGAGCCGTGTCCGGGCGCCAATTCTGCCGCCTTTTTCAGGGCCTCGATAGCCTCGCTCCACAGGCCGCGCCGCAGGCGCACCGCGCCCAGGTTCGACCACACGCGCGCATCGTCGGGCGCCAAGGTCGCGGCCTGCTCCAGCACCTTTTGAGCCGCCACTTCCTCGTCGTCGGCCAGATACAGGATGCCCAAGTTCGACAGGGCGCCGTGCAACTGCGGGTTGACCGCAATCGCCTCTTCAAAGTGCTGGCGCGCCTCGGCCCGCTTGTTTTCGGCCATGGCGATCAAGCCCAGGTGGTACATCGCCAAGGCCGAGCGCGGATACTTGGCCAGATGCTCTTCAAAGGCTTGGCGCGCGGCCTCGTTGTCGCCGTCGCGCAGGGCGCTCATGCCGTCGAGCAAGCGCCCGGACAAGGGCTCGTGGTCTACGCCCAGCCGCAGCGGCGACTCGCTCAGCCCGCGGTCGCGGTCCGGAGCCACATAGCCCGAGCCGCACGCCGAGCCAAAGATCGCAAGCGCCAGTCCGGCCGCCCAGTTGCGCAGCCACGCTTGCCGATGAGCCGGCGTCGGGGGCGTTGGCAACCTGCGGTTCAGAGTCATGAGCAGTCCCTGGCGGTGGGAAAGCTAGTGTAGCCGCGGCAGAATGCGACACAAGCCCCGCGCGCCGCATCCTGGCGAGAGTTGATTATCCAGCCACTTCAGAAAGTTCCTGCTCGACTTCGGCCAAACGCTGCTGCACCGCCGCCAAGCGCGGACCACCGCCACGCTGGGTCAGGTAGGCCAGGTACGACCGCAAGCCCGTCGCCATGCGCACCAGGTCGCCCATGTCGTGCAGCATCTGCAGCGACTCGTCAAAAGCCTCTGTACACTTGCGGTCGATGATGGTCGCTCGCGTGCCGGCGTCGGACAGGGCGCGCGTACCCAACACGCAGGCGCGGACCACCAGTGCCCGCGCCACCGCCAGCCGCGCACCCGAGCCGCGGGCCACGTCCACGGCACGCTCGCTGTCCAAGTCTGCGGTCTCGAGCGCCGATCGCTCCAGCGAAATCGAAGCTTGCACGCGATAGACGCCACTGAGGAGCTCGGGATCGTCAACGTCGCGGGCCAGCTCCGTCATGTCGATCATCATCGCCGCGCCTTCTTGCCACTCGCCGAGCGCGATCGCGGTCTCGGCGCGGGCCAGCGCCACTTCTAGCCGCCGACGCCGATCGCCCACCTCTTGCGCGAGCATCGAGGCCTGCTCCCAGGCCTGGAACGCGAGCTTGTACTTGCCCTGCGCCGCGTGGACTTCGCCGAGCACCGCGCGCGCCTCGGCCGCGCCCCAGCGCTCTTGGATTTGATCGCAGATCTGCACCGCTTCGGCCACGGCATCGTGGGCGTCCGAGAAATGCCCACGGCCCAGGTGCACCCGCGCGATGTTGCACAGCGACCGCGCCACCACCCGCCGATCCTGCGAGCGACGGCGCAGCGCCAAGGCCTTCAAGAAGTGCTGCAGCGCCGTCTTGTAGGCGTCATTCTCACCACGGATCAGGTGGATGAGGCCCAGCTCGTCGCTGACATCGGCGATCCAGCGATGCGCGCCGGCCACCTTTAGATGCTTCATCGCCGCGTCCAGGTAGGCCAGCGCAGCGTCGTAGTGCCCGGACACGCGGGCCACTTGCGCGACCCGCAGTTGTACGGTGCCGCAGCGCAAGTCGTCGTCCAGGCAGCGGGCCATATGCAGCGCGTCCAGCAGCGCTCGCTCGGCCTCGACGTGCCGCGAAAGGCGCAGCAGCCCGCCGCCATAGGCAGTGCGCAGATCGCAGGCGATATCGGCATCGTCGGCGCCGCTGTTGCGTGTCCCAGCCTCGTACAGCGCCAGCGCCCGCTGCAGCTGCCCCACCGAGCGCGCCGCATTGCCCGCCTCAAGGTAGAATTGCGCAGCTTGCCGGCGCCGACCGCCTGCCTCGTACAGTTCGGCAATGTGGGCGTTTTCGGCGATCGGATCCACGCGCGGCCGGCTCGACAGCCATTGGGCGGCCAGGCGGCTGAACAAATCGCGCTTCTCGGCGTCCATCTCGCTGACCACGGCCGCCGGGTCCGTCGAGTGAACGAAGCTGAATTCCAGCTCGGAACCCAGGTGCGATTGCTCCACAAAGACAACCACATCCACGGCCTGCAGCTGCAACATGGCCGCACGCAGCTGCGATCGATCCCGCTCCGAGATGCTGTCGGCCGGGTTGTTGTGGGCACCGCGCAACACCGAAAGCACACCGCCAAACCAACACGTGGGACCAAACACCGCGGCCGCATCCACCACCAGGCGCAGTTCGTCGGGCAGCCGGGCAATTCGGTCCGGCAACATCGACGTCGATTGGCCGTTGGCCGCCAGCGTGTTTTGCCACGACACCGACACGCCGCGCTCGGTGCGGCTGACCCAACGCCACACGCCATCTTTTTGGGCAATCTCGCCAGCGGCCACCATGCCGCGCAGCATGTCGACCAGCCGCTCGGGCGATCCGGCGGCCTGCGCAGCCAACGCTTCGCCCACATTTTGCGGCGCACCGCGCACCGAGTGCAGCAGCTTGCTGGCCAGAGCACGCAGCGTCGCCGCGTCCATTGGCCCCAAACTGACGGCAATGAGGTCAAAGCCCTCTGGCGGCGCCACGCGAGCTTCTACGATGGCCACCACAGCCGACTGGGCGGCATTGGTCTGCAGCCCGCTCAGCATGGCCGGCAGCTCATCCGCGGCACTGCTGGCTGCGTCAAATTGCAGCACCAGCGGGGCGGTCTTGGCCCGGTGGCGCAACAGGGCCGCCACCAACTGGGCCGACACGTGGACAGGCGGTTCCACGACCGTGCGGTCTTCGGCCACGCCATCGGGCTTGAGCCCCAGCAGCGGCGCCACCACGTCGATCACGCCCGGAGCGCGCTCCTGGCCCAACCAAGTCTGCAATTCACTTTGGATGCGGTCCCAGGCCTTGGGCTGCCGAAGCGCGCCGATGCCGCCCAGCACCTCGGCGAGCACACGTCCAGGCAAGGTCGCCGGCCCGGCGGTCTCGCGTTGCGTCACCTTGACCCATTTCAGTGACTTGCTCGACGTGGTGATGAGGCGCGACAACTCGGCGATCAGGCGCGTCTTGCCCACACCATGCGGCCCGTAGACCCAAATGACCTTGGCGTGACGATGGTTGATGGCCTCGCGCACGGTATTGTAGGCCAGTTCGATCTCGGCACGGCGACCGACGAAGGGCACGTTGAAGCCAAAGACCGAGGTAACTTCGCTGATCTGCTTGACCTCGGCTTCGCGGTCGCGATGGACGGGCAAATCCTCGTGGGCCCGCAGCACCACTTGGCTGCTAGGGGTCCGCCGCGGCGCGACGACCGTCGCGGGCACAGGCTTTGGAAGTTCGGGCGGTTGGTCAACCATGGGGTGATCTCGGCGCGCCCGACGCATCGGGGTCGGATTCGGGTCCGGCGGTCGCACAGCGCAACAAACCCGGCGCACCCGCGTGCCGCATGCCTTGGCGTGGCAAGTCGGCACGGGGCCATGATAGAAACGCGCAGCCCGGCGGGCAAGGCCAGCCGAAGAATTGTCCGCGAGCTTGCCCACCTGCCGGGCGGGAGCACCCCAACATGAGCGAAGGCCTGCGCAACCATCGTATTCTAGAAGCATTGGCTCTGCACGCCGCCACGGATCGCGGCGAGGTCGCGGCTCGCGCCTTGGCTGCGGCCAGTTCGCCCGACGAGGCCCAGGTGCGCCTTGCCGAGGTGACCGAGGCCGAATTGCTGTTGCGCAACTCATCGTTGCCCAAGCTGCCGCTGCGCCTGGACGTCGCTGAGCCGCTGACCCGGGCGGGCCGCGGGGCCAGTCTGGACGGGTCGGACCTGGCGGCGCTGGGGCGACTGGCGCGCGCCGGACGGCAGAACCAGCGCATCGGACAGCTGTGGCCACCAGAAGTCCGGTTGCTTCGCGCTCACGTGGGCCGGCTACCCGATCTGGAACTGGTAGGGACAATCCTGGCCGACTCGCTGGACGACGACGGGCTGCTGCTGGACACGGCCAGTCCCGAGCTGGCGCGGCTGCGGCAGGAAGTGTTCACGCTGGGCGCCCGGCTGCGGCGGCGCATCGAGGCGCTGGTCAAAGAGACCGATGCGGCCGGCCTGCTGCAAGACGACTACTACACGCTCCGCGACGACCGCTACGTCTTGCCGGTGGTGGCGAGCCAAAAGCGCACGCTTTCCGGGATCATCCACGGCATGTCGCAAACCGGCGCGACGGTCTACGTCGAACCGCAAGAGCTCGTCGACGGCAACAATCAGCTGGCGTTGGCTCACGAGGCCGTGCGTCGCGAAGAGCGGCGCATCCTGGCCGAACTGTCGCAGATGTGCGCCGAGCACCGCGACGAATTGCTGGCGACGTCGGATGTTTTGACCCTGGTGGATCTGCGCATGGCAGCGGGTCGCCTTGGCGTGCAGTTGGAGGCTCACTGCCCGCGTTTTGGCGACGGCACCGCGCTGGATGCCCCGGCGCTGCGCCACCCCATCTTGGTGCTCGACGGTGTGCAGGTGGTCGCCAATGCGGTGCGGTGGTCAGCGCCCGCGCGCTGGTTGGTGGTATCGGGGCCCAACGGTGGCGGCAAGACCGTAGTGCTTAGCGCGGTGGGCCTAGCGGTCGAGATGGCGCGCATGGGCCTGTTTGTGTGCGCCTCGCCCGATACCCTGCTGCCCTGGTTCGACCGCGTCGAGACCGTGCTGGGCGATGCACAGGACATCGAGCGCGGTCTGTCGACCTTTGAAGGGCACCTGCGCCGCATCGCGCAAGTACTTACCGCTGCTGAGCAACCGGGGCAGACGCTCATTTTGCTGGACGAACTGGCGACCGGCACTGAGCCCTTGGCCGGTGCCGCGCTGGCCACGGCCATTCTAGAACACGCGATGGCCAACCTGCCGCGCGCTTGGGGCGTGGTGACCACGCACTTCGAAGCGCTGAAATTGCTCGCGCTGCGCAACCCGGCCTGTGTCAACGCCGCTTTGGAGCTGGACGCGCGCAGCCTGACGCCCACGTTCCGCCTGACGCTGGGCCACATGGGCACCTCGAACCCGCTGGCGCTGGCGGCGCGGTTGGGCATGCCGGCCAGCATCGTGAACCGCGCCGAGCAGCTGATGGGCACCGGAGGCAGCGAGGTCATGCAACTGCTCGACCGCCTGCAGGCGCAGCGCCAGGCCCTGGCGGACGCGGAGCAGTCGGTGCAGCGCGAGAAGAAACAGCTTGAAAATAGTCGTCAATTGCTCGACGACCAGCGAAACAACGAACAGCGCGCCATCGACCGCCGCATCGAGCGCGCCACGGCCGATGTGAACAAGCAACTTCATGCAGTTGCTCAGGAATTGGCCCAGGCGCGTCAGGCCGCGGCGTCGGCCGACAAAAAGCGCATCGAAGAGGCGGCCAAGGTGATCTCGCAGCGGCAAGTGGAGGTCGAACGCCTGAGCAAAGCCGCCACGGCGCGCCTGGGGGGCAAAATCGAGCGCGAGCCCATGCAAGCCACACAGCTGCAAGTTGGCTCTGTGGCATGGCATTTGGGCCTGGACTGCCGGGTTGAGTTGATCGAGGCCTCGCCCAAGGGCGATCGGTTCAAAGTCCGCGCTGGCGGCCTGGAGCTGTGGTGCACGCTGGCCGAGTTGGCTACGAGCAAGCCGAGCGACGTGGCGCCAGTGACCAAGCCCCAAGGCAAGCAAGGCGCTCAGGCTAGCCAACCAACTGATTCTACTGCACAACCCCGAAATCTCGATGAGGGAGCGGCGCTGCTGCGACTGCCCGACGCAACCGTGGATGTGCGCGGCATGCGCGCCGAAGAGGCCGTCCGCGAGGTCGACCGCCACCTGGACAAGATGATTCTGACAGGTCGCCCAGGTGCTTGCGTGGTCCACGGCCACGGCACCGGAGCCCTGCGCGACGCCGTGCGGTCGCACCTGCGCCGGCACCCGCACGTCGCCCACAGCCGCCCCGGTCTGCAGGGCGAAGGCGGCGACGGCGCCACGCTGGTCTGGCTCGAAACCTAGAGACGCGACCAATTACTGCTCATTTGTTCAGTAACCGCTGCTTCTGGCCGCGTCTCTAATACGGTTTCCGTCCAAATCGGCTCGAAAACTTCGGCAATTCTTCGGGACCGAACCGGGGTCCCCGCCTGATTCTCGCCGGCTGCAGACCGGGTCAGAGGAACCGTACAGGCGCGAATCAGGTGGGGTGCGTATCAGAGGAACCGTACAGGCGTGAATCAGACGGGGTTCGTATGACCCCAAGTGGGGCGCAAGCGAGCGCCTGCAGCGACTCGCCGCGCCGAGTTCAAAGGTTCGGACGTGCGGAGAAAGTCCTAATTGATCAGCTCTCTAGAGCTTTGTGCGAGCTTTGACCCTACTTGGGCCGAGCGTAGCCCACCAGGCACTGGCCGGTGGTCCAGACTTCGTTGCTGCTGGGCCAACGCACCAGGCGCGTATTGACCACTTCGCCCGCGCCGTCGCGAATGACCTGCGGCCGAGTGGGATCCACTGCCATTCTGCGCACTTTGCCCGCTCGCTGCGCAATCAGCACCACGTGGGCGCCGCGCACGCGTTCAACCACGCCGACCAGCGTCACGCCGTCGTCAGGGCGGCCATTGCCATTCAAGTCGGCGGTATCGCGAAAGAAGATCAGATCGCCCGGACGGGTGTCGCCGTCGGGCACCTTGCCATTCTGGCCGGTCAGCTTGCCCCACAGCGCCGCCGCATAGGGCCCACGCGCCTCGACCTGCACGTCTTGCCCTGCGGCCTTGAGCACTTGCGCTACAAACGCCCGATCCTGCAGGCCGGGCGTCCCCAGCAGCGCCTGAGCGGCTTCCACACGTTGGGTTGCGCGAAGTTCCTCGTCGTTCTGCGGTGCACGAGCATTGGCCGGGGCGGCCGGCTGCTGGGTCGGTGCCGCCTCTGCAGGAGCACGCACTGGCTCTGCGACTGGCGCGGGCGGGGTCGATTCAGCTGGCGGATCCTTGGCTTGCGCGGCGTGACGCTGCGGCCAAGCACCGGTGGGGTGGGTAGCCATGACCGGTCGCTGGCGGGCGGGACGATCACGCGGCGGCGCCTCTTCGGGCCGCTCGTCCAACGGCGGAGGCGGCAGGCCCAGCTGCGGTTCCGGGGCGTCGCCCCCTGCGTTCAGACCGCTTTCCTCAAAGGCGTAGTCGCGCGGGCACGTGACGGCGGCCCCACAGCCTGCCCAGGCAACAGACGAGCAACACAGCAAAACACTGGCGCTCGACAGCCAAGTTCGGTCCGCAACCCGCAGGGTTCGGCGCAGCTGGGGCAGCAGTTCCGCCAAGATCACTCGCACAGGACCACGATGGCCCTGCCGCTAGGATCGGTCGCCCTGCCACGGCGTCAAGAAAAGCGCCCGCGCCACCGTGCGATCTGTACACCGGCGGACTATCGTACAGCAGTGGTGAATCGCGCAGGCCGCCAGCGCGTTCGCCATTTGGACAGCCGCGCTCCCACCCGAGCGGCACAGCACGAGGTAGCCCATGTTCGCATCCGCTCGCCAACTCGGTTTGGCCCTTCTGACTTTGACCGCCAGTCTGTCGGGCTGCGTGGTCGCTACCGGCACGCCCCAGCCCGCCGGCACCACGGTCGCAGGCACCGCCAGCTTTGTCCTGGCCTGGACCGTCGCGGGCCAGCCCGCAAGTTCGGGCTGTGGAGCCAAGGGCTTGGTCACGGTCGACGCGCTGATCCTAGACGCCGCCAAGGCCAAGATCCTGGGCAAAGCCTCTGCCGCGTGCACGGCTGGTCAGGTCACGATCCAGAATTTACCAGCAACCAGCGGCACTTGGCTCCAGATCGACGGCTACACCGCCAGCGACCCGGCCGGCAGCCCTAGCTGGGGCAACGACCCGCTCAGCGGTCCCTTCGTGTTGATCTCCAACAAGATCGGTCAGCCCGATGCGCCCATCGACCTGGTCAAGCTGCAAGGCGCCCCGACCGGCCAAGGCAACGTCTACGTGACATGGAGCATCAAGGGCAAGCCAGCCGCCAGTGGCTGCGGCGACTTTGGCATCAACACGGTGACGGTGCACGTCAAAGACGACAAGAAGAACGAACTCGCCTACATCGAAGCGCCCTGCAGCGCCGGCAACGCCACGATCGCCAAGGTGCCCGCCGGCAGCGCGCGCTACGTGCAGATCGACGCCTTTGGCCCCAAATTGCCAGAGAGTTGGGGCAACATCAGCCTCGCCGGCCCGTTCGCCGTGGTCGCGAACCAAACCGCCAGCGCCCCCAGCGCCATCGACTTGGACCGCCGCTCGGTGCTCAGCTTTGACTGGGGCTTTGCCAGCGGCACCTGCGCCAGCAACGGCGTCGCCACGGTCTACGTGCAAGTCCGCGACAAGAACAACCAAGTCGTGGTGCCCATGACCGATGCCTGGGCCGCCAAGCCCTGCGACTTGTCGACCGCGTCCAGCTACGACGCGCGCGTCATCGACTACGACCATGCCACGCCGACGTGCGCGATTCCGCCCAACGCCAAGGGCTTGGTGGTCTGCAACGCGCCAGCCGGCGGCATCGGCCTGATGCTCACCGGCACGGGCGCCAACAGCACCAATCCGCTGGTCGGCGGCAGCATGAATGTGTTGAATTACCAAGCGGGTACCGAAGTCGACTCGCTGACTCCGATCCTGCTCGCGCCCTGCTCTGGCGCCAATCCCTGCCAACAGCCCTGAACGAGTCCCTAGACATCGGATCAATTAGGACTTTCTCCGCACATCCGAACCTTCGACTACGGCGCGGCGAGTCGCTGAAGGCGCTCGCTTGCGCCCCACGTGGGGCTAGAGACGCGGCCAAAGCGGCAATTACTGAACAAATGAGCAGTAGTTGGTCGCGTCTCTAGCCGTCGCCCAGGTAGGCCGCCTGCACCTTCGGGTCGGCCAGCAGCTCGGCGCCCGTGCCCTCGGCAATCACCGACCCCGTCTCGAGCACATAGGCGCGCGACGCGATCTTCAGCGCCATGCGGGCGTTCTGCTCCACCAGCAAGATGGTGGTGCCCTGACGGTTCAACTCCAGGATCACGTCGAAAATCCGCTGGACAATCAAGGGCGCCAGCCCCAGCGACGGCTCGTCCAAGAGCAGCAGCCGCGGCCGGATCATCATGGCGCGACCCACCGCCAACATCTGCTGCTCGCCGCCAGAGAGCGTGCCGGCCAACTGCGCGCGCCGCTCGAGCAACACCGGGAACAGGCCGAAGATCTTCTCCAAGTCCTGACGAATACCGTCTTTGTCGTCGCGGATGTAGGCGCCCAGGGCCAAGTTCTCGGCCACGGACAGGCGCGGGAACACCCTTCGGCCTTCGGGGCAATGGGCGATGCCGCACGTGACGATCTGGTGCGCCGGCAGGGGCAGCAAGTCCTTGCCCTCAAAGGTGATCTTGCCAGCCTTGGGCTTGTGCAGACCCGAGATGCAAGTGAGCGTGGTGGTCTTGCCCGCGCCGTTGGCGCCAATTAGCGTCACGATTTCGCCCACTTGCACCTTCAGCGAAATGCCGTGTAGCACCTCGATGGCGCCGTGGGCAGCGCGGATCTGCTCGACCTCCAGCATCGCTCCCGCCGTCATGCGCTAGTGCCCCCCATCGTCGGCGCCCAGATAGGCCTCGATCACCTTGGGATCGCGGCGGATTTCGTCGGGCGTACCGTGCGCGATGCGCTTGCCGTGGACCAGCACGGTGATGTGGTCGCTGATGCCCATGACGACCCGCATGTGGTGCTCGATGAGCAGGACCGTCACACCGCGGTCGCGGATAGCCCGCACCAGCGCCATCAATTCCACGGTCTCGGACGGGTTCATGCCGGCGGCCGGTTCGTCCAAAAGCAGCAGCTTGGGCCGTGTCGCCAGGGCGCGCGCGACCTCCAACCGCCGTTGCTCACCGTAGGCCAGACTGTTGGCCAGGTCGCCAGCGCGACGGTCCAAGCCCACGAATTTCAACAGCTCCATCGCCTCTTGCCGTGCCACCGCTTCCACAATCCGGCTCGCCCCGGTCAGCGTGCCGCGCCGCGTCAGGCGTACCAGCCAGGCCAACGCCGCGCCAACCAGCGCCACCAGCAGCACCGACGGCACGGTCTCGTCGTCGACGCCGTCGCCGGTGGTCCAGCCCAGGCCCACCATGGCCAGCACGCACACGGCCGGCAGCCCCAGGTCCAGCCACGCGCCATGCGGGAAACGCCCATCCAGTGCGGATCTGGCCGCTCCGCCGCTTCCAACTGTGCCGCGCCGCAGGTGCCGATCCATCGCGACCAGCACGTTTTCGAGCACGCCCATGTGGTGGAACAGGCGGATATTCTGGAAGGTGCGCGCCACACCTTGCAGGGCTACGCCTTGTGGGGTCCGCCGACTGCGCAGCCACACCGCCCGCGCTCCCAGCGCACCGATGACAAATCCGACCAGCGAGAACAGCAACATCAACATAGTGTTGCCGGCCGCAACGTGAGCAAACAGATCCGAAAACGCACCCGAGATTGTGAACTCCCAAGGCGGATGGGCCTTGATCACCGCCTTCCAAGTCGCGTCGATCCCGGCAGCGATGAAGAGGAACAGCAGGCTCGACGCCAGCCCCGTAGCGAGCCAGCCGGACACGACTTTGCCGGTCATCGGTGCGCGCACGTCGCGGCCGTCCAAGTGGACCTCGCCGGAGGTGGGCTCGTAGATGCCAGTAATCGCGTTGAAAAGACTGGTCTTTCCGGCGCCATTGGGACCGATGACCGCCGCGATCTCGCCCGGCCGCACGTCCAAGTCGACTTCGCTGACCGCCGTAAGGCCGCCAAAGCGCAAAGTCAATTTGCGCACGCTGAGCAGCGAAGTAGCCGGCGCGCTCACGCTTCCTCCGGTTCTTCGTGCAGTTCTGCGGCCACGCGGCGGGCCGGGAACAGCCCCTCTGGGCGCAGCCGCATCATGAAGATCAGCGCAAAACCAAACAGGAACCAGCGCCAGGACGAGAAGCGCGCCAGCGGGTGCGAGGCATCGCCTACTGCCACTTGGATGCCCCGGTCGAGTAGCGGCGACAGCACGTTGTCAAAACCGATGAGCAGCGCCGCACCCAGCAGCGCGCCGCGGAGCGAGCCCAAACCGCCGATGATCAGACAGCAAAGCACCATCACCGCGTTGTTGAAGTCGTAGTTGGTGGGGTCGGCGGTGGTGGTCAGGTTGGTGGCGTACAGGCAGCCGGCCAGGCCCGACAGCGCGGCGCCGCCGGCAAACGCCATCAGCTTGATGCGCCCCGGGTCCAGGCCCATGCAGGCCGCGGCCAACTCGTCTTCGCGCAGGGCCACGAAGGCCCGGCCGATCCGGGTATTTTCGATGACTTTGAGCACCACCACCGCCGCCACGAGCACGAGCAGCGCGGTGTAGTACATCACCAGCAGGTTGGCCTCGCCGGCGTCGCCCGCGCCCAGCCAGTCGCGAAGCCACGACGGGGTCCACACTTCGGGCACCGGGTTCAGGCCGCGCGGACCGTCAGTAATGTTCTCCAAATTGATGAGCACTGTGCGCAGGACTTCGCCAAAGCCGATCGTCACGATCGCCAGATAGTCGCCCCGCAGCCGCAACGTGGGGGCGCCGATCACCGCGCCCGCCACCGCCGCCACCAGCGGCGCACAGACCAAGGCACCCCAAAATCCAAAGTGGAATGGGTACTTGTCTACGGTCATCACGCCGGTCGCCATCGCGCCAATACCAAAGAACGCCGCAATACCCAGCTGCAGCAGGCCCGCGTAGCCCACCTGGACGTTTAGCGCCACCACCAAGATGCCGTAGACAAAGATGGTCACCAGCCGCTGGTCCAAGTGGAGTTGCAGGCCCGCCGCCTCGCCAGCCAGATCGAACACTGGGAAAATTGGGTAAAGAACTGCAAAAATCAGCAGCAACGACTCAGTCGTCAAGTACCGCTTCCAACCTCTTGGTGCAACCACGGCCATTGACTACACTTTCTCCCGCGCCGTGGACCCAAGCAGACCCGCCGGACGGAACACCAGCAGCACGATCAGAATCCCGAACAGCACCGCCGGCTGCCATTGCGCGCCGATGAATTGGTCCGAGAACGCCCGCACCAGGCCTAGCAGCAAGCCGCCCAGCACCGCGCCCGGGATGTTGCCGATGCCACCCACCACCGCCGCAGTAAAGGCATACAGGCCGTTCTGGTAGCCCATCTGGTAGTACACCGTGTTGATGTACAAGGCGTAGACCACCGCGGCAAACCCCGCCAGACCGCCGCCCACCAAGAAGGTCGCGGCCACCACCCGATCCACGTCCACGCCCATCAGCCGCGCCGCTTGCGGGTCCTGGGCCGTGGCGCGCATGGCCATCCCCAACTTGGTGCGCGTCACCAGCAAGAACAGCGCGGTCATCACGGCCAGCGAAGCCCCGATAACCAATACGTCTTTGAGCTGCAGCGTCAGGGCCGCGTCGCCCAGGAGGTTGTCGGTGGGCAGCAGCGCCGGGAACGACTTGGGCGCCGCCGGCTGCCCGCCGCCGCCAAAGACGTCGAGCGGCAAAGCCCCCCAAATCAAACCGATGTTCTGCAGCACAAACGACACGCCGATGGCCGACACCAGCGGCGCCAACTTGGGCGCCTTGCGCAGCGGCTTGTAGACCAGCCGATCGATCAGCAGGTTGACCACGGCGCCAAAGCCCGAAGCGAGCACCAGCACCAGCGCCAGCTGCGCAAACAGGCTGAACCCTTGGGCATCCTGCAGGCCCGACGCGCCGACCAGCGTCAGGGCAAAGAACCCGGACAGCATGAACACGTCGCCATGCGCAAAGTTGATGAACTCCAAGATGCCATACACCATGGT
The DNA here is from genome assembly GCA_037441385.1 of Myxococcales bacterium. Lineage (GTDB taxonomy): Bacteria > Myxococcota_A > UBA9042 > UBA9042 > UBA9042 > SXRM01. The sequence goes on from JBBISH010000072.1 coordinate 21,557, forward strand.
GTAACCCAGCGCGATCAAGGCAAAAACCATGCCATTGGTCAGGCCGAGCAGCAGCTGTTGCGCCAGGGTGTCGAGCACGCGAGGACTCCAGAGAACAGGGACGGGGGGGTGGAAGGCTACGGAGCGGTGGGCGTTGCGGCCGCGGGCACGCACTGCCACGCGGCGACTTTGGCGGGATCTTGGCCCTTGCCGTCGAAGAACAGCTGCGCTGAGGGGCCAAGGCCGACGCCCGAGCCCGGAGCCTGGGCCGGGGCTGGAACCGTTTCTGCTTTGGGCGCGCCCTCTTGCACGCCAAGCATCACCGAAAACACGAAGTTTCCATTCTGAACTATCGAACCCGACATCGTGGTCAGGCTGGTGTCGCCATTGCTGTCAAAGTTCCAAGTGCCCAGCGCACCGGCGTCTTGCTTGTACTCGGTCATCGCCTTGCGGAGGCCCTCGCGGTCCTTCTTGCCGGTCTTGGCCAGCACATCCAGTGCCGTGCGGGCGGCCACGTAGCCGTAGACCGCATAACCCTCTGGCTCGCTGTGGAATTTGTCGCGGTACTTCTTGACGAAGTCGGCGCCCTTGCCGGTCAGCTTGTCGGGCGGAACGCCGCCGAAGGTGACAAAGGCCCGCCCTTCCAGGTTCTTGGCGCCGCCGGCCTCGATGAACGCCTTCTCGAAGCAACCGTCGGGCACCATCAGCTTGGCCGGCAGGGCCACGGCCACCATGTCCTTGGCGATCTGCCCGGCGTTGGTCTGGGTGGTGCCGCCAAAGTACACGAAATCAGGGTTCAAGGCCTTGATCTTGGTCATCAGCGACCGGTACTCCTGCGCCTTGGGGTCGATGCCTTCGCGCCCAAGCACCTGCAGCCCGGTCTGCTTGGCCGTCAGTTCGAACACATCGGCGATGCCTTTGCCGTACAGACCGCGATCGTCCAGGATATACACGGACTTGGCGCCCAGCTTGTGCATCCACTCGCAAGCGGCCTTGCCTTGGATGTCGTCGGCCGGGACCACGCGGAAGTAGTTGACGTTGCCCGTGGGACGGTAGACCGCCGGCTCGTTGGCCTCACCCATGCCGGGCTTGGTCAGGCCGGTGTAGGTGTTGGCGGGCGAGATCATCACCAGCGCATTTTTGTTCAGGATCGGCATCGAGATCTTGGCCGCGCCCGAGTTGTACGTGCCGATGTAGAACATCACATCGGGGTCTTTGGCGGCCTTGTCGGCGTTGGCGGCTTCGACTTCGGGGTCCCAGTCGCCCTTCTTGGCGCTGGCGTCGTCCCAGTCCTCGTAGACCACTTGGAATTCACCGGCTTCGTTGCCCGCTTCCTCTAGCGCCATCTTGATGCCGTTGACGGTGGTGCTGGTCTGGGCGTTTGCCGAGCCGGTCCGCGGCAAACTCGAGACGATCTTGACCACGCCCGCGCTGCCGCCCGTGGGCTGGGCGTTGATGGCACCGGAACTGGCGCTAGCTGCGGCGTTTCCGGGCCGGCGGCGCGCGCACGAGGCATCCAAGACAGCGAGGAGCGCCAACACGAGCAAGAAGATTCGATTCGTCACCAGAGAGCCTCGCCACGGCGGTTCAGTTCGGCGCGAGAGTACGCGAAAAGCAACGGCGAAACAACGGCCACAACCGCCGCGGTTGTCCATAATCCGCCGCGGTTGGCCGCCGCCCGCAGAAGTGCTACCGTTCGCGCCCCTGGAGGTGGCCATGAGCAACACCGTGTTTGATACGCAACTGCAAGAGAACTACAAACAACTCAAGGCGATGCAGGCCGTGGACCGCATCTGGCAGCGCGACGGCGCGCTGTTTTCGGACGACCTGGAGGTGGCGCGCGCCGTGCGGAACCGCCTGGGCTGGCTGTTTTGCAACGCCACGATGCGCAGCCACGTCGACCGCCTGGCCGTCATGGCCAAAGTGGTGGAACGGCAACGCTACGACCGCGTGGTGGTCATCGGCATGGGCGGTTCGTCGCTGTGGCCCGAGGTGGTGGGCCGGCACCTGCAAGGGCGGCGCGGGTTGCCCATCCGCGTGGCCGACAGCACGCATCCCCTGGCGGTGGCAGAGCTTTTGGCCTGGTGCCAACAAGGCAAGGCCCTGTTCGTGGTGGCGACCAAGAGCGGCGGCACGGTCGAGACCGTGAGCCTGTACCGCTACTTCCGGCCCATTTTCGACGACGGGCAGCACTATGTGGCCATCACGGACGCGGGATCGAGCCTGGAGGCGCTCGCCAAGGCCGAGGGGTTCCGCGAGATCTTCATCAACCCCTCTGACGTCGGCGGGCGTTTCTCGGCCGCAACGCTCTTTGGCCTAGTGCCGGCAGTGTTGGCCGGCGCGGTTCTACACGACGCCCTGCAACGCGTGGAAGACATGCTGCAAGAGTGCCGCGAGCCCGATCCCAGCCTGAACCCAGGCGCACAGCTGGGGGCGTGGCTGGCCGCGGCTGAGCAAACCGGCCACTGGCAAGTCCGCCTGGCGCTTGGCAAAGACGTGCGCAACTTTGGCGCGTGGGTCGAGCAACTGGTCGCAGAGTCGACGGGCAAGCTGGGCCACGGCGTGCTGCCCGTGCTGGGCGGCGTGGACCAGAACCACTTGGCCGCGGCGATGCAAGCCGGCGCCGTGGTGGGCTTGACGACGTTCGCCCACCCGGACGAGCCGTTCCTGCAGCAATGCCAAGAAGTCGGGGCCGCCGAGCTCAGCTTTGTCATGCCCGAGGTGACCGATCTCTGGGCCGAGGTCGTACGTTGGGAATTCGCCACGGCCGTGTGCGGCTTGCTCCTGGGGATCAACCCGTTTGATGAGCCGGACGTGTCCAGCGCGAAGGCGGCGACGAACGCCCTGCTCAGCGGCAAAGAGCAGCCGGCCGAGCCCAGCCGCCGGGTCCAAATCACCGCGCTCAGCCAGCTGGCCAGCGAACTGCAGCCGGAGCTGAGCAGCTTGAAACCCGGTGACTATTTGGCGGTTTTGGCCTTCGTCGCCCCGACCACGGGCAACCTGCAGCGCCTGGAGGCCCTGCGGCAGAGTCTGCAAGACAAAACCGCCGCCGCCGTCACGGTGCAGGTCGGCCCGCGCTACCTGCACTCCACGGGTCAGCTCCACAAGGGCGGACCGCGCCAGGGCGTATTCGCAGTGGTCACCGACCTGAACCAGCCCGACGTGCCCGAAACGGCCATCCCTGGTGCAAGTTTTGGCTTTCGGCAGCTAGCGCAGGCACAATGTCAGGGCGACGTCTGGGTGCTGCGGCAGCGCGGCAAGCCGGTCGTCTTCGCCGACTGGGCGGCGGCGCGAGCGACCTGACCGGAGAAAGTCATGGATTTCGTTAACATGGAGATGCTGAACGGCCGCACGCTGCTGATGCTGTTCATCGCTGCGGGCGTGGGCTACTTCGCCATCAAGTGGACGGCCAACCTGATCATGGGCTTGCTGATCGGGCTCGCGGCCATCGGTGCGGTGGGCTGGCACACCGGCCTCATCACCAAAGACCGCGTGCGCACCGCCACGGCGGACTTGCGCGAAAAGGCCGGCGACGCCTTCAACGACGCCAGCGACAAGGCCAAGAACATTGGCGAAAAACGCCACTCGACTTCGGCCGGCGGCGCGTCGCAGGTCAACGACGCCTACAAAAAGAACATCGACAATCGCTAGTTCGCGCCCGATCCGCCGCTACGTCTGGCAGCGCGGACACCAAAACGTCGCCCGCTGCCCCACCCGCGCAGCGACGATCTGCGGGACCGGCGCATCCAGCCGCAACTCCCTACATCGATTGCATTCTTGGCCATGGCGTTGGTACACGTCCAGCTGCTGTTGAAAGTAGCCCGGCGCCTGGTTGCCGCCCACAAAATCGCGCAACGTCGAGCCGCCGGCGTCGATGGCATCGCGGAGCACGGCCTGAGCCTGCTGGACCAGCTCGGCGCACTCGGCCAGGGTGACCCGCTCAGCCGGCCGCAGCGGCGAAATCCGTGCCCGGAAGCAGGTCTCCGAGGCGTAGATGTTGCCGATACCCACGACGACCGCACCGTCCATCAGCAACTGCTTGATCGGCACCTGCCGACCGACGCAGCGCGAGTGCAAGTAACCCGCTGAAAACTCGGACGACAGCGGCTCCGGCCCCAGATCGCAAAGGAGCGGGTGAGCCTCGCCCGGCGGCAGCAGGTCCAGGGCGCCAAACCGGCGGGCGTCCACATAGCGCAGCCACAGCGGGTCGCCCACAGCGCCGTCGAGCTGCCAGCGCCAGTGCTCGTGCTTCTGCCACTCGGGCTCGGGCCCCGGCTGGGCAAACAAGCGCCCCGACATGCCCAAGTGGACGAGCACCTGCGCACCTTCGAGCTGCAACAACAGGTACTTGGCCCGTCGGCGCACCTCGCCGATCCGCGCCCCCACCTGCCCAAGCAACGCCTGCACCGGCATCGGATAGCGCAAGTCGGCGCGCTTGAAGGTCATCTGCACAATCAGCCGGCCCGGGAGCACTAGCTCCAGGTGGCGGCGCACGGTCTCGACTTCAGGAAGTTCCGGCATGAATTCCAAATGCTTCTATTTGGTTCAGCGACTACGCATCACGCGAGCCAGGTACCGGCTGCAATCCAGCGTCTTGCGCAGCAACAGCATGTCGCTCGCAAACTGTTGCGGTGCCGGCGGATCGGCCCGCAACTCGGCATCGCTGCGGCGATCGGCCTTGGCCACCACCCAGCGCTGACCGTGCTGCCAACGGGCGTCCAGATCGTCGCGGGCGCAGCGCGAAAACTTGGTCAGGAGCCGCAATCGCCCGGCCACGCTGGGCTCGTCGACCGAACCGTTGAGGTCCACGCCCTGCTCGGCCGCCAGCTCGCTCCAACGCTCGGCCAAGACCTCGGCGCGCAGGCGCTGCGTGTCCAGATCACTCGATATTTCGCCATGAAACCGCATCAGCGGCACCGGGTCGTAGTTGTCTGGCGCGCTGCCACGCGCGGGCATCACGCGGTAGAGCGTCTCGACCAGGGCAAAGTAGCCGTGCAGAAGGTCCGCGTGGGCCTCGTCGCGCAAGGCGGCATTGCGCATGGCGCGGGCCATCTCCACGCGATCGCGCCGCACCGTGGCAATCGGGTCGCTGTGCGGGAATAGGTCGTCGTCTTCCATCGGCGCGGGTGGCAGCTGAGCCGGTTCTTCGGGCAGTGGCCGCGGCGCAGGATAGCGCACGTTCGCAAATTGGGGCGGCGGCTGCGGACGCGGCTTGCTGCGCACTTGCGGGCCACCGCAGGCCGCCAGCGCCGCCAAGCCCAGCACGGCCAGCGGTCGCCAAAAAGCCGCTTGCCCGGCCCGCAGCGGCTTTGGCAAGTCCAAGGCCACGGCGAGTCGGGCAAGCAAGTGCATTCGCGTCAGAGTCTTCTACTGGGGCAGGCGGCCGTCGTTGCGAGTGGTACCGAAGGGCGCAACCCACGCCTCGGTCGTCGCTTTCTTGTCCGCCTTGAACGCGCGCAGCTTGGCACCGTCCCACACGTACAGCGTGCCGTCGGGGCTCAGGACCGGCGACGGGCGCACACCCGGCGTGATCCAGGTGGTGGGCGTGGCCATAAAGCCCGTGTTCAGGCTGACCTCACCCGCGGCGGCGTCATACAGAGCGATACCGAGCAACTGACCGTTGCGGTCCAGGGCCGTGACGGCGCCGTCGGTCGAGACGAACAGCGTGCCATCTTGGGCGACCACGGGGCGACCAGCGGGGTGGTGCAGTGTAGAGAACGTGTCGATCGGCTGCACGCCGGCCGAACCGGGCGCCAGGTACTTGCCGGGCGAGAAGTCGGTCTTCTTGGTCGAGAAGCCGTCGAACACCCAGCGCTTCTGGCCGGTGGCTGCGTCGATCGCGTACAACGGGTCGATCGGCTCGACGCGCTTCTCCCACACCGGGAAGTAGACCACATCGCGCGTGACCGTCGGGGCCGCGGCCACAGTGCAGTCGGTGCAATCCGGCTTGAAGGTCCAGTCGACCTGGCCCTGCTGCGAGACGCGCTGCAGCACGTGATCGCCGCCGGTGACCGCGTAGGTCTCGCCCTTGGGTCCGGGGGCAAAGTCGACCACGCCCTGCGGGAAGTTGTAGGTCCACAGGACCTTGCCGTGGCCATCCTCGGCGATCAGGTTGCCGAACAGCGGCTGGCCGCCGAGCTGCGAACCCCACATCGAGTCGATGCCGCGCGAGCCCGACAGGTAGCGGATCGAGCCGTCGGCCAGCACGGCCGCGGGCGATGCGTCGCTGCGGGTAAAGCGGATGGCGCCGGTCTGGCGGTCCAGGGCGTACAGCGTCGCGTTGCTGCCCCAGTTGGTGGTCGCCGCGTACACGGTGTCCGACGACATGGACGGCGGCGTGCCGACGGGTGCGCCCGAAAGCTGCTGCGACCAACGGGACTTGGCCATCTCGGCGCCGCTCAGGGCCTGCACCGACGCGTCGGAGGTATTGCCCGACATCAGGTAGAGGTTGCCTGTCTCGTCGGCCGACGGGACGGTCAGGTTCGAGCCGGTGTTGCCCAGCGGAGTCAGGCTGCCGTTCTTGCCAATGCGCAGCAGCTCGTTGCCGCGCGCCACCACCAACTCACCGTTCTGCATGGCGACCGGCGGCCACTCGATCGGGTTGGCCGACAAATCGGCGCTGTAGATCTGGGTGCCGATTTCGCCGCACACGCGCACGCCGCCAGCGTCGGTGCAGACGCTGTCTTCTTGGCACGCCGCACTGACCAGAGCCAGGGACGAGAGCGCAGCCAGGGTGGCTGCCCGGGGCAGCACGCGAGTCAGCGAGTGGAAGAAGCGTCGCATCGTAACCTCCTTGACCTGTACAGTAGACGATCCGGTAGACGATCCGGTAGACGATCCAATGGGCTACACGGTTTATGCTATGGGTATCCCGCTCATCGGACGAAGCCAACGTTTGCGCAACGCGCCACGGTCCGAGTTTATTCCCAACTTTCCAGCGTCGATTCCAAACTGGATCAGCGCCTGAAGTGTTTCTTGGAGTGCCCGACTGTCCTGGTGGGTGCCGCGCAGGCAAGCCGTTTGATCGAACACGAACCCTTTCGTGTTCTCAACCTAGCCATTGCCCCAAGGGCGCGCAAGTGAAAAATCCTCAAGCGCTCACTTATTTTCTCATTCGGCTGGCCAACCGGTCGCGCACCCGCAAAATCTGTCGTGGCATTCCGGGCATACGCACTGCCGAACCGACGACGACCAGGGCCAAGAGCCAGCCCAAACCGGCAGGCAGCAGCGCCACGCCCCGCAACACGGCTTTGGGCCAACCCGGCGGCAGCCCGGCCAAAATCGACGCGCCGGCCTTCAGGCCCACCCACGCGAGCGCCGCCGCTGCGATCGCGACCGGCGCGGTCCTGGCGATCCCCTGCAACAGGATCAGGGCGTCCAGGCCCAGCCGCCGCCGCGCCAAAATGGCCAAGACAAGCGCTTGCAGTGCAATGCCGACGACGCCTGCCAGACATAGCCCAGTAATTTCGTGGTCGTGCCAAGACGCCAGCGCGCCATACACCGGCAACATCGCCACGGTCACCACGGTGGTGGCTACCATGGGTCGCCACGTGTCGCCCGTGGCATAGAAGGCGCGGGCCAAAACCTGCTGTGCGCCCCAGGCCGGAATCGCAGCACACAAGGGCAACAACGCCACCGCCGCCATGTCGGCGTCGTGAGCGCTGAAATGGCCGTACTGGAACAGCATCGCCACAACTTCGCGGCTCGACACCGCCAGACCGGCGGCGAGCACGGCGGACAGACCCAACACGGCCCCCAGCGAACCGGCCAAAATCCGTGCCAATTCCAGGCGCTGCCCCTCTGCGTGCAGCCGGGCAAGGTAGGTGCCGGCCGCCTGCCCGGCCGCGGTGCCCAACAGGCCGATTGGCACGAGCATTACCCGCCGCGCCGTCATCAGCCACGAGATCGAGCCCGGCTGCAGCGAGGATCCAAAGCGCTTGACCAGCCACTCGTCCACGGTCGTCAGGCTGACGCCTATCATCAAGGGCGCGGCAATCCACAGGAATTGGCGGATCTCGCTGTCGGTGGGGCGCCAAAGGAAGCGGAACCGCAGTTGCTGACGCGCCGACCACATGGGCACGATCAGGCCGCCCAGCGCGGCGCCGATCAAGGCGCCCCAGGAAAACCCTTCGATTTGGCCGACTTGTCCGCCGATCAGGCCGCCGGTGATGATGCCGCCGTTGTACAAAAGCGGCGTCAACGCCATGGCCGAGAAGCGCTGGCGGGCCAAGAGAGCCGCCTGCACGAGACCACCCAGCAAGAAAAACAGCTGAGCCGGCAAGACGATCCGGGTCAAATGCGCGGTCTGCGTCACCTTGTCGGGTGCAAACCCCGGAAACCACATGCCAACTAGCGGTTCCGCAGCGAGCCAGGCCACCGCGATCAGCAGCGCCGCCACCACGGCCATCGCCGACGCGATCGTCGAAAACGCGCGATCGGCACGGGTCAGGCCGGCCGCATCCGGGAGAGCCGCCGCCGGATCCGCGTCCTGCTCGGCATAGAGCGCAGCCATGCGCGGCAGCAGCGACACGCTGAGCGCACCGCCGGCCAGCAGGTAGTTGATGAGGTCGGGCAGCGTGAACGACGCCTGGTAGACGTCGGTCTGGCCAGTCGCGCCGAATTGGAAGCCGATCAGCCAGTCACGGCCGTAACCCAGGATGCGCGAAAGGAGATTGCTGGCGGCCAGCAGCAGCGCCGCAGCTTGGATTCCGCGCACATGGGATGACGAAGCCGTGGAGGGGGAGGCGCCGGGCACGGAAGGGGGAGCAACCATGCCCGCAGGCTATCGCCGTTGCTGGTGCGCGCCAAGTTTCTCTGCCACTTGAACCACTGGCGGCTGGGGCAGACTGCGGCGCTGGCTGTGGCCGGGGGGATCGCTGGTGCAATGCGGAATCCGTCTAACTCGGGTCGAAAAGTCCGGCAATTCTTCGGGCCCGAACCGGGGTCTCTGCCTGATTCTCGCCGGTTGCAGACCGGGTCAGAGAACCGTACAGGCGTGAATCAGACGGGGTTCGTATTAGCTCTTCTTGCCGAAGGGCCACCACGACGAGCCACCCTCTTTGGTCTCGGCCTTGGGCGGTTGCTCGCGGCACTTGCAGCGCTTGTCGTGCGGAACGTCGCCCAGCACCATCTCGACGTGCGCGCCGCATCCAGTGAAGCTTGGCTTTCCGCAGGTACGGCAAGTGATTCGACTGCACATGCTAATGTTCTCCTTTACGTTTGCGCGATCGATTCGGCTGCAGCCACTGGCGGCCCAACCGCTCGGACTATGGGAGCCATCACCTGGGCAAAGGGTTCAGCGCTGCCAGCAGATCCGCGCGCAAGGTGGACGCCCAGGCTGGCGATCGGTAGAATCCGGCGAATTTCTGCCCGGCCAGAAGCGGATGCCGGGTCCCTTTCAGGAGTTCACCCCTATGTACAAACCGACCCGCGAGCTGATTCAGCGGCTGCCCAAGACCGACCTGCACGTCCACCTGGACGGCTCGCTGCGGCTGAGCACGATCCTGGAGCTTGCCGAAGAAAACCACGTCAAATTGCCCACTACGGATCCCGACAAGTTGTTCGCCCTCATCGACGCCGACAACGCCAACAGCCTGACCGAGTACCTGCGCGCCTTTGACATCACGCTCAGCGTCATGCAGACCGAGGAATCGCTGTACCGCACCGCGTTGGAACTCTGCGAAGACGCCGCGGCAGAGAACGTCTGGTACATGGAAGTGCGCTATTCGCCGATGCTTCACATGCAGCACGGCCTGCCGCTGACGACCATCGTCGAGGCCGTGCTGGCCGGTCTGCGCGACGGTAAGAAGAAGTACGGCATCCGTTCGGGGCTGATTATCTCGGCCCTGCGCCACACCGATCCCAAGTGGTCGCTGCGGCTTGCGGAATTGGCATGCGCCTACAAGAACCGCGGCGTGGTGGGCTACGATCTGGCTGGCGCCGAGGACGGTTTCCAAGCCCGCAAGTTTGCTGGAGCTTTCCACCTGATTCGCAGCAACAACGTCAACTGCACCGCCCACGCCGGCGAGGCGTTTGGGCCCGAGTCGATCCACCAAGCGCTGCACGACTGCGGCGCGCACCGCATCGGCCACGGGACCCGGTTGCGCGAGGACGGCGATCTGCTGAACTTCGTCGCGGATCACCGCATTCCGCTGGAGATCTGCCTCAAATCGAACGTGCAGACGCGCGCCGTCGACAGCCTGGAGGCGCACCCGATCAACTTCTATCACGATTACGGAGTTCGGGTTACGCTAAACACCGATAACCGTTTGATCACGAATACGACAGTAACCGACGAATATATGCTGTGGATCAACAATTTCGACGTCGCGGCCTCGGACGTGCGCGAAGTGGTGATCAACGGCTTCAAGTCGGCGTTCCAGTCGTATCGCTGGCGGCAGGACATCCTGGCGCGGGCAATCGTCGAGATCGACACCGCCATCGCCGAAGAGGCGCGCCGCCACGCCGAAGCGACCGGCGAGAAGCTGCCGGCCCAGTACAAGCGCGATCGCCGCGGCACCTCGCAGCGTTTTGAAGACAAGCAGCGCGAAGACGACGGGCTGACCCGCATGGTGCACGTGTCTGACACCAGCATGGGTTCGGCGGGCCGCTGATCCCCCAACAAAACAACGAGGATCGTTCGCATGTGGACAGATCGCCTGCTGCCGCACGGACCCGCGCTTACCTTTGACGATGTGCTTCTGGTGCCGCGCCGCAGCGAAGTGCTGCCAACCGATTGCAGTCCACGAACGGTACTTGCGGCCGAATTGAGCTTGCCGATTCCGCTGTTGTCCGCCGCCATGGACACCGTCACCGACGTGCGGATGGCGATTGCCCTGGCGCAGCTGGGCGGCTTGGGGGTGATCCACAAGAATCAGGCGATCCCCGAGCAGGTCAAGACCATTCGCCGCGTCAAGGATACGCCCGTGCTGAGCCCGCAGGCCGCGATCGACCGCAACGGCGAGTTGCTGTCGGCGGCGGCGGTGGGCGCGGGCGCGGACGCGTGGCAACGGGCGACGCAATTGGTCAGCGCTGGCGTGGACTTGCTGGTGGTCGACACTGCCCACGGCCACAGCGCCAACGTCTTGAAGCTGGTGCGGCAACTTCGCGAGAAGTGGCCGGAATTGCTGGTGTGCGCCGGCAACATCGCCACGCCCTTGGCGGCGATCGATCTGGCAGCGGCGGGTGCTCAGATCGTCAAGGTGGGCGTGGGCCCCGGCTCGATCTGTACGACGCGCATCGTGGCAGGCGTGGGCGTGCCCCAGCTGACCGCGATTTTGGAGTGCGCCGAGGCTGCCAAGGCCCACGGTGTCAGCGTCATCGCCGATGGCGGGATCCGCTACTCGGGCGACGTGGTCAAGGCTCTGGCGGCGGGCGCCGACGCCGTGATGCTGGGTGGCCTGCTGGCCGGCACAGACGAGGCACCGGGGACGGTCGTCGAATCAGGCGGTCACCGGCGCAAGATCTACCGCGGCATGGGTTCGCTGGGCGCTATGCAAGACGGCAGCAAGGACCGCTACGGCCAGGCCGGCGTGGACAATGGCAAACTGGTGCCCGAAGGCGTGGAGGGCGAAATCGCGGCTTCTGGTCCGCTGGAAGGCGTGATTCACCAGCTTGTGGGCGGACTTAGGGCCGGAATGGGCTACGTGGGTGCGGCAACCTTGGGCGGCCTGCGCCAGGCCCACTTCGTCCGAATCACGCCGGCCGGCGTGCGCGAGAGCCATGTACACGACTTGGTGGGCGTGAAGGCCGCGCCGAACTATCGGGCATAATCGCCTAGAATCTGACTAGATACCCCTCTCACCGGCTCGTCGGGGAGAGGGGTGGCGCGGCAGCGCCGGGGTGTGGGGTTGGCG
>JBBISH010000073.1:0-33243 GCA_037441385.1 Myxococcales bacterium
CATGCCGGACGCACCACCCCGTCGGCTGCGCCGACTGCCCCAACGCTTTGGGCGAGGGGCGGTTATGCGGTGTCAGGTATTGCCACTTGCCACTCTTGGCCGGAGCCGGAGCCTGAACCCGCCCTTTCGTTCCACTTTCGCCTGAGTTGTGTGGCGATTTTCCTTGCGTTGCGCCAGTTCCCTTGGCCAGCCCACCCCAAATCCAAGCCTCCGGCCTCAGCCATGACACGCCGTGACGAGGCCGTGGCAGCCGGAGAGTCGACCCTCTATTGCATTCGCAAGTTGCCCAGCGCTATCGTCTTGCCACACTCCGCAGCGACGTCGTGCGCCAAGTCCCTCGCTGCTGGGCGGAATGCCTTCCGTTCACCGCCACCAGCGAGGACTCCATGTCGCGCGTCTACTTCTACGCACTGGTTCTACTTGCCGTCCTGACCGCCGCCTGTGGTTCCACGCCGCCCGCCAAGCTCAGCAAGTCTGTTATCCGGAACGACAGCAGCGTTGCCGACGGCTCGGCCGACTCGGGCACTGGCTCAGACATTCCGGCTGGGACCATGATCTGCAAGACGGACGACGATTGCGCCGCCCCGACGCCCGCCTGCGACCCACTCCGCCACGAATGCGTCGGCTGCCTCGGCCACGCCAACTGCACGGCGAGCCAGCACTGCGTGGCCAAGGCCTGTTTTCCGTTCACCGCGTGCAAGAACTCGTTGGACTGCAAGGACGCCGTGGGTCCGAGCGGCGAGGCCCAGGCCATCTGCGACAAGGGCATCGGCGAGTGCGTGGAGTGTGCCAGCAAGGACGACTGTGCGGCCAGCAGCGAGTGTTTGGGCAAGCGCTGTGTCGCCTACAAGGACTGCACCAATTCGGCCGATTGCCCGCCCGACCAGGTCTGCCACCCGACCAGCAAGCGCTGCGCCGAGTGCGCCGCCGCTGAGGACTACCCCGCCAGCCACACTTGCGAGCCGGGCCCCAACACGGCCGGCGCCCCTTCACCTGGGGTGTGCAAGAAATTCACCCCCTGCACCAGTGACAAGCAGTGCACGGACCAGGGGATGCTGTGCGACAAGGTCAAGGGCAAGTGCGCGCAGTGCCTCCAGAACGCCGACTGCCCAGCCGTCTATCACTGCGTGGACTCGGGCGCCGGCGGCACTGGCGAGTGCATCCTGGACGTGTGCAAACCGGGCACGGGCTCGTGCCAGGGCGGCGTCAAGGTCGCCTGCAACCCCGAAGGCAGCGGCTACGGCGCGCCCGAGACCTGCGGACCGCAGACGACCTGCACGGTGTATGTCGGTAAAGTCGAATGTTCGCCGTGGGTTTGTACGCCGGGCAAGAGCTGTGTCAATGGGCAGCTGGTCGAGTGCAGCGCCGACGGCTTGGACGTGGTCAGCGCGGCCGCCTGCAGCGACGGCAAGGCCTGTGTGAACGGAGCGTGCCAGGCGGCCAAGTGCGCGCCCGGCGGCAAATTCTGCAAGGACAACGCCGTGATGCTGTGTGCTGGCGACGGCCAGTCTTCTGACGTCAGTGAACTCTGTTCGGCGAGCCAGTTCTGCCAGGATGGAGCGTGCAAGGCTCAGATCTGCAAGCCGAAACTGGCCAGCTGCGATGGGAACTCGGTCAAGACGTGCAACGGCGTCGGCTCCGGCTACGAGGGCGACGGGCAAGACTGCGGCGAGTTGAAGTGCGCGGACGGCGCTTGCAAGAAGCCGATCTGCCAGGCGAATACGACGTACTGCCAGGGTCAGCAGCTGCTGATGTGCAACGCCGATGGGATGGGCGGCCAGCTGGTCAAGACTTGCCCGGGAAGCCAGGTCTGCTTGGACGGCGGCTGCAAGGCTCTGGTCTGTCAGGCTAATCAGCAGGGCTGCGACGGTAACTCCGCCAATACATGCAACGCCACCGGCACCGCTTGGACTGGCCCCGGCAAGGACTGCGGGAGTCAGAAGTGCATCGCCGGCGTCTGCAGCAGCCTGGCCTGCGCGCCGGCCACGATCTACTGCGAAGGTGGCCTGCTCAAGACCTGCAGCGCCGATGGAACCAGCGTGAAATCCCAGCAAAGTTGCCCCGGTGGCACCTATTGCGGGGTGGGCGCGACTGGCGACGCCGGCTGCTTGCCGATGGTCTGCAACCCCGGCCAAGACGGCTGCGACGGCAAGGTGGCGGCGCAGTGCAACGCCGAGGGCTCGGGCTTCAAGGCGGGCGGCACCGACTGCGCGGCGACGGGTAAGGTCTGCAGCAGCGGCACATGCGTGAGCTTGAAGTGTGACCCACAGAACCCGTTGTACTGCGAGGGCAATGTCGCGATGAAGTGCGACGCGAGCGGGTTGAATCCGAGTAGCCTGCAGACGTGTGCTAGCGCGCAGTACTGCGACAAGGGGGTCTGTCAGGCGCAGGTTTGCAGCCCGAATAGTCTGGGATGCAATGGGAATTTGGTGGCGACGTGCAACGCGTTGGGGAGCGCGTGGCTGGCGGGCGGGACGGATTGTGGTGCGAGTGGCGGAACTTGCGCGGCGGGGAAGTGCGTGACGGGCTACCCGTCTTGCGCCGCGGTCTTGGCGGCGAACAAGGCGGCGGCCGACGGCCTCTACCCCATTGACCCCGATGGCGCCGGTCCGACCGCACCCGCGAACCTCTTCTGCGACATGAAGAACGGCGGTCTGACCCTGGTCGCCAACATCTACGACTCGGCCGGGGACGACGCGCCGAACAGCACCGACTACGTGGTCAGCGGCTGGCAGCAGACGGCGAGCGGGGCGTGGAACAAGGTGGCGAGCAAGGTGGATCGCGATGCGACGGGGTCGGGGAGTGCGGCGGTGTCGTTGGAATTCGTCAAGGCGTTGGGTTCGAGCGCGGGGCAGAAGCACTTGAAGATGTGCTTTTTCGAGAGCACCGGCGCGGAGACCATCTGCAGGAACTCAGCGGATGGCACGCTGACTTTGGCTTCGTACTCTGGCGGCAACCCGTTGCTGTCGGCCTACGCGAACCTGCCCTTGGTCTACAGCTTTGCGCGTCTCGCCGGAATGCCTGGGCCCCAGAACTGCTACGACGCCAATTCGTGTTTTGGAGCAGGCTACTGCATTGGCGTGCAGCCGGGCGGGTGGTTCGGCGATGGATGCACGACGCAAAAGGGAATTTGCGGATTTGGCGGTGTTGGGGCAGCCCAGGAGCAGCCAGGATTCGTCTGGCACGCGTTTTGTGGCGGCGAGGCTTACGCGCCCTATCGCACGGCCGCTGCCGGGAATTTGGAGTTGGCGGGCGCCACTCCTTCCGGATTCCGCCTGTATGTGTCGTCGCAGGCTACTTGCGGCAACGGTATCAAGGAAGCCGGCGAGAGCTGCGACGACGGCAATACCAAGAGCGGCGACGGATGCTCCGCGACGTGCCTCCTCGAAGCCGGCCAATGCGGTTCGAATTCCACTCAGTCCTGCAAAGGCAAGTGCGGGGGCAAGGGTTCAGGAGGCTGCTACTGCGACGGCGTGTGCGTTCAGGCCGGGGACTGCTGTTCCGACTACCAGCCTTGTTGCAGTGCGCCTTGAGCCCGACCGCGTGCGGCCCAGCCACTTGGCGGTCAGACCGTCTCCAGCCCCCCACTACCCCATCCCCAACCCCTCCGGCATCGTCCGCCGCATAAAAGCATCAAACATCGGCACGGTAAACGCCGTATCGCCATGCTGAGGGCTGTAAATCATCCCCTTCTTGATGATGCCGGTCCGCAGCGGTGCACAGTTCTCCACCGGCTTGCCCAGCTTGGCGGCAATGTCGCCCGAGCGATGTGGTCCGGGCCCCAGCTCGGCCATCGCCCGCACATACGCCTTCTCCTTGGGCGTCAAGCGGTCGAAGCGCACCCGGAAAAAGCTCGCGTCCAAGCCGGCAATCGCCACGTCGGCGGCGGCTCGCGCGTCGGCCAGCGAGATGATGGGGCCAGCGGCAAGGTTCCAGGCCTGCTGCCCCCACTCTTGCAGGAAATAGGGGTACCCCTTTGTTTGTTCAACGATACTCAGTATGGCCGCATCCTCGATCTCTGCGCCCTCGGCGACAATGGGCCCCCGCAGCGCCATGGCGGCCGCTTCCGGAGCCAAAGCGCCCACTTCTGGGAACTGAAACAGCCGCTCTGCATACGACTTGGCCTCGCCCGCCAGCCCGGCCGTTTGCGGTAGGCCAGCACCGAACATCAGGAGCGGCAGACGTTTTTGACTCGCCCGATGCACCGAGACCACCAGCGCCGCCAAGTCGGCCTCGCTCAAGTACTGGACCTCGTCAACAAAAAGCGCCACCGCCCGTTCATCGGCTTTGGCGGCCTCGGCCACGGTCAACAGCAGTTCAGGCAGATCGGCCTCCAGGTTGCCAGAGTCTGCGGTACCGGGTTCGGGCTCAATGCCCAGCTCCAGTTCGCCAAAGCTCACCTTGAACACCGCAGCGAACGACCTCAGCACGCTCAGGCTTCGCCGCGCCAGATCGCCAGCTTTTTCAGACCGGCTGAGGCGATACAGGGCGGCGCGCAGTTTGGGGACCAGGCTCCGGGCAAGCGGCTGGTCCTCGGGCGACTCGATCACCACGTTCACGTAGCCCTTCGCTGCCGCCACGTCAGCCAAGTGATTGAGGAGCACAGTCTTTCCCACCCCGCGCAAGCCCAGCAGCATCAGGCTTTGGCTATTGCGGCCGTCGAGCACCCGGTCCAGCGCCACGTCGGCGTTGGCCAGGATCGCCTCGCGGCCAGTCAACGCAGGTGGGGGCGATCCGGCACCGGGAGTGAAGGGGTTCTTGCGCGGGTCCATGCAGCCTCCGGGTGGTTGTTAACTAACTACCTAAGCATCTCATAGGCGCCACTAGATGTCAAAGCTTCCTCTGGATCCCACCCCACCTTGCCCAACCTCCACCAACGAACTAACCTGTTAGCTAACCGGCCACCGCCGGCCCGAGCCGCCATGCCGCGCGTCACCATCCACGCCGCCAAGACCCAGCTCTCGCGGCTCATCGTCCAGGCCTGCGCGGGTGAAGAGGTCATCATCGCCCGCGACGACCTACCCGTGGTCCGGCTCGTGCCCATCGAGCCACCGCCAGCGCGACGCAAGTTTGGCGCATTGGCGGGCCAAGCTCGGGTCGACGAGGCGTTTTTCGAGCCGCTGAGTGACGAAGAACTAGCGGCCTGGGAGTAGCCGATGCGCGTGCTGGTCGACACCCATGCGTGGCTGTGGTGGCTGGACGGCGACGTTCGGCTCAGTGAACGGGCCCGCAGCGTGCTGGGCGACCCGACGAGCATGTGCCTGGTCAGCGCCGCCAGCGTGTGGGAAATTGCCACCAAGCACCGCCTGGGCAAACTGCCGGGTGCCGCTGCGGTTGCGGGGGATATCACGGGCACGATCGAGCGCCAGGGGTTCGTCGCGCTGGACATCGTCGCGGCCGATGCCGAGCTGGCCGGCAAGCTGGCGGGCGAGCACCGCGACCCGTTTGACCGCATGATCGCTGCCCAAGCGCTGCGCCGCGACTTGCCCGTGATCACCGCGGATGCTCAGTTGCTCGGCCTGGGCGCGCGCCAGCTTTGGTAGGGCGCGAGCGGCGGGCTACGTCAATGCCTGCCCCGTCTTGGGCAACTGCTCCGGCGTATCCGTCCCCTCGTACACGTCTTCCAGCGCGCACTCCAGCCCCACGCTCGCCAGCTCGAACGGGCCGCTGACCTCGTACGTCAGGCAAAGCCAGCCCACGTCGCCTTGGCGGCGCAGGACCTCGATCTGCCGGTACTCCTGGGCGATCAAGACATACTCCTGCAGACTGGGCAAACGTCGATAAGCGTTGAACTTCTCGCGACGGTCCGTGAGCTCGGTCGACGGCGACAGTACCTCGACCACCAGGGTCGCGTCGCTCACGGCCTGGGTCGCGTCGGCCAGGTCGCCGCCGCAATTCACCATCACGTCCGGGTAGTAATAGGCGTCCGCCTTGGCGACGTGGAGCTTGACGTCGGCGATCGATACCTGGCACGGCTTGCCGCGCAGGTGTCCAAGTAGCTTGGCCGCCAGATTGCCGGCAATGCGGTTGTGGCGTAGCGAGTTGCCGGCCATGGTGTGGATGCAGCCGCCGACGTATTCGTGGCGAATTGCGCTGTTTTCTTCAGTCCGCAAGTACTCGCCGGGTGTCGGCAGAGGTCGTTGCTGGGCGAGCATGGCAACCTCCGATCGTGCGAGCCCCTGCGGGCCCTTGTTAGCCTACGCGCCGCGGGGGCGGGATCAAGGCGTCCGGTCGAGGTGTCATGGCGCTACCACTACCCGCACCAATCCACCAGCTGCAGCCCTTCGACCCGCTCAAACTTCCTCGTATTATTCGTGACAAGTGTTGCCCCGTGCGCCACCGCCGTCGCCGCAATCAGGGTGTCGAGCGGTCCAATGCCGCTGCCGGTTCGCTCGAGTTCGGCGCGCACGGTGGCCGCTACCTTGGCCTCGGCCTCGCCGAACGGCACCACGCCCACCAGTTGCAGAAAACGCTGCAGCTGGGCTTCGCGCTCGGCCCGCCGCACTGATTTCTGAACGCCCACAGACAGTTCGTACGCCACCACGGCCGGCACCGCCACGGACCTGGGCGGCACGGCCAGCAGGCGCTCGGCAACCCCGCCGTGACCCTTGAAGAAGTGGATGACGATGCTCGTGTCGAGCATCCATTGCTCGGGCGCCAACACAGCACCTCGCGCGGGCGGTCAGGCGGAAGGCCACCGCGGTCGGGTGTGACGACGTCGCTGTCGCGCCACGCCCCGGCCAAGGCGGCTACGTCGGCCGGCCATGCTGTGGCGGCCCGCTCGCGCACCAAGTTGGCGACCCATTTGCTCAGCGACAGGCCGGCGGCCGTTGCCGCGGCTCGCATTTGGGCCGAGGTTTCGTCGTCGATGTAGAGGGTGACTTGGGCCATGGCGTCCTCGCAAGTATACTTGCAAGTATGGGTGCTGCGGCGCGTCCAAGCAGCCGAACCCACGTGCAGCAAACTCTGACAATGTGCTATACTTCCAAGGCGCCCAGGCCTGGGTCGTCGCGCTGTTCGCCGTGAACCTGCTCCGCACAACTCCGCCCCAAGCCATGGTCGACGCCCGCGGCCGCCCCTACTTTCTGTGGGATTGCGACATGACGCTCGCCGAGCTGCATGCGGCGCTAGGCTCCAGTGACCGGAGCGAGCGCCTGGCGATGTTGGCTAAGGTCCTGCGTCAGGCCCGCCCGGAGGACGCGCTGCAGTTTGTCAGTCGTGCGGAATTGACGCGCTTGGAGCCGGAGTTGCGGCCTCTGCTGGGCGACAAGGCCGACTTCTGGCAGTTCTGGTGCGACGTGTGGCGCGCGAACACGGCCGCGGGGCGCCATGCCGGATAGCCTGAGTTCGCTTCAGAAAGAAGTGCTGGCGACCTTGGCGCAGGCCCAGCCGCCACCGGTGCTTTTTGGCGGTGCAGCGCTTCTGGGTACCGGACTGCAGCATCGGGTGACCCGCGACCTGGACTTGCTGTGGCAGCCCTGCGACGACTTGGGTGACGTGGCCGCCCAGGTGGATTACCTACTGCGCAAGGCCGGTTATGAGCCGGGCTGGCTGCAGCGTGCGCCGTGGCACCAGCGGACGGTGGTCGACAAGGGTGGCGAACAGCTGGTGATTGACCTGGTGGCCCATCCCGGCGCCGCGACCCGGCAGTTGGCGACGCTGCAGATTGGCTCCGCTTCCGTGCTGGTGCTGCGCTGGCCCGACATTTTGGCCGACAAGCTCGGCGCGCTGCTTGGCCGCCAAGAGGGTCGAGATCTGCACGATGTCATGGAGTTGCTGAGTCACGGCCTGGACTTGGCCGAGGGCCTGCTGGGGGCTGCCGAAGTCGACGGCGGATTTTCGGCGATGACACTTGCTTGGGTGCTGCGCACTTGGCCCATGCCGGCGGTAGCGAAGGCGGCGGGCTGGAGCGCGGAGCACACTGCGCGGATGGCCCAATTTCGCGACGAACTGGTGGCCCGGTTGACGGCGCTGGTCTAGGCTTTTGCCGGAACCCGAACCTGACGCGCGTGACGCACGTCCCCACCCGAGCCGGGGCCCGAACCTGAACCTGGGCCTGTACCTGAACCTGGCGCGCCGGGCCACACGTCCTCACCCGAACCGGTGCAAAAAGATGTCAAGTGTCAATACCTGACCCTCCGCTGGCGCTTGCCCGCTCCGCTGGCGCTTGCCCGCGCCCGGCCGCCCGCTTATCCTGCCGCCCTTCTCGCCGACCACCGCCGGTCTGCCGCAAGGACTGTCATGCCCTTTACGTACGCGTCGCGCTCGATTTCCAAAGTCGCTGTCATTGGTTCCGGTCAGATCGGCCCCGACATCGCGCTGCATTTTGCCAAGGCCCTCCAGTCCAGCGGCGTGCAGGTGGTCGTCATCGACGTCGCGGAGGCGGCGCTGCAGGCCGGCCAGGCGCGGACCTGGAAGAAGATCGACAAGGGCCAGGAAACAGGTGCCTTTTCGCCGGACCAGGCCGCAGCGATGAAGGCGTGCCTGAGCTTTACCAGCGACTACAGCCAAGCGGCGGGCGCCGAGCTGGTGGTGGAAGCAGCGACGGAGGACGAGGGCCTGAAAGGGCGCATCTTCAAGCAGCTGGAGGCCCTGGTGGCGCCGGGGGCGATCCTGCTGTCCAACAGCTCGCACCTGGAGCCCGAGCGCATCTTTGCCAACCTGGGCGACAAGTCGCGGGCGGCGGTGGCGCACTACTTCTTCCCGGCCGAGCGCAACGTCGTCATCGAGATCGTCGCCGGCAAGGACACCAGCCCGGCGGTCGACCGCTGGCTGCGGCGGTTCTACGAGGCGATCGGCAAGGTGGCGATTCCCGTGAAGTCGCGGTATGGCTACGCCGCCGACCCGGTGTTCGAGGGCGTGTTCCAGGCGGCCTGCCTGTGCGTGGAAGAGGGCCTGGGCAGCATCAAAGAGGTCGATTTTGCCGCGCGCGAGGCCCTGGGCATGACGGTGGGGCCGTTCACCGCCATGAACTTGACCGGCGGCAACCCCATCACCGAGCACGGCTTGGACACGATGCACGAGCGGTTCGCCACTGCTCAATGGCTGACTCCGTGGTTCAAGGCGCCGAAATTGCTGAAAGACAAGCTGGCGGCCGAAGGTCCCAACGGCAAGTGGTTGGTCTGCGGTCGCGGCGAGACGGCGGAGCTGCCGCCCGAGCGCAAGGACGCGGTCCTCGATGCCCTGCGGGCGGCGTACCTGGGCATCACCTTTGGGATTCTGGACTCGGGGATCGTGACCCTGGGCGACTTCGAGCTGTGCATCGAGACGGCGCTGGACCAGATCGGCCCGTGCCGGCTGGCCAACCAGCTGGGGGTGCAAAAAGCCCTTGCGTTGGTCCAGGCTTACGCGGCGTCGCACCCCAGCATGGCCGTGCCGCAGACCCTGCAGCGGCTGGCGGCGGCGGGTACCCCCATCGACGTGCTGAACCTGGCGATCGAGGACGTGGCGGTGGCCGGTGGCGTGGTGCGGGTGGTGGCGATTCGCCGGCCCAAGGTGCTGAACGCCTTGAACGCCCAGACTTATCGGCAGATCGACGCGGAGCTGGCCAAAGCTGAGAGCGATCCCAACGTACTAGGTATGGTCATCACAGGTGCGGGCAGCAAGGCCTTTGTCTCGGGGGCGGATATCGGCGCGCTGGCCAAGGTGCAGACGCCGCAAGATGGTTACGATCTTGCCTATTTGGGGCAGTCGGTCGGCCGGCGCATCGAACTGGCCAAGAAGCCCGTGGTGGCGGCCCTGAACGGCCTGGCCTTTGGCGGTGGGCTGGAGCTGGCGATGGCCTGCCGCGCGCGCGTGGCGATCGCCGGCAGCAAGGCGCTGGCGGGGCTTCCCGAGGTCAACCTGGGCATTTTGCCAGGTGCGGGGGGCACCCAGCGGTTGCCGCGCCTCATCGGCTTTGACCGAGCCTGGCAGCTGATTCGCAGCGCCGGCACGCTGTCGTCGGCGCAGGCGCTGGAATTGGGGTTGGTGCGCGGGCTTTTCCCGGCCGATCAGCTGCTGGACGCGGCGGTGGCGCTGGTGGCGGACGCAGCCGCGGGCAAGGTCGACCTGCCGCGCCTGCACGAGGGGGCGATCGCCGAACGCGCCGAGCCAACGGTGGAAATCGGCCACCGCAGCCAGGCCGTCGACGCCATCGTCTGCGAGGTGATGCGTTCGGGCGCGGTCCTGGGCCTGGAGGCGGGCCTGCAGGCCGAGCTGAATGGCTTCAAGGACATCTGCGGCCTGGAAGACATGCGCATCGGCGTGCAGCACTTCGTGCAAAATGGGCCGAAGACTCCGGCGCCGTTTGTGCACAAGTAGCCCATGTCGACCATCCTGCTGCTCCTGGCCTCCAACCTGTTCATGACCGCGGCGTGGTACGGCCACCTGCGGTTCAAGAACGTGCCGCTTTGGCAGGCGATCCTGGTCAGTTGGGGCATCGCCTTGGTCGAATATTGCCTGCAGGTGCCGGCCAACCGACTAGGCTATGGGCGGTTCTCTGCGTTTGAACTGAAAATCATTCAAGAAGTATTGACCCTGGTGGTATTTTCCGGTTTTGCGATCCTATGGCTGGGCGAAACGCCGCGCTGGAACCACTTGGCCGCCTTCGTCTTGATCTTGGCGGCGGTGGCGGTGGCGTTCTTGCCTAAGTAACCGGACCGCGGGCGCGCCCAGCTCCCCTGCTACAACTCTTGTTCGGTTCGCAGGGCCACGCCCCGCTGGCGCAGCAGCGCCGCAAACACGCCGTCGCCCGGTCGGCGCTGGCCGGCGATGGTGGTCTGGCCGCAGCCGCATGAGGGGGAATTGGCCTTGAGGACTGCGGAAATGGCCCGCGGCGCGCGTTCGGCCGCCGCCTTGGCCCCCGCCACGAACGCGACCGTGACGTCGCCGCCATCAGCCACGCGCTGCACCCGCGCCTGACCGGCCAGCACGGCGTGACCGTCGCCGCCGCGCAGCTCGGCCGCCGGCCGAGGGGTGCCGAGGCCGGCCAATTCTTCTGGACAAACCGCCGCGACCTCGTCGCCCGCCGCCCGCCACGCCGCCACCTGGGCGATCACGGCTGCCGCTGGCTTGCTCGCGCCGTCGTAGCGGCAGGCCTGACCGAGCAAGCACGCTGAGACGATCCGCTGCGCCATGCTGTTCCCCAAGGAGGCCGAGATTACGGCACAAGATCGAACGTTCGCTTTGGGATGCCCGGCCGGCGCGCGACCGACAACGCCAACTGGTGACAGTCGTTGCGGCTCAGACCCTTGCATGGCGGCGGACTTGGCGCTACACCACTGCCGCCGCGGCGCCCGACCGCGCCCCAACTTGCGAGGTTTCCCATGCTCACCGCCTACCGTCAACACGTTGCCGAGCGCGCCACCCTGGGCATTCCGCCCCTGCCGCTGAATGCCGCCCAGACCCAAGAACTTACGGCGCTGCTGTGCAACCCGCCGGCCGGTGAAGAAGGCTTCTTGGTCGATCTGTTGACCCACCGCGTGCCCGCAGGTGTGGACGATGCCGCCAAGGTCAAGGCCGAGTTCCTGGACGCGGTGGCCAAGGACAAGACCGCCTGTGCGCTGATCAGCCGCGAGAAGGCCACAGAATTGCTGGGGACGATGTTGGGCGGCTTCAACGTCAAGCCGCTCATCGAGCTGCTGGCCGATCCGAGCTGCGGCGCGCTCGCTGCCAAGGGCCTAGCGCACACGCTGCTGGTTTTTGACTACTTCCACGACGTGGCCGAACGCGCCAAGTCCGGCAACGCCCATGCCAAGGCGGTGCTGAAGTCCTGGGCCGAGGCGGAGTGGTTCACCAGCAAGCCCGAAGTACCCCAAAGCATTACTCTGACCGTGTTCAAGGTGCCGGGCGAGACCAACACCGACGACCTGTCGCCCGCGCCCGATGCCTGGAGCCGGCCCGACATCCCGCTGCACGCGCTGGCGATGCTGAAGAACCCGCGCCCGGGCCTGGCCGAGAAGCCGCTGCAGCTCATCGAAGAGCTGAAGAAGAAGGGTCACCCGGTCGCCTACGTGGGCGACGTGGTGGGCACCGGCTCGTCGCGCAAGTCGGCCACCAACTCGGTGCTGTGGTGGACGGGCGACGACATCCCGTTCGTGCCGAACAAGCGCTTTGGCGGCTATTGCCTGGGCAACAAGATCGCGCCGATTTTCTTCAATACTCAGGAAGATGCGGGCGCGCTGCCGATCGAGCTGGACGTGAGCCAGATGGAGATGGGCGATGTGGTCGAGCTGCAGCCCTACGCCGGCAAGGCCTTCAAGAACGGCAGCGAGATCGCCTCGTTCCAGGTCAAGAGCGACGTGCTGTTCGACGAAGTGCGCGCCGGCGGCCGCATCCCGCTGATCATCGGCCGCGCCCTGACGGCCCGCGCCCGTGAGCACCTGGGGCTGCCGACGTCCACCGTGTTCCGCGCCCCGCACGCACCCAAGGACACCGGCAAGGGCTTTACGCTGGCGCAGAAGATGGTCGGCAAGGCCTGTGGTGTGGCGGGCATCCGTCCGGGTACCTACTGTGAGCCGAAGATGACCTCGGTCGGCAGCCAGGACACCACTGGGCCGATGACGCGCGACGAGCTGAAAGACCTGGCCTGCCTGGGCTTTTCGGCCGACCTGGTGATGCAGTCGTTCTGCCACACTGCCGCGTACCCCAAGCCCGTCGATGTGGCGATGCACAAGGAGCTGCCCGGCTTCATGGCGACCCGCGGTGGCATCGCGCTGCGCCCGGCCGACGGCATCATCCACAGCTGGCTGAACCGTATGTTGCTGCCCGACACGGTGGGCACCGGCGGTGACTCGCACACCCGCTTCCCGATTGGTATTTCCTTCCCGGCGGGCTCGGGCCTGGTGGCGTTTGCCGCGGCGACCGGGGTGATGCCGCTCGACATGCCCGAGTCCGTGCTGGTGCGCTTCAAGGGCACCATGCAACCCGGCGTGACGCTTCGCGATTTGGTCAACGCCATCCCGCTGTGGGCGATCAAGCAGGGCCTGCTGACGGTGGAGAAGAAGGGCAAGAAGAACGTGTTCTCGGGGCGGATCCTGGAGATCGAGGGGCTGCCGAACATCAAGATCGAGCAGGCTTTCGAGCTGAGCGACGCGTCGGCCGAGCGCTCGGCGGCGGGCTGCACGGTGCGGCTGGACCAGGCACCGATCGTCGAATACCTGAACAGCAACATCGCGCTCCTGACCTGGATGATCCAGCAGGGCTACCAGGATCCGCGCAGCCTGCAGCGCCGCATCGACAAGATGAAGGCGTGGCTGGCCAACCCCGAGCTGCTGGCGCCCGACGCCGACGCCGAGTATGCCGCGGTCATCGAGATCGACCTGGCCGAGATCCACGAGCCCATCGTCGCGTGCCCGAATGACCCGGACGACGTGAAATTCCTGAGCGAAGTCGCGGGTGACAAGATCGACGAGGTCTTCATCGGCTCGTGCATGACCAACATCGGTCACTTCCGCGCGGCGGCCAAGGTGCTGGACAACCAGAGCGACCTGCCGACACGCCTGTGGATCGCCCCGCCGACCAAGATGGACCAGAAGCAGCTGATGGACGAAGGGGTCTACAGCATCCTGGGCAAGACGGGCGCGCGCATGGAGACGCCCGGGTGCTCGCTGTGCATGGGCAACCAGGCGCAGGTGCGCAAGGGCTCGACGGCGATGTCGACCTCGACCCGCAACTTCCCGAACCGCCTGGGCATCGACACGCGGGTGTACCTGGGCTCGGCGGAGCTGGCGGCGGTGTGCGCGCTGCTGGGCAAGATTCCGACGCGCGAGGAGTACCTGGCGCAAGTGGGCGGGATCGCGGGTAAAGCCGAGCAGATCTACCGGTACATGAACTTTGACCGGATGGCGGAGTACGCGTAGCCGAGTCGGTGTCAGGTATTGCCACTTGCCACATAGCCGCAACTGCCTGATCATAGTCAGTAGTTTCTTGGCGTCCCGGTGCGGCGGGTCGAGCGTGGGCAGGATCGCGCGCTCCCCGCCGCCCCGTCGCGCTACGGTCGCCGGGCCGAAGATCATTCAGGGGAAATCACGAGTTCCTGCGGCCCGGCGAAGGCAGCGCTTCGTCGCGCTACCTCGCTTCGCGCGCGTGTCGCTGACGCGGGGATTCTTGTCCCCTCGGTGACGGCGAGCCAGTCGGCGCCCACGATGCTGTCTCCGGACCGGGGAACTGGAGTCATCCAGAAGCTGCGGCGCTACACGGCGTTACGCGTCATGGCGAAGCATCCCTGCGTGCCTGGCCAATCAGGCCGGGCGAAATCGTCCTGCCGCCTACCACTAGCTCGCCAGGACGTTGGCCAAGGTGCGGCGGACTAGGTAGGCCGCCCACTGCGGTGCCCCAAGGATAGCCAAAGCCTGAATCGGAGGCGCCGCGCCCAGTACTGGGCGGATACGCCAATGGACCAGCCCGCCAATGCACGGGACCGAGGACCTTGACCCATTCGGCAAGATAAGTCGCACCATCGTCGGTCGAGTCTTCCTGAACAAGAAGCCGGTCATTTCGGCGATCGACAACGGAGACCGAAGCGACGTGTGTGGCGAGAACCGAGAGGTGCACGCTAGCCAAAGCAGCGTGCAGACACGCGAACAGCGCACAGACACTCGCACTCGACGACAGGGCGGGCCGCCGAGTCCGGCGTGCAAGCCAGGCCCAGCCGATCGGTCCAGCCAAAAAAGCGAGCGCGCCCATGTGTGGCAGGATTCCCGGTGCGTCAGGGTCGACCCACAGTGGCGACAGAATCCAGGCCGTCGCGAGCCACGGCGCCAGTGCCAGAAGGAGCGGGTAGATTATCGGGATCATAAATGCTCCGGCGGCACGCCTTTGGGGTTTCCTGGGATTTGGACGCAGTTACGATGTGCCTTCAGGCGAGTCAATGCCTCCAGGTCACTGCCGGCCGCCAATCAGGTCATCCAAGTCCGTGGCAAACCGAAGCCCGGCAATCGCCTTCACAAAGTCCGCGCGCCGTCTGTCCAGGTCTGACCCGCGGCGAATTGGCGGCAGGCCACGCCAGACTCGTCCCAACTCCTCGCACCCGGCGTTGCGGGCGTGCAGCCGTGCATCCTCCTCGCTATGCTCAAACTTCTCCTTGAGTTCGGAGACCGAGATGTGCTTGCCGCCCTTCAGTTCGACAAGTGCCAAGTCAACCACGTCGCCGCGGCGGAGCAAGAAGTGAACGCAGTCGCAATCGCGCCGACGGTCACGATGGTTGCCCACAACCGCCTTGAGCTTGGCCCCGTCGACGAGCATGTGCTCAAGATGTTGGCTATTCCTGCGTCCGAGGCCAGAGGCGCCGCCAAAACGGACGCCCTCGTCGGCGCACTCGCTCTTTTCGATGGCGGCAGATTGCGCGACCAGGTCGGGCCAGCCCATCGAACTACTCCCCCGTTGTCGAAGCGGCCCGGAGATCCGTAAGGGCGGCGTGCCGGTTGAAGAGGTCGCTTGAGGAATCCAGCCAATTCGCGCGGTCGAACCCATCATACGGGTCAAAGGGGATTTCGCGAGCAGTATACCCATCGCCGACTGCGCTTCGTCCAAACCGATAGACCGCTACGCTTGCTGGGGCCAGGCGCTCGCATTCGGGTATCTCGGCTGCCGCCGTTGTACCTGCCTCGGTCGCTCGCAGGATCCAGCCGAGCATGTCGACCAGCAGCTCACTGTGGGTGGTCACCACGAAGCGAACTCCCGCATTTGTGAGCCGTGCGAGCGCACGGGCCAGCAGAATCTGCTTGGCCGGGTGGAGGTGCGCCTCCGGCTCTTCCAGCACGGCGAGCGTGCCCTGCCGCGCGAGCTTGCGCAGCATGAAGGTCACCGGCGCCAGTTCCGCGACACTGGAAGAGGCGCGGTCCATCGGGATGCGATTCCCGTCCACCACCACATCCAAGGTGGGAACCACGGTGGGAAGCGGCCGGCGATCGATTCGGCCGCCGTGGAGCATGGCCTCTACGGCGTCAACCTCCGCACTCAGGCTGCCGTCGGGCGCGGAGCCCGCCAGCCGATACTGCTCCAAGAATTCGCTCGCCGGGCCGGCAAGCTCAATTTGGCGCGCGTGCGCAACCGCGAGAAGTCGCTCCACAAACGGCCCTGTTGAGGCCATGCCTGTTCGGCCGGCCGGCAGGTAGAGTGGCGGTGGGCCAAATCGCTCCTGGAAATTCAATGCCAGGCGCCGCAAAAGCGCGCTCGCCAGCACCCGACCAAGATGGTCGTCGGCAATTTGACCGCCCACGGCAAACCGTTGACGCTCAGCCCACTGCGCAGCCCACGCCAAGTCGAAGTACGGCTCGCCAGCGGGTGACACAAACAGGTGCGAGTAGATAACTGCGCCCTGGTGGCGACTTTTGAGTTCACCGCGGTCAGGTTCACTAACAGAAATTGCCAACGGGGCGGTGGCGCCAAACCGCTGGAGTTCCGCCACTGTGGTCGCGCCAAGAAGTTGCAGCGGACCGGATACCACAGCCCTCGCCAGGTGGTTGCCCAGCAAGTCCCTCGCGCCGGCGATCCAATCCCGAAAGGAGGCGTCGTCCTCGGCACGCAGCGGCTGGCCCTGCTTGATTTGGCCCAGGAAAGCGGCCGGACGACTGGCAATCTGCTCCACCAAGCGCGCCACTTCTGCGGGATAGCCTGGGAACCGTGAACTCCCATCCAGTGCGGTGGCAAGCTCTTGGCCTGCCCGGGCAAAGCTGTACAGTGCCGCGGCCGTGAAGCTCTTGCCCGACCCAGAATCGCCCACAAAAATCGTGAGGGGGCGCGGCCGAATCCGGGCTGACGCTACCGCCGAGTCGGTGTCAGGTATTGCCACTTACCACATAGGCGCAAGGGCTTGATCGCCGGCAGTCGCCTTTGGGCGTCCCGGTGCGGCAGGTCGAGCGCGGGCAGGATCCTGCGCTCCCCGCCGCACCGTCGCGCCACGGTCGCCGGGCCGAAAACCATTCAGACGCAATCGCAAATTCCTGCGGCCCGGCGAAGGCAGCGCTCCGTCGCGCTACCTCGCTGCGCGCGCGTGTCGCTGACGCGGGGGGCCACAACGTCGCATCTTGACGCGCATCACGATGCAGCTATCCTGAATCCATGCGCACCACCCTCACCATCGACGACGACCTGCTCGACCAAGCCAAGCGCCAGGCCCTCGACCTCGGCATCTCGCTGAGCGACGCCGTGTGCCGCCTGCTCCGCCGCGGCCTCGCCGCTGACACCGCCCAACCGCGCCACTTCGAGACCATCACCTACGGCGACCCGCACCCCCCGGCCATCGACTGGGCCGCCGGCCGCGTCACCCTGGACGCCGAAGACGAGCAGTGGCTCCGGCGCAAGGCGGGCTTGTGAAAGTCCTTGACGTCAACGTGCTCGTCCACGCTCACCGCCGCGACGCCGAGCACCACGCCGCCTGCCGGCACCTGCTGGATCACTCTGAGCCGGCGGAGGAATTTGGCCTGACCATGCCGGTGTTCAACGGCTTTTTGCGCGTCGTCACCCACCCGCAGCTGCTGCAGCCGCCCACGCCGCTCGCCCACGCCCTGCACACCGTCGCCGAGTGGAGCGCGCGCCCCAACGTCCACTGGCTGGCCCCTGGCGAGCACCATTGGCGGATCTTTCAGGCGCTGTGCCTGCGGTACCAAGCCGCGGGCAGCGCGTTCTACGACCTGCACCTGGCGGCGCTGGCGATCGAGCGCGACGCCGAGCTTCTGTCGCTGGATCAGGGGTTTGCCCGCATTACCGAGCTGCGCTGGCGGTCGCCGGCGTAGGGAGCACCACCTCGCTGCGCGCACGTGTCGCTGACGCGGTCCCGCCCCAACCGCCTCACGGACAGTTCGCGAACGGCCCGCTTGGAACCTTCACGAACCCTTTGGCCGGGTAGCATGGCGTGACGCACCAGTCGCCGCTGGGCTGCCACATCAGGTTTTTGCCGGCCTGGCACGACAGGCCCGACTGGTGGCACGCCTGCAGCACCGGCTTGCTGCCGCCGTTCAGCGTATTGGGCCACCAGACCTTGCCTGCAAACCACAGGTCGCCCTCGTAGAGGGGGACGCCCGTGATCTCCGCAGCTTTCTGCCCCTGGATGAACACCGCGACCGAAGCCTTGGACAGGCCAAAGCCGTTGTCGCTCTGGTAGTGCACGCCTACAGCGTAGGCGACCGGGTCGGCCGGCGTGCCTTCGGGGCCCTTCATGCGCGCGAATTCCGGTCCGGCGCCGTCTTGGTCTTCGATGTCCATCTCGGGATTGTCGAGTACGCTGCCCACGTCGCCCCACTCGGGCAAGTAGTTGAACCAGAAGCAGTCAAAGGGGTTGCTGAACCATGGGTCGGGCGCGCCGTCGCAGTCCAGGTCCGGCTGGGCGGCCATCTCGTGGGCAAGGTGCAAGTCCAGGTCCGTACCGGCGCCCGGTCCTGTGTCGCTCTGGTCGGCGTCGGCCGGCGTGTCCCACAGCAGCTGGACGTACAGGGCGGCATTGGGCACCACCTCGACGGTTTGGCAGGCCGGGGCGCAGCTCGGCTGACCCAGGTCGTCCCATACGCTCAGGCAGAACGTGTAGGTGCCCGCCGCGGTGACCAGCATCGAGGCCTTGGCCGGCGACGAAGTGGGCAGGAATTTCTGCCACGAGCCACCGGGTTGCGTGGCCTCCCACATGTACTTGCCCACGGACTTGCCTTGGGCCGAGGCCTTGGACCCGCTGCCGTCCAGGTGCAGGGTCGTCCACGGCACCACCGCCTCGCCTTCGGCCACTGTCACCACAGGTTGTGCTTGCGGGCACGGCGGCGCGGGCGCGGCGTCGGCGGTCGAATCTGCTGCCATCGCGTCGGCCGTCGAGTCCGCGCCCTCGGTGTCGGCGGTGATGTCGGCTGGAGCGCTGGAAATGTCCCCGGCGCCGGCCTTGGACGACGGGGCGGGCGCGCAGGCGGCCACTGTCGCGGCAGCAAGAAAGGCAACGATTTTGTCAAGATTGCCCATGTGACTCCTCGCAAGCGCGGCCCCGTGGCCAGACCGCCGACTAGCCCACCACCGCCGCCACCACACTTGCCAAGACTGCCAGCGCCAGCGGCACCAGTACAGCCAAATTCGCCAGCAAGCTCAGCCAGGTCCACAGCGTGCGCGGCCGTTCGGCAAACGCCATGAGGCTCGCACCCAGCCCCACGAGGGCTGCGGCCGCTGCCACGCCGACGGCCGCCAAGCCCGCGCCGGCCAAGACGATGAGCGAGCCGAGGCCCGCCCACTCGCCACCTGCGTGCTCTGCCGGTTCGGCCAAGCGCTGGAACAGGAGATAGCCAGCGATGGTCCCGGCGAGCGGCAACACCAAGCCGATCCACGCGCCAGCGGGGGTTCGCGCGGGCTTGGGCCCTGGCTCGGGTTCCGGCCCTGGCTCGGGTTCCGGCCCCGGCTCCGGTGCCAGTGCGACAGGGGCAGGCTCGTCGCTCATGCTTCGACTCCCGGGCGCAAACCAGCGCGGCTTCCCCGACCACTCGGACGATACGCCGCGGCGGCGCAAGGGTCCAGCGCCGATTGGTCAAGGGGGCGTCCAGGACACAATGCGTTGACCCTCTTGGGGGAATAGGGACGGGCGGTGGACAAGTCCGGTGGCGCGGTGCTACGGTCGCGCCCACCCTGCGGAGCTGCCCATGGACAAGCCCAATGCTGACACCGTCGCCTGGTACGAGCGCTTGGTGCCCACCGACCCCCGCGCCGAAAAAGGCCAGATGTTCGGCTGCCCTTGCGCCTTTGTGGCCGGCAATCTGTTCTTTGGCACCTTTGCCCAGACCCTGATTGCGCGGGTGGGCGAAGTCCGCGCGGCTGAGCTGGTCCGCCCCGGCGTGCAGGTGTTCGAGCCGATGCAAGGCCGCGCCTGGAAGGAATATCTGCAGTTCCAGCCGGGTGCGACCCACGACGCGGAATTGGCCAAGCTGGCCCAAGAAGCGCTGGAGGCGACGGCGCAGCTGCCAGCCAAGGCCAACAAAGGCAAGAAGGCCGCCAAGTAGGCCGACATGCTGCGCGATCCCGTCTTGGCGACCTGGCTGCACCTCGGCCTGGAGTACGCCGGGATCGGCGTGGGGGCCGCCCTGTACCGGCGGGCGCGTCGCCGTGGCGGGCTGCCCGCGCTGCACGCGCCCAAGGCGTTTGCCGTCACCGCGGGGCTGCTGCTGGGCGCCGCGCTGGGCAACAAGCTGGTTTTCCTGGTCGAGCGCCCGGACTTGCTGGCGGCGTGGTGGCGCGAGGGCACCCCGTTTGCGTTGGGGCAGTCGATGGTCGGCGGCCTCCTGGGCGGGCTGGTGGGCACCGAGCTGGCCAAGCGCTGGACTCGCCAACCGCAGTCGACGGGCGACCTGCTGGTGCTGCCGGTGACGGTGGGGCTGATCATCGGGCGAATCGGCTGTTTTCTCGCCGGTTTGCAGGATGATACTCACGGGCTACCCACCGCCTTGCCCTGGGGCCTGGACCTGGGCGACGGCGTGCCCCGCCACCCGACGTCGCTCTACGAGATCTCCTTCGTCATCCCCCTTTGCGGCCTGCTCCACGCGTTCCGCAATCGGCTCGTGGCGGTGCCCGGGCTGCAGTGGAAGCTGTTCCTGACCGGTTATCTGCTGTGGCGGGCCTGGGTCGACGGTCTGAAGCCCGTGCCAGTGGAATATCCTGGGGGTCTGTCGGGTATTCAAGTGACGTGCGGGCTGGCTTTGGCGGCCTACCTGCCGGTCGTGCTCCGAGCCGCGGGTCGGCTTGGGTCGCTTTCTCGACCGCGGAGAAGTCCATGGGGATCTTGATCTTGCTGGCTGGAGTGGCTCTTGCCCTTGGTCTGGCGGCCGCCTTGGCGCGCCGCCTGGATCTGCCGGTGGGGGACCAGGCGCCGGGCAGTGCGGGCCGCAAAATGGCCTTGATTCTCCTGGCGGTGCTGACCGCGGGCCTGGGGGTCTGCGGCGGCGCCGGCACCCTTGTCGGGGTGATCGACCAAATGCAGCCCAGGCACCGCGGCGATTTGGACCTGGGCCCCCTGTTCCTGACTGCGGGAGTAGCGGGGCTGCTGGCTGCGGGCCTGGGCCTGGGCCTGCTGTGGCGGCTCCGCGGCCGACCGCGGAACCCGCCCGTCCCTGGGTCTGGCGACCCGCCTTAAGTCAGGGCCGGTTCGCAAGATCACTATGATTTTGTTCAGAAGTGTCTGCGCGCGGCGAGCGACTTTGCATGACTTCGCACCCGGCAGTCTGCCCTTGCGCGCGACGTCGGCCCAGTTCACCATCGTGGTGCGGCGGCAATTGCCGGCCAGGAGCGTCTGGGATGACTCAGCCTTCGCTCGCAAGACGAATCGGGGCGTCGGCACTGCGAATTGCGCTGATGTTGGCCGCGTCGGCGTTGCTCATGCTGGGCTGGCTGGGCTTGATGACCTGCATGCCAGGCAGTGCCAATCCCGGCCCCCTGCCGCCGCTGGACCCGACCGGCCAGGCGCTTCGCGAGGCACTGCGGGCCGACGTCACCTACCTGGCCGAGACGATTGGCGAACGCAGCCTGCGCGTCCCAACCCAGCTTCAGGCTTCGGCCGACTGGCTGACCGTGCAACTGCGCGATGCCGGCTGGAGTGTCCGCGAGCTGCCGTACACCTGCCGCGGCCAGCGCGTGCGCAACCTGGTGGCCGAGCGGCGCGGCACGTTGCTGCCAGGCGAAATCGTCGTTCTGGGGGCGCACTACGACTCGGTCGAGCGGAGCCCCGGCGCCGACGACAATGCCTCGGGCGTGGCGGGGCTGCTCGCG
This sequence comes from Myxococcales bacterium, assembly GCA_037441385.1. Classification (GTDB taxonomy): domain Bacteria; phylum Myxococcota_A; class UBA9042; order UBA9042; family UBA9042; genus SXRM01. The sequence goes on from JBBISH010000073.1 coordinate 21,703, forward strand.
GTCGCCCGCGCCCTGGGCCGAGTCGAGTTGGCCCGCACCGTGCGCCTGGTCGCCTTTGTCAACGAAGAACCGCCGTGGTTCCGCGGCCCTTTGATGGGAAGCCGCATCGTCGCCAGCGCGTTCCTCCAGGCCGGCGATCAGCTGCACGACGTCTTGGTGCTCGACGCCATCGGCTACTACTGCAGCGGCGATTGCCAGGCCTACCCGCCGCCGCTCAGCCTGTTCTACCCCAGCGAGGGCCGGTTCGTGGCCTTTGTGGGCCGCATTCAGGACTGGTGGCGGCTGCGGCGCACCGTCGGCCTGTTTCGCGAGGCTGTGCCGATGCCCAGTGAGGGACTCGCCGCGCCGCGGCTGGTGCCGGGCATCGACTACTCGGATCACCTGGCGTTTTGGGACGTCGGCTATCCGGGCCTGCTGATCACCGATGCGCCGACCTACCGCAACCCCGGCTACCACCGCTCGTCGGACCTGCCGGCGACGTTGGACTGGGAGCGGCTGACCTGGGTCACGCGCGGCCTGGTCGCGCTGGTGCGGCAACTGGCCACGCACCCCTAAGTAGGTGCTGGGGGCACTCTGCCCCCAACCCCCCTGAGGGCGACCGTTACCCGGCCGCCGTTCAACATGCCGATGTTTCATCGATTCCGGGTGACTGGCGGGCATGTTGAACTAGAACCGCAACCCAATAGGACGAAGACCACGTGACCCTCCAACACCGACGAAACCCCAACCTTTCTCGCGGCATCGCCCGTGTACCGGACGCCAAGCTGGGGGTGACATGCCTGATTCCAAGCGCCTGAATGCCTGGAGCAAGCGCCTTGTCCTCGCCTGTACCCTGGTCTGGTTCGGCCTCTCCGGCGTCGTAACCTGGACCCTGACCCACCGCGAGCGGCCGGCCCAACCTGAGCGCCTGCCGCCGGGTTGGAGTCAGGGCGTGGAACCCTTGCGGCTGCGCGCCGACGACGGGGTGGAGCTGGGCGCCTGGTGGCATGCTGGCGCCGTGAATCAACCCGTGGTCGTCCTGCTCCACGGCAACGGCGGCTCGCGTTCGCGCCTGGTCGGCACCCAGACGCTGCTGCAAGATCAAGGGCTTTCGGTGCTGTCGCTGACCCTGCGCGCCCACGGCGACTCGGGCGGCGACCTGAACGACATCGGCTACAGCGCCCAGCGCGACGTGGCGGCGGCGCTGCGCTGGCTGCGCGAGCATCACCCCGGGCAACCCGTTGTGCTCTTTGGGCAATCGCTGGGGGCGGCCGCTGCGGTGTTTGCGGCGGCGCGGCCCGACGTGGCGGTGGCGGGGCTGTGGCTAGAGTGCCCCTACCGCGACCTGGCGACCGCTGTGGACGACCGCTTGCGCCTGCACCTGCCCGCGCTGCTGCGGCCGTTTGCCTGGGCCGGGCTGCGGCTGTGGTCGCTGGCGCTGCTGCCCCACTTGGCCGACATCGCACCCGCAGCCGCGATGGCCAAGGTGCCGCCGCAGCTGCCGGTGTGGGTGTTGGCGGGCGGCCAGGACCAGCAGGCTCCAGTCGATGGTGCTCGCGCTGTACTCGGCAACCACTTGGGCAAGCTGGTGGTTTTTCCAACTGGTGCCCATCTGGGGCTGCGCCTGGCTGACGAGGCGACTTGGCTGCGCGAGTGGCAGGCGTTCTTGGCGGCGGCGGGCAAATCGGGCTAGGCTTGAGGCTCCTACTTCCCCCGCTGCTTCGGGTTCTTGGTCTTGGCCGGGTCCGCCGTCGCCACGGTAAAGTCGATGTCGCCAGGGCCAGTCATGGCCCGCTGCACCACCAGTTGCCGCACCCAGCGGATGCCGGGCTGGGCCAGCCACGCCACGAACAGCCGCGCCGGCTGCACGTTGTAGCGGTAGTCGCGGTTGTGGCGCCAGGCCGCAAGGCTGCGCACGATCAGGCTCTTTTCGTCGTAGGGCAGCGCGCTCAGGTTGGTGCGGAAGGCTGGGCCGTAGCGCCAGTACTCCTCGGCGTTGCTCAGGTACACTACCCGCAGGGTCACGCCCAGCTCGCGCGCCGCCTTGGCGATGCCGGCCAGCCCCACCGTACCCAGCAGGTTGGCCGAGAGCGGCCGAATGCGCCCGCCCTGCCACAGCCCGCGGACGTGCTCGTAAGTGGCGGTGTCGTCCAGGAAACTGCTCACGCCGTGGCGCTGGCCGTCGCCCAGCAGGTGCCGCAGCCGCTGCAGGACCCGACCGCGCTGCTGGCGGTACAGGCGCTGTAAGTGCTCGATGCGCTTGGGCTCGCCGGGCGTCGCCGCGATCGCCTGCAGGGCCGCCGCTTGCCCCGCCGGGCGCCACAGGTCCCAGAACTGCGCCGGGGTCGCCGCTGCCACAAAGAACGCGCGGTACAGGGCGTGCATGTCCAGCACCAGCGGGTCGTAGTCGATGAGCCAGGCGATTTCAGCACGTTGCCAGCCCATCAGCAGGTAGGCCTGCTCGGCACCCACGCCCAGGTAGCCGCCGCCCAGCCCCGCCACCGGCGCGTGCCAGACATGCGGCGTGCCCTCGTCGCCGGTCAGGTAGTGGGCGCCCTCGAAGCGCTTTTCGGTCCCCAGCAGCTTCTGCGCTGGCGGATCTTCGGGCGATGCCAGAAATTTGGTGCGGGCCTCGGCGGCCAGCGGCTCCAGCGCCTGCGCCGGCAGTGCGGTCAGGCACGCCAGCCCCACCAGCCAGACCAGCAGCAGCCCGCGCCACACCTACAGCAACTCCATCAAACGCTTGGCAAACAGATAGGCGTCGCCCGGCCAGCGCGCCGAGACGTACTTGCCGTCCTGTACCACGAACGCCGCGCGGTCGTCCTGGTCGCTGCCGCGGGTGGTCAGGTGCCATGGCCCGCGCACGAACGCCCCGGTTTCGCCCGCCGCCGCCCGCACTTCCGCCTCGACGTACTGGGGATAGGTGCGGTAGTACTTGCCCAGCTTCCAGGCGGTCAGCCAGTAGGCGGTGCGCTCCATATACGCGGGCAGACAGGCCGTTTTGCGCCCTTGCAGCACCCCCGCACGCGCCGCCAGCACCGGACCGTGGCAAATCGCCGCCCATGGCCGGTCCAGCGCCACGAATTCGCGAACTTTGTTCTGCAGTTCTTCGCTGCCCAGGTACTGCTTCATGCCTGGCGCGTGCCCGCCCGCCAGCACCATCGCATCAAACTCGCGCACGTCCAGGTTGCCCCACGCCCGCGGCTGGCGGAACTCGGGCGCCTGCTCCAGCTCGCGGTAGAAAGCGATGGGCTCGGGCTCGGCGCCCAGCTGGCCGAACAGCACCCCGGTCAGCAGCAGCGGGTCGGCCGCCGCCGTGTCACCCCGCTCGGTCGCAAAGACCACTTGATGACCAGCGCGGGTAAAAACCTTCCACGGTACGGCCACTTCGGTGACGTCGAAGTCGCGGTCGGGCAGGGGCATCCAAATCGTGGCCATGGCAATCCGTCGCAGTAGTGCTGGACCAGGGTAGCGGCGGCCGCCGGTCCAGGTCAATGCGCTCGGCCCGCAGATCGGTCAAGTGCTTGCGGCTATTTGCAGAGCCCGCCGATGCAGTGCCCGCCCGGGCAGGCGGTACCGTCGGCCAGCACTTTGACCAGGCAGGCGCCGGTGGCGGGGTTGCACAGGTCTTGGGTGCACGGGTTGCTGTCGTCGCAGAGCTTGGGCACGCCCGCGCAGATGCCGCCGGTGCACTCGTCGCCACTGGTGCAGGCCGCGCCGTCGTTGCATGCGGTGCCGTCGGGGTTGGCGCTGTGCAGGCATGCGCCATTTTGCGCGTCGCAGCTGTCCAGGGTGCACGGGTCGGTGTCGCTGCAATCGCGAATGGGGCCGGGGATGCACAGACCCAGCCCGCAGGTGTCGAAGATCGTGCAGAAGTTGCCGTCGTCGCACGCCACTCCGGTCAGGGGGACAAAGCTGCACAGGCCGGTGGCGGCGGCACACGCGTCTTGGGTGCACGGGTTGCCGTCGCTACAGGTCTTGGCGGTGCCGGGCTGGCAGGCGCCTTGGGCGCACGTGTCGCCCTGGGTGCACAAGCTGCCGTCGCTGCACGGTCCGGTCACGGCCGCGTGCTGGCACCCCGCCTTGGGTGCGCAACTGTCCACAGTGCAAGGTGTTCCGTCATCGCAGTTCAGCGGCGCGCCGCCCACGCAGACCGTGCCGTTGCACACGTCGCCGGCGGTGCAGACATCGCCGTCGTCGCACGGGCCGCCGCTGCCCAGGGTGTGGAAGCAGCCGGCCGGGGCGGCGCAGCCGTCGCTGGTGCAGGCGTTGCCGTCGTCGCAGTTCACGGCCGCGCCCTTGCAGGTGCTGGCGGTGCACAAGTCTGGGCCGGTGCAGGGGTTGCCGTCGTTGCAGGCCGTGCCGCTCAAGCCGGCGTGCTGGCAGCCGACTCCGGTTTGGCACGAGTCGGCCGTGCACGGGTTGAAGTCGTCGCACGAGATGGTCGGTCCGGCAGTGCAGACCGCGCCCTGGCAGGTGTCGCTGGCCGTGCAGGGGTCGCCGTCGTCGCACGCGGTGGCGCTGCTGGGGCTGTGGGTGCACCCGGTCTTGCTGCTGCAGCCGTCCAGCGTGCACGAGTTGTTGTCGTCGCAGTCGGTGGGCGCGCCGCTCTGGCACTTGCTGGCGTTGCACCAGTCGCCGGTGGTGCAGGCGTTGCCGTCGTTGCACGGCAGGGCGCCGCCCAAGCTGAACTGGGTGGCATCCACGCGGAACAGCAGGCCAGCCGGGTTGGTCTGGGCGGTGCTGCCGACCTTGCCGGGGTTGACGACGGTGCAAGTCAGCACATTGTCGCCGGCTTTCAGTTTGCCTGTGATGGGCTGGACCAGGGGCGAGCCGTAGTTATTTTCGCTGGTGCTGACCCCGGCCAGCTTGCCGCCCACCAGGCACACAAAGCTGCCGTCCACCGCCAGGGTTAGGCTGGCCACGACCGTGCCTCCGCCGGCTGGCAGGGTCACGGTTCGCGCGAATTCCACTTGGGTGTCTTGCTCGGGGCTTTGCATGGCCGATGTGGACCAGAGCCATTTGGCGCCGGCGATGGCGTGGGTCCAGCCGGGCAACTGGTCCCACGTCAGGGCCGCGGGCAGCCAAGTGCCGTTCGAGTTCCAAGTCGTGGTGGCATCGCTGACCGCCGCGATGACCTGGGCCTGGCCGGTCGATCCAGAGGTGTGGCTGCAACCTGCGGTCTTGCTGCACGTGTCGACCGTGCACGAGTTGCCGTCGTCGCACGCCACGCCGCTGCCGGACACGCACACCCCTGTGGCGTTGCACTGGTCGCCAGCGGTGCACGGGTCACTATCGCTGCAGGGGGCGCCCACCGCGAACTTGTGACTGCAGCCACTGCTCAGCGAGCAGCTGTCGAGCGTGCAGTAGTTGCCGTCGTTGCAGTTGATGACAGCCTGGCCTTGGCAGACGCCGTACATGCAGGTGTCGTTGTTGGTGCATGGGTTGCCGTCGCTGCATTGCGTACCGTTGCCTAGCGGGTAGCCACCGCAGCCTTGCACCTTGTCGCAAGTGTCGACGGTGCACGGGCTACCGTCGTCGCAGAGCGTCGAGCCTTGCGCGCTGCACTTGCCGCCCACGCACTCGTCGGGCCAGGTGCACGCATCGCCGTCGTTGCAGGGTCCGCTCGCGGCGCTGTGGCTGCAGCCCTGCTGGGGCATGCAAGCGTCGTCGGTACACAGGTTGCCGTCGTCGCAGTCGACCGGATCGCCAGAGAGGCACTTGCCACCCAGGCAGGTGTCTGGCGCGGTGCAGGCGTCGCCGTCGTTGCAGGGCGCTGTGCTGCTGGGCTTGTGCACGCAGCCCTGCGAGGCGGTGCAGTAGTCCACGGTGCACGCGCCACCGTCGTCGCAGTTCTTGCTGGTCGTGCCGGGGGTGCAAACGTCGCTGGCGCACGTGTCGCCTACGGTGCAGGTGTTGCCGTCGTCGCAGGGTGCCTTGTTGTAGGCATAGCTGCAACTGCCCGTGGTCTTTGAGCAAAAGTCGTCGGTGCAGGGATCCTTGTCGCCGCAGTCTTTGACGGTGCCGCCGCCGCACACGCCCCCGCTGCACTTCTCGCCGGTGGTGCAGGCATCGCCGTCGTCGCACCCGAAACTGGAGGGAGTGTAGTGGCAGCCGGTAAGCAAGTCGCAGGTGTCGATGGTACAAGGGTTGTCGTCGTGGCATTGCTTGCCGATGCCGTTGCAGAAACCCTGGGCAGAACAGCTGTCGGCCAGGGTGCAGGGATTCTTGTCGTCGCAGGCGATGCCGGCCAAGACCGCGTGCTGACAGCCCAGCTTGGCGTCGCACGTGTCGGTGGTGCACGGGTTCTGGTCGTCGCAGTTGAGAGCCGGGCCCACGACGCACTTGCCGCCCGTGCACGTGTCGCCGTCGGTGCAGACGCTGCCGTCGTCGCAGGGGGCACTCTTGGCCACAAAGGTGCAGTTGCCCGTGGTGGTGTCGCATGCATCGTTGGTGCACGGGTTGCCGTCGTCGCACACCTTGTCGGCAGTCGGCAGGCAAAGGCCGGATACGCAGCGGTCGCCCAGCGTACATGCCGCGCCGTCGCTGCAGGCCCCGCCTTCGTTCTTGGGCACGCAGCCGCCGGCGGACGGCAAGCACACCGCATTGGCGCACGGGTTGCCCGCGGGGCACACCTTGGCGCCGCCGCCGGTGCATTTGCCTTGTTGGCAGCTCTCGCCCACCGTGCACGGGTTGCCGTCGTTGCAGAAGATGCCCGATGCCGGCAAGTTCACACAGGCTTTGGTCGTGAGGTCGCATTGCGAGTACATGCAGACAACGCCAGGGTCCGGGCAGTCGCTCGAGCCCGACTTGCACACGCCGGCTTTGCACTTGTCGGCGCCGGTGCAGGCAATGCCGTCTTGGCACGGGCTACCATCGGGCAAAATCTTGATCTTGCACGTGCCAGTCGCTGAGTCGCAGTAGGGCAGGTTGCAGGTGTCGCCGCCGGTGCAGACCTTTTCACTGCCCGACTGGCACTGGCCTTTGAGGCAGACGTCGCTCAATGTGCAGGGATTGCTGTCGTCGCAGCCGGTGCCCGTGAGGGCCTTGATGGTGCAGGTACCTTGGAAGCAGCTATCGGCGGTGCAAGCATTGCCGTCGTCGCAGGGCTTGGCCAGGGTGCCCGTGCATTTGCCGCCCACGCAAAGATCGTCCAGCGTGCAGGCGTCGCCGTCGTTGCAGCCGATCGACAAGGCTTGGTGGTGGCAGCCGCTGCCGGGATCGCACCAGTCGACGGTGCATTCATTGTTGTCGTCGCAGTCGGTGGCGGCGCCCGGCAGGCACAGGCCGGCCTGGCAATGGTCACCGTCGGTGCACAGCGAATTGTCGGCGTCGCAGGGACCGCCTTCGCTCAGGTTCTTGGGCGAGCAGACGCCTTGCAGCGGGTCGCAGGCCCAGCTGACGCAAACGGTGTTCTTGGTGGCGTCGCAGACCACTACGCTGAGCGGGTCCAGCTGGCAGGTGTGGTCAGACAGCCGGCAGAACAAGGTGCCGTTGCAGGCATCGCCGTCCTCGAGGGGCAGGCAATCCGCGTTCTTCTTGCACTGACAGGTCTCTTTGCCGGCTTGGCAACTGCCCGCCTGGCAGCTGTCGCCCACGGTGCAGCTGTCACTGTCGTCGCACGGGCTGGCCGACAGCGGCAAGAAGACGCAAAGGCCACTGGCCGGGTTGCAGCTGTCGCTGGTGCAGACGTTGCCATCGGCGCAGAGCGTGGCCACTCCGCTTTGGCACTGACCGGTCTTGCATTGGTCGCCGGCGGTGCAGGCGTCGCCGTCGCTGCAGCCCACGCCGTCCGCGGCGGCCACGTGGCTGCAAGTGCCGGTCTTGGGATCGCAGGCGTCGCCGGTGCAGAACTCGCCGTCGTCGCACTTGGTCGCGGGGCCGGGGCTGCAAGCGCCGCCGCTGCAGATGTCGCCCACGGTGCAGGCATTGCCGTCGCTGCACACGTCGCTGTTGGGGGCAAACAGGCACTTGCCGGTGGCCGGGTCGCATTGGTCGGTCGTGCAACCCTCGCCGTCGACGCACACGACGGCCGCGCCGGACTGGCACGCGCCATTTACGCAAGCGTCGCCGCTAGTGCACGCCTTGCCGTCGCTGCACGCCGGGCCGGTGGTGGGCGAAAATGCGCAGTTGCCCTGGCCTGGCAGACAGGAGTCGTTGGTGCAGGGGTCCTGGTCGTCGCACACCAAGGGCGTGCCCTTGCACAGCCCGTCGTGGTCGCAGAAGTCACCTTGCGTGCAAGCATTGCCGTCGTCGCAGGTGGCCTGGTCAGGGAGCAACACGAACAAGCACCCCTGCTTGGGGTCGCACTTGTCCACCGTGCAACTGTTGTCGTCGCTGCACGACTTGGCCAGGCCCAGACAGGCCACCAAGCTGCCCGCGCCCGTGCAGGCGTCCGCCTCGGTGCACGGATTGCCGTCGTCGCAGGCGGTGACGCTGGCGGGCAAGTGCGCGCAACCGCCCGCCGGATCACAGGTATCGATGGTGCAGACGTTGCCGTCGTCGCAGCCCGTGGCGCTGCCCGGCAAGCAGACGCCGGCTTGGCAGTGGTCGCCCACGGTGCAAACGTCGCCGTCGTCGCAGATCGTTGGGGTGCCGGGCAAGCAGGCGCCGCCGCCGCACGAGTCGCCAAAGGTGCAGCCATCGCCGTCGTCGCACGGTCCGTCTTTGGGCGCGTGGCCGCAGCCGGTGCTGGACTGGCAGTCGTCGAGGGTGCACGGATTCTTGTCGTCGCAGCCAACCAGGCTCGCACCAACGCATACGCCGCTGGTGCACAGGTCGCCCGCGGTGCAGGCGTTGCCGTCGTCGCAAGGGTCTTCGTCGGTCAGACCGTCGCAGTCGTCGTCTTGGCCGTTGCACAACTCGGGGGCGGCGGTGCAGCTGACCGTGTCGGGTAAGGGCACGTCGGGGGCGGCGATCTCGGCCGTGTCGTCGCCGTCGGTGGTCGCGATTTCGGGGTGGGCGTCCGTCTGGACCTCGGCCGCGTGCTTGCCGCTCACCACTGCCGTATCGTCGCTGCACCCGGCCAAGAAAAGGCTGATGCCTGCCGCGAGACAAGCCAGACTGCGCGCTAGGCCTGGGCCCAGCCCCGCCCACAGCGCGGCCCAAGCCCTCGCGGACATAACGGATCCCCTTGCGTCGGGTTGGACCACTGCGTACCTCGCATGGCGCCTCTCGTGATGAGTGGTGCATGGGTCAGGGCACGGTAGCGGGCTCATGCCGTTGGTGTCAAGCTCACTGGTCGGTCAAGGACAGGCTGCCCCAGGTGCCACGACCCTTAGCACGTGCAACGACGCGGATGCCTGCCAACCCAGGTACAGGCCGCCGTCGGCAACCGGAGCCAAGGCCCAGGCCCCGCTGACCACCTCGGCCGGCACCGCCCAAGTGGGCAGCACCGCCCCCGCAGCGTCCACGTGGGCGAGTTTCAGGCCGGCGCCCACGCCACCGAGGACCGAGATCAGGGCCCCATCGCCTTGGGGCAGCACCGGGCCAAAGGGGCCAGGCAGCGCCTTCTTGGCCAGCACCTCGCCTGTGTCGCTCAGCAGGGCGACTCGGTAAAGAATGTCCTTATCGCCCTTGCCGTAGTTGATGGTGTACATGCCTACCAGCCAACCGCCGCCCACCGGCGCCAGACCCACGGGCTGGCTCAAGCCGGTGCTGGGCTCGACATCCTGGACGGCCACGACCTGCCCGTTTGCGTCCAGCCGTGCAAAAAGCACATCGGTCTGTCCGTCGAAGCTGGGGGCCGACGCCGCTTTGCCCGTCACCACGGCGAGGCTGCCCGGCTTGGCGCCAGCAAAAGCGACACCGCCCTGGGCGCCGACGCTGCCCAAGTCCGTAAGGCCCGCCACCTGACCGGCGCCGGTGCTGCGTAGGACAAAAGTGCTTGGCGCCACTGGACCTTTGGGCTCGTGGTGCCCCACCACTGCCACGCCTCCTGCCGGCAAGGCAAGCACCTGCCAAAGCTGGGCCGCAGGCACCGGGTGCTCCAGCTGCCACAGCAGGTTGCCCTCCAAGTCCATTGCAACCATATGAACTTGCGCACCCACCCCGCCAGTTATCCCCTGAACCGCGGCGATCGTGAAACCACTGGGGAGGCGGCCCAGCCGATGCCCAGAGCCCAGGCCCGCTGCGTTGTGATCCCACACCAGTTTGCCCTGCGGGCTCAAACGCCGCAGGCGAAGGGAATCCCCCGCGCTGTCGGCCAGCAAAACCCCGGCGTCGCCGAGCTCGGCCAGCAGCACCTTGTTCAGCGGATCGACTGGTCCCAGCGCCACGCGCCAGCCGTGCAAGCCGGCATCTACGCATTGGATCGAAGAGCAGATGCCGCCCAGACTGCAGGGTTCCGCGGTGGTGCAGGTGGCGACGACGGCCATGCTGACGCAGGCGCCGGTGGCGCTGCATTGGTCCGCGGTGCAAGGGTTGCCGTCATCGCAGTTCTTGGGTTGGCCGTGGCACTCGCCGGGGCCGGTGCAGATGTCGACCGCGGTGCAAGGATCCTTGTCGTCGCAAGGCGTTCCGGTCGGCATCGCGGCTGGATCGCACTGGGACACCAAGCGGCATTTGCCCTGGATGCACATCGGCACGCCTGACTCGGGGCAAGGCAGGTAGCAATCGTTGTTCCAGTCATTGCACCAGCGGTGTTGCTGCTTCATCAGGGCCGCCGTCACCGCGGCCGTTTGGGTGGCGTCCACAGCGAACGAGCAGGCAGGGCCGCACAGCACCGGCCCGGTCGCCACAGCGCAGTCGGCGGTGGCGCTGCAGTCGCGGTAGGGGTCGACCGCCGCCGCATAAATGGGTGCCAGCATCGCCTGGATGGCCGGACACGCCTGGCAGCCGCTTGGCGTGGTGAACATGCCGTAGCCGCAGCCGGTGGAGCAGGCCTGTGCGCCCATGCAATAGTCGCTATGGCTGCACTGGAACTTGCCAGCCGAGCAGGAACAGTGGACCGACTCCTTGCAGCTCCCACAGCAGCATTCCTGTCCGTAGCTGCACGTGAACGAGCCCGCACACGCCAGTCCATTGCTCGCAGAGGTGGCCGGACACGCGGTGATCTCGGCGCGCGGCTTGCTGACTGCCTGCGGCTCGCAACCTCCGCCCAGCGTGACCGCCAAAACGGCCAGCACAACCCGCGCGGCGACACCGCTGTAGCTGGGACCCGTTCCGGCCAGATGAGGTTGAGACGCGAGCGTTTGTTGGTTGCGTAGCATGACTTTTTCCTGGATCGTCGCCGGTGGCCGGCAGACGCGCTTTGGGCGGCCGGAGCAGTCGCTAGTACACCAAACCTCAAGTCCTTTCAGGGTTGCCGATGCCAGTGTACTAGGCGGCGCTAGCCGCGCGCGGGGGTCGCAGGGGGCGGGGATCCCAAAGTGCGCGGCGCGCCCCCTTTGCCTACTCAAAAGGATAGTACTACAAACCATTCGAGAGGCCTAGCCATAAACGTACTTCGGGTTTGTAGTACTAGTACTGCAAACCCGAAATTCGCGACGGGTTGGGATTGGCGAATGGTTTGCAGTACTAGCCTTTTCAGCAAGTTAAGGGGGCGCGCCGCCCCCTGCGACC
>JBBISH010000074.1:0-32971 GCA_037441385.1 Myxococcales bacterium
TGCCGGCCGCACACACGTCGCCGGTGGTGCAGGCGTTGTTGTCGTTGCAGGCAAGGGTGTTGGCTGGGAACGTGCACTTGCCGTTGCTGCAGACGTTGTCGGTGCACGTGTTGCCGTCGCTGCAGTCCAGGTTCTTGCTGCAGTTGCCGCCGCAGCCGATGATCGGCGCAAACACGCAGGCTCCGCTGCCACTGTCGCAACTGTCGTTGGTGCAGCTGTCGTTGTCGTTGCAGACTTTGGCGGTTCCGGACACGCAGGCACTTGCCGCGCACTTGTCGCCCGTCGTGCACGCGTTGCCGTCCTCGCAGACGGCCGAATTGGCCGCGTACTGGCAGTTTCCGCTGACCGTGTCGCAGCTGTCGTCGGTGCAGACCTTGCCGTCGCTGCAGAGTTTGGCCGAGCCGGGCTTGCAGGTGCCCGAGGCGCACAAATCGCTGAGCGTGCAGGCATTTCCGTCGCTGCAGTTGGCCGTGTTGTTCACGTGGCCGCAGGCGCCACTGGCCGGGCTGCAGCTGTCGTTGGTGCATACGTTGTTGTCGTCGCAGTTGGCTGGCTCGCCTGCGATGCACGCGCCGCCCACGCAGGCGTCGCCCACGGTACACAAGTTGCCGTCGTCGCAGGCCGCGGTGTTGGCCGTGTTCTTGCAAGTTCCTGTTTTCGTGTCGCAACTGTCGTCGGTGCAGACTTTGCCGTCGCTGCAGTTGACGGGCAGACCCGGCTTGCAGGCGCCGGCGCCGCACACGTCGCCTTGGGTGCAGGCGTTGGCGTCGTCGCAGCTGGCCGTGTTGGGGGCAGCCGCGCACAAGCCCGTCTTGCTGTCGCAACTGTCGTCGGTGCACGGGTTGCCGTCGTCGCAGTTCTTGGCCGAACCGGGCAAGCACGAGCCGCCACCGCAGGTGTCGCCGCTGGTGCAGGCGTTGCTGTCACTACACGGGGCGGTGTTGGGCGGGAATGCGCACTTGCCGGCCGTGCACGCATCGTCGGTGCAGGGGTTGTTGTCGCTGCAGTCGCTGGCCTTGGTGCAGTTGCCGCCGCAGCCGGTGATGGGCTTGAAGACGCAGTTGCCGCTTTGCGGGTCGCAGGTGTCGTTGGTGCAGGTGTCGGCGTCGGTGCAGACGGCGGGTGCGCCTGGCTTGCACGCGCTGCCCTGGCAGCCGTCGCCCACGGTGCAGGCGTTGCCGTCGCTGCACGGGGCGGCGTTGGCGCTGTGGCTGCAGTCGCCGCTCTGACTGTCGCAGGCGTCGTTGGTGCAGGGGTTGCCGTCGTCGCAGTTTTTGGCCGTGCCGCTTGCGCAACTGCCGCCTTGGCAGGTGTCGCCCGCGCTGCAGGCGTTGCCGTCGTCGCAGGGTGCGGTGGTGTTGCTGGCCACGCAGGTGCCGGCTTTGGGGTCGCACGAGTCCGCTGTGCACGAGTTGCCGTCGTCGCAATTCTTGGCCGCGCCAGGGCTGCAGGCGCCGCCTTTGCAGAGGTCGCCCAAAGTGCAGGGGTTCTTGTCGTCGCAGTCCGCGGCGTTGGGGTCCGAGGTGCAGTTGCCGCTTTGGGCGTCGCAACCATCGCTGGTGCAAGGGTTGCCGTCGTCGCAGCTCTTGGGCGTGCCCGACACACACTTGCCGGCCGAGCAGCTGTCGCCCGCGGTGCACGCGTCGCCGTCGCTGCACGCCGCGGTGTTCGCCGTGTTGCTGCACTTGCCGGCCGCGCACAGGTCGTCTGTGCATGGGTTGCCATCGTCGCAGTTGATGGGACTGCCGGCCTTGCACGCGCCGTTTTGGCAGGCGTCGCCTTGGGTGCACGGGTCTTGATCGTCGCACGCCTGGGTGGTGGGCAGGTAGGCGCACTTGCCGCTCAAGCACGCGGGCTCGCTGCACACGTCCAGGGCCTTGCAGTCCGTGTCCACACTGCAGGTGTCGCCGCAGCCGATGATCGCCGTGTGGACACAGTTGCCGGTGCTGGCATCGCAGGCGTCGTTGGTGCACGTGTCGGCGTCGACGCACGGTTTTTCGCCGATGCCTGCGCACTTGCCCGCGCTGCAGGTGTCGCCCACGCTGCAGCCGTTGCCATCGTCGCATGGCCCGGTCGAGGCGACGTGGGTGCACGCGCCGCTGTCGGGGCTGCACGCGTCTTCTGTGCACGGGTTGCCGTCGTCGCATTGGGTCGCCGTGCCGGATTTGCACTTGCCGCCCACGCAGGTGTCGCCCTGCGTGCACGGGTCGCCGTCGCTGCAGGTGGCCGTGATCGGCGTGACTTCGCACGCGCCCGAAACGGGATTGCATACGTCGCCGGTGCAGTCGCTGCCGTCGTCGCACACCGTGACGGCGCCGCCCTTGCAGGTGCCGCCCTCGCACTGGTCGCCCACGGTGCAGCCGTTGCCGTCGCTGCACGGCTCGGTCAGCAGTTCGTGGACACAGCCCGTCGATGGCTCGCAACTGTCTGAAGTACAAGCATTCTTGTCGTCGCACATGGTCTGTGCGGTCGGCAAGCACAGGCCGCCCTTGCAGGTGTCGCCGGTGGTGCACGCGTCGCCGTCGCTGCACTTGGTGCCGTCCAGCTTGCTTGCCGAGTTGCACTTGCCATTCAAACACTTGGCCGTAGTACAATCGTCTGCGCCGCAATCCTTGGGGGTGCCAGCGCACTTGCCGGCGACGCAGGCGTCGTACAGCGTGCAGTCGTCGCCGTCGTCGCACTCGGTGCCGTAGTCCTGGGTGTGGGTGCAGCCTGTCGCGATTTGGCAGGCGTCGTAGGTACATACGTTCTTGTCGTTGCAGTCCTTTAGCTCGCCGCCGTGGCACTCGCCTTGGACGCACTTGTCAGCCAGCGTGCATTGATTGCCGTCGTTGCAGCTCGCGCCGTCGTTGCCACTTTTGTGCAGGCAACTCCCGTCTTTGTGGCAGCTGTCCACGGTGCAAGGATCTTGATCGTCGCAGTCCACATCTTGGTGGCAGCCGGCGTCGCTGCTGTCGATGGCGGTGTCTTGGCTGTCGGCGTCCCCGGCGCTGTCGACCGGTTGGGTATCGGTGGACTGGGTATCGGTCGACTGGGTGTCGGTCGCCCCAGTGTCCACTTGGCTGGCATCGGCGTCTTCGGGCGCGCTGATATCCAGCGACGCTGCGTAAGCGTCGAGTTTCTGGTCGATCTCCTGCTGCGACAAGAAGTCGCCCAGGCATCCGCCCAGGCTGAGCACCGCCAGGATGGCCGACCACTGAATTGCAGAGCGCAGGATCCTTGCCGGGCCCGATCGGCTGCGCTTGGGCAAGCTCATCATGCAGTCCCCCTGTCGACGGCCACCCCGGCCCGGCGCGCACCGGCCCAGGTTCCCTTCCTGGCGGCTACCACGCCAGCGTCCAACTCACCGCCGCGCCGCCCACCGTGGGGACGGCCATCCACAAACTGCTCGTCTTTTTCTCGCCTTGCCGATCGGCGTCGCCCTTGTCGGGCGCGGGATCGCCGCCGCCCAGCAGCTCCCAGCCCAGCCAGCCGGCGGCCAGCACCGTCAGCGAGCCCGCCACCACGGCAGCGCCCCGAAAAAGTTGCGCCTTGTTCACATGATTCTCGTAGGTTTGGGCCTGTGCGCTGGTGTGCAACGACGTTTCCATGTCGTGCGCGGCCAGGGCTTCGGACAGAGCCAGGCCATACAAGACGCCACTGCCAATGACCAACCCGGCTGTCGCCGCGGCCGAGGCCCACGGAAACGGTTTGGGCGGCACCGGCGGCACTTCCTCGGGCTTCTTTCCGGTTTTGTCCGGCGGTGTCACGTCGGCCACCGGTGTCGGCGGGTTGGGCAGCGGTGCAACATCGGGCTTGCCATGCGGCGGCGGATCGTCCTTGGGCGGCAGCACCGGCTTGGGTTCCTGTGCCTTGACCTCAAGTTCCAGGGTCGCGATGCGTTTGGCGGCGTCGGCTTTGCCGTCCTCGGTTGCATCGGGTAAACCCATGTACGCCTTGAACAAAGCGATCGCCTTTTGCAGCAGGCCGGCTTCTTGATAGGCGCGGGCCGCGTTGAAGATCAACGATGCCCGCCGTACCAGCGTGTAGGCTTCCATGAAGCGCTCGGCCGCCGCCTCGTAGGCCTTTTGCTGGAACAGCAGCTTGGCTTCCGTGGCCACGGCTTCGGCCTTGCGGATGACGGCCGGGTCGTCGCCGCGCGCCGCAGCCACGCGAGGCGTGCACAGCAGGGCGACGGCCGTCCACACCACCAGTAACAGGCTCCGGTTTGCGCGGAACCTCAGTCCGATCATCCACCCACCTCGCGTCCGCGCTGGGCTCGGCAGCCGCACTCGCCTTGGTTCAGCCCTGGCCGCTCGACCTGGCTTTCTTCAAGGCTTGCCACGGCTCTGCGCTAGGCACGCCGTTGCATCCAAAAACGGTAGCCGTTTCTCCGCCCCCAGGTCAAGGAATCGCTGGACCACAGGGCGTGTCGCCACGCAGCCCGATCGGCGTCTGGCCGCGGCCAGACCAACGTCTCGGTACGGGTCAATGCCGCCACTCCAGGCCCACGGCGATGTGCAGGCCGCCCACGCTGCGCTGCCGGTCATTCCAATACTCCACGGTCTGGCCGCCACCCGCGTTGTAGCTCGCCTTGGTGCCCCCGTAGAGTTCCGTAGTGCGCACGGTCGTGCCGCCGACACCCGTAGTCAGGATCAGCGTGTCCCGACCGCCAACGCCGCGCAGATAGGTACGCATGCCGCCTTCGCCCCAGGCAATGCCGGTCGAACCGCCGCCCGCCGCGTACAGATTCAGGTTGCGGCTCAGCGGCACATCCAACGAACCGTCTAGGTAGCCAAAGCGGAATTTGCCGTCGTCGATGGCCAGCGTGTTGGTCAGGCGCAGGTGCAGGCCATCCACGGCGCCTAGCCGCAGCACTTGCGCCACGGTCGGGCCTTGCTGCGAGCACTTGTACTTCTGCACTTGCGTGCCGCCGCTGCTGTCGCTGCTGGCCTTGGCCACGTAGCCGCTGTTGGTACAATCCCAGGCCGACTCACCCTCGAACTGGTGGCTGAAATAGCCAGTGCCCAAGCCGAATTCGGCAAGGTCATTCTGGAACGACACCAGCACCTGAGCGTTGTACGCGTGAACGGCTTGCGGAACCGAAATGCCGATGGGCGAAAGCCGCGCCTGCACGTGCAGCCAGTCGTAGTAGAAGCCTCCCGAAAGCTCGACCAAGGCGCCCACGTCCAGCTCGCCAAAGTTGGGGAAGACCCGGGCGATGCTTCGGGCCCAAGTGTCGTAGCCGCTGCGTGGCGCAAACACGGCTACCCCGCGCGGGCTGCGGTCGGTGCGTTCGATGGTGTCGCCGGCCGCCACCTCGTCGCCGCGCGCCAGCTCGGCCACCGCTTTCTGCCCCTGTACCTGGCGGACTTCTAGTACGGCCACCGGCGCATTGCTCACCACCGATTCCTCTTTGCCGGTCAACAGATTCATGCGCAGCTCGGCCCGCTGCGACCGCACCAGCACCGCGTCGCCGGGCCGCAGGTTGCTGCCTTCGTCCAGCTCCAGCAGCGCCGTGCCGCGCGCCACGGTGGCGACCTTGCCCAGCAGCACTTTGGCCGCAGGCACCGCGCCGGGGGCCTGCGGGGCCGCGCCCGCCGCCATGCCCGGCAGCCAGGGCTCGATCCGTCCACCGGCCACGCTGTAGGTCGCGACATCCGTGCGCATTGCCGCGACGAACACCACGCCGTCGACCAGCTTCAAGTCAGCGACGGGGCCGCCCAGGTCGCGCTCGCCCCGCTTGACCGGAGCGGCCGGGTCACTCACGTCGTACAGCACTAGCTTGTGATCCGCCGTAACGCCCACCAACAGCTTGCCCTCCACGCGCTGCAGGATCAGACTCAAGGGCGCCGGGTCGGCCAGCGCGGGCGAAGCCACCCCAAGGCTTGCGATCGCGACCAGAAGGGGGAATAGGCGTGCGCACCAGCTGTTGATCGTCATGACGGCCTCCATGTGCGGCTAGCTTAGGAGCCTTGGCGGGCCGGTCAAGCCAACGCCAAGGGGCCGAAGCTCAGCCGCCGTCGCCGATCTTGACCGTGTGCCGGCGCGGGCTTACCCTTGCGCGCCCTTGGGCGGCCCGGCGAACCGTCGTGCTGGACCCGTAGACGCAGGCTGGCGTCCCAGCCGCAGGTTGGCCCTCGCCGTCGACCGCACCGTCCGCCCCCCGCATTCCGTATGCTTCCCTTAGGAGTTCTCATGTTGCCGTTTCGTCTGCTGCCGCTGATCTGCATGAGCGTAGTGCTGGTGTCCGCGCCAGCCGTGCCGGCCCTCGCCGCCGAGACCAAGATCGGCGTCGTCGACTTGCAGAAGGTGCTCCACACGACCACCGCTGGCAAAGCCGCGGCCAAGAAGTTCGAGGACCTGCAAAAGGCGAAGAAGGGCCAGCTCGACGCCAAGGAAAAGGACCTGGCCAAGCGCGAAAAGGAGCTGTTTGCGGCCCGCCAAGAGATCGAGAAGGCGCTGCAGGAGGCCAAGGGCCAGGTCAGCGACGACATGAAGCAGCGGATCGTTGGGCTGCAGGACAAGGGCAAGAAGTTCGAGCAAGACGTGATGGAGCTCGAGAAGCGCCGTCGCGACATCGTGGACGAACTGGCGCGCAAAGAGGCCGAGCTGCTCAAACCGATCGAGGACTCGATTCGCACCAAGGTCGAGGCGATTGCCAAAGAGCGCGGCCTGCAGCTGGTGGTCAACCGCCAGGTCGCGGTGTACGCGTCGGACGCCGTGGACATCACCGCCGAAGTCATCAAGCGCTGCGATGCGCCTTGATTTTTGCCTCCTGGGCGCCGACGATCGCCGCTGATGGTCGCCCCTATGCCAAACCGGCCGCCTTTGCGTCGCCCCAGCCTGCGGTGGGGCGCCTGCGTGCTGGCGTTTACCGCGCTGGCGCTTGCGGCGCTGGGCTGCCGGCGCGACGCTGAGCAACGCCTTGCAACGGCCCAGCTTTTCCCGGACGCCAGCCAAGCGGTCGCGCCCGCGGTGCCCCGGCAAAATGCGGTAGAGCGCGCCGAGACGATTACCGAGGTCGAGCCCAACGACTCGGCCGACCGGGCTCAGCCGGTCTCGGCCAATGCCGTCGTGCGCGCCAGCCTGGCCGGTGCCACGGATGGGCCCGCCGAGCCCGACCCCAAGAAGAAGGGCAAGGCCAGCAAGTCCGCGCCGCTGCTCGATCAAGATTGGTATCGCTTGCCCGCCCTGCAGCCGGGGCAAATTGCCCAGATCGAGCTGCGCGACAGCCCGGCCTGCGCCGAGCTCGAACTGCTGGACGACGCGGGCCGTACCACGTTGCGGCGCGCCAAGGCCATCAAGGCCACGCGGCCGGTGCTGCCCTCGATTGGGCCGGCTGCGCGGGCGTCGCTGGTGCGCGTGAGTTGCAAGGGCCGCGAGGGCGGCAGCTATACGCTGGCCGTGTTCACGCGCGCCGCCGCGCCCGGCGAAGAGGTGGAGCCCAACGACACCCCTGTGCCCGAACTCCAGGTCCTGCGGGTGGGGCAAACCGTGCAAGGCACCCTGGCCCCCGCCGCCGATGTGGATCTGTTCGTCCTGGACCCCACTGGGGCGCAGCCCGGCGACGCTTTGGTGCTTTCGGCCACCGGCCTGGCCGACGTGGATTGGGAGTTGCGTCTGCTGGATCCGCAGACCAAGCAAACCCTGCTCGTCCGCAAGCCCCAGCGCGGGACTCCGTTGGCGATCCCCAACTTGGACCCAGCGCGGCTCGCGCCTGGGACGCTGCTCCAACTCAAGGCGGTGGCGGGTCAGGCGCCCGACAACCCGTATGTCCTGGCCTTTCAGCCTTTGCTGCCGCCGGGTTGCCTGCGTCAGGCCGAGTGCCGCGACCAACTGCCGGGTGAGCGCGAGCCCAATGACCTGCCCGACCGGCCGTTTGCGCTCAGTTTTTCGGCCACGGCCCCCACGCAGTTCGCTGGCGTGATCGGCGGTCCTGGCGACGTAGATTGGCTGCAACTGGTGGCAAGTGCTGGGCAAGTCGTCAGCGTCAAGATCGAGGCGCCGGCCTCGCTGGGCATCCAGGTGCAGCTGGGCGATGCGCCCCGGTCGCCGGTCGTTGCTGTGCCGGCGGGCAAATCGACTGTGGTGCCGGGCCTTGCGCCGCCAGGCGGACGCTTGCTGTTGCGGGTGGCGGCCGAAAGCGACACGGCCTCGGCCCCCAGCGAGGCCTACCGCCTCACCGTCCACCAGTTTGACGGCGCAGGTTGGGAAGACGAGCGCGGCGACGAAGCGGCGTTGGGTCAGATTTGGACGTCTACGGGCCAACTTGTGGCCTCTGCGGTGGGGACGGTGGGCCTGGAGCGCGGCGGTTGGCAGCGGCTGGGCGCCTTGTTCCCGCAGGGTGATCGCGACACTTTTGGCCTGGACCTACGCGCCAAGGCGGCCACGACCGGCCTGGATTTCCGCTGCGAAGGCGACGGCGTCCCGGGGTTGGCGTGCACGCTGCAGGACATGCAAGGTCGTGAGTTGATGGTGCTTTCGCCGTCAGAGACCGGCATCGCGCGATCGCCCGTCGCGTTGGCTCCCGGTGCCTACCGCGTGGCCATCCGGGGGGCGGGCGATCGACCCAGCTTGCGTCCGTATCGCGTGCAGCTCGAGCAGGCGCCCGAAGCGGCGGGCTTGCCCGTCCTGGGAGCCGCAGAGGCAGCGCCCACGCCTGAACCCGCCAGCCCGACTACGCCCCGATGAAGAACCCGTCGTTGCCGGCCTTTTGGTACAGCGGCAGCAGGATCCAGCCGTCTTGCGGGGCGACGATGTCGCCGGTCCGGTCGCGGGCCAGCACCTCGCCGCGGCAAATGCGCTGCAAGTTCTTGTAACCAGGCAGCATTGCAAATCCGTCCTCGGGGTGGACGCCGTGGCGATAGCGCACCGTCACATGGTGCGGCTGTCCTTGGGCCTCGCGCTCCAGGATTTGGCGTTTCTGAGCTAGCTCAGGTACTTGCGCCTCTGTCACCACACCGGTCGCCAGCAGCATCATCCACGCACAGGCTTCCAGCAGATCCACTGCGTGCGGATCTTGGTGTTGCCCGCCCTCTACCGCCACGGCCCGGTAGCCTTGCGACAGGAAGTGCTCCAAGGTCGTGCCCGGAATGGCTTTTTCCAGCCCAGTGATCCCCGGCAGGACCAGTTGCTGAGCCAGCCAGGTGCTGTCTGGTGTATCGCAGGCGACGATGAACGGCACACCCTTGGCTGACATCGTGTGCAGATCCAACAGGTTGACCGTGCCCAGGTGGTGGCGGGTCAGCTGCTCAAAGTCTTGCAGCAGCTCCAACTGCTCGATGTCTTCGGTATACCCGCGCGGACCCTCGCGATTGAGGCGGTCCACGCTGGCCCGGTCCCAGTGGCGGTTCAGATCGCGGTCGACGTAGCGCAGGCCCACGCCCAGCGCCGTCAAGTTGCCCGCCATCGCCACAAAACGGCCCACCGTTGCGACGTTGTTGTCTTTCAGATACGCCAAGATCCGGCGCAGGGCCAACACGCCAGCCGGCTCGTTGCCGTGCATGCCGGCGCTGATGATGGTGAGCGGGCCGGCCACGCCGGGCGACCATTCGCCCAAGATATGGCTGGGTCCCACCTCTACGCCGGGGCGGGCCATGGTGTTGGTCTGGGGCGAGAACGGGCGGTGGGCGGACATCGAGGGCTCCTTGGCGCAAGGCCAGCAACCGTTGAAAATACCGCGCCGGCGCCGCGGCGGCAAGTAACTTGTGTAAGATCTGGAGGATAAACAGATTTGCTGGAGTGTCCGCGGTCGGCTTGCGTCGCCGGCCTGCGCCGTTCTAGCCTTGGCAGCTGGGGCTGCGTGGCCTGCTGGGAGATCGCTGTGGACGTCCTGTTCTTGTCGCCGGGTTATCCGGGTGAAATGCCTGAGTTCGTGCGCGGTTTGGCCACGGTCGGCGCGCGGGTATGGGGCGTGGGGGATCAGACCCCTGGGGCACTGCCGCTGACGGCGCGCCGTCACCTGGCTGGCTACCTGCAAGTACCTAATATGTTTGACGAAGTGGATGTCGTTGAGCGCGTGCGCCGCTGGGTCGGCCGACGCCAGGTCGATCGCGTGGAAGTCCTGGGCGAGTTCTGGATGCTGCTGGGCGCGCGCCTTCGCCAGGCCTTGGGCGTGCCGGGCATGACCGTGGAGCAGACTCTGCCGTTCCGCGACAAAGAAGTCATGAAGCAGCGCCTGGACGCAGCCGGGATCCGCACCCCGCGCCACACCCGCGCCAGTTCAGAGGCCGAGATCCGCGCCGCAGTCGAGAAGATCGGCTACCCGCTGATCATCAAGCCGATCGCCGGGGCCGGCAGCGCCAATACCCATCGCGTCGAGTCGCCGGCCCGCTTGGAGAAGGTGCTGCCGCAGTTGCGCGGTGTGGCCGAGGTCAGCGTCGAAGAATTCATCGATGGCGAAGAATTCACATTTGATACGCTGACGTGCAACGGCGAGATCCAGTACTACAACATCGCGTGGTACCGCCCGCGGCCGCTGGTCGCGCGCACCAACGAGTGGATCAGCCCACAGGTCATCGCCCTGCGCCACCCCGACCAAGCCGCCCTGCGCCCTGGGGTGGAGATGGGCCACAAGGTCATCGAGGCCTTGGGGTTCCAAAACGGCTTTACCCACATGGAGTGGTACCTCAAGTCGGACGGCGAGGCCGTGTTTGGCGAGATTGGCGGCCGCCCACCCGGCGCGCGCCAGGTCGACCAGATGAACTACGCCTGCGATTTCGATAGCTTTGTCGAGTGGGCGCGCATCGTCTGCTGGGGCACCATGGATACGCGCCTAGAGCGGAACTACAACGTGGCCACGGTGTTCAAGCGCGCCATGGGCGAGGGCCGCATCGTCCGCATCGACGGGCTAGAGCGTTTGCGCCGCGAATTCGGCCCGTACCTGGTCTGGGAGAACCTGCTCCCGGTCGGCGCGATGCGCCGCAATTGGCTGCAGACACTCATTTCGGACGGGTTCTTGGTTGTGCGCCACCCCGAGCTGTCCGTCACGCTCGAGATGGCGGACCGCATCGGCACCGAGCTGCGGATGTTCGCCCAGTCGTGAACGTGCGCGCCGCCGCCTGGACCCTTGGCCTCGCCGTCCTGGCCGGCTGTGGCGATGGCGTGTTCGACCTGCAAGAGGACTCCGCCGACGCTGCGGTGGCCGCCGACACGGCGGACGCTGCGCAAGACGCGGAACAGTCAGCAGATCTTGCCCCGCAGGGCTGGGTCCCGTCCAACGTATCCGAGCTGTACGGGGCGTGGGAAAACGACGACGGTGGCACCGTGCGCCGCTACGAATTCCGCTTCTTGGACCACGACTACGCTGACATGACCGCCACGACGCCCGCGTACCGTTTGTACAAAGGCCCCGCCGGTGCTCTGGAGCAGCTGGAGCGCGGCGCGCTGGCCCTGCAGTACGGTCCGGTCCTGCAAACCACACCGGTGTGGGCGCTGGATCAGACCAGCATCGGGCAAGTGCGCAAAGTGTCGTTCGTTCCGGCCGCGGCGGCGAACACGATGGCCCTGGAAGTGGTGCCGGGCGTGGCGCGGGTCTTCACCAAGGTTGCTACATACAAATGGCCGTAAAAGCTAGTCTTTTGTAGCGGCCGTAGCGTCGCCAGCGTGAGCGTCTTCGTAGGCGGCTTGATAGCGGTCACGCGTGTCGGCCGAGCTATGCCAGCAGCCGCTCAGCAACGCGGCCAACGCCAAAGTTATCCACAGCTTGCAGCTCATGGCGCCCCCCAGCGCACCGCGACGCCCACCGAGTCCTTGGTGAAGTAGGGCATCCAGCGCGGCTCGAAGTAGGCGGCCGCAAGCGTCGCCACCGCAAAACCGCCCAGCCAAGCCGAGGCGTTCGAGATGTCGTTGATGCGCTTTTGTTGGCGATAGGCGGACTTGCCGTCGATCTGGCCGTAGGCGTTGCGCAGGTCGCGGTCGGCCGCCGCGGCAAAGAGCAGGGCGGTCACCGACGCCACACCCAGGCCCGCGCCAAGAGCATAGCCGGCCGAGCGTACGCTGAGGCCCGCGGGCGGCACCTCGCGGACCGTACGATCGTAAACGGGAGCCGCCTCTTCGGCCTGCACTGCCTGGGGCCAGTTCGCCCCGGAAGCCAACAGCCCAGTCAGGACGACGGCCAGCGCCAGTTTGCCAAGGACCCGCGCCATGTTTCGCTACTCCGCGGCTACGTAGAGCTCGCCGCCCAACTGCTTGAACTCCTGGGCCATTTGCGCCATGCCCGCAGCCGCGTCGCCTTCTGCGGCCTCGGCCTGGGCCGCTTCGCTGTTGCGCAGGTCTTGCGTCAATTTCATCGAGCAGAAGTGCGGACCGCACATCGAACAGAAATGGGCCACTTTGGCAGTGGGCGCGGGCAGATCCTCGTCGTGCAGGTCCTTGGCCGTCGTGGGGTCCAGGCTCAGGTTGAACTGGTCCTGCCAGCGGAACTCGAAGCGCGCCTGACTCAGCAGGTTGTCGCGCTCTTGCGCCCCCGGGTGACCCTTGGCCAGGTCAGCCGCATGGGCGGCGATTTTGTACGCGATTACGCCGTCTTTCACGTCCTTGCGGTTCGGCAGCCCCAGGTGCTCCTTGGGCGTGACGTAGCACAGCATCGCCGTACCGTACCAGCCGATCATCGCCGCGCCGATGGCGCTGGTGATGTGGTCGTAGCCCGGCGCGATGTCCGTGACGAGCGGCCCAAGCGTGTAGAACGGCGCCTCGTGGCACAGTTCCAGCTGCAGGTCCATGTTCTCTTTGATCTTGTGCAGCGGAACGTGCCCGGGGCCCTCGATCATCACCTGGCAATCGTAGTCCCACGCCACCTTGGTCAGCTCGCCCAAGGTCTTCAGCTCGGCAAACTGCGCTTCGTCGTTGGCGTCGGCGATCGAGCCCGGCCGCAGCCCGTCGCCCAGGCTGAAGCTGACGTCGTACTTGCGCATCAGCTTGCAGATCTCGTCAAACCCCTCGTACAAGAAGTTGTCTTTGTGGTGGTGCAGACACCACTTGGCCAGGATCGAGCCGCCGCGACTGACAATTCCCGTCACTCGCTTCTGGGTCATGGGCACAAACGGCAGGCGCACCCCCGCGTGGATGGTAAAGTAGTCCACGCCCTGTTCGCACTGTTCTTCCAGCGTTTCCAAGAACATGGCCAGATTCAGGTCTTCGACCTTGCCCTTGACCTTTTCCAACGCTTGGTAGATCGGCACCGTGCCGATCGGCACCGGCGCGTTGCGCAAAATCCACTCGCGGGTCAGGTGGATATCCTTGCCGGTCGACAGATCCATCACGGTGTCGGCGCCCCAGCGGATCGACCAGCGCAGCTTGTCCACCTCTTCCTGGATGCCCGAACGGATCGCCGAATTGCCGATGTTCGCGTTGATCTTGGTCAGGAAATTGCGGCCGATGATCACCGGCTCCAGCTCGGTGTGGCGGATGTTGGCCGGGATGATGGCGCGGCCGCGGGCAATTTCGCTGCGGACGAATTCGGGGTCGCGGCCTTCGCGGATCGCGCAAAACCGCATCTCCTCGGTGATGATCCCCTGGCGTGCATACCACAATTGGGTAGGGCTTTCGTGGCCTTTGCGGGCATCCACCCACACTTGGCGGCGCTTGGGCAGGCCCTGGCTTGCGTCGCAGCCCTGTGGCCCGGTCGTATCGTACACGTCGCAAGTCTGGCCGTTGCTCAAGGTGATGCGCCGCACGGGCACGTCCAGGTCGCCCACGCTGATCTTGGCCGACGCGGGCAAGTCCTGCTCGAGCGGGGCCAACTCTTCAAAATCCTTTGGGTCGTCTGGGTTGGCTTGCGCCAGGCGGCTCTTGTCGGCGGGCAGTTCGAAGGCCATGGGCAGTCCGGGGTCGGGGTGCATCCCGAGCGGCGGTGAGCCTAGCACGCTCGCGCGCTGGTATGCACCCGTGTTGCGCAACATGATTGGCCGGCGAAGTTGGCAGGCCGCAATGATTCGTGGCAACCTCGGCGCATGTCGACCGCCGCTCCGTCCAATCGCAATGATCCCGTGGCCAGCCTGCGCGGCGTCGCCAAGACCTTTGGCGAAGTGCAGGCCCTGACCGCCGTCGACCTGGACCTTCCGGCCGGGTTGGTGGGCGTGCTCGGCCCCAACGGCGCCGGCAAAAGCACCTTGTTTCGTCTGCTTTTGGGCTTGGATCGGGCCGACCAGGGGACGGTGCAGGTCCTGGGCCAGCCGATGCCCGAGCAGACGCTCGACGTGCTGGCGCGCGTGGGCTACATGCCCGAAGATGACAGTCTCTTCCCGGGGTTGCATGGTCTCGACCAAGTGGTGCATGCGGCGCAGCTGAGCGGCCTGTCCCCGGTCGACGCCCGCAGCCGTGCCCACCAAGCCCTGGACCTGTGCGGACTTTCGGACGCCCGTTACCGCATGGCGGCGGGGTTTTCGCTGGGCATGCGGCAGCGTTTGCGTCTGGCGATGGCGGTCGTGCACGGCCCTGAGCTGCTCATCCTGGACGAGCCGACCGCGGGCCTGGATCCCGACGGCCGCGCACAGATGCTCGACCTGATCAAGGAGATCGCGGCGCAGGGCGTGTCGGTGCTGCTGTCGACGCACGTGCTGCCCGATGTCGAGACGGTGTGCGACCACGTGGTACTGCTCAGCCGCGGTCAGGTCAGCTACGCCGGTTCGCTGCACGCGTTTCGCGCGGGGTCGGGGTCGCGCTGGCGCATTCGCGTCGTGGGCGACCCGGCGCCGCTGCAGCGCAATTTGACCGCGGCCCAGTACGCTTGCGAGACCGAGGGGCGCGATGTGCTGGTCACCGCCACGGCCGATCAGGTGGGCGACCTGTGGCGCATTTGCGCTGAAACCGGAGTCGGCGTGCGGCGTTTTGGCCCGGCCGAAGAAGACCTGGGCACTGCCTTTGTGCGCCACCTGCGCATCGACGACCCGTTGCGCCGGGCCGCGGGAGGTGCGCCGTGACCGAGCCGGTCAAGTCCGCGCCGCCGCTGGTGTTCGAGCCGGGTGGCTATGCCAAGTTCTCGGGCCAGCAAGTGCCGCTGCGGCAGCGTTTGCAGAGCCTGATCGGCGTGTTTGCGCGCGATGCCTTCCGGGCCACTCCAGCAAAACTGGGGGCTGCCCTGTATTTGCTGGCGCCGCTGTGCCTGGCCGCCTGGCTAGTGGTGCGTAGCTACCTGCCCGACTTGCCGGTGGCGATCGGTGGCGACGGCGACGCCTTGAGCTTGTGGAAATTCAGCAAGATTCCCACTGCCGGTCAAGTTCACTGCGATCTGCAGGCCCTAGAGACGGCCTTTGCCGTCAATTCATTCCTGCTGCTGCTGGGCCAGGCCACCCAAATTGCGCCGCTGCTGGCGCGGGATGCCCATCAGGGCGCGCTGCTGCTGTATTTCTCACGGCCGGTCTTGCGCAGTCACTACCTGCTGGCGCGCCTGGCGGCGGCGACCAGCATTGGTTCGTTGCTCGTGGCGTTGCCCAGCCTGCTCCTCATCCTGGTGGCCCTGTCGCAGCACGGCCTGCAACCGGGCGGTTGTCCATGGCCCGGCCTGACCGGTGCGCTGTGGTGGCTGGCGCTGATGCTGGCCGTCGTCGTGTGCGCCGTCGTGGTCGCCCTGGCGACGTCGTTGGTGGCGCTGGCGGCCGGCGTGCTGGTCCGCAACCCCAGCGCCGCGCCCTTGGCGATGGGTGGTCTGGTTCTCGGGAGCCTGACGGTGTCGTGGATTCTCCAGGCGGCCTACGGCCGTCAGGGCTTGGCGCGCGCCTTGGATCTGCACCACGCGCTGCAGGCGCCTTGGTTCTTGCTCACTTGGCTGTTGCAGCCCAGCGCACCGCCCAAACCGGTGCTGCAGGTGATGCTGCTGGGGCTGGTGATCTGGGTGCTGCTGGCGGCCTTGGGCTGGTGGCTGCTGCAGCGCTTCTTGCGCAATCCGCCGCTCGGCAAGGGGAGGGCGTGATGCCGCAGCCGCCAACCCCGCCACCACCCGACGCGGTGATCCTGGAATTCCAGCGTGTGACCCGCCAATTCGGCGCTCGCCTGGCCCTGCTCGATGTCAGCTTGCAGCTGCAGCCGGGCGTGGTCGGTCTGCTCGGCCCCAACGGCGCGGGCAAGACCACCTTCTTGAACCTGGCGGCGGGCCTAACTAGCCCGACCAGCGGCGAAATCACTTGGCTAGACGGCCTGCCGCGCCGCCACCCGCAGCTGGACAACCGCATCGCGCTGTGCGCCGACGGCGACCAATTGCCGCGCCGCGAGACCGCCTTGCAGTGGGTAGCCGGGCTGCTGCGCCTGGCCGGTTGCACCGCGCTGATTGCCGAGCAGCGGGCCAAGCAAGTCTTGGATCGGGTTGGACTTTCGGCGCAGCAGGACCAGCTGCTTTCCAAGCTGTCGCGCGGCCAGCGGCAGCGAGTCAAGCTGGCCCAGGCCTTTGCCTTGCCGGCGGCGCTGGTGCTGCTCGACGAGCCCTTGAACGCCCTGGATCCGGTGTGGCGGCGCCAGGTTGCGGCCCTCATTCAAGAGGCCGCCGACGCGGGTGCCTGCGTCATCGTCTCGTCGCACATCCTTGAGGAAGTGGAGCAGCTTGCGCACTTCTTGGTCTTGCTGTTCAAGGGCCGGTTGGTGGCGGCGGGCCGGCAGCAAGACATCCGCGACATGCTGCACAACCAGGCGACTGTGCTGGAGATTACTTGCACGGACCCGCGGGCGCTGGCGCGCGAACTGCTGGCGCGGGCCCCGGTGACGTTGGTGCGCATTGCTGGCGAGACCCTGACCATCCAGGCCGCCGACGCCGACAGCCTGTGCCGGGCCCTGCCTCCCGCGGTGGTGGCCAGTGGCCTTGTCCCGGCGCAAGTCACCACGCACGGCGACGACTTGGTCAGTCTCTTTCAGGCCTTGGCCGCGGAGGTCCGATGAACGGTTCCCCGAGCAGCGGTCCGCCCTGGAGCTACAGCGATGCGGTCTGGCCGGCGCCCTTGTCGAATTTGGCGGCCAGTTTTGCGCACTTTGGGCTGCACCTTCGCAACCTGGTCAACCCGCGGCGCTCGTGGCCGTATTACCTGCTCGCGCTGCTGCCGGTGGTCGGTTCCGCGGGCCTGGCGCGGCTGGCGATCGACGACGCCTCGCGCATCGGCACCTTCTTTCAGGAATTTGCCATGCGCGCCCTGGCGTTGTGTGCCCTGGGCCTGGGCGTGGGCGTGTTTCGCGAAGACGCCGACTCGGGCGCGCTGCCCATGCTGCTGTTGCGACCGCGGGCGGTGGTGGCCTTGCCGGTCGGCCGCTGGCTTGCCGTCAGCGTCTTTGTCACCGTGCTTGGCGGCCTCATGGTCGTTGGCATCGACGCCAGCCTGTTCGGTACGCTGTTTTCGGTGAGTTCCGCCTACTTCGTACGGCAGGTCCTCGCCGTGGTCTTTGGTGCGATGGCCTACGCCGGCGTCTTCATGGCCATCGGCGCGTGGTTCAAGTCGGGCACCGGCTTTGGCCTGGCGTTCCTGCTCATCGTGGACCTGATCTTGGCCACCCAAGTCGAGAGCCTGGCTCGCCTGGCGCCCGCGCACTACCTGGCCGCGCTGGTGCAGACCTTGCCGGGCAAAGAGCTGGCTGCGGCCCAGACCGCCGACCAAATCCCCGGCGCGCTCGTGGGCCTGATCGGCTTGGCGGTCCTGGGCTGCGTGGCCTCTGTGCTGCGCCTGCGCATGGATCCGCCTGGGGCTTGACCGAACGGCGCGCGCCCGGCAAGGTGTGAAGCGGAGGCGCTTGGGTCCTGGTGGGCTCCCCGGTCTTCAAAACCGGTGTTGGGCGCGACGAGTGTCCAAGGGGAGTTCGATTCTCCTGCGCTTCCGCCAATCCTTCTGCTCCGTGAACCTCTAAGTAACCGCGACCGTAAGGTAGCGGATACCCTCAGTAATTCACCGATCACGGCTCCGCCAGGACCCCGACCCCGCGCACCTGCGGTAGTACCGTTCGCCGACCCGAATGTATACAATCCACAAGCCGCCCGGACCCGCCCCCGCGCCGATGGAGTTGCTGTGTCGCAAGCCGCCCCCGAATCGTTTTCCAAGCGCCAAATCCGCGTCGTCGCGGCCGAAATCGTCGACGAGGCCGGCAACTACTTGATTACTCAGCGTCTTCCCCATGCCGCGATGCCGCTGTTGTGGGAGTTCCCCGGCGGCAAGGTCGAGCCCGGCGAATCGGACGAGCAGGCGCTGATCCGCGAGATCCGCGAAGAGCTGGAAGTCGAAATCGAAGTCCTGGGCAAGACCCTGGCCACGGTGCGCGACTACGACACCTACATCATCGACTTCCATAGCTTTTCTGCGCGCGTCGTCAGCGGAACGCTGCGGCGGGTCGGGGTCTGGGATTTCCGCTGGGTCAAGCCGGCTGACTTGAACGACTATCGCTTCCCGCCGGCCGACCAAGAGACCATCGACCGCCTTCTGGGTCTGGACGGCTGACCTGAGCGCTAGGGCAAGCGCACGCAGACGCCATTCGGATTGGTCGACAGCGCTTGCGTCGAGGACTTGGCGCACGTCGGTAGGTCCGGGTTCCAGGCCTTGCAGTCGGCGTCGCTCTTGCAGTTGTGGCCGCACATCTTGAACAGGCCAGGCTTGCTCGTGTCGCGCATGGTGTTGCCCACGGTGGCGGTGCGCTCCATGGTGCAGTAGTAGGCGTCGGTCCCGCCGGGGTTGGCGTCTTCGGTGGAGCAACTGGTATAGGTGTTGGTCCCTTGGAACCCGCAGTTCTTGCTGCAGATGCCAATGCTCTTGTCGTAGGCGGCCAGCGGCAGGCCAAACAGGCAGATGCCGTACAGGCACTCGTCGTCGGTCGCGCACGCTTGGCCGTGGAGCTTGCCGCCCGGGTGGTCCGGGTTGGGCGGGCAATTGAACCACTTGGCCTCGCCGGTCATGCCGGGCTTGCACGCGGTGCTGCCACCGGTATCGGTGCCGCCGCCGCCCGTGTCGATCTTGCCCGTATCGCCGCTGCCACCGCCGGTGTCGCTGCCACTGCCGCTATCGCTCAAGGTGCCCGTGTCGCCGCCCATGTTGCCGATGTCCGTGTCGGGCACGCACACGGGCTTACCCGTATTCGGGTCAAACTTCTTGACGGTGCCCGTGCCACACGTGGCGGTCGCGTCGGCGGTTGCTTCGGTGTTGTCGGCGCAGCCCGACGCGCCCAGCACGACCAGGGCGCCACTGAGAACCAGCGAACCAAACGCAAAACGAGAAGGCTGCAGCGAGGAGATCGGCATCGTGACGCTCCAGCGGTCGCCGCGTGCAACCGCAAAATAGGCCCACTGCCACAGTCTGGCTGGTCGGCGCGGCCCCGTCAAACCGCCGCATCGCGTTGGGGTCCCGCCGCCCACCGCCAATTGACCTCTGCCCCAAAGCCTGCTACACCGTCGCGCCGCCGGGCTGGGAACCCCGGCTCGTGCCGAACGAACCGATCACGCGATCGTCAAGTAACGGCCGGAACTTCAAGGCAAACATCGCAGACCGCGTCTACCCGGCGCCCGTCTTCGCGCCCCGCCTGCCCAGGAAGCCCCAATGCTCCACCTGATCGCAACGCTGCCCGCGACCGTCACACAAGTCCATGACAGCCTGCCTGTTTTCCGCTTCACCGAGTTTGTGGCGCGCGCGGGCCTCATCGATCTCGACGTGACGATCATTAGCCAGGCGGCTTTCTTCTTCTTGCTGCTGCTCGTGCTGCCGGGGCTGGTTTTCAAGCCGTTCCTCGCCCGTTTCGACCAGCGCGAAGCCCGCACCGAAGGTGCTCGCAACGAAGCGAAACACCTGCGCAAGCAGGCCGATGACGAAGTGGCACGCTACGAAGTCGCCGCCGCCGAGCGCCGCAAGGCCGCCATGCACGAGCGGGCCGAGACCCGCGACCACGCCCGCAAAGAGGCCGATCAGTTGGTCAGCACGGCGCGCGGCGAGTCGATCAGCCGCCTCGACAAGGTGTTCGCGGATCAGCGCGCCGCTGCCCAGACCGCGCGCCAGTCCCTGCAGGGCGAGGCGCAACAGATTGCCGCGTCGATCGCCGACAAGTTGGCCCAAGGTTAGGAGAACTTTCTATGCGATTGCCCAGCCTCCCAACCTTCCTCGCTACCGCGATCGGCCTGAACCTGCTCGCGCTGCAAGCCTTTGCCGAAGGCGGTGCCTGCAACGCCGAAGAGGGCTGCTTCGAGTTCCAGATCCACGGCTACTACATCATCAATTTCGTGGTGTTCGTGGGCCTGCTGGTCTACTTTGGCAAGAAGTCCATCGCCCAGGCGCTCGAGAAGCGCTACCAGGACGTGGCGCGCGAGATCGAGCAGGCGCAGGCCGCCAAAGCCGCCGCACAGGCCAAGCTCGCCGAATACCAAGAGCGCATGGGCCAGCTCGAAGACGAAAACCAGCGCATGCTCGCCGAAGTGCGCGCCGGTACCCAGGTCGAGGTCGAGCAGATCCTGGCCGACGCCCGAGCCCAGGTGGCACGCGTCGCCGCCGAGGAAGAGCAGCGTATCCTGCAAGAAAGCAAGCGAGTTCGCGACGCCCTGCACCGCGAGACCGCCGCCCTGGCGCTGCGCTTGGCCGAAGAGCTGGTGCAGAAGCGCATCGACGGCGCCGCCCAGCAGAAGCTGATCGACAAGGCCATGAACGACTTGGCGCAACTCCCCGGGGCGGCCAGCTAGGCGAGCCTGCTCGGCCAGCGAGGAAACGATGAAGCAAGGTTCGGTAAAAGTTGCCCGCCGTTACGCCAAAGCGCTGGTTTCGCTCTGCGACGAGCGCGGCGATGGCGAAGTCGTGCGCGGCCACATGCAGGCCATGGCGGTGGCGCTGGCCGAAGTCGGCGAAGCGCGGGCCATCCTGACCAATCCCAGCGTGGCCCTAGAGCAGCGTCGGGCGGTGCTGGCCGCGGTGGTCAACGCGTGCGGCGTCAGCGGCACGGCCAAAGACATGGTCAACCTGTTGCTCGACAAGAGCCGCATCAGTTCGCTCGCTGACATCAGCAAGGAATTCACGGCACTGCAAGATGCCCGCAGCGGCCGGACCCAGGCGCTGGTCACCTCGGCGGTGGCGCTGGGCGACGGGGCCAAGCAGCGCCTGCAAGACCTGCTGGGCCGCCTGCTGGGCAAGCGAGTGGCGCTGGACGCCCAGGTCGACCCCAGCCTGCTCGGCGGCTTGGTCGTCCGCGTAGGCAACACCGTGTACGACGCCTCGGTGGCCAACCACCTGGCGCGGCTGCGTCAAACCCTGCTGGCCGACTAGGCCGCAACCCCGCATCGACTTAGACAAAGACTGGGCAGCCAGTCCGCAAGCACTCAGAAGACCGAATCAGCAGACCGACTCAGACGAACGTATCAGAAGGGAGAAGCTCGACATGGACATCCGCGTAGAAGAGGTCAGTCGCGTCATTCGCGACCAGGTTGCCCAGTACGGTGCCAAGATCGACGTGCAAGAGACCGGCCGCGTGCTCGCCGTCGGCGACGGTATCGCCCGTGTCCACGGCCTCGAAGGCGCGCTGGCCGGCGAGCTGCTCGAATTCCCGGGCGACGTCAAAGGCATGGTGCTCAACCTAGAAGAAGACAACGTGGGTGTCGCGCTGCTCGGCAACGCCAACGCCATCCGCGAAGGCGACCTGGTCAAGCGCACCGGCCGCATCGTTGAAGTTCCGGTCGGCAAAGCCCTTTTGGGTCGTGTCGTCAACGCGCTGGGCGAGACCATCGACGGCAAGGGCCCGCTGGTCAACCCCGACTCGTCGCCGGTCAGCTTTGGCCGCGTCGAGGTCAAGGCCAAGGGCATCATCAGCCGCAAGCCGGTGCACGAACCGCTGCAGACGGGCCTGAAGCCCATCGACGCGATGGTGCCGATCGGCCGCGGTCAGCGCGAGCTGATCATCGGCGACCGCCAGACCGGCAAGACCGCGGTGGCCGTCGACGCCATCATCAACCAGAAGGCGGAGCACGCACGCTACAACGCGGGTGACAAGACCGCCAAGCCCGTCTACTGCATCTATGTGGCCATCGGCCAGAAGCAGTCGACCGTCGCGCAAGTGGTCAAGAAGCTGAGCGATCACGGCGCGCTCGACTACACCATCATCGTCACCGCCGGCGCGTCCGAGCTGGCCCCGCTGCAGTTCCTGGCGCCCTACACCGGCGCGGCGATGGGCGAGTACTTCCGCGACAACGGCATGCACGGCCTCATCATTTACGACGACCTGTCCAAGCAGGCCGTGGCCTACCGCCAGATGTCGCTGCTGCTGCGCCGTCCCCCGGGCCGCGAGGCGTTCCCCGGCGACGTGTTCTACCTCCACAGCCGTCTGCTCGAGCGCGCCGCCAAGCTGCGCGACGAAGAGGGCGGTGGCTCGCTGACGGCCCTGCCGATCATCGAGACCCAGGCCGGCGACATCTCGGCCTACATCCCCACCAACGTGATCTCGATCACGGACGGCCAGATCTTCTTGGAGAGCGACCTGTTCTACAAGGGTATCCGCCCCGCCATCAACGTGGGTCTGTCCGTGTCGCGCGTGGGCGGCGCCGCTCAGGTCAAGGCGATGAAGGCCGTGGCCGGTCCGCTGCGTCTGTCGCTGGCCCAGTACCGCGAGCTGGCTGCGTTCGCGCAGTTCGCCTCGGACCTGGACCCGGCCACCCAGAAGACCCTGGCCCAGGGCGCCCGCCTGACCGAACTGCTGAAGCAGGGTCAGTACTCGCCGCTCGACGTGTCGACTCAGGTCATCCTGCTGTTCGCCGCCACGGCCGCCGAAGGCTTCATCGATCACCTGCCCGTGTCGGCCCTGCGCCGCTACGAGAGCGAGTTGTTCGCGTTCCTGCGTAGCCAGCGTCCGCAGCTGCTCGAAGACATGAAGTCGGCCGTGCACAAGACCGACCTGAAGAAGAAGGACGATCCGGTCCGCCAGGCGCTGGTCGCCGCGCTGACCGAATTCAAGGCCCTGTTCCAGGCGTAAGCCCGGTAACCCTTTGGCGAATCCCTGGGTTGGCCGCGTGCCGCCCAGGCGGTAGAAGGACGAGTCCATGCCGAGCTTGAAAGCAATTCGGCGCCGCATCACCTCGGTGAAGTCCACGGGTAAGATCACCCGCGCGATGAAGCTGGTGGCGACGGCCAAGCTGCGCAAGGCCCAAGAGCGCTTGCTGCAGATGCGGCCGTACGCGATGCGACTGTCGGAAATGATTTCGGAACTGGCCGCAGGTACCGACCCCGAGTCGAGCCCGCTGCTGGCGACGCGGCCGCCCAAGCGCACCCTGATGCTGGTGCTGACCTCGGACCGCGGTCTGGCGGGCGCCTACAACGCCAACGTCAACCGCGCCGCCTGGTCGTGGGTGCAGCGCTACAAAGACAAGCGCGAGCACATCGAGCTGCGCATCGTGGGCAAGAAGGGCCGCGACTACTTCAAGTCGCGCGCCGTGACGACGGGCCACGTTTATACCGATGTGCTGCACAACCTGACCCAGGACCGCGCCACCCACATCGGCCGCGAGCTGGTGGCGGCGTACGTCGATGGGCACTTTGACGAAGTGTTCATCGTGTACAACGAGTTCAAGTCCGCCATCGCGCAAAAGGTGCAGGTGCAGCGGTTGCTGCCGATTCAGCCCGAGCCGTGGTCCGAAGACGCGCCGGCGCACGAGAAGCCGGTTCGGCCGACCGTCGATACCATCTTCGAGCCCAGCAAGCAGGCCGTACTCGAAGCGATTCTGCCGCTGTCGATTCACGTCCACGTCTACCGGGCGCTGCTCGAGTCGGTCGCGTCGGAGATGGGCGCGCGTATGACCGCTATGGACGCGGCCACCAAGAACGCCGGCGAGCTGCTGGCGCGCATCACGCTGCAGTACAACCGCGCCCGTCAGGCGATCATTACCACCGAACTCATGGAAATCACGTCGGGTGCCGAAGCGCTCAAGGGCTAGTCCCGGCCGCCGCTCGCCACGACCCCATTTCGCCCAACCCTGCGAACCGCCAAGCTAGGAGAACAGCAAATGTCGTATGGACGCATCAGCCAAGTCATCGGCGCCGTGGTCGACGTCGAATTCCCCGATGGCACCGTGCCGCCGATCATGACGGCGCTCAAGGTCACCAACCCGGCCATCAGCGACAAGCCGTTCAACCTGGTGCTCGAAGTGGCCCAGCACTTGGGCGAAGCCTCGGTGCGCACCATCGCCATGGACGCCACCGACGGTCTCAAGCGCGGCCAAGACGTGATGAACACTGGCCGGCAGATCCAGGCGCCGGTGGGCGACGAAGTGCTGGGTCGCATCCTGAACGTGGTCGGCGATCCGGTGGACGACGGCGCGGAAGTGGGCGCCAAAGAGCACTGGGACATCCACCGCGCGCCCCCGATCTTCGAGAACCTGACCACCTCGGCCGAGATGTTCGAGACCGGCATCAAGGTCATCGACCTGCTGGCCCCCTACACCAAGGGCGGCAAGATCGGCCTGTTCGGCGGCGCTGGCGTGGGCAAGACCGTGCTTCTGCAAGAACTCATCCGCAACATGGCGGTCGAGAAGGGCGGCTTCTCGGTGCTGGCCGGCGTGGGCGAGCGTACCCGCGAAGGGCGCGATCTTTACAACGAAATGATCGAGTCGGGCGTCATCGCCGTCGAGAAGGACGACCACGGCCACCCGAAGTTCGACGCCCAGGGCCTGCCGGTGCTCATCCCCGGCAAGTCGCAAGTGTCGCTCATCTACGGTCAGATGAACGAGCCGCCGGGCGCCCGTGCCCGCGTGGCGCTGACCGCGCTGACGATCTGCGAATACTTCCGCGATGTGCGCAACAAGGACGTGCTGCTGTTCGTCGACAACATCTTCCGTTTCACCCAGGCGGGCTCGGAAGTGTCGGCGCTGCTGGGCCGTATCCCCTCGGCCGTGGGTTACCAGCCCACTCTGTCGACGGAAATGGGCGCGCTGCAAGAGCGCATCACCTCGACCAAGAACGGCTCGGTGACCTCGGTTCAGGCCATCTACGTGCCCGCCGACGACTTGACCGACCCGGCGCCGGCCACCGCGTTCTCGCACTTGGACGGCACGACGGTGCTCAGCCGCGCCATCTCGGAGCTCGGCATCTACCCGGCCGTGGATCCGCTCGACTCGACCAGCCGCATCCTCGATCCGCAGGTTGTGGGCGACGAGCACTACGCCATCGCCCGCCGCGTGCAGTCGATCCTGCAGGAATACAAGGATCTGCAAGACATCATCGCGATCCTGGGTATGGAAGAACTGAGCGAGGATCAGAAGCTGACCGTGGGCCGCGCCCGCCGCATCCAGCGCTACCTGTCGCAGCCCTTCTTTGTGGCCGAAGTGTTCACCGGTTCGCCCGGCAAGTACGTCAAGCTGGCGGACACCATCCGCGGCTTCAAGATGATCTGCAACGGCGAGCTGGACCACATCCCCGAGCAGGCGTTCCTGATGTGCGGCGCCATCGAGGAAGTCATCGAGAAGGCCAAGACGCTGTAGTCGTGGGTCGCTAGCTTGCCCCACAGAACTTCGTTCGGCCGCGACTTTTTGGGTTATTGAATCCGAGGGATTGCCATGCAGGTCACCATCGTCACGCCGCAGGGTGTGAAATTTGCCGGCGAAGCGCAGAGCGTCGTGGCGCCGTCCGTTTCGGGCGACGTGGGCGTCTTGCCGGGTCACCAGCCCCTGATGGCGGCGCTGCGCACCGGCGAGGCCGTGGTGACGGTACCGGGGCAAGAGCCCCTGCACCTGGTGATCGACGGCGGCTATGTCCACGTGATCAGCGGAGATCACGTCAGCATCGTCACCGAACTGTGCGAGGGTTGGCACGAAATCGATCAGGCCAAGGCCAAGAGCGACCTGGACGAAGCCACGGCCGAGCTGGCGGGCACTCGCGATGACATCGCTTCGCAGACCTGGATGGCGCGCAAGCACCGCGTCGATCTGGCCACCACCCGCCTGCGTGTGGTCGCGAGCAAGCCCTAGCCCTTTCCAAGCCACGCGAGGTCCAGCACCGTGACCAGACCTTTTGCAGTCACGGCGCTGGCTTACTGGAAACTCTGCAAAGTTTGCGCACTTCTTCTGCTGGCTCCGGTCGTCAGTGCCTGCACGACCTCGCGGCCTGTGCTGATTTGGCGCGAAGGCTGGCAGGCCGAGCAGCGCGGCGACCTGGGCGTGGCCGAACGGCGCTACCAAGAGGCTTACAGCCTGGATGGCTCGCTGCTGGGCGTCGCGTGCAACCGCTTGCGACTGCTGGCGCGGCAGCCCGACCGGCTGCCCGAAGCGCGTGAATTGGCCGAAAAGCTGATGAAATCAAAAGGCACCGAACCGGAGGCCGCCACTTGCGCCTCGATGTTCGCCTTGGTTGACGGCGACGCGGCGTTGGCGCAGAAACGATTGGTGTCGGTGCGCGCGCTGAAACCCGTCGACACCCCGGAAGTGCGCCAAAACCTTGCCGCCGCGCGGTTGGTGGTGGCGGCGGCCAGTGGGCGCTGGCAAGAGGCGCTGGATGTGGCCGATCTTCCTGGCGAGGGCACCGCGGTGCAGCAGGGCAGGGCGATCGCCAAGTGGAACAGCAAGTTACCCGATGCGGAGCCGCTGCCGCCCGACCTGCCCGAGCTGGCGGCCTGGCGTGCGGCCGAGCGCGGCGATTGGGCGGCCCTGCGCAAGACCTTGGAAGCGGTTCCCCGCCGCTCGCCCATCCTGCAAGCTTTGCTGGCGTGGTCCGTTCTGCAGCTGGGCGACCCGGCCGCGGCCCTGCAGCTGGCCGCTGATGGCGCACAGCGCGCGCCTGCCGATGGTTTTTGCCAAGAAACTTGGGGCGTGGCTGCACTCGCCGCCGGACAAGCCAGCTTGGCCGTGCAAGTATTGGCGGCGGCCACGCTGCATTCGTCGGGCTGGACGGCGTTTTTCCACTTGGGTTTGGCCCAGATCCAGGTGGGGGACCTGCCGGCCGCGATGGCGGCGTTCGAGCAGGCCAGCCTGCGTTGCCCCACCTGCGCCCCGGCCGTCCGCAATCGCGACGCGCTGCGAAGCGCCGGGCTCCGCTGACCTTTTTGGATTGTGGCCGCTGGGCTTTCTTGCTACAAACCAGACTCTAGCCGCTCGCGGCGCCAACCGAGGTCCCGATGAATCCAACCAAGACCCTGCAACGCGGCCTGACTGCTTTGCTTCTGGCGACCACCGCCCTGACGGGCGCGGGCTGCGACGAAAAGAAGAAGGAAGGCAGCAAAGAGGACGTGGGCAACAAGTGCCTGGCTGATCTGATGGATTCGCGCCGCACGCGCTCGACCTCGGCCCTACCGACCAGCGACGAGGGCGGCGAAGACGAGCACCCTTGGCTGGCCTGGATCAAGAAGACCGCTTCGGTGGGTCAAGCCTCGGATTTCAAAGCTTGTTCTATCAAGGGCGAAGGCACGCCGGTCGAAGAGACGGCCGACACGCTCGAGCGGATGTACGCCAAGCAGCGCGACTTCTTCGCGAACGAAAAGGCCGCGCCGCGCGAGTACCTAGCCGAACTGGAAGGCGCCCGCCGGGTGAGCAAAGGCAAACCGTGGGAAGCCGATGTGGAATTCGACTACCTGTTCTTCCATGCGGCGCGGCTGGCCAACAGCTGGACCCTGCTGCAAGCCAACCCCCGCGATGACCGCGTAACGCTGTTCTTTACCTACGAATTGGTCCTGTGGGACGCCAAGGCCGAGACCTCGTTCTACGAAGACGAGATCAGCAAACTCTGCAAAGAGAAGGTGCCGGGCTACTGCACCAAGATTCCCATGGAGGATCAGCCGTTCGCCATCACCAAGCCCTACTTCGAGCAGGTTGGCAAGAAGTTCTTGGATTTCAAGACCAAGTACCCGCAGAGCCCGTATGCGGCCTTTGCCGAGCGCATCGCCAAGGTCTACGAGGCGCGCGCCGCCAAGGTGCCCGACTACCCCGAGTACCCGATCCTGCCGCCGATCCGCTCGACCAAGCCGGCGCCCTACAGCGGCAACGCCACCCTGATGGTCACGGCCGCCAAAGGCTTGAGCCTGATGGACAATCTGCTGCGCTCGCCCACGCCGCTGCCTGTGAAGGAAGGCGAGAAGCCCAAGCCGCTGTGGAAGGCTGACTACGCCGCCGACCCGGCTTTGGTCAAGGAAGTGCAGCAGTTGGCGCAGGATGTGCGCGCGTCGACCGTCTCGCAGTTCAACCAGTCGATGATCTTCGTAGTCGCTGAAGAAAAGGTGCCGGTCGGGTTCCTCGAGCCCTTGCTGCGCGCGACCATCGAAGGCGAAAACAGCAAGAATTGGCCCACGTTCATGCTGGTCGGCCGCCGCCGCGCCGATGGCACCAACCGCCGCTCGGGATTTGTCGCCTCGCTGAACAAGTCCAACGAGGTGGTCAAGTTCAAGTTCAAGAGCCCGGCAGGCAAGGCGATGGCGTGCGAGGCGTGGGCGGCGATCGGCAAGGAGCAACTGACCGGCCTTGGCTTCAAGCCGATCATTTGGCACGACGGCACCCAGATCCACACGGGCCGTTTGGACGAGAGCGGGACCATGACCGGTGTGCAGTCGGCGCCGGGCCACGGCGAGGGCGATCGGCTGGAGTCGTGGGTCGATCAGCAGTCGACCTCGGTGGTGGTGGCGGTGCCGCCGACCGCGACCTACGCGCAGTGGCTCGAAGCGCTGAACGGCGTGGCATTCAAGTGCGAAAAAGACGAGTGCACCACCGAGCGGGCAGTCAAGATCTTCCTGGCCACCTGCAAGTAGAGTGCGCGGTCAAGAAAACAGTTCCCGAATCAGAACCTTGCCGTCAGCGACCAACTGCCGACCGCCGGCCCACACATGCTGGGCTCGGCCCTGATCGTCCAGCGCCACCAGGTCGGCGTCGGCGCCCGCAGCGATCCGGCCCTTGCGGTGGAAGCGGAACAGCGTCGCCACGTTGCGCGTCACCATCGGCAACACGGTCGCCAGCGGCACACCGGCCTCGACCACCTGCGCCAGCGTGGTCAACAGGCCCGCCGAATCGCCCACATCCATGTGGAGCAGCACGCCATCGCCGTCAAAGGTGGGCAGGCAACCGCCACCGTCCGAGCTGATGGTCAAACGAGCTGGATCTGCACCACTTTCCAGCCAGCTGAGCACCGCTTGCCGCGCGTCCAGGCTGTCTTCGTCGGCGTCAAACGTCGTCACGTCCACGTACAGGCCGCGCGCCAGGCTCAACTCGACCGCCTCGCCCCACAGGCGCTTCTGGCGATTGCAGTGGGTGGGGTGGAACGTGCGCGCCGGAAGCTCAGAGGATTCTAGCGCCTTGCGCACCAGATCGAGCCCGCGCGGCCCATCACCCAGGTGCAGGTGCAGCAAGCCGGCCTTGCCGGTCATCATGCCGGCGACGTGGCAATCCGACGCAATGCGTAGGATCTCGTCGAGCGTCGGCTGCGAGCTGCGGTGATCCGAGATGGCCAGCTCGCCCACGGCCACCAGCCGATCGTTGTGGACCAAGTCGCCGCGCACGCTGCCCGTGAGCGTCGTCAGCGGGATCTGATACGAACCCGTGTAGCAGTAGGTTGTGATGCCATAGTGTTCGATGGCTCGGGCGCACGCCAGCGATTCCGCGATGCTGCGGGTCGTGCCGTCGGTGCCCAGCAGGCCCACCGCGGTGGTCACACCCGCGGCCGCCAGCGCCGAGGCCCGTGCGGCCGGCACCCGCGTGTGGGCTCCAGCCTCGCCGCCCCCGCCGGTCAAATGAACATGCGCGTCGATCAGGCCCGGAATCAGCCGAGCGCCCTGCAGATCCAGGACGCGACACGGCCAGTCGGCGGGCGGCGCTTCCAGGTAAGCAGCCAGGGCGGCGACTTGGCCTCCCGCCAGCAAAACATCGGCCGTCCCGGCGTCGTCGGGCGTGAACACATGCGCATTTCGAAGGAGCGTCAAGGTCGTCATGCCCAGACAGTAGACCCGCGACGGCCGCCTGACAAGGCGCGGGGAGTTGACATCGACCGGGGGCACAGCGACGCTTGTCCAATGGGTAGTCCCAGCAAAGCGAGTGTGCGGTGAGCGAACGTCCAGCCCGATTCCACCAGTCCTGGCGCGCCGCTCGATTTGGCTTGGCCGTGGCCCTTGCTCTCGGCGGGGGCTGCTCCGCTGCGCAAGTGGCCGCGCCGGCTCCAGAGCCGCTTCAGTCGGCGCGCGAGGTTCCCTGCTCGGATGCCCCGGCGCCCAGTTCGGCCATTCCGCCTGCGCCCGCGGCCGAGGAACCGGCCGCCAAGGCTCCAGAAGAAGCACCGCAAGACGAATCGGCGCCCGAGCCCCCGGCTGCCTCGGCCGGCCTGGGCGACGACGGTGACGATGGCGACGACGGCGAATCCACGGCCACGCGCCTGGGCCGTGCCGCCCAGTCCAGCCGTGCTCCGGCTCGATCGACGCCGTGAACCCCCCGCCCACGGATCGCCGCACGGATGTCGCCGCCTCGGCCGCCCTGCGCCGGGTGACCGTCGTGCAGGCGCAGGTGATGTACACCTGCAACAACCACTGCTGGTTCTGCTTGGATCGCAGCGAGGTCGACGGCGAATTCCACGGCGGTCCGGCGATCGTGCCCTTCGCCCGCGTCGAGGCGCTGCTGCGGCAAGAGCGGGCCCGGGCCGACGCCGTCATGTTCACCCATGGCGAACCGACCCTGCACCCGCAGCTGGCTCAGATGCTCAGCCTGGCCCGCGAGCTGGGCTATTCGCAGCGCGGGGTGGTGACCAATGGCCGCAAGCTGGCGGACGCGCGTCTGGCGCGCGCGCTGTGCCAGGCTGGCGCCAACCGCTTTGTCGTGTCGATCCACGGCGCCACCGCGGCCGTGCACGATGCTTGCGTGGGCCGCCCGGCGTTTGCCCAAGCCAGCGTGGGACTGCAGAACTTGGCGCAGCTCAAGGTGGAATTCGGCTTGCAGCTGGCTTCGTCCACGG
This sequence comes from Myxococcales bacterium, assembly GCA_037441385.1. Classification (GTDB taxonomy): domain Bacteria; phylum Myxococcota_A; class UBA9042; order UBA9042; family UBA9042; genus SXRM01. Next base: position 30,807 of record JBBISH010000074.1, read on the forward strand.
TGGTGAGCCGGCTCAACTTGGCCGAGATCGCCGACTGCGTTCGCTATCTGGCCGAGGCGGGGGTCGGGCAGATCGTCTTGAACATCGTGCGGCCAACCGGTCATGCCGCCAAGCATTTCGCGCAAGTCGTGCCGCGCTACCGCGAGGTAGTCGGGCAATTGGCGCCGCTCTTGGCGAGCCAGCCCCAACTGGCGCAGCGGGTGGTGGTCGAAGACATTGCGCCCTGTGCCGCCGAGCCGCTTGCGCCGTGGCTGGGGGTGCTCGAGTCGTGGCTGGTGCCCGCGGGCGACGAAAGTGCAGCTGCGCCCCGCTCGATCGATCTGCAGCGCAGCGGTGGTGCGCAGGAGCAGGAGCTGGCCGCGGTCGAGCAGGGTGTGGGTGGCGATCTGCGCAAGCGCCCCGAATGCCGCAGCTGCGTTCACGATCGCCATTGTTGGGGCGTCTGGGGCCGCTATGTCGAAGCGTACGGTTGGGACGAGTTTACCCCCACCGCGGCTGCGCCAACCGGGCACAGCGCATTTGCCCAGCGGGTCGCCAAGGCAGCTGCGGCCGACCGTCTGCAGGCCACGCTGCCGTTGGGGCACAGCCTGCTGAGTTGGACCCTGGACGAGCGCCGCGAGCGGCTGCTGTTCGAAGTGGCGTTGACCCAAGATCGCCTGACGCTGTGTTTGGAGCCAGACGTGGCGGACCAACCGGCTTTGCGGCGCGGCGGCGGCCTCCGGCTGTCGCACCAAGGCCGGCGCAACCTGGGGCCGGTCGAGCTGCAGTTGATCGCGCGGATCTTTGCGGCAATCCTTGCTCCATAGGTTGGCGGCGACCCCAGACCCCGCAAAGGCAGCCGGCTCACGCGCCGCCTTCCCACGCGAATTCGCGCCGCGCCGGCACCACAGCTATACTGCAGCCTGCGGCTCGCCCGCCGCCGCCCATGTTCGCGAGGTTTCGCCCATGTCGCTTTTCGCTCCGCTCCCCCGCAGCGCCGCGATCGTCATCGCTCTGGTCTTGACCGGCGCCGCTGCCGCGTGCTCGTCGTCTGGCGACTCTACCGACGCCAGCTACGCGTTGCCCGACACGGGCGGTGGCGACAGCAACGGCGGGTTTACACCCATGGACACGCAAGGCGTGCCCGACGAGCAGAGCACACCCGACGAGCAGGTTACGGAACTCGTCATTTTTGATAGTCAATCCAGCGACAGCGACGACGTCGCGATCCCACCCGACGCCGGAATGGACAACAGCAGCGGCCCCGAAACCGTGGTGCCGATCACCTCGTGCGCCAGCCACTGCGGCGTCTACCTCGAAAACAACGACTGCCACTGCCACGAGAGTTGCCTGGGCGACGGTTCCTGCTGCTCCGACTTCATGGCCGTGTGCGGCTGCAAGAACGACGCCGCCTGCGACGACGGCAACGATTGCACCACCGACACCTGCAAGGCGTCTGGCTACTGCTTCCAGCAGCCCATGAAGTCGTGCTGTCTGGCCGACAGCGAGTGCACGGGCGGCGACGCCTGCCACACCCCCAAATGCATCAGCGGCACTTGCACGCTGCAGCCTATGGACTGCGATGACGGCATCAGTTGCACCCAGGACTTCTGCGACGCCGGCAATTGCCAGCACAAGACGGCCGCCACCCAGTGCTTGATCGACGGCCTGTGCCAAAAGGCCGGCGACCAAGATCCCGCGAGCGGCGGTTGCGCCACCTGCGATCCCGCCAAGAGCCAGACCAGTTGGACGGCCAAGGTCGGGATGTGCGCCGTGGGCGGCGAGTGCGTCAAGTCGGGCGTCGCCAAGTCGGCCACCGAGACCTGCGCTATCTGCGATCCCAGCAAGTCCACCTCTGATTGGTCCATCAAATCGGGCACGTGCCTCATCGACGGGGCGTGCTACACCAGCGGCCAGGCCAACACCGGCAGCGACTGCCAGATCTGCATGCCAACCACCAGCGCCACCAGCTGGAGCGGCAAGTCCGGCACCTGCTCGATCGACGGCGTCTGCTACAAGTCCGGCGACAAGGATCCCAACAACGCCTGCCGGTCGTGCGCCCCCAGCAAGTCCACCGTCGCTTGGTCGGTCAGCGCCGGCTTCTGCTTCATCGAGGGCGTCTGCGTGGCGAGCGGCGGCAAAGAGGCCAGCAGCGGCGGCTGCAAGGTCTGCGACACCAAGACGCC
>JBBISH010000075.1:0-32855 GCA_037441385.1 Myxococcales bacterium
CCGTCGCCGACAAAGCCGGGCTTGCAGGCGCAGCTGAACGATCCGACGCTGTTGCTGCACGCGGCGTTGGGGTCGCAACCGCCGTTGTTGGTTGCACATTCGTCCACGTCACTGCAGGTCTTGCCGTCGCCGGTGTAGCCCGCGTTGCAGGTGCAGACAAAGCTGCCCACGCTGTTGCTGCAGGTGGCGGTGCTGGCGCAGCCGGCCGTGCCGTTGGCGCATTCGTCGATGTCGGTGCAGGTCTTGCCGTCGCCGCTATAGCCGGGTTTGCAGGCACAGCCGAACGAGCCGGGGGTGTTGCTGCAGTCGGCGTTCTGGTCGCAGCCGCCGTTGTTGGTGGCGCACTCGTTGATGTCGGCGCAGGTCTTGCCGTCGCCGCTGTAGCCCGTCTTGCACGTGCAGATCGCGCTGCCGATGGTGTTGCTGCAATCGGCGGCCAGGTCGCAACCTGCGGTGCCGGCGGCGCATTCGTCCACGTCCGTGCAGGTCTTGCCGTCGCCCGCGTAGCCGGTCTTGCAGATGCAGGCGTAGGTGCCGGCGGTGTTGCTGCAGTCCGCGGCCAGGTCGCACACGGCGGTGCCATTGGCGCACTCGTCGACGTCGGCGCAGGTCTTGCCGTCGCCGGTGTAACCGGTCTTGCAGGTGCAGCTGTAGCTGCCCACGGTGTTGCTGCAGTCGGCTGCCAGGTCGCAAGTGGCGGTACCAGCAAGGCATTCATCCACATCGCCGCAGGCCTTGCCGTCGCCGCCGTAGCCGGTGTTGCAAACGCACTGGTAGGTGCCCGGCACGTTGCTGCAGGTGGCGTTGGGATCGCACACCGCGGTGCCGTTGGTGCACTCGTCCAAGTCGGTGCAGGTCTTGCCGTCGCCGTCAAAGCCGGGCTTGCAGGCGCAAGTGACCGCCAAGGTATCGCCGCCCGTGCAATTGGCGTTGGGGTCGCAGGGGTTCAGCGCGCTCAGGCAAACGTCGAACGCGGTCAACGTGGCCGCCGCCGACAAGGCCAGGGGACCCTGCAAAGTGCCGTCGCTGGCCACCGCGCTGCACTGCAACGTGTCGCCGACCTTGGGCAGCGAACCGTCGGGCAGAGTGACCTGCATCAGATCGATCGTCGCGCTGGCCACACCCGGCAGAGTCACGCCGTTGAACAGCCACGTGTAGGAGTAGGTCAGGGTGTCGCCGTCCAGATCGAGCGCCGGCTCAGCCACCGTGCAGGTGACGATGGCGTTCAGCGCCACGGCGGTGGGATCCAGCGCCAGACCGGCCGCACCCGGAGCGGAATCCTGAATGACTACCTGAGCCTGGGCAGCCTTACCCGAGCCGTACGGGTCCTTGGGCGTCACTACCACCTGCCAGGTCTCGCCGCGCTTGGCGACACCGGCGGGCAAGGTGGGATCCGTGTACGACGTAGGCTGGCCGTCTTTGAACCACGCATAGGTGTAGGTGATTTCGTCAGGCTTGCGGTCGATATCGGTCGCGGGCACCAACACCGTGGCGGTCAGGGCGTCGGCCGTGGTGGGCGTAGCCGGGGTGATCTCGATGACCGGCGCGTCCGGCGAGGTGTTGATCAACACCGTGACGCTGGCGGTCGCCGTCAGGCCGCCCGAGTCCTTGACCACCACCGTCAGGGTCTGCTTGCCGGCGGGCAGGCTGGCCAAATCGGTTTGCCACGTGCCGACGGGCGCCGTGCCCGAGAACAGCGGCGTAGTGATCGCCGTGCTGGTCACGGTGACTTGCAGGGACTTGTCTTCGGCGTCGCCGATGGTCGCCTCGACATGCAGCGGCGCGCCCACGTTGATGCCCGAGTTGTTCTCGGGCGCCACGATGGTCAGCGTCGGCGCGGTGTTGACCTGCGAGTCGTCGATCAGGCCGTCCTTGCCGTCGGCCAAGATCTCGCCCTTGCCGTCACCAAGGTTGCTGTCCGTCAGCTTGCTGTCGGTCAGAGTCCCGTCGCTCAAAGCGCCGTCGGACAAGGTGCTGTCCCCCAAGACAAAGTCAGCTCCGGTATCGCCAGTGCCGCTGGATGGACCGTCGGTGACGCCATCGCCACAACCGACGAGCGCGAACGCAGCCGCCGCCGCAATGGCGAGAAGACGCGTAAGCGATGAATTCTTGGGGAGGTAGTGCATATCGCTCCTTGTATGCCCGGCGGGCCACAACACGCGTGCCTTGGCACGAGGCGCGCAGGGTACGAATTCTCGCACGCGAGTGCAAAATTGTGAGGGCGGCCGCGGGGCGTCCGCGGTGAATTTCACTGCGAGCAAGGGCACATGCCGAACGCTGGCATTTGGCGGCCCAAACGGGAACCACCTGAGCCATGCGCGAGATCCGCGGCGCGCACACCGCTGGCAAACGCTTGGACGACCCAGATACTGTTGATTTATTGGCGCTTTGCACTGATCAGCCGGCACAGACCCTGCTGCGCCGGCGGCGCTTCCAGCCAACCAACGGTCCGCGATCGGCGCAGCTACGGCCGCTAACGGAAGAAAAGGTCGTGCGGGGTCTGGTTGTACTGGCCGTTCCAGTTCTTGACGAGCGCGCTGTGGTCGCCGTAGCCGCTGTTGTAGCCGGTGAACCACGTCCAGCCGGTGTTGCTGAACGAACCGCCGTCGCCGCTCCAATCGCGGGTCGCGTAGTGGAAGCGGACGCCGGAAGGCGGCGTGCAGTTCCACTGCGAGTGGTTGTTGGTGTTGCACTTGCCATTGCTGTGCGCCTGCCACGCGCCCGTGGACCAGTTCCAGATAGCGATGTTGCCGCCCACGTCGCCAGTCAGGGCGCCCACAAAGTTGTCGCCCTGCAAGTTGTCGAACTGCTTGAAGTCGTACTTATGCAGGCGTCCCGGCGCCACGGTCTCTTTGATCAGCACCTCGCGGTTCGAGGCCTTCATCATGCTCGTGCTGAACTGGAAGGTGCCGTTGTCGACAAACTCCTGGGAGTTGGGCACGCCTTGCAGACCCAAGTAGGCGCCGGCGTTGGGCATGGTCAAATAGCGCGTCCAACCGCCGCCGTCGGTGGTCATGTCGCAATAACCGCTGTACTTGCCCGCGGCGTGCTTGAGCCAGTAGTTGCCGTCCCCCGCGGAGTCGCCGCCGTCCAAGATGGCCTTGCACGACGAGGCTGGATTGGCCTCGGTCCCCAGCGGGCCCAGGACCGAAGTGAACTTCTTGCCGTTGCAGACATACATGACCGCGGCAGTGGAGTTGAAGTAGACGTAGCCGGTGGCAGTTGCGTCACAGGTCACAGGGTCCTTGGCCGAGACCTGCAGGCGTAGGCCCGCGTTGGCGAGTAGCAGGCCATTGGCGGCCACCTTCTGGGTCGACAGCGTGGCAACACTGATCGAGAAGGCGTTGATCTTGCCGTCTTTCTGGCCGGCGGTCCCGCCCAAGTCGGCGACGGACACCGACCACTTGCCCTTGGGATTGGCGCCGATCCACGTCGTCAAGTCGCCGCTGACGGTCTTGGTGGGGCTGGGCCAACTCGTCTTGAGGGTGGTGCCTGTGCCGCTTTGGTCGTAGAGCAAGTACGATTGGCCCTTGGGGTCGTACAGGGTGATTTTCAGCTTGCTGATGTCGCTGTTGGTGATGTCCAGGTTGACGGTGAGGCCTTGCGCGATGCCAAGGTCGGGCACGGTCAGGTCGTCGGGCGTCCCGGCGGGGAAGGAATCCGCGATATCGATGGGCGTATGGGTCGATGCAGCCACCTCGCTAAACTGATTGGTGAGCAAGTCGTTGCTGACTTCGTTCAGTCCGTCTTTGGGCAAGGCGCTGGCGTCCAAGCTGACCGCCGCGCAGTCGTAGCTGCCGTCGGCCTTGATGCCGCGCATGAACAAGCCCGTGCCGCAGACGGCGCCTAGCTTGGCCGCCACGGGGATGGCCTTCAAGTCGCCGTAGCTGCCGGTCAGGGCCACGTCGGCCAGCTTGGGCGTGCCGGTCAGATCCGCGTAGTTGCCGGTGCCGGCTACCTTGGCCAGCGAGGCCGCCTTGACGTAGTCGCCCAGATCCACGGTCTTGGCGTAGGCCGACAAATCGGTCGTTTTGGCATAGGCAGCCAAATCTGCGGTCTTGGCGTATGCTTGCAAATCAGTAGTTTTGGCCAAGCCTTGCGTGACCGCGGCGTCCAGGGCGCCGGCTTTGATGCAGCCGCTGCACTCGATCGCTTCGGCCACGGCGGCGCGGAAGGCCAGCGCCACCGCCCGAACAGGCGCCGCCGGCAGCGCAGGGTCGGTACCGACCTGCACTTGCAGCCAACGGTCACCGGCAAACAACGAGGCCGTCAGCGGCGTCTTGCTCCCCAAGCCGTACGAGAACGAGCCCCCTTTGACGGGGAGCGTCACGCCCGCCTCGGTCCACAGCGTCTTGCCAGCCTGGGCGTCCAGCAGGTTGAACGTGACCGAGTAGGTGCCATCGGCGGCGGGGCCGCCCGCCGAGCTCTGCAGCGCGCCCTCGATGTTCATCGTCTGGCTCTGCGCCAGGGCGGCGCCGGCAACCAGGTTGAGCAACAAGCCAATCAAAACAAGCAACCGCTGCATATTCATGCTCCGTGGCCGGCGCAGTGCCGCGCGCGGAGTGTACACCAATTGCCCAGCAATCGGCCACGGCAGGTCATACCAGTTCCGGCCGAATCGGGTCGAAAACTCGAGCAATTCTTCGGACCCGAACCGAGGTCCCCGTTTGATTCTCGCCAGTTACAGAACAGGGCAGAAAGGCCGTACAGGCGCAAATTAGGTGGGGTGCGTCTCACACACACCGGAAGACACACGCCGGAAGACCTACGCTTGCGCAGCAGCGCATGTCCGCAGTGCAACCGCTGAGCTTTGATTGGGGACCCTGGATCGATTCCCAAGAACTGCACGAGCCTTACGGCCGACGTGAGCGGACTCGTTCAGAAGTTGGCCAAGGTCACTTCGCCCACGGCCAGCGCAGTGGGACCGGCGCCACGCACGGCGAGCCGCAGCCCCGCCAGATGGTCAGCGGCCGCTGCGGGCAAGGGCACCGTCACCGCCGCCAGGGGCCAAGGCCGGCTACCGTGGCCATCGATCTCGGCAGCTTGGTCCAGCGGCGGCCCAACTTCCACGCTTCCGGCGGGCGTGGCCTGGCCGTGCTCGTCCAGCCAGGCGGCGTCGAGCAACGTGGGGCCGTGGCGCGGCGCCCCGTCCAAAGCGGCGATGCGGACGATCGCGTGGCTGGCCGGCTCTGTGTCGGCGGGCTGCCAATGCCACGCGAGCACCGTGCCCTCGCGCGCGTTTCTTGCGACCCAGGTCGCCGCAGTCCGCTGGATCCCGGTCTCGCAGCGCGCCTTTTGGCAGTCGGTCAGCTGGGCACCATCCGATGCGACCACAGTCTGCCCCGCGGGGACGCGCCGGCCGGCGGGCAGCACCACCGTGCGCAGGTCCACTGGGCTGGCCACGGGGAGCTGCCCCTGCCCATTCAACCACGGCGGCAGGGCGGTGCCCGTGCGTGCAGCCTCGAGCCAGTCGACCGCGAGGCGCCCCAGCACGCTGCGTTGGGTCTCGGGCGCGAGCCGGTAGGCGGGATCGCAGTTTTGCTGGTCGATATCCACGGTTTCGTCGCGCCAGCTCTGGTTGAAGGCGTTGTGACTGCCCCCGCCGAGCAGCCACATGGCGACCCGCGATCCCGGTTGCGCCGCGGCCGCACGGTCCAGGATGTGGCGCCCCTGCAAGGGGTATACGTCAAAGTCGCAGGTGGGCAAGACGATACCAAGCTCCACGCCGGGGATCGGGCCATGGCTCCAATCCGGCGGCGCGATGAGCAGCAGGCTCTGCAGCCGAACCGTCTCTAGCCCGATTGCCGCGGGGTGAACCAGCTTGGCGCCCGCCAACAAGGCAGCGTCGCCACCCGTCGAATGGCCAATCAGGGCCACCTGCTGCAGGTCGGCAGAGGCGGCAACCTCTGGCGGGATCAAGGGATGAGCGCCGCGCTGCCAGGCCTGCCAGGCGCGCAGATGGGCGATGGTCTGGTCGCTGCGGGCCACGATTGCGTCGTGACCGGGCATGCAGACTGCCGGCGCCACGTCCACGATTTCGGCAATCCAGCCCCGCGCCGCCAACTCGTCGGCCACCCAGGCCAGGCCCCCGGGCGTATCCACGGGGTGTTGACCGGTGGGGCACGCGGCCAGCGGATCCGCCGGGCAGGTGTCGGGCCCCTGGTCGCCCCGGCAAGTGCCGTGATTACCGTGGATCAGCAGCGCGAGGGGATGGCGCCCAGGGGTCTTGGGATAGCGGACGATGCCGTGGGGGCGAATGGGCTTGTCGCCCGCGAGCTGGGTGGGTTCGCCCTGCCAGTCGGCGCGTCCGACTTGGGCCAGCACGGGCGAGGCCAGCGGCGGCAACGCGGCGTAGCGGGCGCTCAAGGCCGCCTGCCAAGTCGAATCCAGGGGTTGCCCCAACTGCTCGGGCGCCAAGGGCGGCCGATGCGGCAGCGTGGGATGGTGCGCGGGGCCTGCGGCGATCGCCACCGCGGGCGTCACAGCAACGTGATCGGGGTGGTGGTGCGGCGAGTCGTGGCCGCCGCGAACCAGCAGCCAAGTCACCCCGGCGCTGCTCAAGGCAATGCCAACCATCGCGGCGATGAGCAGCCAGGGCCAGTGGCCACCTGCCTGGGCCCGGACCGGTCCCGGCATTGCGCCGGTCGGCGGCCGCGCGTAGGCGCCGGTGGGTGGCTTGCCGTGAACGCCAGTTGGCAGGCGCGGTTGCGCGCCGGTGGCCGGGCGCCGGGGCGGTGGCAGCTGGGGACCGAGCGGATCGGGCACGGCGGACCTCGGCGCGACGGGGGCGCATAGCAGCGACGCACGGAAGAGGACAGGCGCCAACGCCACCGCGCACGCCGCTGCTGTCAGTGTCGCAATCCCCGGCCGCCGGGAAATCCGAAAGCCACAGAGCGATTGGAATCTTTACTATTCGAAATGATGTGCAGAGTTCGGCACGGGCGCGCGGTCCGGGCGGGCGCAACGCCGCGTCGTTCACCCTGTTGATCGTACGAGCTATTTTCCGTTTGGCGACCAAAGGTTTGGGACCAACGCCGCCCCGCGGCCGGCAAGGCCAATGCGGTCACGGTCATGATCGGGGCGCTGGAAAACCCGGCGTAGCAATGTCATACGGAATCCATCTAGTGCGCAAAATCTCAAGTTCTTTCAGGGTTGCGGTCGTCGGCGTACTGGGCGGCGCAAGCCGCACGCGGGGGTCGCAGGGGACGCGCCGCAGCTCCGCACCTACGGGGTGCCGGTCGCGCTGGCGCAGCGGGGGAGTCCGACCCAGGTGCGGGTGTCGTGGGCCGTGACGAGGTGGACGGCTCCAAGCTCGTGCAAGGCGTGGAGGTGGCCCAAGGTGTCGGCGGTCTGGTCGGCGTCGAAGTCTGCGAACGCACCGGCCAAGCGGCCCTTGGGAACCGGTTCTTCAAAACCCTCTTTGACCCAGGCGGCGTCGCCGATGAAGAACCAGGGCTTGGTGCCGTCGCCGGTTTGGACCAGGTAGCTGGTGGCGCCGGGCGTGTGGCCAGGGGTGGGGACGGCAATCACGCTGCCGTCGCCAAAGACATCGCGCGACGCGGCGAAGCCGAAGAGCGGCGGGCCATCGAAGTCCATGCGATCGATACGGTTTTGGAGGCCCGTGAAGTGGTCCTTCATGGCGCCGTCGGCAAAGGAGCTGGTCTGGGCGTCGGTGGCCGCGGCGTCGGCGCGCGCCATGACGATGCGGGCGTTGGGCAGGTCGCGCAGGCCGCCGGTGTGGTCCCAGTGGCGGTGAGTAAGGAGGACGTGCGTGACTTGCTCGGGCCGTATGCCGACTTGCACAAGGAGCTTGCCCAGGCCCGTTGCGGGTCGGGCGGCGTTGCCGATGGCGAGGCGGAACCACCATGGCGCGGCGTCGATGTCGGCGGGGGTGGCCTCACCAAGACCGGCGTCGATGAGGACGACCCGGTCGCCTTGGCGGAGCACAAAGGACGAATAGGCCTGCCGCCACGGGCCGCGGAAGAAGCCGCGTGCGCCGTTGCTCAGGTTTTCGTCGACTTCCAAGTGGATGAGGGCGCAGGGCTGCAGCGGCGGACTGCGCCGGGCCGGAAGCTCGGCGGCGGGGCGGGCGTACTGCGGGATGTTGGGCGCGCAGGCGCTGAGGAGTGCGGCAGTGGCGGCCACGGCCAGGGATCGAGCGTGCATGGGGCAAGTTCCTTGGGAGGCGGCGCGGCGGTTTACGTTGTGCGACGCGCCACACTGGCCGAGTCGGGGCGCGCCTGTCAATGCCGCGGGCCGCAATCAAGTGGCCGCGCGCTGGATTTCGCGTCGCTGGACCTCGATTCGGGCCGGGCGCTGGGTGGGGCGGCTGCGGTGCGCTCACTCGCCGCGGCGCGGGTCTTCTTGTTGCGAGGCCCGGCGGAGGGCGGCGCGGCCAAAGCGGTCGCGCACGGCATCCAGGGCCTTGTCCAGGCGCTCGTCGCGCTGGCGCTCGCGGTCTGAGAAGAGATCGGGCTGCACGGGCTCGCTGTCGGGCCGGAGGTCCCATGCCGCCATGCCGATCAGGCGGTAGGGCCGGCGGAGGTCGAAAAGCGGCAGGAGCTCTGCCGCTGTGGCGAGGAGCGCCCGGGCGCTGGACGTTGGCGGTGCCACGCGCGCCTGATGGGTCAGGAGCTGAAAGTCGGTGGTCTTGAGCTTGACCCGGACACCGCCGGCCCGCAAGTGTTCGCGGCGCAAACGGAAAGCGATGGTATCCGCAGATTCGATGAGGTGCGGCCAAATCGCGTCGCGGCCGACGGCATCGACCATGAGGGTCTGCTCCGAGCCGATGGACTTGGCGTCGCGGTCGGGCACGACGGGGCGGTCGTCGCGGCCCAGGGCGAGGTCCTGCAGGAACGGCCCGTGGCTACCCAGGGCGCGGGCGAGCCAAGCGCGATCGGCGGCCGCCACGTCGCCGATGGTCCGCAGCCCCAGGGACTGGAGCTTGGGTACGGATTTCTCGCCTACGCCCCAGAGGCGCGACACCGGCAGGGGCGCGAGAAATGCCTGGGTCTCTTGGGCTGGTACCACCACGAGCGCGTCAGGCTTGCGGAGATCCGAGGCGACCTTAGCGACGAACTTGCACGCCGCCACCCCGACCGAGACGCGCAACCCCGTCTCGCTCCACACACGCTCTTTCAGACGGCGCGCCGCGGCGACAGGGTCGCCCCAGAGGCCGCGCGTGCCGGTCAGGTCGATGAAGGCCTCGTCTAGCGACAGGCCCTCGACGAGCGGCGAAAAGCTGCCGAAGATCTCGAAGATCTGCGCACTCACCGCCTGGTACTGGGCAAACCGCGGCGGCACGATGATGGCCTGCGGGCAGCGACGCTTGGCCTGCGCCAACGGCATCGCCGAGCCCACGCCGAAGGGCCGCGCCTCGTAGCTCGCCGTGGTGACGACGGAACGCGGGCTGTCGTACGCGACCAGCACCGGCTTGCCGCGAAGGGCCGGGTCGTCGCGCTGTTCCACCGCCGCGTAGAACGCGTCCATGTCCGCGTGCAAGATGGCGCGCGCCGCTCCAGACAAGATGCATCCTTATGTCATGTTAATGAAGTTGAAATGGAATCTTCGATCTAGTGCGGTTTCTAGTACGCCTGTGTCGGGGTCGAGCTGCCCTTGCCCGCGAGTGGGCCGCACTGGCCCAAGTAGCTGTCGCCCCAGCACCAGACGGTGCCGTCGCCGCGCACGGCGCAGGTGTGGACGGTGCCGGCCGCCACGCCCAGGACGTCGCCAAAGCCCTTGAGTTCAGCCGGGAACGCGTTGGACGCGGCGGCGGGCAGGCCCAGCTGACCGTTGCCATTGCCGCCCCAGCACCAGAGGCCGCCGCCCGTGACCGCGGCGCACGAGTGGCTGCCGCCCGCGGCGATCGCGGTCGCGCTGTCCAAGGCCACGACTTGCGGCGTGGAGTAGTAGCTGTTGCCGCCGCCCGTGCCGAGTTGCCCAGAGGACTGCTTGCCCCAACACCGCACCGACCCGCCGACGACGATCGCGCAACCGTGGTTCTCGCCTGCGGAAAGCGTAGCAATGCCTTGCAGGCCGGAGATCACGACTGGGGTGTCCGCCTCTTTGCTGGTGCCGCCGTTGCCGTCGCCGAGTTCGCCGTCTTCGTTGTAGCCCCAGCAGAGACCTGTGCCAGTGGCGGTGCGGACACAGGTGTGGTTGGGCCCGGCGACGATGACAGTGGCCGCGGCGGCGCCGAGCTTGGCCTTGACCACGGCCTTGGGAATATTGGCAAGACCGTCGCCGAGTTGGCCAGCAGTGCCCAGGCCCCAGCACTTCACCGCGCCGCCGCCTACGATGGCGCACGAGTGGTAGCCGCCCGCAGCGACCGCGACCGCGTCGGCGATTTCGGGGACGGCGGTGGGCTTGACGAGAGTCTTGGCCGCAGCCGCCGGGCTACTTCCGCCGAACTCGTTGTCGCCCCAGCACAAAACGGCCCCGTTTGCGACGGCGCAGCAGTGGCTGGGACCGCAGGCCAGGTCGGTTGCGCCGCTGACGCCCTCGACAGGGCCCGGCGTGGCGCTGGAATGCCCGCTCCCGGTCTGGCCATCGCCGAGCTGTCCGGTGGCGCCGTCGCCCCAGCATTGCACGGTGCCGTCGGTGAGACGTGCGCAGGTGGTGTAGCCGGCGGCGACCACTTGGACGGCCTTGACGGGGTCGGCGAGGCAGAGGCCCGAGTGGCACGAATGGCCGTCGCCGCACGGGCTGTTGTCGGCCGCGTTGCCGGACGAGCAAGAGCCAATCGCCATGCAGGTCAACTTCTTGCAGGGTGGCGCGGTTCCGCAACCGTTGACAGAACAGCCCGCGTCCGCTGCGGCGGTGTCCCCAGGCGCGGCATCGGTCGGCGAACCGTCGGGACCGGCCGCGTCGGCGGCTGCGGTGTCTCCGCTTGTCGGGTCCGGCGAGTCTGGCCCAAGCGTGGCGTCGCCGCCACTGGCCGTGTCAGCCGGTGCCGTATCGTTGCCAGGGGCGCCGTCCAAAGAGCCGCCCGAATCCGCCGCGGCGGCGGCATCTGCCCCGAATTGGTTGGCATCTGGGACGGCATTGGGGCAGCCGGCTAGGCAGACCGCAAGGGCGGCTCCCAGAGCGGCGAATCGAAGAATCTTGAGCCTGTTTCTTGCCTGGGGGGCACAGGACCGGGGGCGGAAGCGGTCTGGAATCACGATCTCCTCTCGTCGCCCCGGCAGGTAGATCACGTGCGCCTGGGTTCGGGTGGAGCATAGCAGGATTTGCCGTGGATGTGTGGAGTCTTGCGTGCGATTGGCCGATGCGGTCGCCCCCAGAGCGAGCGGCCAGGTCGGGGTCGACGCGCAAGCGCCTAGAGAGCGGATCAGCGGAGCCGGCGGGGTACGTGGGCGTGGGCTTGCCTTGGATTGGGCATCGATTCGGAACGCGCCCCTTGGGCGCGCGGCGCGGAAACGTTGACGGATCGCGGAAATTTACCTATTGCTATCCACAACATGACACAAGGATGCGTCGTGTCGGCCCGTCGATTGCCTGACGGATTGCCGTGCAGTACACTGATTGCAGTCGCGAGGAGCTACAACGTGCCAGGAACGCATACCCGCAATGGTCGCGCCAGTCTCGCTGCCGCGTTTGCCGTCCTATTGGCGTGCGGAAGTCCAGGCGAGGGTCCGGTTGGGGTTGCCTCGGTTGGGATGGGCGACGTCGGGGACACGTACGGCAACGTCGGCACCCATGACCAGGGAACTGGGCGGGTCGCTGCGGATTCGGCACTGGAGGCGATGGACGGCAAACTGAGCCAACCCGAAGCTGGTCACCAAGGAGCGGTGCCGGATGGGGCTTCGGAAGCGGGCGCCGATGTTGCAGCATCGCTGGACGTGGTTGGCGACTGGGATGCAGACAACGCGCCGGACTGGGCGCCCTGGGACGTCGATGAGGCGGCCAACGACGTAGCTACCGCTGACGACGCGGTGGACGCCGGCGAAGCGGTGCCATCGGATTCAGACCTGGGCGTTGACCTCGTCGAAGACGCGACCAAGTTTCTTGATGGGCAACCAGATTCCTCGGCAGAGGATGGCACGGACTCGGACTCGGAGGCCAAGGGGCCAGGGCCCGATGCCGGCGACGCGGCCAAGCCGCAGGACGTGGCAGCATGCCCGTCGCCTCCAGGCTCGGGTTGCGATGATGCCGACCCCTGCACCGTGGATACCTGCGCTGCCGAGGGAGCGTGCATCCATACGGCTTTGGAGTGCGGCGACGGCAACCCGTGCACCGCGGACAACTGTGGTTCTACCGGAATATGTGCACACGTCCCACTGGATTGTGACGACAGCAACGCCTGCACTAGCGACACGTGTGGCGGGGCTGGCTCGTGCGTCCATGCGGCGGTAGATTGTAGCGACGGCAATCCGTGCACCCAAGACGGCTGTGCTTCTGACGGGTTATGCCTGCACGTTCCCGCTGCATGCGACGACGGGAATGCTTGCACAGTAGACTCTTGCGCTGGTCCAGGTGGGTGTTTCCACGCCCCTGTGCTCTGCGACGATGCTGACATTTGCACGATCGACGCGTGCGAAAGCGGCGGGACATGCCTGCACGCACCACTCTCGTGCGACGACGGAAAGCTCTGCACGACCGATTCATGTGCGCCCAAGAGCGGTTGCCTGCACGCGCCCGTCGACTGCGCAGACGATCTGGTGTGCACGCTGGACGGGTGCGACCCGGCCGACGGAGCATGTACGCACAGTCCGCAGCCTGACTGTGCTGGGACCTGTTCGAGTGGCGTGCCGTGGTGGCAGGGTCAGAAGTTCTCGTGCAAGGCCTTCGCGAACAGCCCTGGCTGGCAAATCGCGCCGGGCTTCGTGGCCAGGGTGGTCGCTGGCGCCGCTCAAGGATTCAAGCAACCCAACGCAATCGCTTGGGGTGGTTGCGGCTACGGCGGCAAGTTGTATGTGGTCGACCTGGTTGCCGCTTCGGTATTTGCCGTGGATTTGATGACAGGCAAGGTAAGCGTCTTTTCGAAAGGCGCCAACTGGCCAAGTCAGCCCGTCTTGTTGACTTCGGTGGCGTGGGACCAGGACGGTCTGCTTGACGGGGCGCTGTACATTGGCGACCAGGGAACCGACAACGATGGAGACGCAAAGGTCTTTCGAATCGACGCGCTTGGCGCGTCGCAGGTATTTGTGGGCGGACCCGGACCCGGTCTAAACGACATCTTCACGATGGTCTTCGTAAATTCACCTGGGTATCCGGTGGGGCTCTACATCGCTGGCGACACCGACGGGCCTTCGGTGGACTGGGGAGTAGTCGATAAGACGGCAAACTCGATGACGTTTTCCAAGCTTCGCGATGCCGAGGGCGCGTGCGTCGATCAAGCAGGACAATTTGGCGGCGGACTGCTTGTAGCGCGGCCAGCCAGCGGCGGCTACTTGGGCGATGACGGAATCGATCACCTACTGGCGGACGGGAGCAAAGGCGCCTCGTTGATTTCTGGCGTACCTGGCATCCATGCACCCGCAATCGCGCCGCCGGGGCCATTTGGCGGCTTTCTGTATGCGGCGAGCTGGCAATCGGGAGAGATTCTTTCGATATCGCCTGCGGGCGCGGCCTCCACATTCGTCTCACAGCTTGCGCTGAGCAACTACGACGGGAACATTCTTGCCTTTTCGCCAGACGGAACCGCGTTGCTGGTCGCGGAGAGCATGGCGGGGCGGGTGGTCTGTGTCGAGGCCAACAGCGGCCCCTAGCGCCCAGACATACACCAAGACACCAAGGCAGCCTTGTGTCATGTGGCCACAGGTATTGGGGAACTTGGAGCGCGAGCACCGGCTCCGGCGGCGGTGGACGAGGCCGGGCGGCCGGTGGTCGTCGGGGACGTGAAGTCGCACGGCCGGATGCCGCGGATGCTGGCGGTGAACGTCGCGGCGTGGATCGAGTTCGAGGCCATGCTCGACCCGTTCGAAGCGGAATCCGCTGCGGCCCGCAAGGCGTTGAATCGGCACGTCAAGCGCATCGGCGACGCAGTGCGACTGCGCTTGGTGCGGTTCCCGGAGTACGCCCTGATTGGCGGTGGTGTTGGAGCCCGGCCCGCCTGGAGACGCGACCAACTACTGGACATTCGTTCAGCAATTGGCTCTGCCAGTCGCGTCTCCAGCTCCAAGTGGGCCGCAAGCGAGCGCCAATAGCGACTCGCCGCGCCGGGTTCAAAGGTTCGGACGCGCGGGGAAAGTCCAAGATGATCCGCTCTCTAGAGGTCCGTGCGGAGCTGCCAGAGCTCTGGGAAGAGCACCGTATCCAGCATTTTGCGCAGGTACCCGACGCCGCTCGTGCCGCCGGTGCCGCGCTTGAAGCCGATGACCCGCTCCACCGTGGTGACGTGCCGGAAGCGCCAGAGGCGAAATGCGTCTTCCAAATCGGTCAGTTCCTCGCCGAGTTGGTACAGGTCCCAGTGCTCTCGCGGCGACCGGTACACGGCCAACCACGCAGCCAGGACAGCGTCACTGGTTCGGTGTGGCTCGGTCCAGTCGCGTTGCAAGTGCTCACTTGGTATGGAGAATCCTCGACGAGCCAGTAGAGCGAGGCACTCGTCGTAAAGCGACGGCGCGCGGAAGGCCGCCTCGACAACGGCAAACCGCTCGGTCCGGTGCGCGTGCGGTTGGAGCATCGCCGCGTTCTTGTTCCCCAGTGCGAACTCAATGCACCGGTACTGCCAACTCTGAAACCCGCTGGAATTACCAAGATATCCGCGAATCGCCGAGTACTCCGGCGGCGTCATGGTCGCAAGCACGTCCCAGGCATGCACCAACTGCTCCAGGATGCGCGACACGCGCGCCAGCATCTTGAACGCCGGCGCCAGCTCGTCGCGCTGGATCGCCGCAATCGCCGCCGACAATTCGTGCAGCAGCAGCTTCATCCACAGTTCGCTGGTCTGGTGCTGGACGATGAACAGGAGTTCGTTGTGGTCCGGCGACAGCGGATGCTGCGCACCCAGGATCGCGTCCAACTGCAAGTAGTCGCCGTAGCTCATCTTTTTCGAGAAATCCAACTCGGCACCTTCGTGTCGGATCTCGTGTCGGATCTCGTGTCGGATCTCGTGTCGGACGACGTCAGCGTTGCTCATTGCACCCCCCGGAGTCAGAGTCTAGGTCACCGCACCACGGCGGGCGAACTGCGAGCCGCGCCACTCGTCGCTGTGCAGCACTTCGGCGAGTTGCTCCGCTGCGTCCCAAGCGTCGACGTAGCGCGTGTAGAGCGGCGTGAACCCGAATCGCAAGATGCCTGCGCCACCACGGCGGTCGGGGTCAGCACGAAAATCACCAACGATTCCACGGGCGATCAAGGCCTGCATGACAGGAAAGCCGTCGGGATGGGTCAAGCTCACCTGGCTGCCCCGCTCGCTTGGATCGGCGGGCGTGATGCAAATCAGGTCAAGACCTGAACATTTCTCCTGAACTTGGCGGAGGAAGAGGTCGGTCAAGGCCACGGACTTGGTCCGAATCGCCGCCATTCCGCCCAGCGGCTCGGCGGCCCGCAACGTCGCAACGCCGCATTCCAGGGCCCGCAGCGCCAAGATGGGCGGGGTGCCGCACGCGAACCTTTGAATGCCGTCGGCGGGGCGGTAGCCGGGCTCGAAGGCAAACGGGGCCGCGTGGCCCATCCAGCCGGATAGGGGCTGCCGCACGCCATCCTCCTGCAGCCGCCGAAGGTGGCGCGGGTGCACCCAGGCAAAGGCGGGCGCCCCGGGACCGCCGTTCAAGTACTTGTAACCACAGCCCACTGCAAAATCGGCATCCTCCGTGTCGTCGCGGTGGCCGGCGAGCTGCAGCGGCACCGCCCCCGCCGAATGAGCGAGATCCCAGACCACCTGCGTCCCGCTCCGGTGCGCCGCGCGATTCACTTCCGCCATCGGCAGCATCCGCCCAGTGCGGTAGTTCACGTGCGTCCACAGCACCACGGCCGCCTCTGGCCCCAGCGCCGCGAGCAGCTCGTCGTGGGCCACCAGTCTCAGCTCTAGCCCGTGTTGCGCGGCGACCGACTCGGCCACGTACAAGTCCGTCGGGAAGTTGCTCCGCTCGGAAAGCAGAACCCGCGCCCCAGGGCGGTCGCGCCGCTGCAGGGCCGCCGCCACGCTGAGCACCTTGTACAGGTTCACCGACGTCGAGTCGCCCACCGCGACCTGCTCCAGACCTGCCCCAATCACCGGCGCCAGTTCGTCGCCGATCCGCCGCGCCAAGTCGATCCAGCCGGCGTCGTTCCAGCTGCGAATCAGACCTTGGCCCCATTCGCCCGCCACCGTCTCTGCGACACGGCGCTGGGTGGCTTTGGGGAGCGCGCCCAGGGAGTTCCCATCCAAGTAGACCAATCCGTCCGGCAAGTCGAACTGCGCGCGGAGCGGCCCCAACGGGTCGTCCCGGTCGAGTCGTTCGCATTCAGCACGGTTCATCGCCACCCCCTACCGCAACGTCCGCAGCGCCGCGCGCACCGGCGAAGCGCACGCCCCCGCGATCCGCAGTGGCAGCGCCACCAGCTCATAGTCCCCTTCGGCCACACCGTCCAGCATCAGGTTTTCAAGTACCCGCATATTGGTCCGGAGCAGCATCTGATGACAGGGCAGGTCTTTGCTCTCGGCCGGGTCGACCGACGCCGTGTCGATGCCCACCAGGCGCACCCCCAGCTCGGCCAGGAGCGCAACCGTCGCCGGGGCAATGGCCGCGAAATCGGGCGACCATTGCGTGGGCGCAGACTCGCAAGTCCGCAATAGGACTCGGGGCGGCAGCCCGGCGACGACCCGCCGCACGTGAGCCGGCTCCACGAGCGCCCCACAACCGCGCACATCGAGCACCCGGCACGGCCCCCAGTACGGCTCCAGGTCCACGTCCGCGATGGACGGCGCCCCGCTGGCGTAGTGCAGCGGCGCGTCCGCGTGCGCGCCCGTGTGGGGCGAGAGCGACAGCGCCGACAGGTTCACCGGACAGCCTGGGCCGATGGTCGCTGTCCAGCGCAACGCAAACGGCTCGTCGCCGGGGAACAGCGGCGAGCTTTCGCTGATTCTTGGCGAAATATCCAATATTTTCATAGCAATGACACGAGGATGCCTTGATGCGGCCGGGGGATTCTAGCAGCAGATTCGGCGGCGCGGCAGATCCTTTGCGCGTCACGTGCGTCTGTGCAGCATCGGCGGCCGTCGCCGCCAAGTCGAGGAGCCAATGGACGCAACCAACCTGGGCGCGGCGAACCAAGGTGTGCCGGCCGGCGTGGACCCGGCGGCAGAGTTCGAGTGGCACGAGTTGCAGCGCTTGGCGGCCGCAGCGCAGCCTCGCCACATCTTCGGGCGGTGGTTGGCCGCGGTCTTGGCACTGACGGTGGTCGTCGGCGCCGGCGCCGCGGTATCGGGTCCGCGCGGCTCGGGTCTGTTGGCCGGGGCCTTGGCGCCGATTCGCTACCTGGCCGTCCAGATCGACGCGAGCCTGACGGACCGGTAGCCCGCCTCGGTTGGGGGCGTTCGCCCGGCCGGCTCGGCTCGGACGCAGGCCGCGGCGAGACAACGAAACTAGGGTCAAATCCTCAACTCTCTGGGAGCGCAGCTTCGGTTTGGGCGCGGGCTGCTACTTGGCCGGTTCGGTGGGCGCGGCCTCGGGTGCGGCGGGGCTCGGATGTACCGGCTCTTGCGGGAACAGCCGCCGGAATTCCTTGGTGTGCCGCTCGCGGAGTTCGTCTTTGCGCAGGAACCCGGTGAAGACCGAAGTGTCCATCGGGAAGACCTCGGGCGACAGGTGCGATCCATACACGTGCCACACGATGAGGACGAGGAGCGCGAGCATCGCCTCGTTGCTGTGCGCCACGAACGCGGCTGGAATCAGCGCGCCCGGGATCCACGCCGCCAGTGCTGCGGGGTACAAGAGCACTAGACCCGTCACGACCATCACCAGGCCGCCCAGGACCATGCCCAGGTACTCAAACTTTTGGCGATAGTCGAACTTGGGCAGCTCGGGCGCTTCCTTCTGCAGCCCCAGGTAGTAGCGCAAATTGCCCAGGGCGTCGCGGAGATCCTGCACGGTGGGCAACAGGCTCCAGCGCATCGTGCCCCGCAGCAGGCCTGCGACAAAGACGCCGATGTGCAAGGTGGCGTGGATCGAAAACACGATGCCCGCCGCGCGGTGAATCCACCGCGTCTTGTCCAGCCCGCCCAGCGCCGCCAGGATGCCGTTCGCGTTCGGCCCCTCGAACTTCTGGGGCAGGCCAGTGACGATGAGCACGACGAAGGTCGCCAGAACCAGGATGTGTTCCGCCCGGCGGATCGGAGTGAACCGCTCGACCCAGACACTGCCGTCTTTGCGCGTGATGATGCGAGTCATGGCATCCTCCTTTCAGCGGTGAACCCGCGCTCGCCACAGGTGCAGCAGGATGTGGAGCACCAGGCCGGCCATGATGAGCGGAATGAGCACCCGATACCCCCACTGAATCAGCACCACCAGGGGTGCCGTGGCCAGGGTCGGCGGCTCGTGCGACAACCACGCGTCCGCAAAGGCGGGCGGTGCGTCCTTGTGGCACTTGCGGCAGGTGACGATGACCTCGCTCTGCAGCGTGCCATTCTTCTTGGCGGCGCGGAACGAGCGGATGTCGTGGACGCCGTGGCAGTCGCTGCAGGTCGCGATCGGTTTGCCGGGCGTGCCGGCGCCCTGGGCATAGCGCTCGTTGCTGCGGCCGTGGAAGTCGTCCAGGTAGGTCTCGACCACTTTGGTGGAGAGCCCGGTGCCGGCCATCTTCTCCGCGTCGGCGTGGCACTTGCTGCAGATGTCCCACGAGCGGGTGTGGAAGGCGGCCTTGCGCGGATCCAAGATGGCGTGCGCGCCGTGGCAGTCCACGCACATCGGCACGTTCGCCGAGGCCTTGCCCCACGCCTCGCCGTGCACGGACAGGGCGTATTGCGCGGCAATCTTGGCGTGGCACGCGCCGCAGCGCAGCGTCACGGCTTGCCGGTCCGCCTTGTCGGTCTCGTTGTGGAGGCCGTGGCAGTCCGTGCAAGTCGGCGCCTTCTGGTTGCCCTTGGCGAGTTCCTTAGCGTGAATGCTGTCTTGCGCCTTGGTGTGGTAGGCGTAGTGGCAGCGCTTGCAGGATTGGGCGCGGTCTAGCTGGTAGGCGCGCTTGGTCGGGAAGTTCACGGCCGGGTGCGGGTAGTCCTTGATGGCCGCGTGGCAGTCCTTGCAGCGGACCTCGGCGGCGTGGCCGCTCTTCTTCCACGCGTCGGCCGAGATGCCAACCGTCAGCGTCGCGCCATCGGCAAAGTGGATCGCGCTCTCTTCGCCGTCGTGGCAGTCCAGGCAGGCCGAGTTGCTGTCTTCGATGTCGCCCGCCACCGCTGCGGACGACCACAGCAGGCCCGCCGCAGCGCAGATGGCGATGGATCTTGGGATTTTGCAAAGGGGGCTGTTCATGGCTCCTCCTCGTTGGCCCACCCCACGCGGGCAGAGGCGGAAGCGCTTACGACTGCTGGGTCTTGTTGGCCTCGTCGGCGCGCGCTTTCTCGACCTCGCCGTGCAAATCCTTCAGCTCGGCCGGTACCGCGGTCTCGCCGGGCTTCTTGGGGCTCTTGGTCAGGTACGACATGACCGGCTGCCAGCGCGGGCTGGCCAGGAACGCGTGCTCCTGCACGGTCTCGCCCACGGCGGTGGCGGCGATGCGGGCCAGCGCGACGACGGCGCCCAGCAGGACGAGCACCGGGAAGGCCATCACGAAGATGCCGCCCAGGACCGGCGCAGCGGCGAGCGCGAGCGGAGTGGGCACGCGGCGGTAGGTCGCGCCCGGCAGGCCGTCCAGGGCCTCGCCCTCGGCGCCCACGAAGCGAACGTCCAGCGGCTTGGTCGAGGTGTAAAGGCCATAGCGAGCAGCTTGCAGAGTCTTGTAGGTCTTCATGGCGTCCTCCTAGCATTTGTGGCGGGCGATGCGGAAGGGCTTCCTTTTCCTTCCCTCGTCCCGCCGCCCAACATCAAGGTACTCCCTGCGGCCGTGCGCACTATCGGGACGATCGCCCAAGCGGCGTCGGGAAAAGTGCCTAGGAGCCTGTCGGCAAAATGGACGACACTACATGTCCATTTAGTTATACATTATGATCTTATTGGGTGCCGCCAGTCTCCTAGCCTTTTTCGTTTGTCCAACTGGCCGAAAATCGCCCGAAGTGAATTCGTGCGATTTCAGACAGTTGCCGCCGCGCAAGACGCGGCGCTAGGATTGTGCCGGGATTATCCCGACACGCTCCTAGTACGCCGACGCCGCCGCCCGAGAGCCTGAGCCGGCAGCCGATGACACGAGCTGAGCACTTTTACCCTAAAGGTTCATGCACATGACACACGGGCGCATGGTGTCGGCGGGTCAACGCGACCGTCCAGTGGCGGACCGAGAGTGTGCGCCGCACCGCGCAGGCCATTGGCCCCAGGGACCCGGCGCAGCAATGCCGGACCCTGGACGTGTCGATGGTCTGTGCTTGCGCAGTCAGACATCAATTTTCGCTTGATACTCAGCCACATGACACAAGCACGTGACACAAGGGTGCGATGGGCCGGAGCGGAACTTACTGCTTGGCGATGAGCGCCTGCAGCGGACCGCGGTCAGTGCCAATCACGCTGCGGACCCACTCGGCGGCGACGTCAGCGACGATGATGGCGCCGACCTCGGTGTGGACATTGGTGTAGATGCCAACGTCCTTCATCCGCACCGTCTGCCGCTGGTTGTCCTCAGTGGGCGAGACAAAATGCACCGAGCTGATCTTGTAGCGGTAGACGAGGAACAGGTGGGCGAGCGTCATCAGGCGCTTCTTGCGCAGCGCCGGGTCAAAGTTGTTCTGGTCGCGTACCGACAGGATGTGGTGGCCGCGCCGATCGACGATGTTCGCGAAGATGACGTTGAGGGCCTTCTTGCCGTCGGCGCCCAGGATCGCCAGCTCCAGCAGCTCCGAGCCCGCGGAGTGGGGCCGCAGCTGCACCTTGAGCGTGCCCTCGATGCCGTGGTGCGCGGCCCACAACGCCAGCCATTCTTCCAGGACCTTTGGCGGAACTTCGGTCTGGACCAGATGCTGGAACTGGGTGGAACCCTTGCCCATCGCCTTGGTGGTCGACGTCCGGCCCGACAGCGACATCAGCGCTTCGTCGGCGCGCGGCCCGCCCACCAGGGTCTGCGGCGTGCGGTACGGCGACTCGACCAGGCGGAACTTCCGCTGCAGCCGCGCCAGCGCGAGCATGCCGTCCTGCTTCAGGGCCGCGGCGAATTCCTCGGCCGCCAAGCCGTCGATCTGGTGCCCGCCGTAGGTGATGAAGTTGAACACGAACCCCATCTTGCCCAGCTCCGCCGGGAACTGGCGCATCTGGTCGTCCGTCATCCCGGTCGTGTCCCAGTTGAACGAAGGCGACAGGTTGTAAGCCAGCATCTTGGTGGGGAACTTGGCGTGGATCGCGTCCGCAAAGCGCTTCGCATCGTGCAGGTCCGCCGTCTTGGTCTCCATCCACAGGATGTCCGCATAGGGCGCCACAGCCAGCGACTTGGCGATCGCGTAGTCGATGCCGCCGCGAATCTGGTAGTAGCCGTCTGGGGTTTTGGCGTGTTCGCAGTCCCACGTCACGCTCGCGCCCAGCTCGGCGGCGCGCCGGCTCGCTTCGTAGAAACCGACGTGCTCGGCAAAGTCCAACCACTCTTGGCGGCTCACGTTCTTCAGCCGCCCTTCGCTGTGGGCCGAGTCGATCTGATCCGCCACCGCTTCGGCGTAGGTCTTGATGCCCGCCGCCTCTTGCCACACGTCGACGAACTTGTTGAAAGCACCGTCAAAAGCCACGTCAACATTGAAGATTTTACGGTCCAGGTAGTCCTTGGCCTGCTTGTCGACCAGTGCCAGCAGCCCCTCGCTGTCCAGCCACGCCTCGGCCTCGGCGTACTCCGCGGCGCAAGTGGCATAGATGCGGTGCCCGCTCAGTTCGGTGATGCCGTGCCCGTAGAACCGCTTGAGAATCGACAGGAAGCCGGCCTTGAAGGTCGGCACGTCCACGTTCGTCGCCCCCAAGATGAACGGCTGATCGCGCTCGTCGCCGCGGCCGTCGAGCAAGGTCGCACTCTCGGCGTCGGTGCGGGCCACGATGATGCCGGACACGCCCATGATATCCAGCTGGAAGCGCGCCGACGAAAGCCGTTTGATCTGCTCATCTTCCGCGACCAACACCTTGCCGCCTTGGTGGCCACACTTCTTGACGCCCGGCTTCTGGTCCTCGATGTGGTAGCCCGGAACACCCACTTCCACAAAGCGGCGAATCAGGTTGCGAACATGTGCGTCACCGCCGTGGCCCGTGTCGGCGTCGGCAATGATGAATGGCCGGAAATCGACTTCTGCAACACCCTTGCGCACTTCCGCGGTCTGACGGGCCCGCGTGTGGGCCTGATTCTTGTCCGCGGTCAGCAGGGCCCGCACCACCATCGCCGCCTCGTCCGGCACGCGCGACAGCGGATAGCTGGCCAGGTCCGGCCCCGGATCCTCGTCGACAAAGCCCTTGGCGCTCGTGGCCCAACCGCCAATGTAGATGCCCTCGATGCCGGCGCGCTTGGCCGCCACCGCCTGACCGGGCGAGTACGGGCCAAACGTCGTGATGGCCTCGCCAGCACGGAACAGCTCGCGCAGACGGGCATAAAAGCCCTCTGCCGCCGTGCGGGCCACCGTGTAGTCCGTGGGGATCGTACCGCGCTGCTCCGCGATCTCGCGGGCGCTGTGGAGCCGCACGACATCGGAAAACCGTTCGGAATCAAACCACTCCTGCACACCCCTGACCTTATCGGTCTGGACCTTTTCTCCAACGCTTCCCATAGCATCCCCCAGTGGCCCTTGGCCGCGCACCAAGATGCCTGCTGCGACACGCTGCGTCAATTGACGCGCCCCGTAACATGTCATGATCAGGCAATTCCCGTGCGTTGCGCCCGTGTTCCGCTACGCGGGCTTCCGGCCGGCCGCCAGCACCGCACCAAACTGGACAACGGCGATGCCAGCCAGCACGGACAGGGCCCCCAGGCCCTGGCGGAGCGACGGCGACTCACCGAACAAAAGCGCGCCCCACGCCAGCGTACCCACCGGCTGCATCAGCAGAATCGTGCTCCCCTCGATGGCCGGCAGCCGCGGCAGCGCCGTGGACAGCGCCATCCAGCCGCCCACTTGTACAACCAGCGCCACCGCCACCAGCCAGCCGTGGGCCGGCCACGTCGGCACCAGCGAAAACCCGGGGTCGATCGTCAGGCCAGCCAGCAGTGCCGTCAGCGCGATCCCCGCCGTCGAGTCGCGCAACTGCCCTACCGGCAACGTATCGCCGCGGCAGGCCCGCCGGTGCACCAACAGGTAGGCCGAATACGCCAGCGCACCCAGCAAGCCAAACAGCGCCCCCACCAGCGGATTGGCGCCATAGGCCGCCCGGTCACCCAGACCCGCGCACAGGGCCACCCCGCCCAGCAGCAGCGGCAGCGCCAGCGCCATCCGCAGCGGCGGCCGCTCGCGGTACAGCAGCCACGAAGCCAGCGTGACCCAAGCAATCTGGGTGTTCACCATCACCGTGGCCAAGCCGGCGCCGATGCGCTCGATGGCCGCGTGCCAACTCACCAGATCGACACCAAACAATAGCCCGCCCACCAAGGCCATCCAACGGATCCGCGGCGGCAGCGAGCGGCGCCGGGCCAGCCAAAACAGCACAGGCAGCGAATACAACGCGCGAAAGAACGCTCCCGTCGCCGGAGCCACGGCCGAGAGCCGGAAAAAGATCGCGGCAAGCGACAGGCCAAGGACGCCCAGCAGCGCGAGCAAGTGGTTCAAGTGGCGGACCTCGCGGCGGCAGTATCGCGTTTGGCTGCCGGCCGGCAGTGTGCCGCGCTTCGCCAAAGATTGCATCCTGGCAAGGCCGCATGCGAAGGTACGCCGCCATGGCAGCGGCTCCGCAAATTCTCATCATCGGTGGCGCCTCGGTCGATAGCCTGCGCGCGGGCGGCCAGCCCTTGGTCACTCCCGGCGGCGGCGCGCTCTACACCGCAGTAGCGGCCAAGAAAGCCGGCGGGGACGTCGGTTTCTTTGGCATGAAGCCCGACCCGCTCCCCGAGCTCTTCCATCTGGCGGCGCGCGAAGCCGGCTGGGTCGGCCCGCCGTGCCGGCTCGAGGACATCCCCCACTTCGAAATCGTCTACGACGACGACGGTGCCGCGCGCCTAGTCAACGCCGTGTGGGGCTTGGAAGACCGCCTGGATCCCGCCACCTTGCCCGACGAGCTCTTGGAGGCCGAGTACATCCACCTCGCCGCCGTCCACGATGCGTCCGTGCAGGTCAAGTTCATCGAGCGGATTCGCACCCGCTCCAAGGCCAAAATCTCGGCCGGCACCTTTGGTTACATGGTGCATCGCTCGCCCGACGCCGTGCGCGCGCTCATGGACCTGTGCGACCTCTTCTTCTTGAACGCCTTCGAGGCTGAGACGGTTTTTGGCAGCCAGCACCCGGTGGTCCGCGCCGGCCAGATCCTGGTCGTCACCCGCGGCGCCGACGGCGCCGATGTCTGGCAGGGCGACCACTGCACCCGCATCCCGGTGTGTCCGTCGCGACCGGTGGACCTGACTGGGGCCGGCGATTCGGTCTGCGGCGGCATGCTCGCCGGCCTCTCGCAGGGCATGCACCCCGTCTTTGCGGCCCGCCTGGGCGCCGCGCTCGCCTCGATCACCATCGAAGGGCCCGGCATGCACTCGCTCCTGGCGGCGGATCCCTCAGAGGTTTCGCAGCGTTGGGCGCCGCTCATCGACAAACGGGTCGCCGTCGACGACGAGCAGGTCGAGGCGGTGGCGCGGCTCATCCGCGACCTGGACGACGTACGGCCCTTCGATTTTACCGGCCCCTACTTCCCCGATGCCGGCGATCCGCGAACCATCTCGTGGTTCTTTGCCGCCATCAAGCACCAGTTCGGCTTCTGGATGCCCTACAACGGCAACTGGGCCGCCTCGACCTATGCGTGTTGGAACGGCCAGCAGCTCAAGGGCTCGGACTACTGCTTTGCCGCGTGGAAGCGCGTGCTGGACGACCATCCCGAGTACTTGTCGCCCCTGGGCCACGTCTCGGTCCGCTACAACGCCTTCGAGGCGATTTTCCGCGACGATCTGGGCCGCACGCCGCTGCCGGTGCTCGCCACCCACTACAACCTGGCCATCAACTACGGCCGCGACCTGCACCAGATGGGCTGGACGCCCGAAACCCTGGTGTCCGAAGCGCAGTTGCAGCCGCGCCCGGTGCGCTGGCTCCTGCAGCAGTTGGACCACCTGCCCGGCTACCGCGAGGACCCGCTGCGCAAGAAGTCGATGCTGCTGGTGGTGGCGCTGGGGCAGCGACCCGAGAAATTCATCGAGCTTTCCGAGCAGTCCGACGTCGCGCCGATCATCGACTACCACCTGATGCGTTCGTGCCTGCGGACCGGGCTGGTGCGCATCGACGACCCGGAGTTGGAGCGAATGGTCGCGGCCCGGCGCCTGCTCAGCCCCACCGACGAAAACGCCCTGCGCATGCCGTGTTTTGATGCTGTGCGCCAGCTGTCGCGCCGCTCGGGCCGCAGCATCGCCGCCATCGACTGGTTCTTCTTTGGCGCCCGCAAGCGCTGCCCCGAGGTCGAGGCCCCGGACTGCGCCCGCTGCGCCATCGACCCTGTGTGCGCGCACCGGGTCGGACTGTTCCAACCCGTCTATCGTACTACGTTTTACTAGCACGGCTGGCCAACGCGCCGGGGCTGCCCTACCCTGTAGCGGCAGTGCGGCCCAGTCCGCAGCGTGGGAACCATGGCACACAGCCCCAGCGCGAGCGCAAGCGGCGAGATCCGCATCATCGCGCAGAACAAGAAGGTCGCCCACGACCTGGCCATCGAGCGGCACATCGAGGCCGGGATCGTGCTGGTCGGCAGCGAAGTCAAGAGCATCCGCGGCGGCCGGGTGGTGCTGACTGGCGCGCACGTCCGCATCGTGGGCGGCGAAGCGATCGTCTTTGGCCTGACCATCCACGAGTACGTGTTTGCCCACCAGTTCACCCACGAGGCCACCGCCCAGCGCAAGCTGCTGCTGCACCGCCACGAGATCGCCAAGCTGCAGCGCGACTTGGAGCAGAAGGGCTGCACCGCCGTAATCGCCCGCATCTACTGGCGGGGCGCCAGGGTCAAGCTCGACATCGCCATCGGCAGCGGCAAGAAGCTCCACGACAAGCGCCAGACCATCAAAGAAGCCGACGCCCGCCGCGACGTGCAGCGAGCCAAGCGGTAGCCGACCATGCGCGCGCTGGGCCTGCTCGCCGTCGCCATCGCTCTCGCGGGCTGCATGGCCACGCCGCAGTACATCGCCCCGGTGCGCTACGGCGCCCGCGCAGTGGCCGGCGGCGAAGAGGCCCGCGATCCCGACGACAGCGCGGCCCGTCTGGCGGATCCACCGCGGTCCGAGCAGCCCAACATGGCGATCTACTACGAGCTTTTGGGCAACGGCGTCTTGTCGAGCCTGAATTTCGAAGTGATCATCGACACCAAGATCACCGCCCGCTTTGGCGCGCTGTGCCTGCCGTCAAACCAGATCGCCTGCCCGTGGGTCGCGCCCATGATGATCGGCTACTTGTACGGCGACGGCCCCAGCAAGCTAGAGCTGGGCATCGGCGCGCTGTGGGTGTGGAACCAGCCGATGCGCGGCTACACCGTGGGCCAAACCGCGACCGTGGCATGGCGCTGGCAACCCAAGCACGCGGGCATGATGTGGAAAGCGGGTTGGACGCCCATTTTGGCCATCGGCCCGGCGCAAAACGAGTCCGCGCTGCCGTGGATGGGCGTGGCGACCGGCTACACCTGGTAAGCCTTCGAAATTTACAACTTTTTCTCTAGCGCAAGCCGCGGCGCCGGGGTGAAGCCCGACTTGGCCATAAAGCCCAGCAAATCAAAGGCCGTCCACTCCACCTCGGTGCGCAGCGTTTCGACCCGCAGCGCCCGCAGGTTCATCTCGAGCTGGGTCAACAGGGCCTTGCCCACGTGCTTGCCGGCGAATTCCGGGTGAACCCCCACAGCGTCGAGCGACGCCCACGCCTCGGGCCGGCCGAATTCGCCTTGGAAGAAGGTGACCATCATGAACCCGACCACCAGGCCATCGAACTCGGCGGCCAGCGACAAGAAGATGCTGGAGTCGCGGGCCCGGTCCAGGCGTCGGCGATAGAATTCCGGCCGGGCGACACCGGTCGCGGCCTCGTCGATGCGCGCCACCGCCTCCAAATCGGCCGGCAGCAACTGCCGCACCACCACCGCGTCGAGCTCGGTGGCGCCTGGGGGCAGGTCGACGCTGGCATAGTCCATGGTTTTCGACATGATCGGCGCTCCGGGCGGGTGGTCCGCAACCCAAGAGTAGGCGGACGCCAAGGCAGCGTCGACGCCGCTTCGTCACGCGCGTGCCACGCCCGGCAGCTGGGGTCGGGACCGTGGCGATTTTGCAGCCCTCCTTGCAAATTCGCCACAGGTGTCGCAGATTGCCACACAGGTCGCGTGCCGCCCTTGGGAGCGGTCATGGCCGTTCTGCATGCGCATCACCACACGAATCGCCTTGGCGCTCACATTCTTGGGTCTCGGCCTGTTTGGCAGCTATGGCCTGTGGATGGTGCGCGTGGAAGAGAGCGACCTGCGCCGCGCCCTAGAGCGCGAGACCCGTCTGCTGGGCCGCGCCCTGCAGGTGGCCGCAGGCAATAGCCTGAACACGCGGCAGATCGGCGAAGCAGAGCGGATGCTCGAACGGCTCGAGACCATCGACCCCAGCCTGAAGATCTTGGTGGTGTCGCGGTCGGGCGAGGTCCTGCTGTCGAGCAACGGCGGCAAGGTGACCGACCTGGTGCTGCGGACGGTGCGCATGGTCGACGACGCCGTGCGCGCCGGCGCTCTACCGCCGCAAGATCGGGCGCTTTTCTACGACGAACCCGCGGATCCCCGGTTCATCGTCGCCGGCCTGCCCCTTACCTCCGGCGACTTGCACCCAGAGGCGTTCTTGGTCCTGGTCCAGTCGCTGGACGAGATGCGGCGCGACCTGGCGGCGACCCAAGCCAGCATGCGCCTGAGCATCGGCCTCTTCGTCGCCGTGACGTGGCTGCTCAGCGCGGCGCTGGGATCGCTGTACCTGGGGCGCCCGTTGCGCCGGCTGGCCCAAGCGATGCGGCGGGTGCGCGCCGGCAACCTCAGCTCGGGCGTCGAGGCGCCCGACCGCGACGAGATCACCGAGGTGGCGACCGAATTCAACATGATGGTCGTGGACTTGCGGGCCGCGCGCGGGGCGCTGGAAGAGGCCGCCGACGGCCGCCGCCGCGATCAGAAAGCGCTGCAAGAGGCGGACAAGCTGGTGACCATCGGCCAGCTCTCGGCCGGCTTGGCCCACGAAATCGGCTCGCCGCTGCAGATCCTGGCCGGGCGGGCCCGCAACCTGCAGACACGCGCCGACGACGCCGACGAGGTCCGCCGACTGGCGCCGATCATGGTGCAACAGTGCGATCGCATCGCTCGCATCGTGGAGCAGTTGTTGCAGTACGCCCGCCGCAAGGTGGCGCACTCGGTCGAGGTCGACGCCCTGGCCAACGCGCGCAGCGTCGTGGATTTGCTGCAATTTGAGGCCAAGCGCCGCGGCGTCAGCCTGGAACTCGTCGCCGAGTCGAACCCGCCCACCATCGCTGCCGATGCCGATCAAATGCAACAACTGGTCATGAACTTGGTCAACAACGCCCTGCAGGCCACCCGCAGCGGCGGCCACGTGCGCGTGATCCTGGCGCGCGGCGAAGACGGCAGCGAGAACAGCTTGAACGTCTCGGTCGTCGACGACGGCGTGGGCATTCCGGCCGAGATCCAAAGCAAGCTCTTTGACCCGTTCTTCTCAACGCGGGCGGCCGAGGGCGGCACCGGGCTGGGCCTGGCGGTCGTGCGCTCGATCGTCACGGAACACCGCGGCCACATCCACGTGGAATCTGCGGTCGGCAAGGGCACCAAAGTCACCGTCAACCTGCCGTGCCGCCCGTGGTCGCGGCAGCAGGCACCCTCCCACCCCAACGGCGAGTTCCTCCATGCGACCGAACCTGCACAACCCCGCCCATGACAACTCGGCCCACGAACTGCCGCTGGCGCAAGGCCGCATCCTGGTGGTCGACGACGATCCCGGCGTGGTGGACTACCTGGTCGAAATGCTCGTAGAGGCCGGCTATCCCACCCAGGGCGAGGTCTCGCCGCTCCGCGCCCTGGACCGGCTGCGCGACAACGAGGTGTTCGACCTGATCGTCTCGGACGTGGAGATGCAAGAGCTGCGCGGCGTGGATCTGCTCGACCGCATCCTGGCCGAGCACCCCAGCCAACTCGTGCTGCTGATTACGGCTTTTGGCTCCATCGACCTGGCGGTGCAGGCCGTGCGCGCCGGTGCGTGCGACTTCTTGACCAAGCCGTTCCAGATCGAGCAGCTGCTGCTGGCCGTGGAGCGCGCCCTGCGCGAGCGGGCCATGCGCAAAGAGATCGTGCGGCTGCGGTCGACGATTGCCGAAGCGACGCCCGGTGTGTTGGTGGCGCGCAGTACGGCGATGCGGCGGGCCGTGGACCTGGCGCGGCGCGCGGCCCGCAGCGATGCGAGCGTGCTCCTCACCGGCGAGACCGGCTCGGGCAAGCAGGATGTGGCCAGGTTCATTCACGAATCGGGGTCGCGCGCCGGTGCGCCGTTCGTGCCGGTCAGCTGCAGCGGTTTGCCGTCGGCCCTGCTCGAAGCCGAGCTGTTTGGGGGTGGCCGCGAGAACCGCCCAGGGCTGCTGGGCCAGGCCAAGGGCGGCACGCTGTTCCTAGACGAAGTGAGCGAACTGCCTGTGGATCTGCAGCCGCGCCTGCTGCAGGCGCTGGAGATGCACAGCCAGCCGGGCGTGCCCAAGCTCGACGTGCGGGTGATCGCCTCGTCGCGGGTGCCGCTCGAAGATGCCCTGCGCGATCAGCGCTTTCGGCCCGAACTCTATTACCACCTGAACGTGGTGCGCATCGAGATTCCGCCGCTGCGCGACCGCCCGGAAGACCTGCAGGGCTTGGTGGATCTGTGTCTGCAGCGCGCCCAACAGCGCGTAGGCCGCGCCGTCCAAGGGATTTCGACCGAAGCGCTGCGCTGGATGATGCGCTACCCCTGGCCCGGCAACGTGCGCGAGTTGACCAACCTGATCGAGCGCGCGGTGGCGATGACCGACCACGACACGGTGGTGCTCGAGGACCTGGCGCAAGTGGCGCAGGGCAGCGACGACGCCCAGTTGCTCGACCGCGCCGCGGCGTTGGGAATGAGCCTGGAGGAAGTCGAGCACGCGTACATCCGCAAGATTCTAGAGCTTTCGCTGGGAAACAAGTCGGTCGCGGCGCGGATTTTGGGCATCGACCGCCGCACCCTCTACCGCAAGCTGGGCGAGAGCGATGCCGGTCTGCCGGCCGGGGAGTAGCCGCAGCCGATGGACGATCAGCAAAAGTGTCAGAAGATCCAGCAAATTCTCGACCAGCTCTACCCTGCACCGCCGGTGCCGCTGGACCACCGCGACCCCTACACGTTGCTGGTGGCGGTGCTGCTGTCGGCCCAGTGCACGGATGTGCGGGTCAACCAGGTGACACCGCGCCTGTTTGCGCTGGCCGACCATCCGGCCGGGATGGCCAAGCAGTCTGTTGAAACAGTTCGCGAAATCATCCTGCCGTGCGGCCTGTCGCCGCAGAAAAGCAAGGCGATCGTGCAGCTGTCGCGGCAGCTGATCGAGCACCACGATGGCCAAGTGCCGGCCGACTACGACGCGCTGGTGGCTCTGCCGGGCGTAGGCAACAAGACGGCGCAAGTCGTGATGGCGCAAGCATTTGGCCTACCGTCGTTCCCGGTCGACACACACATTCACCGGCTGGCGGCGCGCTGGGGCCTGTCCAGCGGCAAAAACGTGGAGCAGACCGAGCGCGACCTCAAGCGCCTGTTTCCGCGGGACCAATGGAACAAGCTGCATTTGCAGATGATCTACTTTGGCCGCGAGCACTGCCCGGCACTGCGCCACGACCCAAAGACGTGTCCAATTTGTGCCTGGGCTGCCACGGAAGCAAAGAAAACGGCTACGGAAGCTGCAGGTGCCCCGAGCGGCCGCCCCACTTCTCCAGCAGGCGCACGGGGCCAATCACGGCGGCGCGGTCCACCGCCTTGATCATGTCGTACAAGGCCAACGCGGCGATGCTGGCCCCGGTCAGCGCTTCCATCTCGACGCCGGTGCGGTCAAAAGCCTCGACCAGCACTTCAAAAACGATGCGGCCGTCGTCTTGGTGCAACTCGACTTCGACCGCGACCTTGGCGATGCGCAGCGGGTGGCACAAGGGGATCAAGTCTGCAGTTTTCTTGACGCCTTGAATCGCCGCCAAGCGCGCCACCTGGATCGCATCGCCCTTGGGGCCGCTGGCGTCGCGCACCGCCACAAACGCCTGCGGCGACACGCGAATCTCGCTGCGAGCCCGCGCGCCGCGGTGGGTTTCGGGCTTGTCGGCCACGCCGACCATGTGCGCTTGCTGCCGGTCGTCCAGGTGCGTCAACTTATTCATGGTGCTACGAATTCCGGATCCTCGGCGGCCAGATTGGCGTAGAGCTGCACCTCTTCGCGGTTGCCGATGATGAGCGGCGTCCGGGCGTGCAGGCCGTTGGGTACCACATCCATGACGCGGCGGACGCCGTCGCTGGCCATACCGCCCGCCTGCTCGACGATAAAGGCAAGCGGATGCGCCTCGTACAGAACGCGCAGCTTACCCTTGGGCGACCGCTTGTCGCCGGGATAGAAAAACACGCCGCCTTTGAGCAAGTTGCGGTGCACGTCGGCCACCAGGGTGCCGACATAGCGCAGGCTGGTCGCCTTGTAACGCCCTTCGGCCGACGTAAGCTGGCCCAAGTAGCGGTGCGTCGACGGGAACCAATGCCGGCTGTTGCCGGCGTTCGCCGACCAATGGGTGGCCAGCTCGGGCATACGCAAGTTGCGATGGCTCAAGATGAACTCACCCACCTGCGGGTCCAGCGTAAAGCCGACCACGCCGTCCCCCGTCGTCAGCACGAACATCGTCGAACTGCCGTAGACGCAATAGCCCGCCGCCACCTGCTCCGAGCCGGCGCGCAAGAAGTCGGCCTCGCTGGCTTCGCGACCCGTCTCCGCGCGGCGGCGAATCGAGAAGATCGTACCGATGGTGACGTTGACATCGATGTTCGAACTGCCGTCGAGCGGATCAAAACAAATCAAATACTTGCCCGTCAAACGGCCGGCGCGCGTGTGTCGGATGTGCTCGTCCTCTTCGCTGGCGATGGCGGCCACCATCGGCAGATCGTCCAGCACCGAGATGAGCAGTTCGTTGGCCAGCACGTCCAGCTTGGCCACCGCCTCGCCCTGCACGTTGGTTTCGCCAGTCTTGCCAAGGACGTCGTCCAGCAGGCCCGCACGGGCCACCTCGCGCGACACCACCTTCATGGCCAGGGCCAAGTGGCTCAGCAGCAACGTGAAGTCGCCGGTGGCTTGCTCGTGGGCGCGCTCGCCCTGCAGGACATATCGAGAAAGGGTGATGAGTTCCGCCATGGCCTACCCAATCCGCCGAAATCGGGGCGAAAACTGTGGCAGTTGGCGGGGCCCGACTCGGGGTCGCGTCTGCCTCCAGCGCGGCGAGCAGAATGCCACGCTGAAGGGAACACGGTCAACGGCGGCGCTGGTTCGAACTGTTGTTGCGCGACGGCGCGGGCGCAGACGGGGCCGGAGCCGACGGCGCCGGGCGGTACGACGGGGGCGCGGACGGAGCCGGGGCCGACGGGCGACTGTACACGGGCGGCG
The DNA here is from genome assembly GCA_037441385.1 of Myxococcales bacterium. Lineage (GTDB taxonomy): Bacteria > Myxococcota_A > UBA9042 > UBA9042 > UBA9042 > SXRM01. Next base: position 32,828 of record JBBISH010000075.1, read on the forward strand.
GGGCCTCGCGGGCCGGCGGCGAGTAGCG
>JBBISH010000076.1:0-32666 GCA_037441385.1 Myxococcales bacterium
GCGACACCGGCACCGGCCGCTCCTGCGCCGGCCACGCCCCCTTCCGCGGCGAAAGCACCCGCGCCGGCTGCCCCTCCCGCACCCGCGTCGGTGACCAAGGTTCATGCAACTACCGATTCCTCATCGCACATTTGGGCATGGATCGCGACCGGGACTGCCGCGGTAGCCGCCGCTGGCGGCGTGTATTGGATGGCCACCGGGGTGCGTGATGCCAACGCCGCCAACGCAGACGTCTACCCTGGCTCGGGCGGGCCAACGCAGTACGAGGAGCGCTACGAAGCTGCCAAAGGAAGATGGAATACCGGGGCTGGGTTGGCTACCGTCGCCGTGATCGGCGCCGGGGTGGCGACTTGGCTATGGCTGCGCGGACCAGATTCCGCCCCTTCCAAGGCAGATGCCGCCCGCGCGGCCGAGGCCGTGGCGTGGGCCAGGGGACAGGCACGATGAAAGCACGCAGTTCCTGGTTCCTTTTGGTGCTGGCCGCGGCGTGGCTGCTGGCCGGCTGCATGCCTGACCGCAAGGGCGAAGCGCAGATCTTGGCCGAAGCCGCGGCCAAGGCCGACTCGACCGCGCTGGCCGACGGGATCGCCGGCGACGACAGCGCGAGCGACGGCTCCGCTGGCGAGGGGATCGCCGACGACGGGATTGTCGACGCCGCCGACGCGGTGACGGCCGATACCGAGCTGGCCGACACCACCGGGGCCGACGATGGCGACAGTCTGACCGAGGTGGCGGACACTGCCGGCGCCGAGGTTGCCGACACCAGCGGCGACGCGACGGCCGTGGTCGATGCCGCGGACGCATCCGACACGGCCGAACCCGTTGACAGCGCCGACACTTCCCTGCCGGGCGACGTCGCGGACGTGGCGCCCCCAGCCGACGCGACCGGGTCAGGGGATGCCGCCGACGGATCCGGGCCGCCAGATACGGCCGACGCAACCAGCGACGCGGCAGATGCAAATGACGGCCAAGGGGGCGGTGCCGACAGCGACGCCAGCGCCCCGTGCACCAAGGACGCCGACTGCAGCAGCGGCAACGCGTGCCAGGTTGCCCACTGCGTTTCGGGGTCGTGCGTCCTGACCGCGGTGAACTGCGACGACGGCAACGTGTGCACGGTAGACAGTTGCGCGACCACGGTGGGCTGCGGCCACGTCTCGGTGGCCGATGGCTCGGCGTGCACCACGGGATCGCCATGCACGCTGGGCGACAGCTGCCAAACGGGCGTATGCACCTCGCTGCCCGCCATCTGGGACAAGGCCGTAGGAACCAAGTCCGAAGATCACTTGGTCGCCGTGGATGCTACAGCCGCGGGCGTGGTGGCGGTGGGCTCCTCCAACCACAACGGCCTGTGGGAAGCGTGGCTGGTTTGGGTCGACAACACTGGCAAAGTGGTGCTCAACAAAACCTTTGGCGGTTCGGGCGAGGCGCACTCGGGCACCGGGATCGCCACACTCGCCGATGGCAGCTTCGCCCTGGCGGTCGGCGTCAACGCCAACAACAAGCTCAAGGCCCGACTTCTGCACGTCAGCGTCAACGGCAACCTGCTCGCCGAGGCGACCTTCATGGACGTGGACCCGCAAAGGGTGGCCGCCGTGCCCGGCGGCGGCGCGGTCCTGGTCGGTCGGACTGTGGACGGCGCGTCCGGCAGAGGCTGGGCCGCGCGAGTCGACGCTGGGTGGGGCAAAGTCTGGGAAAAGGAGTTCGGCGACAGCAGCGCCTCGTCCTTTGCCGACCTTGCCATTGCCAACAGCATGATTTGGATGGTCGGCACCACGCCCGCGTCGCTGACCTCGCTGGACCAAGCGTGGGTCGTGCGCACCGACCTGAACGGCGCGGTGCAGTTGGAAAAAACCCTGTCATCGCTGCTTCCGCGCTCGCTGACCGGTGTCTCGGCGGCGGCGCTCGGCGGCGAAATCATCGCGGTCGGCCGCAGCACCTCGGTCGGCGACGCGGGGCTGGTGCTGCGCGTCGATGCGAGCGGCGCCGTCAAGTCGGACAAAGAGTTCAGCAGCGGCAGCAGCTACTTCCAGGGCGTGGCGGCAACCTTCCCGGTGTCGGGCGTCGACGGCGGTGCTTTGGCCGTGGGCGTCGCCAAGCCGGGCAGCGACAACCAACTATGGCTCACGCGCACCCAGCAGACCGGCTACCAGGCTTGGCAGAAGACCATGGGCGGCTCTGGCGCGGAACAAGCGCGCGACGTGTTGCTGCAGGCGCACACCCTGTGGATCGTCGGCGACACCAGCAGCATAGGTGCCGGCGGCAGCGACGGCTGGATCCTGCGGCTCGACGTGTTCGGCAACGCTAGCTGCGCAACCTCGGGCCCGTGCGTCACCATTGGCCAAGCGGCCTGCGACGACGGCATCCCCTGCACCGCCGACATTTGCACCGCAGCCACCTACGCCGACAAATGCGCCAAAGGCGGGTGCGACGCCTACGTGGGCTGCGCGTCCTCGGCGATCTCGATGTGTACTCAGTAGTTCCACATGCCGTAGCGGCACCCGGCATCCATGAAAATCAGCATGTTGAACTAGGCGGCCGTGGCCGGGGCCGCACACAGGGGTCGCAGGGGGCGGCGCGCCCCCTTGGCATTTTCTACCTGGGGCGGGGTTTTCGGCGCTCATACCAGTTCCGTCCGAATCGGATCGAAAACTCGGGCAATTCTTCGGGCTCGAACCGGGGTCCCCGCCTGATTCTCGCCGGTTGCAGACCGGGTCAGAGAAGCCGTACAGGCGTGAATCAGACGGGGTTCGTATCAGTCGGGCGAACCGTGACTTGCCAAGCCGTGGCCAAGCTGCCGCGTGACTTCGCGCGGCCGCCAGCCAAATTGGTGCAGAAGCTGGCCAAAAACTTGCTGGGCCCGCCGCTGCGATGCCTCGATCCACGCAGCCGTTTCCTGATGAATCGTATGGGCTGCCTCGCCACCGCGCACAGAGGCGAGTTCGCGGGCGTGCAGGCGCAACCAGCGCTCGATGAGAAGTTGGTCCACCTCCAAGTGAAACTGCAACCCATAGGCGCGTTCGCCAAAGCGAAAGGCCTGATTGGGGCACAGGTCGCTCTGGGCCAGCCGCTCACTGCCCGCAGGGATGGCAAAGGTGTCGCCGTGCCACTGGAATATCGGCGTCTGGGGGCCCAGCAAGCGCAAGGCCGGGTCGACGAGGCCGCTCGTCGTCAACCGAACGTCGTACCAACCCAGTTCTTTGGTAGGGTTGCGGCCCACCGTGGCGCCCAACGCGTGCGCGAGTAGCTGTCCGCCCAGGCAGATCCCCAGCACTGGCATACCACGGCGCAGCGCCGCCCCCAGAAGGTCCAACTCGGTCTTGAGGTGCGGGTGGCGATCTTGCTCGTCCACGTTCATCGGGCCGCCCAAGACGATGAGAGCGTCGTAGCCGGCCAAGTCGGGACGCGCATCGGGGTGGCGCGCAAAATTGACGTAGCGAATCCGGATCTTCCGGGCCTTCAGCAGCGCATCCAACGCCCCCAGCGGCTCGTACGGCACGTGCTGAACTACCAGCACCCGCCGCAACTCTGCGTCGCCCAAAGGTTGCGCCTCCGCGCCCATACCGTACCCGCCCGCCCATTGGTCGTCCGATCGCCGGGGCGACTGTGCCGGTGCCAGCTCGCGCCGTCAAGCCCGGTGCGCAGGCGATTGTGGTGGCGTGCCAGGGACATCGCGGTCGCCCCACGCCGCCCACGAGCCCGTGATCCCGGTTCCGTGCGAGTCGAAAACAAGAACTCAGGCAATTCGTCGGGCCCGAACTGGGGTCCCCGTTTGATTCTCGCCAGTTGTAGATCGGGTCACCGATAGCGTGCCGGCGTGAATCAGGTAGGGTGCGCATGAGTCGGCCGACTTGACAGGCCGGGCCCTGCTGGCAAGGATTCCAGCCGCGGACCCTGGCGCCGCCGTAGGAACCCAATCATGGAAAACGAAGAGAAGGTCATCGCGTTCTTCAAGACGGCCACCAAGCCGGTCAGCGCCGGTCAGATCGCCGACGCCACCGCCATTGACCGCAAGGAAGTGGACAAGGTCATGGCTAAGCTGAAGAAATCCGGGCAGATCGAGTCGCCCAAGGTGTGCTATTGGCAGTGGAAACAAGCCTAGCCGCTGCCGAATCTATTTGACGCACTGCCCGGCACAGGCGACCATGGAGGTCAGAGCCGGCGGCTACGGTCCCATCCGTCCTGCTCTGCGAGGCCGCGAATGAACGCCAAGACCATCCGAGATCGCAGCGCATTGGGCTTTACCCTGATCGAACTGATGATCGTGGTGACCATCATCGGCATCTTGGCCACAGTGGCCGGTCAGAGCTACAAGCGCTTTGCTCGCCGCGCCCGCGTTCAAGAAGCTGTGTCGCTGCTGGGCGATATCCGCATCAAAGAAGAGAGCTATTACCAGACCTACCACCAGTACGTGTCCAGCGGCAACAACGACACCGACTGGTGGCCCAAGGACATGGACTGGCAAAAGCTGAATACGACCTGGGGCATCGACTGCAGCAAAGCCGGCGACGTGGCCGCCAATCCCGGTTGGTGCGCCCTGGGCGCCGGGTACCGCAGCACCGAGGCCGCCAACTTCCAGTTCGTCGTCGTGGCGCGCAACCCAGCTGCACCGGCCGCGCCGCCCGTCCAGTACGTCAAGGACGCCACCGTGGACTGGTGGTATGCCCGCGCCCGCGCCGACTTCGACGTCGACGGCGAGTACTCGGACATCTACCTGTCCAGCGAGATGCGCGAGCCGTTCTTGGACAACGAATTGGAATAGCTCGCGCGCCAAGCCTCTGCGGGCCAATCATCGACCGCTGCACGCTTGAGAAACGGCCGGCACATCGGCCAGTTCACGGGCCAGCAAGCGCATGAAATCGCCAGCCAACTGCGGCTCGCCGGCCAACGTGGCGGATTGTTCGAGCCAAACCAGCTCTTGCCGCAGCGTCTTGGGGTTGGGCCCGGCCTGTTGCGCCAGCGCACAGACCCGCTCTTGCCGGGCCACCAGCGCCGCCGCAGCGTCCAGGCCATCCAGGTGCTGCAAGCACGCGCGGGCACAGCGATCGCGCAGTGGGCCCACATGCACTGCCAGGGCCAGCGCCGCCACGGCGTCCGGCTCGCTGGCCAGCGCTTCGGCCAACCACTCGGGGTCGTCGTCCACGATGGCCCGCTCGATCAAGCCGCGCCGCAGCGTGGGCCACTGCCGCGTGTTGGCCGCCCGCCGCGCCCAGTGATACCACGCAAGCACGGGTCGCTTCTCGAACGCCCACAGCGCAATTTCGACCGCGGTCGTCGGCTCGGCCGCCGTGAGCGCCGCCTCCAAACCCAGGGCCCACAGCGGGCCGCGCGGGTCGTACCATCCCACCAGGCGCTGCAGGTCGCGAGTGCGGCCAGTCTGACCCAATTGCATAGCCAGCGCGCCCAGATGCGTGCGCCCAGGCCCCCACGCCAGCGCCAGCTCCAACGCTTGCTCGACCTCGCCCGCGGCCAAGCGCAGCCCGCCCACCTGATCCCACAGCAGGTCGCGGCCACCCAATTGGTCCGTCTCGCGCCAGTGGTTGCTGCCGGCTTGCGCCGACCACGCCAGCAGTTTGGTGGCAAGGCGCTCGGCCAACTCATTGCGTCGGGTTGCCTGACGGGCCAACGCCACCGCCACGGCCGGGGCAAGCTGCGGCGGCCCGTCGATCGCCACGTCGAAAAGCTGATCAAGCACGGCGTCTTGCATGTTGATCTCGGCGTGGTCCAGCACCGCGACCAGTTGCTGCAGCGCCGGCTCCGCCCCGCTGGGCAGGGGCACGAACACGACTTTGCGCACGCTCAGGGCCGACATGAGCCGCGTCGCCCACACCAGGGCCGGCTGCGGTTGTTCGCGCGCCGCCTCGGCAATCCGCTCGATCAAGCTGCGCAGGTCGGCCAATTCCTGCTCGCCCGGCCGCAGCGATTGCCGCCAAGTCAGCGCCACCAGGTCCACGCTGGCCTCGATCGGCAGCCGCTCGTGGGTCCGCAAGATGCGCAGGCCGGGATCGCGCGCCTCCGAGCGCACTTGCATGCGCTGCTTCAGCGCCCCCATCACCAGGTCCTGGGTCCGTGCCGACTCCGCCACGGCCCTGGCCTTGCGCTGCAGCTCGACGAGCGCCGCCACGGCGTGCGGACAGCGACGAACTCCACAGGAACACTGGCTTTGCACGGTGCCATCGGCGAGCAACAGCTCGACACTCTCGACCACCGGCGGCGCATGCACCGTGGCGCTCCAGCCGTCGCCCTGCGGCACCAGCCGGCCCAAGTGCCCTGCCCGCTGCAGTTGCATCCCCGCAACGCTGTGCTTGGCCCCGGCCCAGGCCAAGGTCGACAGTCCGCTCAGCGCGGGCGCCCAAGCCAGCAGGCGGTTGCGCTCGTCGCTACCCATCTACTTGTCCCGCCGGGGCGCGCAAGGCGACGCCAGTTCGCACTGCAAAATGTGCGCGATTTCCCTTTGACAGGTACCACCACACGGCCCGCAACCCGCGAACGTCGCGTCGAAAATCATCGCCATCGAGCGCGCACCGCCGGCGATCGCCGCGACGATCTCCGAGCGCCGCACGTTGTTGCAGCAGCAGATGACCGGATCGGCGCGGTTTTTCTGGCGCGGGTCAGGCATGGCCCTCTGTGTCCAGGTGGATCCCCAACTGGTCCACCAGCGCGGCCTGCAGCTGCGCCACCACCTGCGCGCACACTTGCTCGATGTCGCCCGTCACGGTGGCACCGGCGGCGTGATCGTGACCGCCACCGCGCAACGCCTTGGCTACATGACCGATTTTTACGGCCGCCTTGGACCGGAACGACAGCTTCCACTCACCCGGCTGGCGGCCCGGCTTGGCGATCAGCGCGATCAGCACGCCGTCGATGCCGATGAACGTGGGGATGAGCTCGCCAAAGGCGTCGGCAGCCAGATCGAGCCCGTCGCCGACTTCTTGCGGCAGGATCGCCCAGGCGATGCGACCGCCCGCCGAAAATCGCTGCCGGTTCAAGGCCCTTCCCAAGAGCGTGACCTCGTCGCGCGGCCGGCTGGCAAACAGGGCCTCTTGGATCGGGTTGGTGTCGATGCCCGTATCCAAAAGGGCGGCGGCCACGCGCAACGTGTCGCCCTGATTGCGCAAAAAGCGGAACGAGCCCGTGTCGAAGCTCATCGCCGCGTACAGGGGCGCTGCCACGTCCGCGTCGATGGGCCAACCCAGCGCCTCGGTCAGCCGGTAGACCAACTCGCCGGACGAAGAAAACTCCGGTGCAATCACACCTTGCAAGTCCAGGGCCGGATCACTTGGGTGATGGTCGACCACCCACAGCGGGATCCCCAGGGCGCGCAACCGCTCGGCCGGGCGCTTGGCGCGATCGATCTCGTGGGCGTCGAAAATCAGCCCCAACTCTGCGGTGGCGCAGTCGCCGGCGGCCGTGTCGAAGTCGGCAATGCGACCCTTGGGGTCCATCCAGGAATAGCGCGGCGGGCACGGGTCTTCATTGACGATGTGCGCCTGTCGGCCGGCCAGCTCGGCGGCACGGGCAAAAGCGAGCTGCGCCCCCAGACCATCGGCATCGGGGCCGACATGGGTCATCAGGCAAAAGCGAGTAGTCTGCTGCAATCGCTGCAGAAACCACGGTTCAAACGGGTACCCGGACAACTGCCGCACATCCACCTCGCGGGCCAACTGAGGGCCCAGGGGCAGAGCATCGCAGATTCGCGGGGATCGCGCCAAGCGGCGGTGGTCGCCGAGCCGCGACAATGCTAGGCTTTGTCGTGCAGTTGTGGGCAAGGAGCCAGCGTGGACAAGTTGGGCAAGCTGTTCGAGCAGGGCGGACCGACCCTGTACGTGATTGCCGCAGTCGCGGCCCTGGGTTGCGGGCTGTTCATCGAGCGCTTCTTTGCCGTGCGCGGGCTGGTGCAACAGGCGCGGGCGGTCGATCGGCGTCTGCGCGACCTGACCGCCGCGGGCAACGTCGCCGACGTGCTGGCTGCCTGCAATCGTGCGCCGTCGGGCCTGGCGACGGTGTTGACGCGCGGTGTAGAGGCGGCGCTGCGCCGCGAGCCCGCCGAGTTGCTGTTTGCACAGATGACCCGCGAAGGTCGCCGGCTGGTGATGGACATTCGCCGCGGCCTGGGCCTGCTCGCCACCTTGGGCACGATGTCGCCGTTCTTGGGCCTGTTCGGCACCGTGCTGGGCATCATGGCGGCGCTCAAGAAGATCGGCGAAACGGGCGTGAGCGGCCTGGACGTGGTGGCCGGCGGCGTGGGCGAAGCGCTGGTCGACACGGCGGCCGGCATCCTGGTGGCGATCTGTATGGTGCTGCTGCACCAGATCCTCAAGGCGCGGATGGCCAAGGCGGTGCTCGAGATCCAGATCTTGGTCGAAGACGCCGCCGACGATTTTGCCCGTCTGGGTCCGCAGATCGGCAAGGCCGCCGAAACCGCCCCCGCCACGGAGGCCGCACGTGCGCAATCCGCAGGGTGATTGGGGCGAGTCGCCCGAGCTAGACGCTGGCGAGGCGGTGGAGCTGAACCTGACGTCGCTGGTCGACGTGGTGCTGGTGCTGCTCGTCACCTTCATGGTCTCGACGTCGGCCATCGTCGACCGCGATCGCGCCCAACAAGCGCAAGGCCAGGTGGATCTGCAGCTGCCCACAGGTTCTACGCCCACCACCCAAGTGGCCCACGCCGAGGTCACGGTCCAGGTCGACGCCGACGGCCAACTCTTTGTGAGTGGCCAGCCCACCGAATGGCGGTCGCTGACCAAGGATCTGGTAGAAAAACTGGCGAAAGACGGCGAGTTGCAGGTGCGGGTCGACGCGGACCAGCGTTTGCCGGTACAAAAGGCCGTAGAGGTGCTGGAGCAGCTGCAGGGTCTGGGGATCCACAACGTGGGCTTGGGCACCAAAGGCAAGGCGCAATAGGTCGTTGCGTGGCGCCGCGGGGGAGTGGAGCATGTCGACGCCTGACGGGAACCGCCGCCTCAAAGCCATCATGTTCACCGACATCAAGGGCTACTCCTCGATGATGGGCCAGGACGAGGCCCGTACCGTCAAGGCCGTGCTAGAACATCGCGAGATCGTGCGCGAGTGCCTGGCCCGCCACGACGGCGAAGAGCACGAGACCATCGGCGACGCGTTTGTGGTGCTGTTCGATTCGGTGGTGAACGCCGTGCGCTGCGGTGCGGACATCCAAGCCCACTTGGCCGAGCGCAACAGCAAACTGCCGCCCGAAGAGCAGGTCTGGCTGCGCATCGGCATCCACCTGGGCGACATCATCCTGCAGGGCGACGGCATCTACGGCGACGGCGTCAACGTGGCGGCGCGCGTCCAAGACAAGGCCGAACCGGGCGGCATTTCGATTACCGAACAGGTCTTTTTGCAGATCGATGGCAAGGTGGACCTGCCGATCGAGGCACAGGGCAAGGTCGACCTGAAGAACATCCGCAACCCGCCCAGCCTGTATCGCCTCAAGCTCGACGGCACCAAGGCCGCGCCACACGACCCGCCGGCGCACAAGCAGCCTTGGTGGCTGGTGATTTTGCTGGCGGTGCTGGCCGTGGGCGGCGCCGGCATGTGGTACTTGGTGGGGCGTGCCGCGCCCGCGCCTGCGCCCGTGCCCACGCCGGTGGTCATCCAGACGGCCGCACCGGTGGCACCGGCGGCCACTGCGCCTGCGGGGGACGAAAGGCGCGCTGCCGCCGGCCGCAAAATCAACGCCGCCATGGCCGCTCAGGGCCAGGCCCGGATCGACCTGCTCCGCGAGGCATTGGCACTCGACCCCGAGAACGCCGCAGTGCAGAATATGTTGGCAATGGCCATGGCCAACGCCGCGGGGCCCAGCGCAGCGCCCCCGGCCGCCAGCACGGCAACCGCAGCGCCGGCGGCCCCATCGGCGGCCAGTGCCCCAGCGGTCAAGGCAACGGCGCCACGCGCCAAGGCGGGCGGAAATGTCGAAGGCGAAACCCGAATCAAGCGCGCGACCGTGGTCGATTAGGCGTAGCACGGCGGCGGTGGCCTTGGCGCTGGCCCTTGCGCAAGTCCTGATGGCGCCGCTGGCCTGGGCTGGCGAGGCCAAACCGATGGGGAGCAAGCAGGCCGCGGCCAAGATCAAAGAAGAAGCCGCGGCCATCAGCCAGGTCGCCGAAGAAAAGAACAACGCGGGCGATTTTGCCATGTGCGGCGAGCTGTTCCAAAAGGCCTACCGCTTGGATCCCAGCTACTTGGGTTACTTGTTCAGCGCCGCTCGCTGCGAGCAAAAGGCCGGCCAGCTCGACGCCGCCGAGCGCGACTATCGCCAGTTCATCGCGCGCACGCCGCCCGGCGACAAGCTGGCAGAAAAGGCCAAGAAGTACCTGGACGAAATCCTGGAAGAGCGCAAGAAGGCGCCGCCAGCGGACGTCAAACCGGCCGACAGCAAACCCGAGGAAGTCAAACCCGCCGTGACCAAGCCGGCCGAGGTCAAGCCCGCAGAAGGCGACGCAGCGACTCCAGAAGTGACCGTGCCCAAGGCCGCGGAACCCAAAGTTCCGCAGCAAGTCTGGATGACGGTGATCGGCGGTGCCACACTGGCCGTAGTCGGCGTGGCGCTGATTGGGATCGGCGCGGCGCAGCGCGCGAATTTGCAGGCAGATTTGACCGCGCAGAGCGATGGTGGTTTGATTACCAGCACAACGCCCGCAGCGGCCCGCGATCGCGAATCCAGTTACCGGACCGCGATGTACAGCGGCGCGGCGTGCGTGGCCCTGGGCGCAGCGGCCACCGGTTTCGGGCTTTGGTTGTGGCATGCCGAGCCCGCGCCGCCAGCAGAGGGTGTCAAAGCGGCCCGGCTTTGGCTTGCGCCCACCCTGAATGGCGCGCAGCTTGGGATCACGTTCTAGCGGCATTCTTGTGAATTGGAGCGAAGTTGCATGTTTGCACGTTCGACCGGCGCGACCCATCCAGGCTTGGTGCGCACTGAAAATGCCGACGGCTTTGTGGCCGACGATCATTGCGGCCTGTACGTGGTGGCAGACGGGGCTCGGGGTGCCGCCGGTGAGTTCGCCGCGCGCCTGTTTCTGCAGGGAGCCGAGCAGCAAGCCGCACACCTGGCACAAGTCGCCGCCGCGGCCCTGCGCGACAGCGATCCCGGCCGTGGTCGCCGGGCCGTGCTCGACGCGCTGACCCAGTTGTTTCAGAACATCAACGCCGAGATCTACAACTGGGCCCACGACCGGGCCGAACTGCGCGGGGCCTCGACCACGGCCACGTTGGCGCTGTTGGATGGTCGGGGCGCGTACATCGCCCATGTTGGTGACTCGCGGCTGTATTTGCAGCACGGCGTGGAGCTGCGGCAGCTGACTGCCGACCACACCATGGCCGAAGAGCTGATTCGCCTGGGCCAGCTAAAGCGGGACGAGGCCGACGGTTTCCGCTACCGGGGTGTGGTGAGCCGCATCCTGGGCGAGCGCGCGTTGTGCCGCCCAGACCTGGCGTACATCGACGTCACGCCGGGTGCCCACTTGCTGCTGTGCAGCGATGGCCTGACCGACTACGTCCCTGATCGCGATCTGGTGTCGCTGCTGAGCCGGCCGGCCCAGGACCTGAGCCAGCCGCTGGTGGACTTGGCGCTGCGCAATGGCGGCGGCGACAACGTGACGGCCGTGGTGGTGACGATCGCGCCGACCAGCGAGCCGCGCACCGTGGTCTCGACCGTGCCAGGCACGTTCCAAGCCACGCAGAACTTGGACCTGTTGGCAGGCCTCAGCTTCTGTCAGCACCTGTCGCGCGACGAGCTGATGAAGGTGCTGCGCTACGTGCACGAGGTGCAACTGCTCCCGGGCGCAGTGGTTTTCCGCGAAGGCGAAGAGGGGCAGGATCTGTTCCTGGTGGTCAGCGGGTCGCTGCAGGTCGAAGTGGGGCGTCAGCCAGTCAACCAGTTGGGCCCCGGCGCACATTTTGGCGAGATCGCTCTAGTTTCCGGCCAGCCGCGCTCGGCCACGGTGGTGGCCAAAGAACCGACCCGCCTGCTGCGTTTGTGCCGCGAGGACTTCTATGACCTGAGCCAGCGCGACCAGGGCGTGGCGGTCAAAATCCTTTGGTCGTTCGCCCAGACCTTGGCGGGCCGGGTGACGGGGCTATCCAAAGAAGTCGCCGAGTTCAAGAAGCACGGCATCGCGCTCTCCGCGGACCACACCATGGACGTCAAGATGATCCACGTGCCGCGGAGCCCAGCTGAAAAGAAATAGCGGGAGCTAGGAGCCTGTCGGCAAAATGGGCGACACGACATGTCCATTTAGTTATACATTATGATCTTATTGGGTGCCGCCAGTCTCCTAGCCTTTTTCGTTTGTCCAACTGGCCGAAAATCGCCCGAAGTGAATTCGTGCGATTTCAGCCAGTTGCCGCCGCGCAAGACGCGGCGCTAGGATTGTGCCGGGATTATCCCGACACGCTCCTGGAGAGCGGATCAATTAAGACTTTCTCCGTACATCCGAACCTTCGAACTCGGCGCGGCGAGTCGCTGAAGGCGCTCGTTTGCGCCCCACTTGGGGCTAGAGACGCGGCCGGAAGATGTAGTTACTGAACAAATGAGCAGTAATTGGTCGCGTCTCTACCCGCGCAACCGCTCGACCCGCGACACGCCCTTGATCCGCCCCAGCGACGAGATGACGCCGTTGAGTTGGCTGACGTTGTTCACCATGACCTCGAAGTCGTTGATCGCACGGCGTCCGTCGATGACCCGGCAGTGCGCGGCCTGGATGTCGACCCCGGACTCGGTAAAGCGCTGGCTCATCGCTGCCAAAAGACCAGGCGTGTTCTCGGTGTAGACGCGCACGGTCACCACTGCGCCGCTGCCGGTGTCCGTATTCCAGCCGCAGTCCAAGCGCCGCATCGCGTCGGCTTCTAGCACCTTGGGGCAGCCGCGCTGGTGCACGGTGATGCCGCGGCCGCGGGTGACGACGCCGATGACCGGATCGCCCGGAACCGGCGAACAGCACTTGCCAAAACGCACCAGCACGTCGTCCAGGCCGTCCACAACGATGGTGGCGCCGCTGGTCTTTTGCTTGCGCGGCCGTTTGATCGCCTCGGCAATCGCATCGGGCTCGGCCGGCTTGGCGGTGGGGAACAGCGTCTGGGCCGCCTTGTCGGCATCGGCCTTGCCAAAGCCGATGGCCACCAGCAGGTCTTCCCAGCTCGACACGCCGGCCGACGCCAGCACTTCGGCCAGCTTTTCGTGCTCTTGCGCGCGGGCCATCGAACACTTGAGGCGGCGGAGCGCCTTTTCCAGCAGGTCACTGCCGATCTCGTGGGCACGGGTGCGCTGCTCGGCGTGGACAAAGGCGCGGATGCGGTTCTTGGCCTTGGCGGTCGCGACAAATTCCAACCAGTCTTGGCTGGGTTGCGCGTCTTGCCGGGTCATGATGTCCACGACGTTGCCGTTGCGCAGCTGGTGGCGCAGCGGGACGATCACGCCGTCGACCTTGGCGCCGACGCAGCGCTCGCCCACCTTGCCGTGGATGGCAAACGCAAAATCCACCGGCGTAGCGCCGCGCGGCAGCACCTTGACGTCGCCCTTGGGCGTAAAGGTGTAGACCTCGTCGTTGAAGAGGTCGACCTTCATCGTCTCCAAGAACTCGTCCGAGTCCTTGACGCCCGTGTGCCACTCCAAGAGCTGCTTCAGCCAGGCAAAGCGCTCTTCGTCGCGCAGCCGCAGCGACTCGCCGCGCTCTTTGTACTTCCAGTGCGCCGCCACACCTTCCTCGGCGAAGCGGTGCATATCGTGGGTGCGAATCTGCACTTCGATGCGCTCGGCGCGCGGGCCGATCACCGCCGTGTGCAGCGACTGGTAGCGGTTCGACTTGGGCAGTGCGATGTAATCCTTGAAGCGCCCCGGGATCGGCTTCCAATGGCCGTGCACCGCGCCCAGCGCCTGGTAGCACTCCTTGACGTCATTGACCAAGATGCGGAAGCCCTGGGCGTCGTAGATCTGCTCGTACGGCACCTTGCCCTTCTCCATCTTGTGCCAGATGCCGTACAGGTGCTTGGGGCGGCCGTACACGCTGGCGTGGCCAAGGCCCTCGGTTTCCATCAGTTCGTGGATCTCGGCCACCACTTCGTTGACGTAGGCCTGCCGCTCGGCCTGGCGCTGACCCACGGTAAAGGCAAGTTGCCGATACTCTTCGGGATACAGGTGGCGGAAGCACAAGTCTTCCAGCTGCGCCTTCATCCAGCCGATGCCCAGGCGATTGGCCAGCGGGCTATAGATCTCGGTGGTTTCTTGGGCGATGCGTTTCTGACTCTCGGGCTTCATGTGCTCGAGCGTCGTCATATTGTGCAGTCGATCCGCCAGCTTGGTCAGCAACACGCGGATGTCGCGCGACATGGCCACGAGCATCTTGCGGAAGTTTTCGGCCTGTTTGTGCTCCTGGCTGGAGAACTTGATTTTGTCGAGCTTGGTCACCCCATCGACAATCAGCGCGATTTCAGGGGTAAAGCGGCGCGAGATCTCCTCGATCGTGACCACCGTGTCTTCGGCGACGTCGTGGAGCAGGCCAGCGCAGACCGATGCCACGTCCAGCCGCAGGCGCGTGAGCAAAAATGCTACAGCGACCGGGTGGGCAAAGTACGGCTCGCCGCTCTTGCGAAACTGACCGCCGTGGCTGTGGGCCGCAAAGGCGTAGGCGCGGCGCAACATGGCGAAATCGCTGTCGGGTAGGTAACTCCGCAGCGTCGCAACGAGCTCTTCGACCGTGGGTACGCCGTCGATGACAATGGGCTCGTACAGGGGGTCTTCGGCGGTCGCACTGGCAGCCAGACCAGGACCGGCACCGGCACCGTCAGCCGGCGCGACCGCTGATTCGCTAAGATCCTTCATGGGTTAGGGGTCCTCCCCGGCTGCCGAACCAAAGGCCTGTGCGGGCGGGAGTTCGGCGCGCTCCCGCACCCCCAGCTTGCATACGTTCGGGCCGCCTGTCACCATTTTCGCCGCGACCGAGTCCTGCGCTCGCTCAATCGTGCGGCCAATGGAGCGGCAAAACGCGGCGCAACCTTGTTCGGCCTGCGCTCATCCAATCATTTGGGCCGCCCGAACCGGGCCATGCCCAGCCCCCATGGGCGACCAGGGAAACAGGAAAATGACCGAAAGACTTGCAGTTTTCTTCGATCAGGTGGGTGCCGAGTGGGTGCTGTGGCTGCTCATGGTGCTGGCGATCGGGTCGATCGCGGTGACGATCGAGCGACTTCTGTTCCTGTGGCAAAATCGGACACCGATCGGTGATCTGGAGCCGAAGCTGCTCAAGGCCCTGGATCGCTCGCCGGCCGAGGCGATGGCCTTGCTCAAGCCATACCAGGGCATGGAAGCCCGCGTGGTGCTTGCCGGTTTGCAGGAAATGCATCGCGGGCCCGAAGCGGTGCAAGAAGTCATGAACGCCGTGATCGCCGTGGAGCGCAAGCGCTACGAACGGTTCTTGATCTACCTGTCGTCGCTAGGCGCCAACGCCCCGTTCATCGGCCTGCTGGGCACCGTCATCGGAATCTTGGGCGCGTTTGCGAACTTGAAGCAGCAGGTGGGCGCGGGAGGTTCGCGACAGGCGCTGATCATGGGCTCGATCTCGGAGGCGTTGGTCGCGACCGCGGTGGGCCTGTTCGTGGCGATTCCTGCTGTCATTGCCTACAACTGGCTCCGCACGCAGGTGAAGAACACGGTGATGAACACCGACGCCCTGGAAGCGATCCTGATGGCGCACCTGAAGACCGCGCCACAGGGCAAGGCGGCTAGCTCGGCCAAGGGGGACTAGATCATGGCTGGGAAAATGAGCAGCGACGACGATGTGTTGTCGGAGATCAACGTCACGCCGCTGGTCGACATCATGCTGGTGCTGCTGATCATCTTCATGCTGACTAACGAAGAAGTCAGCGAAAAGATGAAGAAAGCCCAGATCGACATCGATCTGCCCAAAGCCGCAAGTGCCGAGCAGAAACCGAGCAAGCCGCTGTCGATCGTGGTGAGCAAGGAAGGCAAGCTGTTCTTGAATGGCAATCCCGTGGATGCGCTGGGGCTGCAGCAGGCCGTCAAGGTGGCGGTGGCCGAAAACCCGGGGATCGAAGCGATCTTGTCGGCCGATCGGCGCGTCAGCCATGGCGACGTGGTGCGGGTGATCGACCAAGTTCGCCAGATGGGCGTCGAAAAGGTGGCGGTCAATACCAAGGAGCAAGAGATCGAGTAGCAGGAGCCGGCCAGCCGGCAGCAGGGAACAATCGTGGATCGCAACTTGGTATCAGGTCTGGTGTTTTCGCTGGTCGCCCACGCCGTGGCGGCTTGGTGGATCATGGGCCTGCAGCCGCGGCCGCGCCCGCCGGTCGAGCCCGAAAAGAAGGCCGTGCGGACGGTCCAAGAGCAGGTGCAGCTGCCAAAGCCGCCCAAGCCACCCAAACCGCCTGAGCCGCCCAAGGAGGAGCCCAAGGCCCAGGCCGAAGCGCCCAAGGCGGACACGCCGGCGCCGCAGCCCAAGCCGCAAGCCAAGCGGCCGCCGCAGGCCAAGACCGCGGAGCCCAAGGCGGAAGCGCCCAAGCCGAACAACGAACCCGCGCCGCTGGTGCTGTCCAAGACCTACGGCAGCGGCGGCGACGAGGGCGTGGCCGTGCAAACGGGCAAGGACGACGTCTTGGGCGATCCCAGTGTAGAGGCGAACGAAAACAATGTGCGGCGGCGGCCCACCACCGACCCGGTCGACAACAGCGAACCGGCACCCGACACGGGCGTCAAGGGACCCGAGCCGGCCAAGGTCGAGATCGTCCTGGCCAAGCCGAAGATCGCCAACTGCGAAGGTTTTGTGACGTGGCCGGAGGGCGCGCCAGCCAGCGGCCGGGTGGTGCGCGTGGTGTTGCTGCTCGACATCGGCGCCGACGGGGCGGTCAAGAAGACGCGAATCCTGAAGGGCGCCGGCCAACCATTTGACGACGAAGCACAAAAGGGCATCCGTCGCTGCCCGTTCCAACCGGGCACGCGCGACGGGAAACCCATTTCGACCAAGGTGGGTTTCGAGGTAGAATTCAAGCCGACGAACTAGCGAGTGCGGCGGGCTCTGGGGACGCAGCGAGGGATAGCGATGGGCAACAGCGGGCAATGCCAGGGCAATTACAGGCGGGGCAACCGCACAGCCTGGGTCCGGCTGGAACTGCTGGAACGGCTGTCACGGCTGTCACGGCCAGCACTGCTGTCACGGCCAGCACTGGTGGCACTGCTGGCACTGCTGGCACTGCTGGCACTGATCAGCCTGTCCGCTTGCACCGACGACTTTGAACCGGCCTATCGGATCAGCAAGTTGCGGGTCTTGGGCGTCAAAGCCACGCCGCCCGAGGTTCACCTGGACAGCGCCACCGACCTGACCATGCTGGTGGCAAGTCCGCGTCCCGATGCACAACTGTGCTACGCGTGGGCCTTTTGCCCCTTTGCCTGGGCCAAGGACGGCAACTACAAGTGCTTGGACCCCGACCTGCAAGTGGACCTGGGCACCGGCGCCACGGCCACGGTCACGATCGCCACGCTGATGCAGTCACTGGCCAACGCCCCGGCCGTGTTCAAGAAAATGGGTATGGACATGCCCAGCGGTAGCTCGGCGGCCCCGGATCTGGGATGCATCCCGGGTGGCAAAGTAGTGGCAGGTGCGGGCGTGGGCGGCTTCTCTACAGGTTCGGTGCCGGATTTCTACGTGCTGTTCCAGGTCGGCGAGATCGGCGCGTACGGCGGCACTTGCCCGACCAAGGCCTCTGCAATGCTGTCCAAGATCTGCGGCGACCGCAGCAACTGCTTGGCGGGCTTCAAGCGCCTGGGCTTGGCCCCCATGACCGGAAGTTGCCCGGCGTTTGACGCAAACAAGGAGCCGGTTTGTGCAAAGACTCCGGCCAGTTGCGCCTATGTCCCCGAGTGCGGCTGCGACGGCAAGACCTACAGCAACGCCTGCGAGCGCGCGGCCGCCAAGGTCAGCAAGAGCTACGATGGCGAGTGCCGTTCGGTCAACCAGAATCCCGAGTTGCAGGGCATCGGGCTCCGCGTGCCGGCGGTGGACGTAGCGGCCGACGTGTCGCGCGGCGTGGCCTGGCCAGAGGACGTGACCCCCGTGCTGGCACCGGGCAGTACGGTCCAGTTCTGGCCCCAGTGGGATCCCAGTCAAATTCAGGTGATCGGCCCCTCTAGCGACCCGACCGTGAAGGAGCCCGTCAAAGAAACGTTGTTGTTCTCGTGGTTCAGCGAAGCCGGCGACTTCAGCGAGGTCAAGACCTGGCACGGCAAGCCACAAGTCGACTACACCGCCCCCAGCTTGGCCGCGACCGAGACCAGCAAAATCGTGCCGATCTGGCTGGTGGTGCGTGACGAGCGCAACGGCACGGGCTGGCTGCGCAGGCAGGTGCGCATCGAGAAAGGCGCCACCTTGAAGCAGAATCCGGTGTGCATCGCCGCGCCGACGGCGGCAGGCTGCAAGGCGCCGTAGTCGATACTAGGCGGTACCGGCTGACACTGCGATACCGGTATCACCGGCCCGCCACGGCGCTGATCATCACGTCAATTCCAAACATTAGAAGCTGCCGCTCTTGGCGTGGAGCTTGCAAGGTCGGCGTGCGCACGCCGTCCAAGCCGACGCCCAGGAACGCCCATGCCCAAGCACCTGCTCGCCGCCGCCCTAGTGGCCCACAGCACCGCCGCCGCACCGCCGCCACCCCAACCTTGCACGGTCGCGGACACCGCCGTCGCCGAGGTTGAGGCTGCTTTTCGCATGGCCGTTCAACCGATTGCCCCGGCGCCGCCCCTGCAGCCCAAACGCTGGTCGGTGCTGCTGCCGGTCCGAGTCTGGCTCGGTGGACACGATGGTGTGCGCGCGGGCTTGGCCTGGACCGAGACGCAGTCGGGTCTGGACGGCCGTTGGACCCAGTTTGCCGACCGCGCCGTGAACTTGCGCATCGAGTGGGATCTGCGCGATCTGGCGCGCGATCCGCTGCCCGCGCCACGCCTGACCGCGCTACAGCAGGTCCAGTTGGCCCTGCACGCCGAGCAGTTGGCGGCCAAGGTCGCCGAGCCGTTGCGGCAGCTGCGCAAGGCTCAAGCGGCGGCACGGACGTTGGTCGAAGGGGATCCGCTGTGCAGCAGCGCCCAAGCCGACGCCGAGGCGGCCGCGTTTGTCTTGCGTGCGGTGGTGGCGGCGGTGCGTGCCAGTCGATCGGCTACAGGCTCTGTTGTTCCTGGGCCAGAAGCGCCGCTCGCTCCGCCGATTGCAGCCCCTGAATGACCGTGTCGAGTTCGCCCTGCAGCACTTGGTCCAGGTTGTAGACCGTGAGGCCAATCCGATGATCCGTCAGGCGGTTTTGCGGGAAGTTGTAGGTGCGGATGCGCTCGGACCGGTCGCCCGAACCGACTTGCTCTTTGCGGGCGGCGGCGGTCTGGGCAGTCTGCGCCTGCTGTTGCATGTCGAACAACTTGGCGCGCAACTGCATCATCGCCTTGGCTTTGTTCTTGTGCTGGCTGCGCTCGTCCTGACACTGGGTGACCACGCCGCTGGGGATGTGGGTGATGCGCACCGCGGAGTCGGTCCGGTTGACGTGCTGACCGCCGGCGCCGCTGGCCCGGTAGGTGTCGATGCGCAGGTCTTCGGTGCGGATCTCGATGTCCACGTCCTCGACTTCGGGCAGCACCGCCACCGTGCAAGCCGAAGTGTGGATGCGACCTTGCGACTCGGTGCTGGGGATGCGCTGGACGCGGTGGGTGCCCGACTCGTGTTTGAAGATCGCGAAAGCCTGCGGACCGTCGATCAGGCAGCAGACTTCTTTGAAGCCGCCCAATTCGGTCTCGTTTTCGCTCATGACCTCGACCTTCAGGCCACGCTTTTCGGCAAAGCGGGTGTACATGCGCAGCAAGTCAGCGGCAAAGAGTCCGGCTTCGTCGCCGCCCGTGCCGGCGCGGATTTCTACGATGCAGTTGGCGTTGTCGCGGGGGTCGCGCGGAATCATGAGTTCGCGCAGGGCTTCTTGCAGCGGACCGCGATCGCCGATCAAGGTCTGCAGTTCGTCGCGCACCATCTCGCGCAGCTCGGGATCGGTCTCGATCGTCAGCAACTCGTTGGCATCGTCGATCTGTTTCTGGTTGTTGCTCCAGGCCTTATAGGCCAAGACCACCTCTTCGATGGCCGAGCGCTCGCGCATCAGCTTGATCGACTTCTCGGGGTCGGCGGCAATCTCGTTGGTGGCCAGCGCCTCGCCCAGTTCGTCATAACGGGCGGCAACCGACTGCAATCGTTCGAACATGGCACAACTCGCTGGGGGACCACGGCAGGCAGCCGGGGCGGCGCAGTGTGGATCAACGGACCTTCAGGCTCAAGCGCTGTGCCGCTTCACGCCGCCAGCGCGACCGGGGCAATCGGGACGGCCGTGGCCTGCAAGAATGCTTCGTAGTTGGCGAACACCACGGGCTCGCTTTGCTCGGGCAGCGCCAGACCGCTCTGCAAGGCCTGCTCGCGGCGCAGGGTCATCTGCAGGGCGACCAGGGCAATCTCCAGTTGCTCGTCGTCAGGCTCCTTGGTCGTGATCAGCTGCAGCTTCAGGCCGGGCCAGGTAAACGCCTTGACGATCAAGTTGTTGGGGTACTTGGCCGACAAGCGAGTCATCTCATAGGCAATGCCGGCTACGGGGAACATCAGCGGCAGTTTCACGAAGACATAGGCCAGCTGATTCAACCACTTGACGCTGCTCACCTCGGGCAAGAACGGAAACACGGCCGAAAACAACACGATCGACGTCACCACGGTGATGAGCAAGAACGAGGTCCCGCAGCGCGGATGCAGCGTGATGTACGCCTTGGCGTTGGCGACGGTCAGGGGCTTGTTGTCCTCGTAACAAAAGATGCTCTTGTGCTCGGCGCCGTGGAACTGGAACACGCGGGCGATGTCGGGCATCCGCGAAATTAGGGCCATATAGCCCACGAGCACGGCGATCTTCACGATGCCGTCGACGACTTGGAAGCTGAGATCCTTGCCCGACGCCAGCGAAGCGTTGCCCAGGACGGTGCCCGCCAGCCACGTCACGAAGTGGGGCAGCGCGGCGAACAGGGCGAAAGCAAAGGCGACTGACACGATGATCGTGCCCGTAATAGCCAGGCCGGTTAGCGGCGTCTCGGCCGGTGGTGCGGCATCCGCCGACGCAGGTGCTGGCTCTTGATCGCGGGCGGCTTGATCGGCCGAAAACGAGAGCGCTTTGACGCCGTTGTGCATCGCTTCGAACAGGACGACGGCGCCGCGGAGGAACGGCTTGCGCAGCAGGCGCGCCTTTTCCCAAATCGACACCCAGCGGTCCTCTTTGACAACGATCTCGCCATTGGCGCGCCGCACCGCGATCGCCAACGAGTTCGGCGAGCGCATCATCACGCCCTCCAGGATCGCTTGCCCACCTACGCTCATCGGCCCTTCTGCCATCGTAACTTCGCTCCAATTGGTCGGGATCGGAATAGTTGGGCGTACCGGGTCGGCACCGCCGCCGCGCCGCAGCAGCTTGCGCGGGCCACATAGAATACCACGCCCGGCCCGGCGCGCCATGGCGAAGCAGTCGACAGGGCAGACACTGCTACAGATTTTGGGCGCTTTGGCGCAGAGTGGCTGGCCGTGGCCGAACTACTTCGCGGTGTCGACCGGGCGCGGCGCGGCAAACACGCGCTGGGGCCCGTCGGCCAGCGACCAGTTCAGCTCTTTGAATTCGACCTCGCCTTCGCCCACGGCCGCAAGATCGCGCGGCAACTTCCCAAAATGCGTGGTCGGCTTGGGGGCTGGATTCTCAAAATCGCGGGCTTCGTAGGCCGCGCACAGCGACAGCTGCCAACCGCACGGAACAAAGACTTCGCTAAAGAATTTACCGTCTTCGGCAGCAATGACCCGGGCCAGGGTATGCGCATCGGCCGCCATGCAATCGCCTCGAGCGACGTAGATTGCCACGAATTGACCGGCCGGGGCCGTCGCGGTGAGCTGACCCGAAAGCTCGACCTCGCAGGGCGCGACCGGTTCGGCCGCCTTGGCTGCGGCTTGCGCTGGGCTGGCCGGCTGCGGCAACGCGGCGGGCGGCAGCGGCGCTTTGGGCGGATTGGCGAGCGCCGGGACCGGTGGCACAGGCCAGCGCTCGTCGGGCGCCGGGGGTTTGGCCTTCTGGCAAGCAGCGACCGTCAGTACCAGAGCGGCAAAGAGGACAAGGGAGCGGGCGAGCATGGTATTCCTCTGCGAACCGGCCGGCTTGGGTGCGGCGCCGCCCGGAGTTTCGCTCCAGCCTCGCCGCGTGACAATCCCGTGCGCCTCTGGCACCGTGCGCGGAGCGTTTCGGAGGTGCCATGGCGTCCACTCCCTCTCTCGCACTCCCTGCCAGCGCGGCCGATCTGCCGCCCCTAGCCGATCCCGCCGACCGCGCGCGTGTGGAAGCTGCCATCGAGGCGGTGGCCAGCGGCGAGTGGATCGCCAGCGATGCCGACGAGACCCTGTGGGCGGCCGATGTGGGCGACGAGGTCGTGCGTCTTGCCGAGCTGGGCGCCAGCCCGTGGCCAGTGCGCTCCGCCGATTTCGCCTGGTATAGCAAAGAGATGACCGACGGCGACTACGCAGGGGCCTGCCGCTACGCGGCGCTGTTGCTCCATGGCCACAGCGTGACTGCGGTGCGCAAGGCCCTACAACCCGCGTTGGCGTCGGTGCAGTTGCGGCCGTGGCTGGCCCAAAGTCTGCAGAAGGCGCGCCAGCGCGGCGTGTTCCTGGCGATCGTGTCGGCGTCGCCCACGCTGGTCGTGGAGTACACGAGTGAGCTGCTGCAGTTCCCCGTCGATCGCGTCATCGGCTTGGACTTGCACGACGGGCAGGTGGTAGAACCGGCTTCGATCGGCTTTGGCAAGGTCGCGGCGTGGCAGCGCACCGGCCTGCCGCAACCCCGCTTGGCTCTGGGCGACAGCCGCTGGGATGGACCGCTGCTGGCGTCGGCGCAGCAGGGCCTGCGCTTGATCAAGGCCTCGCAAGACCGCGGCGACTGACGCGAAAGCTCGCCGACCAGGGTTCCTTTTGTCGCTACCGCAGCCTACCTTGCGGCTGTCGCAATCGCCGCCGAGCCGGGCTATGCTGCCGGCCCGTAAAGCGTTGCTGGAGAAGTTGCGCCCGTGACCAGTACCCTGCCCCCCCAGACCAGCGCTCCCGCAGTCGACGCCCAGGCGATCCGCGCACTGCTGGACCACGAGGTGCTGCTGGTGACCGGCAAGGGCGGCGTGGGCAAGTCCACGGTCGCTCAGGCGTTGGCCCGCCGCGCCGCCAGCCAGGGCAAGAAGGTGCTGCTGGTCGAGCTGGAAGCGGTCTCGCGCGCCGGTCCGCTGTTGGGCGTGGCGCGCCCAGGTCCGCATCCACAACGCGCCGCCGCCAACTTGGACCTGGCGGTGATGGATACGATGGACTCGCTGCGGTACTTTGCGACCAAGCAGCTGCGCATCGAAGCGTTGGTGAACCTTGCCCTGCGCAACCGCGCCGTCGAGGGCTTTTTTGGCGCGGTGCCGGCCGTCAAGCCGATCCTGTTCCTGTACCACATCTGGCAGATGTTGGAGGAGCACGGTCCCCGCGGCGACAAGAAGTACGACCTGCTCATCTGCGACCTGCCCACGAGCGGCTTTGTCCAAGGGATGTACCAGATTCCAAGGACTTTGCAGATCACCTTCCGCGCCGGGCCGGTGCACCACTACGCCCAGGGCATGGGCGACCTGCTCCGAGATCCCAAGCGTTGCGGGCTGGTGCTGGTGACGCTGCCAGAAGAGATGCCGGTCGTCGAAACCTTGGAGCTACAGGCGATTCTCAAGAGCGAGCACGGCGTCGCGCCCGCGGCGGTGGTGGTCAACGGCGTGTTTTCGGACGTGCTGGACCCGCGCGACCTGTACACGCTGGCCCAAGAAGTCGACCGCCCGGTGCCTGATGCGCAGGCGGTTGAGGACGCGCTGGCAGTGGAACGCGCCGTGGCCGCGCCAGACGCTCAGAATCTAGAGGACTTGGCCAGCTGGCTGTGGGCCGCCGAGCTCCTCGCCGGTCGACGGCGGCGGGCCGAAACGCTGCTGCCGCGGTTGGTTGGGAGCGCCCCTGGGCGGGTCCTGGCGTTGCCGTTCTTGTTCAGGCGGACTCTGCCGCTCGAGGCCATCGACCAGTTGGCTACGGCCCTGGGCACAGAGGTGGTGTAGGTGGGTGGTGTAGGTGGGGTGCACATGAGTGCCGCGGCGGCCAATCCGCTCGACGACATCCTGAACGACGCCAAACTGCTGGTGCTTTCGGGCTCTGGTGGCGTGGGCAAGACCACCTCGTCGGCGGCTCTGGCGGTGCTGGCGGCGCAGCGCGGCCGGCGGGTGCTCGTGTTGACCATCGATCCGGCGCGGCGCCTACTGCAAGCACTTGGTTTACAAGGTGATTCACCAGAGAGCAAGCCGCCAGCCAACGTCGCCCACCCGGTGTTGCCCAAGCTGGCCGACCAGCTTCCGGGTGGCGTGGCGCCGGGGGGCTGTTTGGATGCGATGATGCTCGACGCGAGTACGGGCGCCATCGCAATGGTCGAGCGCCTGCTGCCGAACCCGGAGCTGCGCGATCAGGTCCTGAACAACCGCATTTACCGGGCGTTTTTGCCCACGCTGCAGGCCAGCCCGGACTACATGGCGCTCGAGCTCATTTTCGAGTTGGCCCAGGGCGGAAAGTACGATCTGCTCGTGCTCGATACACCGCCGATGCACAACGCGCTGGATTTCTTGCGGGCGGGCAACACCTTGGCCAGCTTCATCAACGAGCGCGTGCTCAAATGGTTTAGCAAGGTGCCGCTGCCAGGCGCCAAACCCAAGGGGGGCCTGCTGGGCTGGTTCGGTGCGAGCAGTTCGATGGCGATGGGCGTGTTGGGCAAGCTGTTCGGTTCGGACGCCCTGCCCGATATCGCCCAGTTTTTCGTGGCCTTCCAAGACGTACTGCCGCGCTTGAAAGAGCGGGCCCTGGCCACCGATGCCATGTTGCGCGAACCCACGACACAATTCCTGGTGGTAACGGCGCCCGGCGAGACTTCGCTGCGCGAGGCGCGCCACCTGTACGAACAGCTAAGCAGCCACGGTATCGCGGTAGCCGGGTTTGTGGTGAACCGGGTGCTCCAGGTCCCGGCTGCACTGCATGGCGGCGGCAACCCTGCGGATCTGCGACAACGGTTGAAGCATCGCGGGCTGGTCGGCGAGCAGCTCGAACGCGTGGTCGAACAGCTGAGCGAGGCGGCGCGACGCTTGGAGCACCTGCGCACCTCGGACACAGGTCAATTCGACGCCCTGCGCACTCTGGCCGGCAAGCACGGCTTTTGCAGCGCCGTCCCGCAACGCGAAGGCGACATCCATCAATTGAAGCAGTTGCGCGATCTGGCTCAGGCGATCCTCGACGGCGTCCGAACGGGCATGGTACCCTAATCAGGTGACTGCGCCGTGGCCCGCGCGCACCGTGCGGCCCGGCCTTGGAGCGGTCCCTCCCAAGGACCGCAGCGTGCACGCCATGGCCAATTCTCTTGGTTCTCCTTACACTTCCGCAGCAAGCGCCGCCAGCGACCCCAAGATGGCTGCGGCTCCAACCGCTTTCGTGCCGCCGCCGGGCCGCCACGTCAAACCGCCGGCTCCTCCGTCGTCGCGGTGGCATACCCAGCTGACCGAGGGCCGGTTTTGGTCACAGATCCCGGCATGGCGCGACGTGGACGAGGCGACGTTCCTCGATTTTCGGTGGCAAGGCCGCAATTCGATTACCCGGCCCGAAGCGCTGCTGGCAGCCCTGCAGGGTCTGGCGTCGCCTGAATTCATTGCCGACGCCGCGGCCGGGTTTGCCCATTCGCCGATGTCGGTGCGGGTCACACCCTACCTACTAAGTCTGGTCGATTGGTCCAACCCATACCGTGACCCCGTACGGCGCCAGTTCATCCCGCTGGCTTCGCAGCTCAAACCCGACCATCCCGAACTGGTACTGGACTCGCTGCACGAGCAGGAAGACGCGCCCGTCGCGGGCCTGACCCACCGCTATCCCGACAAGGCGTTGTTCCTGGCGCTGGACACGTGTCCCGTTTATTGCCGTTTCTGCACACGCAGTTACGCCGTGGGCCAGGACACCGACATGGTGGACAAGGTCGCCATCAACGCCGATTCCGGCCGTTGGGAACAGGTGTTCGAGTACATCGCCACGCGCCCCGAGCTGGAAGACATCGTGCTGTCCGGCGGCGACGTCTACAACCTGCCGGCCAAGCATATTCGGCAGTTGGGCGAGCGATTGCTGTCCCTGCCCAACATCCGCCGCATTCGCTACGCGACCAAGGGGCCGGCGGTGATGCCGCAAAAGCTGCTGACCGACCACGAGTGGGTGCAGGCGCTGGTCGACGTGGTCAAGCTGGGTCGCTCGCTGCGCAAGGACGTGGTGCTGCACACGCACTTCAATCATCCCGCTGAAATTACCTGGATTACCCGCGAGGCGCTGGGCCGTCTAGCCGAAGAAGGCGTATTCATCCGCAACCAGAGCGTGCTGCAGCGCGGCGTGAACGACGACGTGGACACCATGCGTCTGCTGTGCAAGCGCCTGGGTTGGGTGGGCGTGCACCCGTACTACGTGTATATCCACGATTTGGTGAAAGGTGTTGAGGACTTGCGCACCACACTGGCCGTCGGCATCGATATCGAGAAGGCGGTCCGCGGCGCCACGGCTGGTTTCAACTCGCCTGTGTTCGTGGTCGATACCCTGGGCGGCGGCGGCAAGCGCGACGCCCACAGCTACGACTATTACGATCGCGAGACCGGTATCGCGGTGTTCTCCAGCCCCAACGTGGATCCCAAGCGGCAGTTCTTCTTCTTTGACCCGATTCGCGAGTTGTCGCCCGAGGTTCAGCGCCGTTGGGCCGATCCGGTCGAGCGCGAGAAGATGAAGGCAGACGCATCGGCCAAGGCCCTTGAACTGAAAGGGAAACGTTAGGCTATGGACAAGGCTGCCAGCGTGGGGCAGGATGCACGAGTGCGGCTGGCCCGCACTTGCTAGGACCCAATATGGACCGACGCGATACGAACGAGCGGCGCTGGGCTGCGGCACTTTGGCCCCGCACCCTTGCGAAACGTTGGACGAACTGGCTGTCGGCGGCGGTGGTGGCCGCGGTCGTGCTGCCGTCGTTGGCTGTGGCGGCCCCGCTCGACGTGCATTTCGACAAGTTCTACGACGTCAGCTCGACCTCGACGGCTCGAGCGCAAAATGACCAGATCAAGCTGCTGATGCGCGAAATTGGCTTGGCGATCGGTCCGCGTTCGTCGGGCCCGGTGTACTCGCAGGGCGCGCTGGGCATGGACGCCGCGGTCGAGATGTCGACCTCGGGCGCCAAGGCGGACAACGACTACTGGAAAAAGGCAGTTGATTCGCCGCAGTCGTCGCTGTCGAGCTGGGTCATTCGCGCGCGCAAGGGCATGCCGCAGTCGGTGCAACTCGGCGCGAGCCTGACGCACCTGCAGGACTCGAACCTGTATGCCGCGGGCGTCGACTTCCAGGCGTCGCTGATCGATGGGTTCCGCTACGTGCCCGACTTTGGCGTGCGCGGCTCGGTCAGCGGCGTGGTGGGCAACAGCACGATGGACTTCTTGAACGGCGCGGTCGACGTCGTGGTCAGCAAGAATTTCGGCATCATGGGCGTGCTGTCGCTGCAGCCGTGGCTGGCTTGGTCGCCGGGCTTCATGTACGTCAAGCCCAACCTGGAGCCGATCCTGCCCAACGACAAGTCGCTGAAGATGGTGCTGCCCAAGTTCGAGAACGTGACGGCCTTTACCCAGCGCGCGTCCATCGGTATGCGGGTGGTGTCGTACCGTGTACAGGTCGGCGTGGAGCTGATTCGGTCGTTCACCGACGACTTGAACCTGATTACCGGCAAGATCGGCGCCGTGTTCTAAAACCGGCAGCAAGTCCGCTCCGCCGTTGCGCCCCGCCTCTGCGCGTTGCCACAGGTCCTGCGGGACTCCCCTGCACGTTCGGCGCGCGACTTGGGCAGGATCCGGACCTGGATGCCGCCAACGGGCCCGCCGGGTCCAGAGAATTGCAGCATGGTCTCAGCAGTTTCTTCGCCAGGCGCAGCTGATCGGGCCGCCGCGGCCGTGCTGGCCGGCGATGTGCGCGCCGCCGCCCGCCTGATGCGGCTCTTGGACGATCGCGACCCGAGCGCCACCGAGGTCCTGCGCAAGCTGTACCCGCACACCGGCCGCGCGCGGGTGTTGGGGATCACGGGCAATCCGGGCTCGGGCAAGTCGACGCTGACCTCGCGGCTCATTGGCAAGTACCGCGCCCAGGGCAAGAAAGTGGGCGTTTTGGCGGTGGATCCCTCTAGCCCCTTCTCGGGCGGCGCCATCCTGGGCGACCGCATCCGCATGATGGAGCACGCGGCCGACCCCGGCGTGTTCATTCGATCGCTGGCGACGCGCGGCGCGTTGGGCGGTCTGTCGCGCTCGACCGGCGACTCGGTGCACGTGCTGGACGCGATGGGTTGCGACGTCGTGATCATCGAGACGGTGGGGGTGGGCCAGGACGAGATCGACATCGTCCGCACCGCCGAGACAACCGTGGTGGTGCTGGTGCCCGGTCTGGGCGACGACATCCAGGCCATCAAGGCGGGCATCCTTGAAATTGCCGATATTTTCGTGGTGAACAAGGCCGACATCGACGGCGCCGAGCGGACCGTGGCCGATTTGCGCGGCCTGCAGATGCTGCTGAGCGAGATGCCGGACTGGCTGCCGCCGATCGTACGCACGGTGGCGGCGCGGGGCGACGGACTTGACGCCCTGGTAGCGGAGATCGACAAGCATACTGAACACTTGCGAGGCAGCGACCACGCCGACATGCGGCGGCGCGGGCGGGCGAGGTTCGTGGTGTCGTCGCTGCTGCGCGAGTCGGTGGGGCGCCATGCCGACCGCTGGCTGGGCCGCGATCCCGAGGGACAGGCGTTGGTGCGCCAGGTGGCGAGTCGGCAGGTCGACCCCTATAGTGCGGCGGAAATCGCGTTGCGCACCGCGATCGACAGCGGCGCCCTGCTGAAGGCTTTGGGGTGACATGGCGAAGAAAGCCCGAACTCAGCCCGACAAAGCGCCGGCCGACCGGCAGCAAGCGGACGCACCGGTCGCGGAGCCCGCAGCACCAGTCAGTGCTCCGACGGTCGAGTCGGCGGTGGCCACTGCGGAAACCCCGGATTGGCCGGTGGGACTGCGTGCGGCCCCGTTGGCGGGCGCGGCCCTGCTAGCCGTGGCGGCGGCGACGGTGGCGAACAGCGCGCAACCCAGCGTCGTTCAAGGCGCATTGCTGCTGGCGCTGTTGGCGCTGGCGGCGGCGGTGGTCCAGTGGTTGCGGCCCAGTCCGGCGGCGGGCGTGGCGACGGCATTGGCCGGGTTGGTGTCGGGGAGCTGGCTGATGGCCGGCGGTCCTGCGGCGGTGGCCCTGGGCGAGCCGTTGCGGCCCTCTTTGGCCGGGCTTTCGGCGCCGATGCTGACGGGGGTGGCGGCGGCGGCGCTGATTTGCCTGGGCGCGATCGGCTCTAGGAAGCTGCGGGCCGTTGCCGGTCTGGCGCTGCTGGGACCGATCTTGTTTGCGTGGATGCCACAAGGCTTTTCTGGCAAGACGCCGCTGCCGGTGCTGGCGGCAGTCAGCGGTGTGGAAGTGGCGGCCACGGCCCAACAATCCGCCGTGTTGACTCCGCTGCCGGGCGGAACGTGGTTGCTGCTGTTGGGTCTGCTGGCGCCACTGCTGCTGGGCGCCCTGCTCACCCGGCGGCTCGAGGGGCGCTTGCCGTGGGCCGGCGCGGGGTTGCTGCTGGTGCCAGTGCTGGGTTGGGCGCTGCAGGCGGGCCCGTGGTGGCTGCTGCCGGTGCTGGCGCTGCCCCTGGTGGCGGTGGCCGCGCTGTTGCCGCTGCGGCGCGACGACGATGCCGAGGCCGATGCCGCGTGGGGGCGCGCCTGGGAGTGGGGCTTGGTGGCCCTGCTGGTGGCCGCCTACGCGGTGCTGAAGACGAACGCGCTGCGGTATTCGACCACCGACGAGGCGCTGTATTTCTACGCGGCAAAGCTATGGAGCGAAGGCACGGTGCCGTACCGCGACTTCTTCTTCTCGCACCCGCCGCTGCACCTGGCGGTCCCGGCACTGCTGTACAAGGCGTTTGGCTACCACTACCTGATCGGTAAGTTGCTTTCGGCCGGGGCCGCGCTGCTTGCGGCGCTGTTCTCGTGGCGCCTGGCTCGGCGGTGGCTGGGGCCGCTCGGCGGAGTGGTCGCGCTGGCGCTGAACTTGCTGGCTTGCGAGGTGTTGCAGGCGTCGACCAACCTCACCGGCATCAACTTGACCGCGGCTTGGCTGTTGGCGGGCCTGTGGGCGGCGCTGGGCAGCGGTCGCTTCCTGCTGGGCGGCATGTTGATTGGCGCGGCGGCCTCGACCGGATTTTATGCGGTGGGGGGTGCGCTGGCGGTGGCCGTGCTGGCGGCGGGGATGCCGCGGACGGCGCGCTTGGGCCAATCGTGGTGGCAGCACCCGGCCGTCAAGACTTTGCTGGGCTTTGTCGCGGTATGGGGCAGCATCAACCTGGTTTTCTCGAATTGGGGCGGGCCGGGCTACAGCTTGGGTGTATACGCCTACCACTTTGCCAAGAAGGCGAAGGTAGAGGGCTTTACTCCGCTTGGCGAAAGCCCCTTTGCCGTGCTGAGCAACTTTGCGACGATGCTGGGCGCTCGCGATTTCTTGATCGACCTGTACTACCACGCCGCGCATTGGTGGTGGGCGTTGGGC
This sequence comes from Myxococcales bacterium, assembly GCA_037441385.1. GTDB lineage: Bacteria > Myxococcota_A > UBA9042 > UBA9042 > UBA9042 > SXRM01. The sequence continues at coordinate 30,783 of JBBISH010000076.1, forward strand.
CTGCCGTTGGCGGCGGGGCTGCGCGCCAAGGTCGAGGGCCGGGGGCTGGGCGACGTGCTGGACCCGCGGCGCTGGTGGGTGGTGCCGCAGAGTCGTCCGCTGCTGATGTGGGCGGCGGCGTGCGCGTTGCTGATCGAGTTCGGCAGCTTCAAAGAGCGCTACGACTTCTACTTCGCGCTGCTGCTGCCCGCGGTGAGTCTGGCCGCGGCGGGCTTCGTGGTCGACAGCGCTCACGTGGTCTGGGCGCTCTTCAGCGGTCGCCGCTTGGCTGCCCCAGGGTTCGCCGCGATCGCGGCGGGCGTGCTGGTGCTGTGGGGCGCGGCGTGGATGAACGTGGCGATGGCCGCGAACCGGAGCGCCTACCCGACCGAGTTCGGCGGCGCCAAGATGGACGGCAAGGGCCCAGGCGAGCGCCTGGAATTCGAGTGGCTGGACGCACCCGGACCGGCATGGGTGAGCAGCTATACCAAGGCTCTGTTCTGGCAGGGTTATCGCATCCGCGGCTCGGTCGAGAGCGGCGTACACCATTACTTGTGGGGCAAGAAGCGCTGGTTCAGCAAGGCCGAAGAGATGGCGGCGTGGATTCGCGACCACAGCCAAGAGGGCGACACGATCAGCGGGGCGAGCGACTATGCCCCCCTGCTGGCGCTGTTGTCGGGGCGGCGGATGGCCGGGAACCACGTGGATACGAACAGCAAGGTGTTCAATACGGGCACGGTGGCGGTCGAGAAGTTCTGGAGCGAGGCGTGCCGCGACAAGCTGAAGTTCCTGGTGATCGCGCCGCAGAGCTACTTTGCCCCGGCGGATCTGGCCAAGCGGGCGACGGTAGGAGCGTACTTCAGGCAAGACAAGGTGTTTTCGGACCCGGCCCTGAAGCACTGGCGCAATTTGGACATGGAGCTGTGGGTGCGCAAAAGCGACGAACCTTGTCGCTTTACGGCAGCGGCGGCGAACGCGGCTCCGGCGACGAACGACCAGTAGCTGCGCGGGCGGCTGACTCAGCCCGCTGCGGCTTTGCGCAGGCGCTCGACGACGAATTCGATGGCGACCTGGTTGTTGCCGCCTTCGGGGATGATGACGTCGGCGTAGCGGCGCGACGGTTCAACGAACGCTTCGTGCATGGGCCGCACGGTCTTGACGTACTGGCGGCGGATGTCGTCAAAGGTGCGGCCGCGGCGCTCCATGTCGCGGCGGATGCGCCGCAGCAGGCGGATGTCGGCGGGCGTGTCGACGAAGATCTTGACGTCGAAGCGGTCGCGGAGCAGCGGTTCGGCAAAGATCAGGATGCCCTCGACCACGATGACGCGAGTGGGCGCAAGGGTGGTGGTCTGCGGCGTGCGGCGGTGGTTGACGAAGTCGTAGTTGGGGCGCTCGACGCGCTCGCCGCGGCACAGGGCGTCGATGTGGGCAGCGAGGAGCTCGTTTTCTAGGCTGTCCGGGTGATCGTAGTTGAGCTGGGTGCGGAGATCGGGGTCCAAGTCCGAGCGATCGCGGTAGTAGTGATCGTGCTCGATGAGGGTGACGGAGCCGCCGCCTAGCTCGGAGACGACGGTGCGGGCAATGGTGGTCTTGCCGGCGCCGGTGCCCCCGGCGATGCCGATGACCAGGGGTTTCTTGCTGGTCGGGTCGAGGCCGGCCGGGAGCGGATTGTCGGTACCTTGCGCCATTAGAACCTGCCCAGGGGCGACCCGTGCGGTGCGCCCCGTGTACCGCCGCAGCGGCGCCGGCACTTTAGCGGAGTCAGGGCGCAGAGACAATCGGGGCGCGGGGTGGAGGGTGAGGATCCCAAAACCGGGACCAACGCGCGGTAGGACGACAACTTGCGAAAACAAAGAAAGGGGGTACCTCTCGTTGTGCTAACCCCGCCCGCGGACGTCGCGGGCA
>JBBISH010000077.1:0-32390 GCA_037441385.1 Myxococcales bacterium
TGACGAGGTGCAGAAGACTGGGGTCGTACAGACGAATCGGCATGGCGGTCCCCGCGGGCACTCCTGGCTCGCTGATCAGGTGATCGATGCGAGCGCGGGTTTTGCCGCGGGTCTGGGCGAAAATAGTTGTCGGCCACTCCACCTCCGAAGCTTCCAGGTAAGTCGGACCCAATAAATTCAACGGGTAGAAATTGCCCCCCAACCCGAGCGAACCCGCCCGGCGGTGATCAGGTCCCAAATGCCAACGGCCCGCCCAAGGTCTCCCCTGGACGGGCCGCTCGCGGACTTTGCCGTTGCCGGACGGGAGCTTACTCCGCCGCGGTCACCGTCAGGGTCACCTTGGCCGTCACATCGTGGTGCAGCTTGATGGTGACCGGGTACTCACCCACGGTGCGGATGTTGTCGGGCAGGACGATGTCGCGGCGGTCGACCAGGTGCCCGGCTTCCGCCAACAGGTCGGCGACGTCGCGCGCCGTGATCGAGCCGAACAGCTTGCCTTCCTCGCCAGCATGCTTGGCGATGGTCAGCTTGACGTCCGACATCTTCTTGGCGTCCTCGCTGGCCACAGCCTTCGCCTTGGCCAGACGCGCCGCCGCCACCCGCTTGTTGTGCTCCATCTGGCGCACGTTGCGCTCGTCGGCCTGAATGGCCAGCTTGCGCGGCAGCAGGAAGTTGCGACCGAAGCCGTCGGCCACTTCGAGCACGTCGCCGATCTTGCCCACGTTGGGCACGTTTTCGCGCAGAATTACCTTCATGGTGTCCTCCTTTGGGTTCCTGAATGCTCCGTATTTTCACTGCTTCGCAATCGGAGCGGCGCAGCGGCCGTTAGGCCGGGCGCTTGCGACCCGCTTGGCAGCGAAATTGCGGTGCCACACTTCTACAGGAACCCCCCTTAATCCGCCGTAGCGCTGGAGTAGGGCATGAAGGCCATGATGCGCGCGCGCTTGATTTCGGTCTGCAGGCTGCGCTGGTGCATCGCGCACACGCCCGAAATACGCCGCGGCACAATCTTGCCGCGCTCCGAAATGAAGCGCTTCAACATGCTCGGGGTCTTGTAGTCGATGTACAGGGTCTTGTCGGCGCAGAAGGGGCACACCTTGCGGCGGCCAAAGCGGCGCTGACGCTGGGGCTCGGCGGGCTTCATGCTACCTCCTCGTCGTCCATGTCCACGTCGTCGTCGTCGTCATCGCGGCGGCGACCATCCATCGGCCGACGAAGATACTGATCTTCTTCGTCTTCCTCGCGCTCGGGCGTCAGGCCCTCCACGCGCTTCTTCTCGGTCTCCAGGTCGAAGTCGGTGTCCTGCTTCAGACCGGTGAGGCACACCGTCTGGTAGCGGATCACGTCGCCGCTGATGCGCAGCTGACGCTCGAGCTCCTTGATGAAACCGGGCACGGCGATGAAGCCGAAGTACCAGTAATTGCCTTTCTTCTGCTTGGCGATTTCGTAGGCCAGCTTGCGCTTGCCCCAATCGGCCAACTTGATCTCGACACCGCCCATCGTCTCGAGGGACTTGACCAAGCGCTGGTGGAGTTTCTCCACCACGTCGGCCTCGACGTCCACGCGAGTGATGAACAGCGTCTCGTACATCCTGACGAGCATGACGCTTCTCCTCACGGACCCGCGCACGAAATGTGCGCATTCGCCCAGGCTTTTGCGACCCCATCGGCCGCGCTGGCGCTGAGCAAGGAGACGGGACCAGCACTTCTGGCACCCGTCGGCGATCGTCCGGACAAGCCCGGAACGACCGTCGTTTTTTGCAAGGTTCTAGGTACCTTGCGGACCCTGCCGGTCTGGACTCGGCGGGCTCACTTGTTTGGGCGTACCCTCGGCTTTCGGAGCCTTGGGGGGTTTGGGAACGGTGTTGAACACGTTCATCGCCGCCGGCAAACCCAGCTGCACCGCGGCTTCGACGGCTTGCACCGCCTTGTCCAACAGCGCCGGCAACTCCGCCCGATCACTGGGCGAAAACGGCGACAGCACCCAGTTGGCCACCGCGTCGTCGCCGCCCTTGACGGACGAACCGTCGCTGCCGGGCCGGCCGATGCCGATCCGCAGCCGGGCGAACTCGGGCGAGCCGAGCTGCGCCACCAGCGAGCGCAGGCCGTTGTGACCGCCGTGACCGCCGCCGACCTTGAGCTGGAGCTTGCCAAAAGGCAGGTCCAGCTCGTCGTGGATCACCAGCAGTTCCGCGGGCTTGAGCCCGTAGAACTGTGCCATCGCCTGGGTGGCGTGGCCCGACAGGTTCATGAACTGCAGCGGTTCGAGCAGGATCAAGTCGCGCTCGCCGCCCGGTCCGATCAGGCGACCCCGGGCCAAATTGCCGTTGAATTTTCCAGACCAACTGGCGCCCAGGCGCTCGGCCAGGCGCTCGATGACCATGAAGCCCACGTTGTGGCGGGTGGCGGCGTACTGCTTGCCTGGGTTGCCCAGGCCGACGATCGCTTTGATCGCCGCGCCTTGGGGACTTGCACCCTTGCCTGGGTTGTTCGCCGCCACGGCCACAGTGGCTTACTTCTTCTTGGCCTTGGGGTCTTCGGCCGGCTTCTCTTCGACCTTGGGCGCGATGATCTCGAAGATCTTGAAGCTCTTCTTGAACACCGGGGTAACGCCCTCGGGCAGCGGCAGGGTCTCGATGGTCATCAGCGTGCCGTTGTCGAACGGCGTCACGTCGATGTTCACACCGGTCGGCAGGGTCTGGGGCGTGCAGGCGACCTTGATGTAGCGGCTGACGTGCACCAGGCGACCACCGGCCTTTTGGCCGACCGAACGACCGCTCAGGGTCACCGGCAGGGTCACCACCATGCGGGTATCAGCCTGCAGCACATGCAGATCGACATGCTGCAGCTGACGGGTCAGCGGGTGCAATTGCACTTCCTTGGCCAGGGCGAGGTAGTTTTCCCCCTCGAAGGCGACGCTGAAAATCTGGTTGCGGCCGTAGGCGCTCTGCAGGCCCTTGCGAACGGGCTGCGTCTCCAGGGCGATGGCGCGATTGCCAAAGGCCTTTCCGTAGAGAACACCGGGGAGCAAACCGGCGCGGCGCACCTTGTTGGCCACGTCGGAGCCGGCCAGGTGGCGCGGGCGAGCCGAGATCTGAACAGTATCCATAATCCATTCCTTACAGTCCGCCAGAAGCGGACGTGCGGCGCGGATGAGCACGGTGGGGTCCAGACAAGGGCCCGTGCCGTTGCGCCGTTACGTGCTGCGTGAGCTGGTGATCGCTGCGATCGCCAGTCTCTGCGGGGCTTGGCCTGGACACGCCAAGGTTGCCGCCGCAGCGGGCCGGGTATTCTAGGGCTTGTTCTTGGAAAGTCAACCGCATTTCCTTGCGGCGCCCGGCCCGCGCCGCCTGGTCGACTTGGTCCAACTCTTGCAATAGGATGAGGAGTAACCGGACCCTGCAACGGGTAGGCAGTACGGCATGATCAGTGATCGCTCCAACTTGATCTGGTGGACCCGGCTGCAGGCCGGCGCAGTGGCCGTGGCGGTGCTGCTGGCGGTGGTAGGGGTGCTGGCCGCGCCGGGCTGTGGCGAGCCGGCGACCGGTTCGACCGACGCAACCCCGGCCAAGGCCGATGGAAGCAGCGCCGATACCGGGGGACCAGACGCGGTTGCCGAAGTAGCTGACGCGAGCGCCGATGCGACAGGGACCGATGCGGCGGCCCAGGATGTCGCCGAAGTCGACCTGGCGGATGTTGCGCAACCTCCTGCGGATACTAGCGAAACCGCGCAAGACGTGGCGCCGATCGACGCGCAGGACACCAGCGCCGATGCGAACCCGGCCGAGACCAGCGCCGACGCGGCGATCGACGCGGCTCCAGTCCTGCTGCAGCTGGAAGTCACGGGACCCAAGGCCCTGAAAGGCAACCTGTATGTGCTGCGGTTCACCCCGGCGGACATGCTGCAGACCGGCGGGCCGCCGCCCGAAGCGGCCAAGGTGGTCGCCAAGATCGCGGTCACCAGTTGGCCGTGGCAGGGCACACTGGATCTGCCCAAAGGGACCTGGGTGCTGGGCGCGATCCTGGCCCCGGGCGACTTTGATCCCATGAACGCGCTGGCAATGGGCTTTGGCTGCACGGGCGGCAAATCCATCGCGGTGAACGTGGACGCGGCGGGCGTGTCGCCCGCGAGCCTGAGCCTGGCGCTGCTGCCGATGGATCAGATGCCGTCGATCGCGACCTTGTGCGGCGGCGGATTGCTGGGGGCCGCTCCTACGTCGCTCTTTGCAGAGACATTTTCGTATGCGCCGCCCTCGACCCAGGCCGGCGGTGCGCACTTGCTCGATGCGGTCTGGAGCTTTGGCACGCTGTGGGTCGCCGGCCACCAAGACGGGTTCGTCAGTTTTGCCATCGACGGTGTGTCGACCCCCACCGGCAAGGCCGGCTGGCAGACCAACCCCAAGGGCCTGTGCTCGCGGCTGGAACCGGTGGGCGAGTGGATGGCCTGCACGTCGCGCCGGCCGGTGCTAGTGATGGCCAAGACCGACTTTAGTGCCGGCAAGCCAGCGGAATACGCCACACTTTTGCTGGCCGAGAACCAGTTGGTGGATGGCGTCTCCCTGCGCAACGATCGGCTGGTGATGGCCGTGCACGCCGCTGGCCTGGTGTCGCGCGCCGCGCTGCCGCCGTTCCAAGACGTGCCGCTGCCGGTGGCGGTCACCCTTGGCGACGCGTGGGACGTGCAACCCCTGGGCAACGACCATCTGGTCGTGGCCGACGGCGCGGGCGGGCTGGTGGTGGCCGAGGTGGATGGGACGTGGCAGGTCAAGCTGGCGGGCAAGCTGGCGTTGTCGGGGCTGAGCACGGTGCTGGCGGTGACGGGGAGCCAAGTGCTGGTGGGCTCGGCGTCTGGGCGCCTGTCGCTGGTCGACGCGAGCGCGCCCAACCAACCGCTCTTGCAGTGGAGCATGGCGACCCCGTGGCCGGTGTACGGGGTGGGCACGGGCCAAGGCTTGGTGCTGGCGGCGGGCGGCGCGGCGCTGTGGGCCCTGGATCTGCCGGCCACGGGGGTGGTGACCCCCTTGCCGACCGTGCGCGATGCCGAGCGATCGTACCATTACGCCATGGATATCGACGCGGTGGGCTATGGCGCGGTGTCGGTCGAGTTCGCTTCGGTGCGGACGTTCAGCATCGATCCCAAGGCCGAGGTGGCGCCGCAGCTTTTGGCGCCCAAGACGATCTATGCCAAGCCCGCCACCGTGGGCGGTACCCTGGACGTGAAGCTGCACCTCTGGAGTGTGGGTAATCAACCCGTGCAAATCACTAGCGTATCCTGGCAGGAGGACCCCAGCCAAGGGGGAAATCTGTTGCCGCTGATGGGCGCGCTGAAGATCGCCCCCTTCAGCTCGGACGTGGTGGCCCTGCAGGCGCCCAAGACCCTCAAGGGCGTGGGCAAGCACGTGCTCGTCGTCAAGTTGGATCCCCCGGCCGAGGTGGTGGTGCAGGTCAGCGAAAGCAGTCTGCTCCAGCCCGGCGATTCGCTGCCGCCGCTGCAGTACAAGGACGCTAGCGACAAGCTTTGGAATGTCAACGACTATCTCAAGGGCAAGCCCGGCGTGGTGCTGGTGGGCGCCCACAGCTGCCCGGTGGCCTTCCAAGCCATCGCCGCCGTGACCCACGACCTCAGCGCGGCGGTGGCCAGCGACAGTGTGCGCGTGGTCGCCATCGATCCCTGGGACAAGCCCAGCGCGCTGCCCGAACTGGGCGCCGTCAAACCCAATTTCCCGGTGCTGTTTTCGCCGCTCACGACCAACGACGGGCACGACTACTCGTCGTTGCTGCAAGACGTGCTCCCGCAGCCCACCGACAACGCCGCGCCGATGCCGCTCATCTACGTGGTCGATGCAAACGGCAAGATCGTCGATTGCCGGCAGGGCTACGAACCGATGACCGTGGCCATGGCGCTGACCGCCCTGGGCGCGACGCCCTGATCCCTTTCTACCCAAGGACTTCCATGCACTCGCCTCGCCTACTCTCTGCCGCCCTCGTCTTGGCTAGCCTGACCGTTTCCTCTTGGGCGCACGCTGGCAAACCCGCGGGCAGGCCAGCCAAGCCTGCGGCAGCTACGACCGAGCCAGCCAAGCCTGTGGCGGCCAAGCCCGAACCCGCCAAACCCGAGGCAGGCAAGCCAGAGGCGGCCAAGCCGGCCACCCCCGACCGCGAGCTCGCCAAGCTGGTGACGCAGACCGCCAAGGCACTGAACTCGCAACCTGCCGCCGGGCAACCCGATCTGGCGCTGGCGGTGCTGGTGTCGCTGGCACGCAGTGCGGTGGTGTCGGCGCTGCACGGTCACTTTGCGCTGGTGGGTCTGGGTCAGTCGCTGCGCAGCGGCGGCATGGCGGCGGCCGAAGTGGGCACCATGGCCACCAGCATGGCGCAAAATTACCAAGGTTTGGCCGAGGCTTACGGGGTCTTGGCCGGTCAGAAAAGCTTCGATCCCGAACTGGCGAGCTTGTTCCGCTCGGTACAAGTGCTGTCGCAGCACGCCAATCAGACGGCGCTGGCGCTGGCGGCGTACGCGGCCGCGCCGAACGAGGCCAACCGAATCAAGGCCTTTGAAGATGCGCTGGAGGACTACCGCGGCCGCGTGCAAGCGCTGTTCGCCCAGCTGGAGCAGGGGGCGCAGCAAAACCCGTAGCCGCGCGGCCTACTGACGCACCAGCACGAAGTAGTGGTCCAGGGCCTTTTCGCCCTTGTAGGCCGCGCCGATGGTCACGAACGCGCTGACCTTGCGCATGAAATCGCGGGTGCCGTTGTAGACAAAGAACTGCAGTCCGCGCGTGTTGGGCACGACCTTGGGCCAGCCCGGCACCACCTCGCCGTCCGGCACCTGGAAATAGTCGACCACCACGCCGCCGCGCTCGGCCCACTCGGGGCGGTCGGCGGTGCCGTAAGCCACGAAATAGCCTGGGCCAATCAGCGGCCGGGTCGAGCCCTCGTTGAAGCCGAACAGGCGCGGCGAGCCGTCGGCCGGCCGACACATGGGCTTTTGGAAGACCTTCCATGGCGGCGGCAGCGGCAGGGTGTTCTTGCCCTCTTGCACCACCATGGTCAGCGGCGGCGTCGACGCGGGGACCAGGTCGTCCACGGTCACGTGGGGCGACGCCAAGTCAAACAGCTTGAGCTGATCGGCGCGGCCCAGGCTGCGGCACTCGGCCAGGCGGTCGGCGGGCGACAGCGTGTCGAGATAGTTGGACAAATCCTGCAGAGTCGCGCCATTTTGCAGGCGCTCGCGGAGCGTCGCGGACACAGAAACCTCCTGGGAATACCGGCCGTTCAGGGGTGGGCCCGGCGGCTACTCCGTGGGGACCGCCGGCACCTTGGCGCGCGGCTTGCGATCCTCCAACGGGTCTTCGTAGTACGGTTTGGCGGGGTTGCCCGGCTTGGCTTTGCCAGGCTCGGGTTTGGCCGGCTCGGCCGGCTTGGCTTCTGGTTTGGGTTCCGGCCCCGGTTCCGGTCCCGGTTTCGGCCCCGGCTTGCCGGCCTTGCCCGCCTTGGGGTCTTGGCCTGCCTTGGCCCCCTTGCCCGCCTTGCCGCCCTTGCCGGGCTTGGCAGGTGGGGTCGCGGGCACGACCGGAGCGGGCTCCGGCGCCGCCTCGACCACCGGGGTGGCCGGCTTGGGCGGCTCCAGCGCGGCCGGAGCGTCGCCAGGCTTGACGTCGGGGCAGCCGTCGCCATCTTCAAAACCATTGAAGTTCTCTGGTTGTTTCGGGCAAAGGTCGTCTTTGTCCAGGATCCCGTCGCCGTCGTTGTCGGGGTCCGGGCAGCCGTCGTCGTCGTCGTGCGCGTCCAGGTCCTCGGCCTGGTTGGGGCAGGCGTCCTTGGCATCGGCAATGCCGTCGCCGTCGTTGTCGGGGTCCGGGCAGCCGTCGTCGTCCTGGAAGCCATCCAGGTCCTCGGCCAGCCGGCGGCACTTGTCGACCGTGTCCGGCACGCCGTCGCCGTCGTCGTCCAGATCCGGGCAGCCGTCGCCGTCCTCGAATCCGTCTTTGTCTTCGGCTTGTTCGGGGCACTTGTCCACGCGGTCGTCCAGGCCATCCAGGTCGACGTCGCTGGGCATCGCGCTGGGCACGATCCGGACGCCCGCCCACAAGCGCAGGGCCGCCGCGCCGGGACCGCCGCTGGGCGAGCCACCCACCATCGCAAGTCCGTGCAGCCACGGCGTAAAGGCGTAGTCGCCCGTCACGGCCGCGTCGACCACCCCCTGGCTGCTGGCCACGGTGTCGACGAGGGGCAGCGCCGCAGCCAGCTCGCCGCGCACCAGCAGCAGGTCATCGAGCAGCTGCCGACCCACCGCCGCGCCCGCGCGGAATTGCGAGCCGCTGCGCAGGGCTACAAAGCTCTGGCCGGCGATCGGCACCGAGTTGCCGTCCAGCGGGTGCAAGACCAGCTCTTGGGTCGGGCTCCAGCGGCCGCCCAACGCCAGGTCGCCGCGCCACGGCCCCCAGTTGCCCGAAGCGAGCAGGTCCAGGCCCAAGGCGCCCGCGCCGCCTTGCCAATTGCCCGCGCTCGCCGTAGGCAGGATCGCGTCCACGGCGGTGGCGAAGGCCAGTTCGCCGCCCAAGGCGGGGCCGTGCCACCAGTGCTTGCGCCCTTCCAGGCGCAGGTCGCCCAGCGCCGGACCACTGGGAAGAGTCTGCAATTGCGCCAAATTCGGACCGCCGCCGCGGATGACGCCCGCCACGGGCAGCGTCGCACCCACGGCCCAGTCGCTGGGCAGCGCCACATAGGCGCCCAGGTGCAGCATCGCCAGGTCGCCCACCACGGTCTGGCGCTGGCCCGCGGCCGAAAAGCTCAAAGGTTGCCGTTGGTAATCCAGCGAGCCCTGCAGCGACCAGGTGTAGGCGGCCTGACCGCGCGCCGAGCGCAGCAGCAAGGAATCGCCAGGCGCGGCGCTGGCATGCACGGTCTGCACGTCGATAGCCGGCACCGACTGGGCCTGCGCGGCCGCAGCCGACCCCGCCGCCAGGGCGAGGGCCAGCCATCCGGTCAGCGCGCGGGGCCAAACACGAGAGAGTCCAGGTGGATTCATGGTGTCCTGCCGCGGCAATTCGGCCCAGGCCAGGCGAGCCATGCAGCGTGGCCGCAGTTTCGACCGGGGCGGTCAGCGCGTCAACGGCTTGGGAGCCTTTATTGACCAGCCCGGCCCAGCTCTTTGATGGTCACGCCGGCCGGCGGCTGCCACTCAAAGACCTTGTCGTCTGCGCCCACGTACTTGATGTCGCGCCAGACCAGGTCGGTGGTATCGCCAATCGGGTCGACGAGTTGGCTCGCCTTGACCGCAAAGGTGGCTTTGTCGACCATCAGCGTCAGCGAGCGCATCGCCGTGCTGGACTTGGGCGTCAGGCGCAGCGCGAACGTCTCGGCCAGCGGCGACGTCACCAGCTCTAGCTGGAAGTCCTTGGAAAGATTGCCTTGCCCCACCAAATACTGGGTGGCCTGGTACACTTGGCTGTTCTTGACCGGTACCTTGACCGCCAGCCGCTCGCGGCGCTCGTACGACCACAGCGTCTCGCCGTTGCAGAAGTAGAAGATCTCTTCGGTCGGGTAGTCCCAGCGCATTTTGCCTTGCTGGTTCTTGGCGGCGTCGCCGCGCTTGAGCCAGGCCATGCCCTCGCGCTTCAGGCCCGTTGCCAGGCCCTTCTTGGTCACGACCTGGGTAAAGGCGGCCTGGAAACCGGGCTGACCGTCGTAGAATTTCTGGATTCCATCGGCCACTTGCTGGGCCGTCACCGCCGCCGTCGCGGGCTTGGCCGGCTCGGCCTTTGCGGGTTCCGTCTTTACTGGCTCGGTCTTCGCAGGCTCGGTCTTTGCGGGCTCCGTCTTGGCGGGCTCAGTCTTTGCCGGCGCCGTCGCGGCCGCTTTGCCTTTGGCTTTCTTGCCCTTGGCCTGTGCCGGCAGCGCGCCGAGCAGCAGCGCCGCACCCACCAGAACCCCAACACGCCCTAGCCAACCACCGCGCATCCGAACCTCCAGGACCGCGAGCATCGCACGCCGCCGCCGAACTGCCAACGCGCCGACCGCCGCGCTGCTTCACCGCCCCCTCGCCTGGCCCGGCGATGCGCGGCCAACAAGGCGACAGTACACTATCTGGATTATCACAACCAATTCAAGGTACTGCGCGACAAGGGCAACGGCGCGCCGCCAAGGGGACCATGTAAAATCAGAGGGTTGGATCACGGCTCGGACAATTTCTGGCAGCCCCCCCTTGCCGTGGTAGCGTCCAAGCTGATCCGCCGCAGGTGCCGGATCGCGCAACACCGCGCAATAGCTTGCAAGAACCACGATTTCGCGCCGCGGCCCGGGCAGCCATCGCCCCCAGCACGGCGCCAACGACAGGTGAGCCATGGCCAAGGCCTCGACCGGCGCAACCCGCGACCCCGCCTCTAGGAACGACGCCAAGGGCGATCGGCCCGAGGGCAAGAACGCCGGCAAGCCCAACCGCGCCGAAGCGGACGTGCGCCAGCGCGAGCTTCGTGGCGAATGGGCCGGGCTGGTGCTGTTCGGCGCCGGTGCCGCCTTTGCCGGGGCGCTTTTCAGCCACGATCCGCGCGACATGGCCGCCATCGCCGCCGGGCAGGGCGCCGAGCACGTAGCCAACTGGCTGGGGCCGGTGGGCGCGCGCATGGCCGATATGCTGTTGCACTTCCTGGGCTTGGGTGCCTTCCTGCTCAACGCCTTGGTGCTGACCTTGGCGGGCGCGACCTTGACGGGCAAGATGCGGGCGCCGCGGCCGCGGGTGGCCCTGGGCGCGGTGGGCGCGGCGCTGTCGGTGATGATCCTGCTGCACCTGATTGCGCAAAAGTGGCACTGGAAGCCGCTGGGCAAGGACGCTGCCGGCCTGATCCCGGGCGGGATCGCGATGTTGCTCAAGGCGATGCTGTCGACCGCGGGCACGGCGTTGCTCGCGACCTTGACGCTGGCGGCGTCGCTGGCGGCCCTGACCGGGCGCACGCTGACGACCATGGCGGTGCGCTGGCTGAGCGGCAAGACCGCGCCGGTGGTCAGCAAAGCAGTGGAGAAGGCCGCCAGCGTGACCGGCGACGTGGCGCGCGAGAGCGTTCAGACCCTACGCAACAAGGTGGGCGGTGCGCGCGAGGTGCCGGCCACCGAGCGTCCTGTCGTTCATCCGCGCGGCAAGACCGCGCCCTACACCGGCCCGGCATTGGCCGACCTGAGCGAGGCCGAGTTGGCCGCCCAGACCGCGCCCAAGGCGGACCGGCCCCTGTCGGTGGCTGCGGCCGAAGCGGCGTTTTGGGGCGAGCCAGGGGCAGAGATCTCGATGTCGGCCGGCGAGTTGCTGGGCACGGCGCCGGCGAGCGCCCTGCCGGACACCGCGGTGGCGCGCAAGTCGCAGCCCCTGCCGCAGGTCCTGCGCCCGACCCAGCCGCTGGCCGCGCTGGATCCGACCTCGACCGCGGTGCGGATGCGCCACCCGGCCGAGACGGAAGCGCCGCCGATCCCCGAGCCCGTGCGCATCGCCGAAGAGCAGCTCCGCGCGCCCGTGACGGCCGCAGAAAAGTCCAGCACGATCAAGATGAATGCCGTGGAGGTCAGCCAGGTCCTGGGCGAGTTGAAAAGCCTGTCGCTGGGCGAAGAGCCCGAGCTGACGGCGGCCTTTGTCATGCCCGTGGTGGACGACCGCGCCGAGCCCACGGGCGACGACACCGACGTGCAGAGCCGCGACCTGCTGGGCGGCGATGTGCCGTTGCTGGCCCTCAGCGCCCTGAGCGAGGCTGCCCGCGACGCCGCTGGCCCGCGCATCGTCGAGACCGAGGCCCTGCGCCACCCCACCGCCGTGGCGCCGATCGAGGCCGTGGCGCAGACCCTGGCGATCGAAGGCAAGTCGTGGGTGCTGCCGCCGTCGACGCTGCTGGCCGACCCGCCGAGCCGCGCGCTGAAGCTGGACGAAGAGGCCCAGCGCGTGCTGCGCGAAAACGCGGTGATCCTGGAGTCGAAGCTGGCCGAATTCGGCATCATGGGCGAAGTCGCCGACATCCGCCCGGGTCCGGTGGTGACGACCTACGAGTACCGCCCGGCGGCGGGGGTGAAGATCAGCAAGATCGTCAACTTGAAGGACGATCTGACCATGAAACTCAGTGCTTTGCGAGTCCGCGTGGTGGCGCCGATCCCCGGCCGCGACGTGGTGGGCATCGAGGTGCCGAACAAAGAGCGGCAGATGGTCTACTTTCGCGAGGTTCTGGAGCGTCCGGAATTCCGCGACAGCAAGAACCCGCTGACGATGATCCTGGGCAAAGACATCGAAGGCAAGGCGATGACCATGGATCTGGCCAAGGCGCCGCACCTGCTGGTGGCGGGCGCGACGGGTACCGGCAAGTCCGTGGGTATCAACACCTTCATCTCGTCGCTGCTGTTCCGCTGCACGCCGGATGACCTCAAGCTCATGCTCATCGACCCCAAGATCCTGGAGCTGAGCATTTACGCCGACATCCCGCACCTGCTGCTGCCCGTCATCGACGAGCCGCGCAAGGCCGAGCTCGCCTTGAAGTGGGCCTGCGTCGAGATGGACCGCCGCTACAAGATGATGGCGGCCGTAGAAGTGCGCAACCTGGCCAGCTACAAGCAGAAGATCCCCGAGCTGCGGGCGGCGGCGGCGCGGCAGCGGGCCCTGGCCGGCGAGGACATGGACGCGGTGACCATCGAAGATCCGCCGTACATCGTGGTGGTGATCGACGAGTTTGCCGACCTGATCATGAGCGCTGGCAAGGAAGTGGAAGTCCCGGTGGCGCGCCTGGCGCAGAAGGCCCGCGCGGCCGGCATCCACGTCATCCTGGCCACCCAGCGGCCGTCGACCGACGTGATTACCGGCATGATCAAGGCCAACTTCCCCACCCGTGTCTCGTTCCAGGTCGCCAGCGCCATCGACTCCAAGGTGGTCCTGAACACCTACGGCGCCGAGACCCTGCTGGGCCGCGGCGACATGCTGCTGGTGCCGCCCGGCGAGGGCAACCTCAAGCGCTGCCACGGCACCTGGATCAGCGACGACGAGGTCGCCCACCTGGCCAAGCACTGGCGCGACCAGGGCACGCCCAAGTACGAGATGGACATCCTGCACGACCCCGAGAGCGAGGCCGCCGTGGGCGCCGACGACGCCGAGAGCGACGCGCTGTACGACGACGCCGTGAGCTGCGTGGTCGAGGCCGGTCAGGCGTCCGTGTCGTTCCTGCAGCGCAAACTGGGCATCGGCTACGGCCGGGCGGCGCGCATGATCGACACCATGGCGGCACGCGGGATTGTCGGGCCGTCGCGTGGGCCGAACAAGCCGCGAGAGATTCTGGTGAATCAGTTGTAGGCCGGGCGACGGCGGCCCCTGGAGCTTCGGGGTGGCCGGGCGGGTTCGCGGCTTTCTTCTCTACAACACGCTGATTTTGCCCCCGCAGTGTGGCCCCTGCCCTGCTGAGGTGCGGCGCGGGGACCCTGCGGAGGAACCCCGCTGAGGGTCATGGCGGGAGTTCGTTTGGGCGGGAGACGAGCGGGAAGCGCTTGGAATCGTTGGTTGAAGTGGGGCTGGCGTGGGGCTGGTGCGAAATTTTTTCGCGAAGTTCGCAGAATTTCGTGCGAGTCGTGCTGCATTCGATTGATTTTGAATCAGATTGCGGCGAACTGTCTGCGCTAACCGCTTGACGTGATCTCGCCACACCAGAAGCTCAGGCTGGCCGCAGTCCAGGTCGCAGGCCACGGTGCCTGCCCGAGCCAAGGGGCCCCCACGTGCCCGAAGGGATCGGCGAGTCCAGCGGACTCGGCCAAGTGGGGACCGGAACCGGAACCCGCCGGGAAAAAGATGTCAAGTGTCAATACCTGACCCTCCCTTTGCCGGTTTGGACTTGCCGGGCGGTGCCCCGTGTGCCAAGGTCGCGCTTGCGGACGGGCAGCGGGGGCACGGGAAATGGCGGGCAAACCGATGGCGGCATCGCGCGCGGCGACCTGGCTCGCGGCCTTGCTCACGCTGGCGTGTGGCAGCGACCCCGCCGCGCAGGCGCCTGCGGCCACCAAGGACGCCTTGGGCGGCGACACAGGGCCAAACCTTTGCCCCAAGGCGTCTTTGCGGCCCGATGGCCAGTGCTGCCCACCCGGCGAGTTCTTCCTGCCGGGAATGCCGGGCTGCGCCAAGGTGGGGCCCAGGGGCTGCGCGGCCGACTCTGCAGCCACAGCACAGACTTGCGTGCCGCGCTGGTGCTTTGACTGGCGCAAGGCCAGCGGCGAACCGTGCGACGACCAGGCCCTCTGCTTGCCGCAGGGACGCACCTGCACCGACGCCGAGATCGACCACGGCGGCGGCTGCCCAGCCGGCCAAGCGCCCACAAGCGCAACGGACAGCAGTTGCCGGCCCGCGGGCCAAGTAGAGCAGCCTACGGGCCTGGCGCCCCTACCCCCGCCCGCGCGCGGCCACGAACTCCCCGACCTGCCTGACCTACCGTCGCCAGCCACGCCCGTGTGGTGCCCCGGGGAGTTGCTGTACCCCGCGGTGCTGTGTACGCCCAACACGCCGAAATGCTTGGTTGGCGAGACCTGGGCGAACGGCAAGTGCACACCCATCGCCGGGCCGGACTGGCTTTGCCCCCCTGGCTTTGTCCCCGCGCCGCCCGACGGCAACCCCCACAGCGACTTGCCGGGCTGCTTGCCCGACCCCGCCGACTGCGGCAACGCCCCGTTCCCAGTCCCAGACAAAGTGGGGCCTTTGCTCTACTACGTCGACTCGAACGCGCTGCCTGGGGGCGACGGCACCCAGGTCAAACCGTGGAGCAACCTGGCCACGGCCTTGGCCAAGGTCCCGGCGGGGGCCACGTTGGCGCTGGCCGCCGGGGATTACGGACTTGCGGCCCCGCTGGAGCAGGAGGTGGCACTGGTCGGCCGGTGCGCCGCCAAGGTGACGCTGTCCGCCGCCGCCGACGAACCGCTGATCATCCACGCCAAGGTGCTGCTCGCGCGCCTGCGGGTCAGCGGGCCAGGGCGCGGCGTGCTCGTTGAAGGCAAAGGAAACGCACACTTGCAGGCTGTAGTCCTGCAGGGACTGCCCGGCGCAGCGCTGACGGTCCAGGGCCCGGCGGCCAGCGTGGCGGTGAGCAACGCAGTGCTGGGCGACGGGACGGATGCGGACGATGCGGCCCAGTGCGTCCTGGTCCGCCAGGGTGCCCAAGCACAAATCGAGCGCGTGCGCTTGCGCGGATGCGAAGATGCGGGACTGAACGTCGACCTGGCGGCGGCGGCCACTTTGAGCGAGGCGGTGGTCGACGGTGTGCGACCGCTGCACACGGGCGCGGACTATGCCCCGGCGGCCATCAGTCACCTGGGCTCGTCGCTCACGGTCCAGAAGGCGCGGCTGCGGCGCCAGTACGGCGCGGCCGTGTACGCCGCCAACCCAGACGACACGTTGGTGCTTCGCGACGTCTTGATCCAAGAGCCGCAGCTGACCTACCAGGCGCAAAACACCGGCATGGGCCTGCTGTCGTATGCCCAAAACTTGGACGTGGCCGGACTGGTCGTCCAAGGCGGGCGCCTGAGCGCGGTGCAGATCATGCAGGGCAGCGCCTACCTGCAGAATTTGGCGATTCGCGACGTTGCGGGCGTGCCAGCGGTGTCGGCGTCGGGCATGGGCCTGGTCGTCGCGGGCGGCGCCCTGGTCACAGTCGACGACGCCGACCTGCGGGGCACCGCGTTCGCCGGGGTCTACGTCGAGGATTCGGGGCTCTCCCTAACCAACGCCCTGATTTCCGGGGTGCGGCGCATCCAGGGCGACGCCGGGCGCGGGCTGACGCTGGCCGGCGCCGCCGCCATCTTGACCCAGGTGCGCATCCACGACTGTGGAACCATTGGTATTTCGGCATTTGCCAGCAGTTCGCACAGTTCGGCGATTCTGGCCGAGGACTTGGTGATCGACCACATCGCCGCCGCGCCCGACAACAACGGGCTGGGCCGCGGCATCCTGATGGGCGAGACCACCACGCTCACCGGCCGGCGCGTCCGCATCGAGCACGTGCACACCATTGGGCTAAGCGTGGCCGATGCCGGCACGCGCGCCGACGTCCGCGACCTGACCATCCGCCACGTGTTGGACGACGGCCAGGGCTGGTTCGGCCGCGGCCTCGATGTCAGCGACGGCGCCGAGGTGTCCGTGCTGGGGTTGTACGTCCGCGACTACCGCGAAGCCGGCATTGCGGCATTGACCGACGCGGCGGTCACGGTGAGCGACGCCGCCCTCATCGACGGGTCCCCCAACGCGGCCAACGTCTTTGGCGACGCGATCTCGCTTGCCGAAGGCTCGCGCGTGCGCGCCCAGGGCCTGCGCACCCATGGCGCCAGCGACTGCGGCATCCGCATCACCGACCACTCGCAGGCCGAGCTTTTCGGCGTGCAGGTTGCGGCCATGAAGCTGGCCACCGCCAACGGCACCGGCGTCGTCGCCAGCAGCGGTTCGCGTGTGCACGCCGTCGCGGCGCTGGTCGACCACGCCCGCGGCATCGGCGTGGGGGTCTGGCAAGGCTCGGCAAGCCTGGAAGACTCCGTGGTTCGCTCTGTGGACGATCCGGCCGATGTGAGCAAGATCGCTCCCTTGGGCTATGGCATCTTGGCCGTGGACGGCGGCGTGCTGGCGTTGGACCGCAGCATTCTGAGCCAGGCCGCCCGCGCCGGGCTGCTGGTCGATGCCGGGTGCACGGCCACACTGGGCTATTCGCTGGTGGTCGGCAACCTCATCGGCGCCGTCTTGGGTGTCGATCCCTCGCCACTCATCGCCACTTTGGCCTTGCTCGAGAACAGCGGCGGCAACACCGCGGGTATGTCGGGCTTTCCGCTGCCGCCGCCGCCACCACCGCTCAACTAGGAGCGTGTCGGGATAATCCCGGCCAGTTGGACAAACGAAAAAGGCTAGGAGACTGGCGGCGCCCAATAAGATCATAATGTATAACTAAATGGACATGTAGTGTCGCCCATTTTGCCGACAGGCTCCTAGTACTACAAACCTCAAGGTCTTTCGGGGTCGCTTTCGTTGGCGTGGGACGCGGCGCGAGCCACACGCGGGGGGCCCGGACTGCGCGGCGCGCCCCCTTGGAAGTGGCTGAAGCGCCTGGACATCGACGGCCCAGTTTCTTGACAGAGCCGCAGGATGACCTGACCCTGGACGCCTTGCCGTGTCGTCCGCCTCGGGCGGCGCCGACCGCACATTGCCAGCGCCGGTGCTGGCCAAGGCAGCCTACGATGTACCAGCCCATCTCGTCGGATCTCTCTAACCTTTCGGCCCATTACGATGCCGTGGTCATCGGTTCGGGCTACGGCGGAGCCATCGCCGCCTGCCGTCTGGCGCAAGCGCGCAAGGCCGACGGATCGCGGCTGCGGGTGGCGGTCTTGGAGCGCGGCCGCGAATTCCTGCCGGGTCAGTACCCGCGAACTTCGCTGGAGTTTGCCGCCGAAGCCCAGTTCACCGCCTTGGACAAGGTGGTGGGCCGCCGCGACGGCCTGTTCGACTTCCGGGCCAACGGCGACCTGGCCACCATCTCGGCCTGTGGGCTGGGCGGCACTTCGCTCATCAACGCCGGGGTGGCCATCAAGCCGCTGCCGTGGGTGTTTGCCGACCCCGTGTGGCCGCAAGGCCTGCGCGACGACCTGGACGCGCTGTACCGGGGCATGGACACCGCCCACGCGATGTTGGGTCTGACGCCATATCCCGACGACCGACCGGTGCCGGGCAAGCTCAAGGCGCTGCAACTGTCGGCCAACACCATGGGCGCCAAATATTTTACCGCCGATGTGGCGTGCACGTTCACCGCCGGGGTCAACCAGGCGGGCGTCGCGATGGAGGCGTGCACCGGCTGCGGCGACTGCGTGATGGGCTGCAACGAGAACGCCAAAAACACCACTCTTTACAACTATCTGCCCCTGGCGCATCGCCACGGCGCCCAGCTGTTCACGCAGGTGGAGGTGCGCCACCTGGAGCGGCGCGGCGACCACTGGCTGGTGCACTTTGCCTCGCTGATGGGCGACCGCGAGGACTTCACGACGGATCTGGGTTGCGTCTCCGCGGAGCTGGTGGTGCTGGGCGCCGGCACCCAGGGCACCAACGAGATCCTGATGCGCTCGCGCAGCCAGGGATTGCCGCTGTCGAACCAGCTGGGGCGGCGCTTTTCGGGCAACGGCGACGCCCTGGGCTTTGGCTACAACACCGACGTGGGCATCGACGCGGTCGGCTGCGGCTACGACAAGCCCGACCCCGCCAACCCGCCCGGGCCGTGCATCTCGGGCATCATCGACCTGCGCGAGAGCGAGGCCCGCCCCGACTTGGGCATGGTCATCATGGAGGGCGTGGTCCCGGCGACCTTCAAACCCTTTTTTGGCAGCGTGATGGCCGCCGAGGCAGCGCAGCGCGGACGCCCGACCCGCGACGAACTGGGCGAGACCGTGGACGGTCTGGTGCGCGAGGCTGAAGGGATCTTGCCCGGAATCTCGCCCGCCGTGCGCAACACGCAGACTTATCTGGTGATGTGCCACGACGACAGTGGCGGCCACTTGGAGCTACACGACGGCGACCGCGTCCGCACGGTTTGGCCCAACGCCAGTCGCGACGAGTATTTGCAGGTGGTCGACGACCGACTTTTCCAGGCCACGTCGGCGCTGGGCGGCATCCACGTGCCGAATCCGACCTGGGGCGGCCACCTGATCGACAAGCTGATCACCTGCCACCCCCTGGGCGGTGCGATCATGGCCGAAGATGCCAGCCACGGTGTGACAAATCACAAAGGGCAAGTCTTTGCTGGAAAAACCGGTGACGCAGTCTACGACAACCTGCTGGTGACCGACGCGGCGGTGATGGCGCGCTCGCTGGGCGTCAACCCGCTGCTCACGATCTCGGGCATGGCCGAGCGGGCGCTGGACCACCTGCTGCGCGACCGCGGCTGGACCCGCGACGAGGCGTTGCCGCCGGCCCCCGAGCCGCGTCCGCAGACGGTCGGCGTGCGCTTTACCGAAAAGATGTCGGGCACTTTGGGGCTGGGCGACGAGGCGGCGTTCGAGCCGGACCTGATGCCCGATTCGGTGCTGAGCGGCGATGCGTCGTTTGTGGTATGCGTGCAGGCCGACGACTTGGATGCGGTGCTGGACCGCCCCGGCCACCGCGCGGCGCTGAGCGGCACGCTGCACTGCGAACTGCTGCACCCCGACCCGCTGCAGATCGAGGCGGGCCGCTTCGCGCTATTCGTCGCGGATCCCAGCAACCCGCAAGACCGGCTGATGCAATACCAATTCGTGGCGGTGGCCGAAGATGGTCGCTGCTGGTACCTGGACGGGGTCAAGACGCTGCAGGACGGCGCCGGTCTGGGGCTGATTCGGCAAAGCACGACGTTGCGCGTCACGTTGTACGAGGGCCGGCGTGCCGAGGGGCCGATCGCCGGCCGCGGCAGCCTCTATGTCCACGCTGGCGATCTGGCGCACTCGCTGACCACCTTGGAAGTGCTGGGCACCGACGACCTGGGCGAGAAGGCCAAAGCCCTGGCGCGGTGTGGGCAATTCTTCCTGGGCACCCTGGCCGAGCTGGCCGTGGAGTAGCGTTTGCCGACACCCCATTCCGATGATCACGACGAGCCCGCGACCGGCAACCCGGCCGATCGCGGCCACCGCTTCCGCCGCCGGCTGCGCAACACCTGGCGAGGCGAGGTGCTTTGGCGCGTGGTGGTTGTGGTCGCCGCCGTGATTTTGGGCGGGATTGTCGACCGCTTCCCGGCCGCGCAAGAGCAGGTCTACGTCCTCAAGTTCATGGCCTTGGTGGCCGCGTCTGTGTTTTCGGCCACTTGGCCGATCATTGCGGCCGTCGAGATCGCCTTGGGCTTGGCTTGGTTGGTGATGGTCCACCGCGGCAACAGCGGTTGGCTGGCGCGCCTGACCGTAGACGCCAATCGCACGCTCGGGCACGCCGAAGCACTGATTCCGTGGCTAGTTCTGGCGCTTTTGCTCGATGGCCCCACCTGGGTCCGCTTTGGCATGGGCGCGGCGGTGGTGGCGTGGGGGCCGCGCGCGCTGGACCGCGTGGTGATGCTCTGGGGGCGGCGCACCGGGCGCGGCGAGCTCGAATCGTCGCAAGTGCAGCGGTATCGCCGACTTCCTATGTATGTGGCGACTCTGCTGGCCACGGGCATCATCCTGAGCCTGGCGCCCGGTCAGGCGCGGGCGATGTTGCCCTCTGCCGGCGTGGTGTTGGCGGGCATGGCGTTGCGCTTGTCGGCGACGTGGCAGGCTACGCGCCGCAACAGCGGGCTGACCCACCGCCAGTGGAGCCAGGTCATCGACGTCGCGCTGGCGTTGGGGGCTGTCGCCATCGTGGGTTACGGCTCGTGGCTGCTGTGCCGACCCAACCCGCAACTGGCCTTTGCCGCCCGCGTCAGCGCCGCGGAGTGTGCGCCCGAGCCGGCCGAGCCCGCCAAAATCGCCGTGATGCTGGTGGCCGACACGCAGTTCCACGAGCTGCGCGGCCAGCGTTCGGCGGCGCACCTGCCGATGGTCGACGCGGTGGTGCCGGTGGCGGTGCGGCCGGTGGCGCTGGACCTGTTGGCGGGCGTGACCCTGGACCACTTTGCCATGCTGTTTCGCCGCTACGTGGACAGCCACGCGAGCACGCAGACCAGCTACGCTTTCTTGGGCGACTTGGCCGACATCGGCTGCACCAGCGAGATCGAGCGCTATCCTGCCTATTTCGCGCGCTTTGAGCCGCCGGGCTGGCTGGGCGGGTCGGGGCACTTGGCGGGCATCGCGCCGGGCAACCACGACAACACGTTTGTGGGCAATTTTGCCTGGCACCCCGATTGGGACACCGCCTGCCACCTGGACATGCCGGCGGGCGGCAGCGGCGCGCGCCTGGACAAGCGCAGTTCGGACGAGGCGATCGCCAAGCTGGTCAAGCAGTTCGGCTCGGTGGGCGTGACGATGCCCCGCGAGCCGGTGCGCGGTTTTGCCGCTTGGGTCGAGGGGCGCACGACGTTGCCGATGGTCTCGAAACTAGGCGTGTTGCCGGGCGCCGTGCCGCGGCCGGTGTACGCCGTCTTTGTGGATACGGGCGACAGTGCACTGTGGCAGTACGGGGTCGCCGGCTCGCAGGGGCATGTGTCGTCGGCCCAAATCGACTTTGTGCGCGATGCGGTGCCGGCCCAGGCCCTGGTGATCCTGATGATGCACCACCCGTTGGATCAGCTGGGGATTTTCTCGCGGTTGCGGCTCGCCGAACTGGCCGAGAGCTGGGGCCCGCGGCTGCTGCTGGTGGTGTCGGCCCACACCCACCGCTCGGCATGGCACCCCCACGCGGCGCTGGGCAGCGTGGAGATGGGCGAATTCACCGTCGGTTCGACGACGGACCCTACGCAAGAAGTAGGAATGCTCGAAATCCGCGGTAGCGCCGAAGCGCCGCGCCTTCATTTGGCCACGGTGCCTGCGGTGCAACGTCCGGGCATGGATTGCGTGCAGTGGAGCGACCTGGATTCGGCCACCTGCGACCACGAACTGGCCGATCTGGCGGTCAACTGTCCAAAACTGCTCGAAGACGACTGGCGGGTCAGCTTGCACACGCCCGCCGAGATGACGGAACACCAGCGCGACCTGGCGCAAGCGATGTTTGCCTGCCTGGGGGTCACGACGCCGGGCCAACCGCTGGACGCCGAGGTCTATACGGCCTGGGCGGCGCGCGACGAGGCCATTCGCCGGCGTTTTGTCTGCCTGTCGTGGGCCGCGTCGATCCTGCAGCGGCACAAGGTGGATGCCTGGCGCTACACCGACGCAGTGCGCTGCGCGGGCGAAAAATCCGCGACCTTGGGCGGGTTTGCCGTGGATGTGGTTCGCACGCTGTAGGCGGCCGAGCGGGTCGCCCCGGAGACGCCGATGACCATCGCCCCGACTGAGCCGACCTACCCGCAGTGGCGGTTTCGCTCGCAGCGCAACCTGACCCTGCGCTTCGTGACGCTGGTGTGTGCGGCGCCGGTGCCGCTGACGGTGTGGCTGTTGACGCTGGCGCCAGCGGAAGAGTGGCGCGAGGGGCCGTTTGGCCCGGCGCTGTGGTGGCTGCTGCCGGCCTTCTTGCTGGCTCTGGCCGCGGCCTTGCCGGCGTCGCTGCTGCTGCTGCACGACCGCTATGTCCTGGCACTGGAGCAACTGGCGCAGAATCGCTGGCGCCTAACCACGTTTGTGCTGTGGGGGGTGCGGCGCCGCGAACTGGACTACGATCCGCTGCAGTCGGCCAAGATCCGCTATGTTCCCGGCACATTCGACAGTATGTGGGCGCCGAGCGTGGACGCACCGTACCTGAACGTGACGTGCAGCGATGGGCGGCGGCTGATTTTTGACATGCAGGGGGAGTGGCGGCTGGCGCGGCCCGGGGCGCTCAAGGGCTGAAGCTGCGGGTGCATACCGGCTGCCGGCCCCTGCCCTGCGGACGTGCGCCAGCGCAGCCTTTGCATCGCGCTTGGTTGCGCGCCGCCGGTTGCGGGCGGTCCTGGGGTCCGCTAAACAGGCGGCCGCCGTGCAGGGTGAGCACCGCAGCAAGGACACAGCCATGACAGAGACCACGCCGCATTGGTCGCAATTGCGCGACCAGGCGTCGCAGGCGGGCTGCTATGAGTACCGCCCTTGGCGCGCAATGGCGGCGTTGGTGGCCAACTGGGCCGGGGCTATGGCAGGGTTTGCGCTGGCGTCGCAAGGGGGCGTGTGGCTGCTGGCGTTTGCGCCGGCGTCGCTGCTGTTCTACCGCCTGGGCTGGCTCATGCACGACGGTGCCCACGGCGCGGTGTTTGGACAACCCAAGGCCGACCGGGTGTTCACGCTGGTGGCGTGCTTGGCGCTGGGCGAGTTTGCCTCGGGCTGGCAGTACGGCCACAACCGCCACCACGGCGCGCCGAACGTGCGCGGGGTCGACAGCGACCAGTCCGAGCGCTGGAGTGCGGCCCACACCTTCCACTCCAAGGCCGTTGCCGCAGTGGCGCTGTTCTGGCTGGTGCGGGTGGGCAAGCTGTGGTTGCCCAAGAGCCTGATCCTGCTGGGGCTTCGCGACGGCGTGTACGCCTATCGCTACCGCCGCGACCGTTTTGCGGTCGAACTAGCGGTGGTGCTGGTCAGCCATACGCTGCAAATTGCGGGTTTCTGCTGGCTGTTTGGTGCGGCGGGGCCGCTGGCGTGGCTGGTGAACACGCATCTGGGGATGGTGTACCTCAACGCCGTGTTTGCCGGAAACCACTACGACTTGCCCAGCTTTGAAGCGGGTGCGCAAAAACACATCGACTTCGCCAAGCTGCAGATTGTGACGAGTCGCAACTACCAAGGTGGTTGGTGGGTGCGGTTCTTGTGCGGCGGCCTGGAGCACCAGATCGAGCACCACCTGTTCCCCACCATGCCGCGCCACGGCACGCTGCGCGCCGAGCCGCTGGTCCGCCGCTATTGCGCTGAGCGCGGGCTACCCTACGGCGAGCTGCCGCTGCTCGCCTCGCTGGCGCGCGTGCCCGACTTCCACCTGTACCCGCTGCACGACCGCCTGATCCGCGGCACCGCGGCGCAGCCCTAACGATCCCGCACAGGAGCATCCCCCATGCCAACCGAGCTGCATGTCGCTCGCCCTGAGGAGCACGGCCCCGCGCCCACAGCCCATCCGGACCCAGAGGGGCCACACCTCGAAGTGCTGCTCACCGGGGCTACGGGATTTGTGGGCAAGGTGGTGCTTGCCGAATTGCTGCGCCGTCGCGACGAGTTGGGGATTGCCCGCGTCTGGCTGGCCATTCGCCCGCGGCGCGGCAAGCCGGCCCAAGAGCGCTTTGACACCACGCTTGCCGCCTCGCCTTGCTTTGCGCGTCACGAGCCCGGCTGGCAGCGCGCTTGCCAGGTGGTGGCAGGCGACCTGTGCGACGCGTACGCTGGGTTGAGGCAAACGGACCGGGCTCTCTTGGCCGACCACGTCACCCACATCATCCACTGCGCGGCGTCGGTCGACTTTGACCTGCCCATCGCCGAAGCGGCGCGGGCCAACATCCAAAGTGCCTTGAACGTGTTGGAGCTGGCCCAGTCGTTGCCCAAGCTGCGCGCCATGGTGGATGTGTCGACCGCCTATGTGACGCCGCATCGCCAAGCCAACGGCGCGGGCGTGGCCGAGCTGGTGCCGCTGCCCCGGCCCGCCAGCGTGTTGTATCAGGCGATCCTGGACGGGCAAGTTCCAGAAAAGCAGCTACTTGCCGAGACGGGGCACCCCAACACCTACACCTATACCAAGTGCCTGGCCGAGCACCTGCTCAGCGAGCGCAAGGGCTCGGTGCCCTTGACGATTGTGCGCCCCAGCATCGTCAGTGCCGCCTGGGAGCACCCGTTTGCCGGCTGGATCGACAGCCACGCCGCCTTTGCCGGGTTCGTGGCGCTGTTTGGCATGGGCTACCTCCACGAAATCGTGGCCGATCCGCAAGTTCGTCTGGACCTGGTGCCAGTCGACGTCGTGGCGGCCGAGGCCATCGATGCCGCGCTGCAGGGTGATCCGCAGCGGCCCATTCGCTACGCCGCGGCGGGGTTGCAGGGCGCCAGCCGCATCGGAATGATCGTGGAGCGGGCGGTGGACTATTACAGCCGCCACCCCGCCGGGCGCCGCGTGACCCCCACCGCCCACGCGGTGCGGACGCCGGTGGTGCGCGCCCGCGAGCTGCTGCGCCACACCTTGCCCACCCAGGCCGCGCGCGCCTGGCTGTCGGCCACGGGGCGCCCCAAGCAGGCCAAACAGGCGGCTAAACTAAGCGAAAAACTGGCGTATCTGAATCAGGCCTTCCCGGCGTTTTCGTGCCGCGAGTATGCGTTTGCGCCGTGCCCGCCGCTGCCGGCCGGGTACTCGCCCGAGGTCTACGTCGACCGCATCTACGCCGGGATCTATCGGCATTTGCTAGGCAAGAGCGAGCGCGAAGTGGCGGTGGCGGGCCGGCGCCACGCCCAGAGCGAGAGCGACTTGGGGTTTGCCCTGGGCCGGCCGCGCGGCGGCTTGGTGGTGCGGTCGCTGGGGTATGCCCTGCGCAAGGCGCTGCGGCGGGCGGCCGACGTGGTGACCTTTGACCGGCCGTCGTTCGAGGCAGCGCTGGCCCAGGTGCCGCCGGGCGACACGCTGGTGGTGGTGCCGACCCACCGCAGCTACCTGGATTCGCTGCTTTGTTCGTATTTGTTCTTTGCCGAACCGGCGCTAGGGGTCGACATGCCGCTGGCGCTGCCACAGGTCGACCACGGCGAGCCCGATTGGCACGACCGCCTGAGCGCGCGGACCCAGGGCGGCGCGGCGCTGCAGTTCTTTGTGGAGGGAGGGCGTGGGCAGGCGCGGCGTTTTCACGCGCCCAGCGTGGCGCTGCTGCGGGCGCTGCAGGCCAGCGGACGCCCGTATTCGCTGCTGCCGGTGGCGGTGGCCTACGATCGAATGATCGAAGAGCGATTGATTCATCACGAGTTGCACCCCGACGCGCGCGTGACGGCGGCGGACTTGCTCGACCTGGCCCAGGGTCTGCGGCGGCGCCACGTGGAGCTGGGGCGGGTCCACCTGGCAGCCGGCGCGCCGGTGCGCTTGACCCCGCAAAGCCCGGTGCGGCAAGCGGCGCAGTCGGTGTTGGGCGAGTTGCAGCGGCAGACGGTGACGACCACCTTTCACCTCCGGGCGTTTTTGGCCCGGCAACCGGTTGAGCACGCCACGCTGGAGTGGCTGCGCGACGTGTTGGTGCAGCGCGGGCTGACGGTGCTCGACAGTGGCCTGGGCGGCGAGGAGCAGTTGCCGGCCACGGTAGAGGGCGGCCTGCGTCACCACTGGCGCCACGCCCTGTACCCCGAGGCGCTGGTGCGGTGGCCCGAGCATCCGGTGGTGGCCCACCACGTGGCGCGGCACGGCGCGGGCCTGCCGGGGCGGCCCGTCGACCCGGCGAGCCTGGAAGATCCGCGCTTGCCGGCGCTGCTGGACGCGCTGTTTCTGCCTCTGATTGAAGATGTTGCGCGGGTGCTGCAACTGGTGGGGCCGGCCCACGCGCCGCTTGGCGACCTGAGCCTGCGCCAACTGCGCCGCGACCTGCCAGAGGCCCCAGCCGAGCACTTGCACGACGCGTTGGCGCTGCTCAGCGAGCGAGGCATCCTGATGCGCGACCACGACTTGCACGATTGGCACTGGGGGCCGGCGGCCGAGACGCTCGCCGACCTGGCCGCCCGCTGTGGCGACGGGCAGGGCGCCGCAGTCGAGCGTTCGGCGGCATGATTTCGTCGGGCGCGCTGAGGCGCAACTTGGTGCTGTTTCCCCTGTCCTTCTTGGGGAGCGGCCTGGGCAACGTGGTGCCGCAGCTCTTCTTTCGGGCGCACGCGCCGGCCGAAAAGGAGCGCCTGCTGGCGGCCTGCCTGCTAGCGGGTGCGCTGGTGTCGCTGGCGGGAGTGGCGGCAGGGCGGGCGTTGCAGGGTTGGGCGCTACAGGGGCGGGCGCAGGTGGGGACGCTGGCCGGCACCCTCTCGCTGGTCGCGGTGGGCGCGGTGTTCCTGGGGGCGCTGGGCACGGCGTCGCTATCGCTGTTCATCAGTGCGTACCTGGGCTTGCGCCTGTTGCTCAACGCGCAGACGCAGGTCTTCGATCGGCGCGCCGTGGGCGCCACCCCAGCGGACGAAAGGCGCGGCAGCGACTTCGCCAACACCGTGTACCGCTTGCTGGGGATGATGCTGGGGTCGTTCTATTTTGCCCTGTTCTTCGATGCCTGGCAGGTCTCGGCGCTGCTGTTGGCTGGGCTGGTGGCCGCGGCCGCGTGGTCCGTGGCGGCAAGCGCGACCCCGCAAGTGCCGACCGCTGCCGAGCAACCGGCCCGCCAGCGCACCACGCCAGGTGATCATTTGGTGGTCGCTGCGGGCACCTGCGCCTATGCGACGCTGTATCTGTTTGGCGCCAACCTGACTTATCTGCTGGCTGATTGGCTGCACGTGGCTGAGCCTGGGCGCCTGGCGGGCTGGCTGCTGCTGGCGGTGTACGGCGCCTCGGTGCTGGGCGCGGGGCTGGTGGCGTGGCTGGCGCGGTGGCGGCGGCGTCCGCCGGGGCTGGACGCGCTGCCGTTTGCCATGGCGAGCGTGTTGATTGGCGGCGGGGCGCTGCTGGCGCTGACGCCTCTGGCCTCGCAGTTGCCTGTTCTGCTGACGCTTTCGGCGGCGATGGGGGTGGCCCACGCTTTCTTCTTGAGCGAGGCGCGCGACCACAGCACCCGCGGCGCCGCGGCAGGGCGCACCGGCCTCCTCGCCGGCTACAACAACATGGCTAACGCCGGAGCGGTTCTGGGTTTTGCCGCGATGACGGCACTGGCGGCGACCCCGTTGCGGCAGGCGGGCCTGTTCCACCCGGCGCTGCTGGGCGTGATTGCGACGTTGGCGGCCCTCAGCGGCGCGGCGGCGCTGGCGGCGGCCCGACTCGATCCCCTCAACCTGGCTCGATCCAAGGAGAAACCGTGACCCTCTGGCCCCCCGATCCCAACAACCTGGGCCCCGGCGTGCGCGCCCTGTACGGAGCCGTCGTGGGTATGCTGGTGCTGGGCAGCGCGCTCCCCGAGCTGGCGAACCGCAGCGGCCGCCGCGACTTGCGCGACTATCGGGCCAAGATGCGCTCGTGGTGGCTCGTGTCGCTCAGCCTGATGGCGGCCGTGGCGCTGGGGCCGCTGGCCGTGGCCGCCCTCTTTGCCGCAGTGAGCGTCGCGGCGCTGCGCGAATACTTTGCGCTTTTGCCGGTGCGCCCAGGGCCGGCGCTGGAACGGGCGGCGCTGCTGCTGGTGGTGGCGCACTACGCGGCGCTGGTGGTGACGGGCTCGGCCGTACCGCTGCTCGCCCTGCCTGCGGCGTTGGCCGTGCTGCTGCCGGCGCTCGTGCTGGGGCTGGGCGAGCCAGAAACCTTTGTCCCGGTACTGGGTTCCTTGACCTGGGGCATCTTGCTGGCGGGCTGGAGCCTGAGCCACGTGGCCGCGCTGGCGCTGCTGCCGCTGCCGACCACGCCGCTAGGTGGGCGCGCGGCGTGGGTGGCAAGCCTGCTGTTTCTGGTGCTGGTGGGCGACGCGATGCAGTACGTGTGGGGTCGCCTGGCGGGACGCCACCGGTTGGTGCCCAAGCTGTCGCCCAAGAAGACCTGGGAAGGGCTGCTGGGCGGCGCGCTCACCGTGGCGGCGCTGTCGGCCGCGCTGTTGCCACGCGTCATCGCGGTGGGGCCCTACGAATCCGCCGGCCTGGGTTTTGTCGCCGTAGTCGGCGGTTTTGTGGGCGATATCACCCTGTCGGCCATCAAGCGCTGGGCGGGCGTCAAGGACACGGGGACGCTGCTGCCGGGCATGGGCGGGCTGTTTGACCGGGTCGACAGCCTGGTGCTAACCGCGCCCGTGTATTTTCACTTGGTGGCGAGGACTTGGGGGTAGGGCGCCGCCGTGCGGGAAGTGGGCAGGCGGTTGGTGCCGATGGTTCGCTTTGACCCGGTTTTGCCCAAGGGGCCATGCCCGGAACAGCAAGCGCCCGAGTAGGGGCGGGCTTCCACGCCCGCCCGGTTCGGTGAGCAACGGCAGGTCGCTTCGAACCCTGCACGCAGGTCGGGAGTGCGGTACGGGTTCAGGTTCAGGATCAGGTCCGGATCTAGGACCAGGTTCAGGTCTCCACTTGGCCGAGTCCGCTGGACTCGCCTATCCCTTTGGGCACATGGGGGCCCCTGGTCCGTGGCCAGGTTTAGGTTCAGGCCCGGGTCCGCCGCGTCCGGGTACGAGCAGGCCTCCGGCCTGCGACCGGGCAAGCTTGCGGGGAACCGTGGGCGAGTTGTCAGGCGGGCCGGCGGCTGAAGCCGCGCCTAGGGTTGCCAGGCCCCACCTCGCGGCCGGCCGTGCGGCCAGCCAGCTCGTGCGGCTTCGTGGTCGGGGTGTTCTGGGCGCTCCGTGGTCGAATTCAGCTGGCCAAGCCGGAACTTCTGCGCCTCCCCGCGGAAATAACCGCGACGGTGACGGAGCGGATACCCGTTGAAGATCGCAGACTTCGAACTCACATGGCGCCATTCCTGCAGGGGGACCCGGCCGAAGCGGTGCCCTATTGGAACTTTTAGTTCCAATAGGGAGAATTTGAATTTAGCGGAAGCAAAGGCCCCTCAGCGCCAAGTTGCTTGCACAATAACGGCTTTCTGCCTGGGTCCCAGGGTTCGCCGGCATGACGGGACTGGGAAAGGCAGGGAGATTCGTGTTCGCGACGGTGCCGACGGCCGGGGTACGGCGACTCGTTCCTTATCGGCTGCTGACTCTGGCGCCGGGTCGAATGTCCCTCACCCCCGGCCCACGGCCGACACCTATCCCACTAGAGCTGGCGAGATGTAAAGTGAAATTGTATCTCCCCTCGCCCAAAGCGTTGGGAGGGCGGGGCGACCACCAAAGGCGGCGGGGTAAGGGCCGAGTGCCAAGGATCGCACAGGTTTCCAACACAAATTCGGCACCGGTAGTGTCCGGTGAAGCAGCCAGCGCGGCCCGGCCTCACAAGGCGACCCGGCAAGCGACCCGGCAAGCGACCCGGCAAGCGACCATGCGGCCTCGCGGTTCCCACGCCCAGCGCAAGCCCCACTAACTTCAGCGCTTGGGCGCACTTCACAACGACTGGCCCCTTGCCGCCCCAGATCCGTTGCGTCGGCTTGCCGCTGGGGCGCAGCTTCGGGCACACTGCCGGCAGCGCGATGGCTGCCATTCCCCGAGGTCCAGATGAGCTCGTCTTGTCGCAGTTTCGTTCGAATTCATCGGCTCTTGCTGGTCGCATTGGCCGCAGGCCTGCTCGCTGGTTGCGGCGACGACGCGGCCCCAACCGGGACGGCACCAGCTGCCGTGGATGCAGCGGTGGACACGGGGGTAGGCGACACCGCCTTGGGCGATGGCTTGGCGGGCGAAGACGGCGCTGCCGGCGATGCCGTGGCGGGCGACGCGCCGCAAGGGGACACCGCGCAAACCGATACGGCCGCGCCCGACGCCATCCAGCCCGACAGCGCGCAAAGTGATGCGACCCCGGCCGACACCAACCCGCCCGACGCAACCGCGGGCGACGCCGCGGCCGATGCGACAGGGCAAGACGACACCGCCGTGGCCGATGCCCAGGGCGACGACGCCGAAGCCCCGGACGGCACCGTGGACGATGCGGCCGGACCGGACGGCAGCAGCCCCGACGCCACCGGCGATAGCGGCGGTGACGACGCCGTGGTGTTGGAAACCACCCTGTGCAACCCGTGCTCGAGCGACAGCGCCTGCGGCAGCGGCAGCGTCTGCGCCAACTATGGCGCAGCAGCGGGCTCGTTCTGCGCGCCCACTTGCCTCAGCAACGCCGAGTGCGCCAAGGGTTTCCACTGCGCCACCGCCACGGGCGCGGCCGGCACCCAGGTCAGCGCGTGCTTGAAAGACGCCGACCAGGCCGGCGGCCCAGAACCGGGCACCTGTGCGTGCTCGGCCCAAGCCAGCCAGGCGGGCCTTTCGACCAGTTGCAGCGCGAGCAACGAGGCCGGAACCTGCACGGGCGTGCGCAGTTGCGGGCCTTCGGGCCTGGGCCCCTGCAGTGCAGCCGTGCCCGCGGCCGAGGTCTGCGACGGCGCCGACAACGACTGCAACGGCCAGACCGACGACGTGGACTGCGGCGACGGCAACCCTTGCACCACAGACACTTGCGACCCCAAGGCCGGCGGCTGCCAGCACCAAGCCAGCAACGGCGTCTGCAGCGACGGCAACGCCTGCACCAGCGGCGACGCGTGCAAAGACGGCAGCTGCAGCGGCACGACCGAAGTGGTCTGTGGCGACGGAAACCCTTGCACAGCTGACAGTTGTGACCCCACCAGCGGTTGCGCCAGCGTGAACCTGGCCGACGGCGCCACCTGCGACGCCGACGGCAGCGCCTGCACCCCCGGCGACGCCTGCCAGGCCGGCAGTTGCGCGGTGGGCGCCCCCGTCGACTGCGACGACAAGGACCCGTGCACGGCCGACGTGTGCGACAAGACCAGCGGGCTGTGCGCGCACCCGTCGTTCGGCACCGGCACCGAGTGCGACGACGGCTCGGTCTGCACCGTGCTGGACGCATGCAGCGACGGCAAGTGCCAGGGCGTCCCAATCAGCTGCAACGACAGCAACCCGTGCACCGTCGACGCCTGCGACGCGCTCACCGGCTGCGCCCACGCGCCCAGCGACGGAGAACTGTGTGAAGACGGCGATTTGTGCACGGTAGCCGACGTGTGCAAGGCCGGCGAGTGCACCTCGGGCGGCCCCAAGACCTGCGCCGACGCCGGCTCGTGCTTGATCAGCTCGTGCAACCCCATCGACGGCAGCTGCGCGACCGCCGCCAAGCCCGCGGGGGCCAGCTGCGACGATGGCACGGCTTGTACCGAGAACGACGTCTGCGGCGACAAGGGCTGCGCCGGCACGCCGGTCTCGTGCGACGACAAGAACGTCTGCACCGCCGATAGCTGCGACACCACCGCCGGTTGCGTGCACACCCCCACGTCGGCGCCTTGCAGTGACGACAACCTGTGCACCGATTTCGACGCATGCGACGGCGGCGTGTGCGTGGGCCTGGCCAAGGACCCCACCCAGGCGTGCGACGACAAGAACCCTTGCACCACCGACGCTTGTGACCCACCGGTCGGCTGCACCCACACCAGCGTCAACGCGGCGTGCGAAGACGGCAGCGCCTGCACCACCGGCGACACCTGCGTCGCGGGCACCTGCGTCGCGGGCACCAACCAGTGCGCGTGCAAGCAGGACAGCGACTGCGCCGGCCTGGAAGACGGCAACCTGTGCAACGGCACGCTGTATTGCCAGATCGGCGCCGGCTCTTCGGTGTGCACGGTCGACCCCAAGACGGTGGTGGTCTGCCCGGCGTCGTCCGTGGCGTGCACCGTCAATACCTGCGAGCCCGCCACGGGCAAGTGCGGTCCCACACCGGGCGAAGACGGCGTGGCCTGCGACGCGGACGGCAGCGTCTGCACGGCCGGCGACAAGTGCCAGGGTGGCAAGTGCCTGCCCGGCGCCAGCCTGTCGTGCGACGACAAGAACCCGTGCACCAACGATAGCTGCGATCCCAAGCTGGGTTGCGTGGCCGCCGCCAACACCGCCGCTTGCGACGACGGCAACCCGTGCAGCGTCGGCGACATTTGCGCCGGCAAGGTCTGCACCCCCGGCAAGCCGATGGTCTGCGACGACAAGAACCCTTGCACCAGCGATGCTTGCGTGGTCAGCGCCGGCGATCCGCCCACCGGCAAGTGCCAGTCGACCCCCTCGGCGGGCTCGTGCAGCGACGGCAACCCCTGCACCGACCTGGACACCTGCAAAGACGGCGTGTGCGTCGCCGGTGCGCCCAAGGTGTGCAACGACAACAACCCCTGCACGGACGACGCCTGCGACCCCAAGACCG
>JBBISH010000078.1:0-32162 GCA_037441385.1 Myxococcales bacterium
CCGTCTGATTCACGCCTGTACGGTTCCTCTGACCCGGTCTGCAACCGGCGAGAATCAGGCGGGGACCCCGGTTCGGGCCCGAAGAATTGCCGAAGTTTTCGAGCCGATTTGGACGGAAACCGTATTATTCGTGCTGGCACGTGGGATCGCGCGGATTGCAGCGGCAAAACGCGGGCGAGCCGATCTTGTGATCCTCTTTGGGGAACACGCACTTGCAGTAGTACGTGAGGCCCGTGGTCTGGCCCTGAGCCACGAGGCACGGGCAGAAATTCTTGGAACTGGGCGTCAGATCCTTGGCCTTGCTGCACCCGGTGCACCACTCGCGGCTGCCCTCGCTGGCAGAGCAGCCCCGACCCGAACTCCGCGGCGTTTCGCTAGGTTTTTCGGCCGCCTTGGCCTCGGCGGCCTTTTCGTGGTGCTTCGCCTTGTGTTCTGCGCCGTCGGGCCCAGTTGGGTGGGCGGGCGACTCGGGCTCTACGGCGACGGCGGTCGCGGCAGCAGGCGCAGGCACCGCGACGGGGACGGGAGCCGCGGCCACGGCAACCGGTTGCGCTGGCGCGGGGGCGGCTGCCGACGGCGGCGGTACGGGAGGGCGCGGGGGCTGATCGGACGGGCGCTTTGGCGCAGTTGGTGCCTCCGGTACCTCACTGGCCGGTGGTCGAGCGGGGACCGGTTCGGGGCTGCGCAACACGAACCACCAAGTGGCCACGCCAAACGCCAGCAGCATCGCTGCGCCCGCCAGACCCACCAGCAGCGGCCCGCGCGACTTGGCCGGGACTCGCGTCGGGGCCCCCGTAGTCTGTGCGCCGGGTGCAGCAATGGGCAGAACCACGTCCATGGCCTGCGTGGCCATCTCGCTCCGATCGGCGGTGGGGCGCGACGACGGGCCCGCGACCCGCACCGACGGCGGCGCATTGGGGCGCTTGGAATCCCCTGCAACAGCAGGCTGTTTGCGGCTGTGGGACTCGGCCGGACGCATCGGCCGGGGCGGCGCGCCGCGGCGGGCCACCGAGGGCGCGCCTTGGATCAACGCCGTATCTGAGCTGACCGGCGGCGGCCCCGGCACGGGGCCCACGGCTGTGGCCGCAGGATCGACCTGGACGGTCTCGCCCGGTGAGCTGACGCTGGCCACGACGGTCTGGGCGCTGGCAGGCAGGTGTGCTTCTGGATTGGGCCGCAACTGACTGGGGCCGATCACGTCGAATGACACTTGAGTCTTGTCGTCGCTTTGACCCGGAGCGCTGGGCGCACTGGCGATGTGCGCCAGCCAAGCGTCTAGTGCGTGGCGGAACGCGTCGGCCGTGGGGTAGCGCTGCCCACGTTCCCGCGCCAGCGACTTGGCGACCACGGCCTCGAGTTCGCGATCGACACCGGGCATGGTGATGGCGGGCAGCGGGTCCTGCAAATGCGCAGCCAAGACGGCAAACGTGGTGTCGCCGTCGAACGGATGCCGACCCGTCAAGCAGCGGTACAAAAGGACGCCCACCGAGTACAAGTCTGCTCGGGCATCCAGTTGCTCGCCGCGCACTTGCTCGGGGCTCATGTAGTGCGGCGTCCCCAAGATCGCGCCGGCCTGGGTGATGACCGCGCTGGCGCCTTCGGCCAGGAACTTGGCGATGCCAAAGTCGATCACGCGCACGAAGTCGTCTTCGCCTGCAAGATTGCCGACAAAGATGTTGTCGGGCTTCAGGTCGCGGTGCACGATGCGCTTGCCGTGCGCCTCGGACAGTGACTTGAGGATCTGCACGGTCAGCCGTACCGAGCGGTCGGCCGGCAAGTGACCGTCGGCCTGAAGAATCTCTTCCAGCGACTTGCCTTCCAGGAACTCCATCGCAAGGTAGAGCAGCCCGTCTGGCGTTTGCCCAAAGTCAAAAACCCGCACCGTATTGGGGTGTTTCAGGCTGGCCGATAGCCGCGCCTCCGATGTGAAGCGCTCGGCGGCCTTGGCCTCGGCCACCAGATCGGGACGCAACACCTTGAGCGCCACAGGTTCGTGGGTACCCACGTGCACCGCGCGGTAGACATCGCCGAACCCGCCGCGACCGAGCAACTGCTCGACTTTGTAGCGATCGCCCACCACCGTGCCGGACCGAAACAGGGCCTCGCCCGGCACGCGCAGCCGCGGTGCGTTGGGGTCGGCGCGCGCAATCTCGATAGGCGTAGCCCCCGGCGGCGCGGTCCGCCCGGTCGGCGCTGGAGCAGATTCGGGCGGGACAGAGCTCGACATGGTGCCCAAGCCGAAGTGAGCCTCCGGCGCAGTGGAGCGAGGATAGCCGCCTGGACCCCTGCGCGACAAGCCATGGCGCCGTCAAACGCGCCGCAGAGCGGCCGGCACACCCCGCGACGGCCAAATAACTTGAACTATTGGCAGTTTTGCAGGCCGCACATCGCAAAGCTGAGGGCCTTGCTGTTGCCAAGCACGGGGCCGCGGCACTGGCCGACGCAGCTGGAGCCGGTGCCGCACTGCTTCATGCAGTTGGTGGTCTTGGTCAAGGCGTCCAGGCAACCAGGGTCGGCCTTGCACGCGGCCGCTTCAGCTGGGCATTTGGCGGCACCGCAAGCCCAGGCCTTGGCAAAGTCGGCGTCGCAGTCCAGTGGGCAAGTGGCAGCCGTCTCGCCGCTGTCGCACGATCCGTTGCCACAACCGCCGCTGCTGGCCGGAGCTGGGCAGTCCGGCGCGCAATTCGAGGTCGTTTCGCCGGGATCACACGTCCCATCGCCACAGATGGTCCCAGCCGTCGCCGCCACACAACCGGAGAAGCCGCAGGCAGCGACCGCACCGGCACTGGGATTTTGGTCGGCCATGTCTTTGCAGAAGCCGACGCAGTTGCTGTCGACACAGTTGGCCAAGCACTGCGCGGAGTTGGCCAAGAACGAGGTGCACTCGGTGCTGGCCAAACAGGTCGACGTGGCACTGGCGCAGGCCTTTTTCAAGCACGCGATCACGCCCACGGTGTCGGGATCGCAGTCGATTTGGCAGGCGATGGCGTTCTCGCCGGGTGTGCACACGCCGTCGCCGCAGACCGAGGGCGGTGGAGGGCAATCGATCCAGCAGGTTGACCACGTCTCGCCGGCCGTGCACGCACCGTCGCCGCAGACTCCTTGCGGAACCGCCGTGTCGCCTTCGCTGGCGTCTGGGTCGGCGCCAGCATCGGTCGGCGCCAGATCGGCCGCAGAGGAATCCGCTGATGTGGTGTCGGGTTTGCTGGTATCGGCGCCGGCAGAATCCGGTTTGGCCGTGGGGACCGAATCGACGCCGCTGGCGTCCGCGTCTTGGCCCGCAGTCGGTTGCACGTCCCCGCCGCCCGACCAGCTGAGATCGAGCGAACTCCCATCGCTGGGCGACCAGCCGGCCCCGGTGCCCTCACTCTTGCTGGACCCGCAGGCCGCCACGGCCACGGCGAGAATCGCCAGGATCCACCAGGGCCTGCGGCAGCCGGCAGTGGAGCTTTGTCCGGCTTGGCAAAGCTCACAGCCCAAGGCGGGATCCCCGGCTGGCTCGCGCCGGTTGCCCAGCGCAGCGGGCGCGCCGAACTTGCGTGGATCGGGTGGGGTTGGGCTCATACCTTCTTGGTAGCAGGTTCCCCGGCCGTTGGCCAGTGCGGCAGGTCCCGGCCGGCGCGTTCAAGCTCGCTGCGCACCACAGAGCGCTGCAGCTTGCCCATGGCGTTGCGCGGCAGTGGCTCGCGCGTCAACAGCCAGCGACGCGGCCGCTTGAACGGCGCCAACGTCGGCAATTCAAGAGAATACGGCCCCGCGTACGCGCCATCCACCTGCAACCACGCCGCCACCGCTTCGCCGCGGGCTCCGGCGGGCACACCCACGACCGCAGCGTCGAGCACGCCCGGCCTGCGCAGCAGCTCGGACTCGACCTCGAGCGGGTCCACGTTCTCGCCCGCCACGATGATGCGGTCGGCGCGCCGGCTGGCCACCCACAGGGCGCCGTCTTGCCCCAAATGGCCAAGGTCGCCCGTAGGCCAGAATTGTCCGCGGGTTATGGGTTGCCCCACGTAGCCGATGGTGAGTTGTAGCGCCGCCACCTCGATCTCGCCCACGCCGTCCGGTTCGACGGGATCGGCGATGCGAAGCCAGACCCCGGGCAAGGGCCGGCCAACGCGGCGCAAGCCTTGAAGATCCTGGCTGGGCTCCCCCAGGGCCCCGGTTGCCGCCTGCCCCACGGTCTCGCTCATGCCCCAACTGGGCACGGCCGGCCAACCGTGCTCGCGCGCGCGATCGAGCAGACCAGGATCGAGCGACGCCCCGCCGACGAGCAACCAGCGCAAGGACGGTGGCGGCGGGCCCTGAGCCACCAACCCGGCCAATTGCAGAGGCACCACCGATAGATGCGTGACCGCGTGCGCCCCGGCGATGCGTTGGATGGCGCCAGCGTCGCCCAGGGCCGTCAGCGTCATGCACCCGGCCACCGCCGCCACCCGCAGCGCAATCGAGACGCCCGAGACATGCGAAAGAGGCAGACACGTCAACCAGTTGCAGGACGTCTCGGGCCAACACGCCCAGTGGGCGGCGGCCGCCGCGTGCAGGGTCTGGTGCGTGTGGACCACCAACCGGGCGCTCCCCGTAGTCCCCGAGGTGGCAATCCTGAGCGCGGCGCCCTGTGGGTCCAGCCAATGGCGCGGCGGGCGGGCGGCAGGCAGACTGACGGTGCAAGGAAGTGCTGTCGCCGCTGGCAGTTGTGTCTGGTGACTGGCGTCGACCAGGACCAACGTCGCGCCGCTGCGGTCCAGCACGGCGGTGGCCTCGGTCACCGTCCAGCGCGGGTGCAGCGGCTGCCAGCACGCCCCCAGACGCCAGATCGCCCACGCACAAACCAGCAGGTCCGGGTGGTTGTCGCACCAAGTCGCCACCGTGTGGCCCGGACCGATTCCACGGCCATCCAGCCAGGCGGCCGCAGAATCGACCAGATGATCCAGCTCTTGCCAGCTCCAGGCCCCGCGGCCATCGGCCCAGTGTAGCGCAGGGGCCCGCGGAGAACGGGCTGCCGCCTGGGCACACAGGTCGGGCAGGCAGGCCGCGGTGGTCGGTTGCGGCGCACGCCAGCGCGGGTCCACGCCGAGATCCGTGGCCAGGCCGCTCGCGACAATCCGACCGGGAGCGGCCGCAGCCAAGGTTTTCAAGTGATCCAGCCCCAACGGCGCATCAAAGAGCGACGAAAAGGCGACCGGGATATCCAGTTCGGCCAATTCGGCCAGCACCGTGCCCAGGGCATCCAGCGAGCCCAACAAACTGGGTTTGACAATCGCCAGCTGAGCGCGGCGCGTGCGCAACAGCGACAGCCAAGTCGGCAGATCGGAATCGACCAGATCGGCAGCCAGGGGCAGCGGCGCCTCGTGCGGCCAGCGATCGGCTGGGGTGGGATCCTCGACGCTCGCGATCCCTGCGGCATGACACGATTGCAGAATCGTCTGCAGTTCTGCCGCGTGCAACGCTGCCCAGGCCTGGTTCGCGTCGAGCCGGATTTCCCAGCCTTGCGCCAAGGGCCGCAGCCGAGCGAGCAGAGCGAGCAACGGCGTATCGACCGTGACTTTCACCTTGGCAGCAACGGCCTGGGTGGCACGCAGCAGGGCCTCGAGCTCGCCGGCAAAAACCGTGTGCTCGTCGACCGTCAGGGCTAGGGGCACCAACGGCCGCAGTTGGGTGCGCCAGCGTTGCGCCAAGTGCTCGCGCCACGGACGGCCCAGGCGCGCGGCGGTGTACTGGTCCTGAGCCACCTCGCGAGCGAATTGCTCCACCGAAGCAGACCATTGCGGCCGGTTGGCCAGGTAGGGCGCGGTCATCCAACCCTGGACCGCGGGCGTGCCGTAGCCGATGAGGCGGCCGCTGAGCATCGCGTGGCGATCGCGGCTGCCTTGCACCCGTTGTTGCAGCGGGAGGCAGTAGGTTTGCTGGGGTAGCCACTGGGGATTCATCGCGATCTAGCGCGCCAAGCCGCGCTGCAGGCCCAGCCCGATCGCCGCGAGCGTGCCGACCAGCAGGTGCCAGCGCGCCGTGCTGCCCAAGGCGCCGTTGAGCGTGGGGCCGTCGCTGTGCTTCCACACGACGCGCGCACTGCGAGCGATGGCGGGAAGGGCCAGCAGCGGCAACGCCAACGGCCACGCGCCGTCGCGAACGGCCAGGCCAACGGGCACGCCCACGGCCATTGCTGCCATCAGCAAATACTCGACGCGGACCGCCGTAGCGCCCCAGCGGACGGCCAGCGTGCGCTTGCCCACCAGCACATCGGTCTCGGCATCGCGCAAGTTGTTGACGACCAAGATGGCGGTACACGAAGCGCCCACGGGCAGCGACCACAACACCGCGTCTGGGCCAAAGGTGCCGGCCTGGACAAAGTACGTGCCGACCACCGCCACGACCCCAAAGAAGGCAAAGACGAAGACGTCTCCCAGACCCAAGTAGCCCAGCGGCCACGGTCCACCGGTATACAGCACACCCGCCGCGACCGAGGCCAGGCCGATGTAGACCACCGGCATCCCACAGCGCCAGACCAAGTAGCTGCCACACAGTACAGCCAGCGCAAAGGTCAGGATCATCGCCCGCTTGACGGCTGCCGGCGTGACTAGGCCGGCCTGGGTCACCCGCAGCGGTCCCTTGCGCGCGGCCGTGTCGGCGCCCTTTTCGTAGTCAAAAACGTCGTTGGCGAAGTTGGTGCCCAGCTGAATGAGGAGCGCCCCCACCAGCGCGGCCAGCCACGGCAGCGCCTCGCCAACCCGGTCGCGCCAGGCAAGCGCGCCCCCAACCGCCAACGGGGCCAGCGCCGCCGTCAACGTGGCCGGGCGGGCGGCGAGCCACCAGATCTTCAGCGGGTGGATGGGCACGGACTCGGACACGGCGGGCATGGTCACTCGGGCCGGGCCGGGCCGGCGGCCGGGCACTATAGCAGCAACGCCGAGGCTGCGGAACCGGGTGACGGTCGCAACTCGGGCCTAGCGCAGATGTTTGCGCGCGGCCGCAACCTGCCCTACTCTGCGGCCATGGCGCCCAGCAAGGGCTGCCGCGAGGACATTCGTGCAACACAAGTCGATTCAGCTGATCTTGAAAACGGTGCTGGCCAGCCTGCTTGCCGCTACTTGGCTGTTCGCTGGCTGCGGCGGCGCGCAGAAGACGGAAACGTCGGCGCCAGCGGCCGCCGAGATGACCTGCCCCGTAAGCGGCAAGACCTTCACGCCCACGGCCGACTCGCCCAAGAGCGAGTACAAGGGCAAGACCTACACGTTCTGCTGCCCGGGCTGCAAAGCCAAATTCGACGCCAACCCTGATCAGTTTGCCGACAAGGCGGCCGCGGCGGCACCGGCCGGTCCGGCGATGGCCGTATGCCCGGTCAGCGGCGAGAAATTCGCCCCGACCGCCGAGTCGCCCAAGAGCGAATACAAAGGCAAAACCTACGTATTTTGCTGCGCCGGCTGCAAGACGAAGTTCGACGCCGATCCTGACAAGATCCTGGCGGCGCCCGGCCAGCACCCCGACTGCGGCGGCGACTGCGACGACAAGGCGCCGGCCGCGAAATAGCGGCCATGCACCAGCTGGCACGGCGCGGCCCTTGGCGCCCAGCCGATGGATCGGTCATGAGCAGCCGACCTGATTCGCGCCGGCGCGGCTTGCCTGGCCCGCTCTGCAACTAGCGAGAATCAGGCCGGTGCCCCGGCTCGAACCCGATGAGCTAGTTTTGCGGGAAATCTACGGCTGCTTGGGGGTCTTGGCCGCCTCGATGACCAACTGCTTGATTGCAGCGTACGAGTCCGGGTTGCTGAGAGTGGTGTCTTGCGCGCCACCATAAGGCAAGTACTTGAAGAGCTTGCCTTCGCTGTCGTAGATATAAATATCGTCTTTGTGACCACCAAAGATGGTAGTCCACGACTGGACCGCGTCGCTGTCCTGCAGGACCGGGAAATCGCAGCGGCTCAGAAGCGCGGCCTGGTTGGCGACCGCGTCGCTTTTGTTGATGGTGACGAACCAGGCATCCACGCCGTGGTTCTTGAGTTCGGAGCGCATTCGGTCGAGCATCCCAGCCTGGGACACGCAGAAGCCTCACCACCCAGCTAAGAGTGCGACCACGGTTGGCCGCCCAACAAAGGCTTTGAGCCCGTAAGTGGCCTTGTAGCCACAACTGTGGGGCTGCACGTCCGGGAGCGCGAAATCGTCCACGCCTTGGCCCACGACCGGCGTGTGCTCTGCAGCGCCGGGCAGCGCCGCCGGACCGGCCTGGGCCTGCCAAGCTGCGGCGGGCGGAGTTGGCCCCACGCACACGAACGGGACGTCGGCGCCGGCATCAACCGTGGCCGTCGTGGCGGCGGTCGGAGCGCTTTCGGTGCAGGCTAGTAGGGCGATGACGGCAGTCAGGGACGCGGGCAACCCGCGCCACACCCAGGCCGAGCAGTGGCTGTTCATGAAACCTCGCGCGGCCGCCTTGCGCCGCTCCAACAGCATAACCGCAAGCGACCCCAACGTTCAAAGCGGCCGTGTCACGCGCACCCTGGATCGGGCCCAAGGATTTGCCGAGTGTTTCGATCCGATTTGGACGGAACCGGTATCACGAGCCGGTCGGCGCGCACACTACAGACGAAAATCGTCGTCTTTTTTGGACGGTTGCGTGCTCGAAGGCCGCTTGGCCGGGCGGGCCGCAGCTGGGGCCGCCGGCGATTCTGCGGTCGCTTCGTCGGGCAG
The DNA here is from genome assembly GCA_037441385.1 of Myxococcales bacterium. Lineage (GTDB taxonomy): Bacteria > Myxococcota_A > UBA9042 > UBA9042 > UBA9042 > SXRM01. The sequence continues at coordinate 8,680 of JBBISH010000078.1, forward strand.
CGGCTGCGCGGGAGGGACCGCGGCCGGGGGGGCTGCTGTGGGCGCGGCCACCGCGGGCGGACGAGCGGCCACAACTGGAGCGGCCGGCGCTGGGTTCGCCGGGACTGGGTTGGCCGGGGCAATGGGTGCCGGAATCGCGACTTGGCCGGCAGCGGACGGCGCCGGGGGAGAAACCGCCGCGGGAGCTGGCGCGGACGGGGCCGCGATCGCGGGCGAGGCGGGCTGAACGGGGGCCTGGCCGCGGGCAAACCACAGCGCCGCCGCCGCGCCTGCGGCCAAAAGTCCAACGGCGGCGACGACCATAGCGACCATGGGTCCACGGCCCGTCTTGGCGGCCGCCGCAGGGTCTGCAACCGGTGCCGCTGCCAGGGCTGCTGGATCGGGACGATAGGCCAGGGTCGCTTGGGGCGCGGCGGCACCGTCGGCCAGGGGTGCGGTGGTGCGCTGCATGGCCACGGTGGGCTTGACGTCCGTGGGCATCTGCCGGTCCGGGCGCTGCGGCACCGGCCGATTGGGCCGCACGCCGGCGGCGCCGGCAAGAATCCTTTGCAGTTCCGCTTTGTAGGCCTGCGCATCCGCGCTGCGACCGGCGGGCGATTTGCTCAAGTTGCGCGCCAGGAACGGCTCGATGGCCGCCGCCACCGCTAGGTTGGGCGCCACTTGCGACAGCCGCGGCGGCTCGTCTTTGAGGTGCTTGATCAGCAACGACATCGGCGACGAGTCCTGGAACGGCAGCTGCCCGGACAACATCTCGAATACCATAACTGTCAAGGAATATAGATCCGAGCTGCCGATCACGTCGCTGCGCCCATCGATCTGCTCGGGGCTCATGTACTGAGGCGTGCCCACGATGGCGCCGGCCTCGGTCAACGTGCTCAGCGCGCGCTCGTCGTGGCCGGCCACCTTGGCGATGCCAAAGTCCAGGATTTTGACAAAGTCGTCGGCGCCGGCCTGGCTGGTCAGCAACACGTTGTCGGGCTTGAGGTCGCGGTGGATGATGCCTTGGGCGTGCGCTTCGGCCAAGGCGTCGCAAATCTGCCCAGCAATCGCCGATACGCGCGGCGGCGGCAGCGGCCCCTTGGCCAAGTCGTGCGACAGCGAGCGCCCCTTGACCAACTCCATGACCAGATACAGCAGGCCCTGGCTGGTCTGGCCAAAGTCGACCAGATGCACCGTATGCGAGTGCGCCAGCCGCGAAATGACCTGGGCCTCGCGGTGGAAGCGGCGCACGGTCTCGGCGTCGGCGACCTGATCGGGGTGGATGACCTTGATGGCCACCTCGCGCCCCACGGACACCTGCGTGCCCACGTAGACGGCGCCCATCCCGCCCTGACCCAGGAGCCGGTCGATGCGGAAGCGGCCGTCCAAGTCGGTACCGACCAACTGCGCGGCCCGGTCGGGCTGGACGAGCAAGAGCTTGGCGCCATCGTCCGGGCAGACTTGGACGCCGGCTTCAAAATCACGACTACAGGCAGGGCAGACAGAACGCATCACAGGGCGATGGTAGGGCCGAGCGCGCCCCCGCGCAATCAATTGCGGATTGAACGGCCAATCCTTCGGCTCTTCTGGGCTTTGCGGGCAGGCAATCGCGGCGGCTGCCGTTGCTCGCAGCGGCCAATTCCGGTACAAACGCGCTCGAAACTGCCGGCCACGCCTTGGCCGCGAGATCCCAAAGATGCAAGCTCTTCCCTCTCTGCTGCGAATTCGTTGGTCAGCGGCTGCCCTGGCGTTGACCGTGGTTGCGACCGGCTGCGGCGGTTCCAAGCTGTCGGCCTTCCTGCGCGACGACCCCTCGCTGAGCTACGGCAAGACCTGCGCGGCCCAGTCCAAGTCGCAGACCGAGCGCCTGATCTCGGGCGACTACGTGCCTGCGCGCCTTTTTGTAGAGACGTGGCCCAAGGCGAGCGCGCCCACCGAGCCCTTCATCCGCGAAGGTCGGTTGGTCGCCGCCATCGAGTCCGGCGAAGTGCATCGCGTCTTGGTCCTGGCGCGCGGCGGCATGGGCAAGTCGGCGCTGGTCGAGTCGATCACGGGGCAACTGTGCGGAACAGTTCCCGTATTCCCGCTGGACCTGACGGCGCTGTCCAAGGTCGACCGGCCCGTGTCCGCCACGATTGTGGGGCAGATTGCCCGCGAAATCGGCGCGTCGGGCAAGCCCGAGCAGCAGCAAGAATTGCTCGAGGCCATGGCCAACGAGGCGTTCTTGGTGGTGGCCGACCACGCCGACGAAGTCGACCTGGCCCGCCGCCCTGCCGTAATGCAAGCCCTGGCCGACTTTGGCAAAGAGCACGCGCGCACTGTGACGTTGTTGCTGGCGCGTCCGCCCGTCCTGGATGCCGACTATGGTTTTTCGGCCGACACCAAGCTGGAGATTCCGCCGCTGGAGTGCCAGGCGACCGATGCCGTATTAGCCAAGCAATTCAAAGATGAAGAGGACCGCGCGGCCTTCTCGCAGCTGCTCAACCGCTACGGCTTGGACGAAAAGGCCCGCTATGGCGTGCAGTGCATGTATCCGTCGCTGTCGACCTATCGCGACGTGCAGGTGGTGAGCGAGTTCTTCCGCACCTCGCGCACCGGCGAGAGCCTGGTCAGCCCGTCGGCCGTGTTCGAAGCCCTGATTGGCGCACGTCTGCACAAGGAATTCGAGGACATGCGTTGGACTCAGGCCGACGCCCTGGACATGGGCGATCGGTTGCTGCGGGCCAGCAACGCCGCCACCGGTCTGTCGAACCTGACCTTTGACCTGGCGGTCTGCGAGAAGTCGATCGACCCGCGCTGGGGCGATGCCGCAGTGGACGCGGGTGTGTCGGGCAGCGCGACCGATCGCAAACGCCACGTATGCGAAAAGACTTTCCAAAGCGCGATGTTCACCTCTGCAGAGGGTGACAAGGGCTACAAGTTCTCGGACCACTCGACGCAAGAACTGTTCCTGGCGCGTTGGCTCAACGGCGAGGTCGCGCGTGCGGGCCAGAACTGCGGGTCGCTAGAGGCCCACCGCGACTTGATCGCCAACACGGGTGTGCTCAAGTTCCTGGCAGGTCAGCCTTTTGGCCGTCGCTGTCTGGCCAACGTGGTGGCCATCGGCTGCGCCAAGATCGACGCCATCGAACTCACCAAGACCCTGGATGTGGGCCTACCGGTGGGCAAAGTGCGCAACCAAATCCTGCAAGAAGCGCACGCGGCGGGTACGTCGCTGCAACCCCAGGCGTGCGTGAAGCAAGTTCTGGACGACCTGGACCGCACGGTGAGCGAGTAGGCTGAGGGCCCCGGCATGAGCACAGAGCCCTTTGTCCATGGCGAACCCCTTGCGGCCGATGGCCACGCTGCGCCTTCGGTGGCCCTGTGGGTGCTGGTGGCGCTGGTGGCGGCGGTCGCGGCGCTGTGGACTGGGCCAGGGGCGGCACTGCCGCCAGCGCAGACCGACGCCGCCTTTGACCTGGAGCGCGATCTTGGCGAAGCCACTGTGGTTCTGTCGCGCCCCTCTGGCGAAGTGCCCTGCCCGCGTTCGGCCGCCGACGGGCGCTTTCGCTGCGGCAGCGAGTACTGGCAGTTTGTCGGCGCCTACGCCGGCATGAGCGGGGGCCGCCCGCGCCGCTGCACCTGGGTCCACCCGATCGCCGCCGACGCCACCACCGTCCTTCGCTGGAAAGATCAGACCTTGGGGCAGACTCTGCAGGCTGGCATTGGCTTGGTCGACGAAGCGGGCGGCGGCGCGGCGGTCACCATGCGGGTCCTCACGGGCACCGAAGAGCTCGTCAGCTTGTCAAGCAGCGATTCGCGCCAGTGGGCGAGTGCCGACAAGCCACTGCCGGTCGGGCGGGCCAAGGGCGACGTGCGGATCGAGATTCGCACCAGCAACCCCAATTTACGCATGGCGTGCATCGACTTGCACATGGTTGGCCGCCGCCCCGCTAGCGTCCGCGCCGGGGACCAGCCATGAGCGTTCGTTCGCCGGAGCCGGGCGTCGGCCCGCTGTATTGGCTGGGTCAGGCGGCTACCCTGGCGGCTTGCCTGGTCTTGGCTTGGTTCTGGACTGCGAGTGGGGCGCCGCTCGCCGCATCGGCTTGGCATTGGTTCACGGCGCTTGGGGGCCCGGCGGGCGAAGCGCGCGGCTGGGGCCAGCTGCTGGTGCGGGGGGTGGCGGCCCTGCCCAAGGCGGCTCAGGCCGACTCGCTGTGGACGGTGCAGAGCCTGCAACTTGGCATTGCGGCAGCCTGTTTGTATGCCGCGGCGACCCTGGCGCACCGGTTGGTGGGTCTGTGGGCGGCGCTGCCCACGGCGCTGCTTCTGGCGGTGTGGCCACTGGCCCGCCAGGGCGTAGAGGCGGTCTCTGCCGAGTCGCTGCTGGCCCTGGCCTCGCTGATGGCAGCCCACGCGACCGTGCGCTGGAACAGCAAGCCGCGCCTGTCGGCGGTGCTGCTGGGTGTGGGGACGGCGTTGGCGGCCGTAGCGCACCCGCTGGGCCTGCTGTGGGCGCCAGGTCTGGCGTTGGCCACGCTAGTGCTCCCGGTGGCGCAGGATCCCAGCGAAGTCGACAGCAGCCAGCCGCGACCCGACATGCCGGTGGGCGATCGGTTCTTGGCGTGGTTGGCGGCGATGGCGCTCGCGGTCGGATTGTTGCTGCTGGCGCTGCGACCGGGCGGGTTGGGGCCGTGGGGAACCGGTCAATTCGCGGCGTTGCGGCACAGCGGCGAGCCAACCGAACTGGGCACAGTGGCGGCGCTGCCGCTGGTGGGCCCGCTTTGGGTAGTGGTGGCGCAGTGGCCGGTGGCGGTGGCGTTCTTGGCTGCGGCGACGATGGTGCGCGGGGTGACGGCGCTGCGCAAGACCCGGCTGGGCGGACCGGCTGGCGTGGCGGTGATTGGCTGGCTGGCGATTGGCATTGCCCGGTTTCCGTTGGCGGATCACCTGGACGCCGCCGTGGCCCTGGCGCCCATGGCAACCGTGATGGCGGGTGTGGGCGCGGGCCGCCGCTTGCGCGACCTGGTCGTGCAGGGCCGACAGCCGGCCGCCGCGGTGTGGGCCGCAGCCGCGATGATGCTGCTGTCGGCCGACTTGTGGGTGCAGCAAAAACAAGATCGCCGATCGCTCGTGGCGCGCGTGGCTGGCGTGCCGGTCAACGTAGATTGCACCCAGGCCGCGCGGCTTGGGCCCGGCGACATCGCGCTGTTGCAGATGTACCCCGAACCTACAGCCGTCCTGCCCGCGCGCTCTGGCGGCGCCGACTTGGCCACTTCGCTGCGCCACCTGCTGCCGCGGTTCGGCGGCCGCAGTTTTGGGGCGGCCCATTCGGCGCGGATCGCGCTGCTGCCAGATCCGCCTCGCTCGCCGATCGACCGCGCCCTGGCGGAACACGGCAAACGGTTGGCCTGCACGCAAAATGGCCGGCGCTGTGCCTACCGGCTGGCCGTTGCGGCGCCCTGACCCCGGCAGGATAGCCTGCGAAAGAAGCGAAGCGCGGCGTGGTGGTCCGCGGCCGAAAACGGGCGCTGGACGGTTCGGATCCGCGGAGGAAGTCTAGAATGATCCGCTCTCTAGTTCGACAGGCCTGGTAGGCGCCCTTGCTTCAACGAAAAACCAGCATGTTGAACTACGCGGCCGTGGCTGCGGCCGTGCGCGGGGGTCGCCGGGGGCGGCGCGCCCCCTTGGCCTTTTCTACCTAAAGCCGCTCTTCCAAAGCGCTCTTACCGCCGGTCTTTTCGCCCCCGGTCTTGGTGCCACCCGTCTTGACCTTGGCGGGCCCGCCGGTAGCGGCCTTCTTGGGCTCGGCCGGCCGCTCGTCTTCTAGCTTGCGCAGATCGACCTGGACCGTGGGTGCGTCGGCGCGGGTGACATCCATCTCGCGGTCGGCAAAGCCCTCTGCCTGCAGCAGCACGGTCACGCGCTCGCTGCCCTGGATCTTGACCGCATACGGCGTCTTGCCCACTTCTTTTTCGCCGATCTTCACGGCGGCACCGGCCGGCTTGGTGTGGAGCATTACCTCGACCGGCCCAGAGGGGACCGGCGCCGCCGCGACCGGGGCTGGGGCAGGGGCGGGCGCTGGCGCAGGCTCTGCGGGTTTGGGTGCAGGGGCGACGGGGGCAGCGGCCGCGGCTGGTGGCGGCACAGGAGCCTCCTCGCTGCGCGACATGAAGTAGCCCCCCACCACGAGGATGAGCGCCAAAACCGCACCGCCGGCCGCCAGGGCCGCCATAGGCAGCGACTTGGCGGTGGGCGGGGTCATCAAGGCGACGTCCACTGCCGCGACTCCCGCAGTGTGGCTGGCCGGGGCGGGCGGCGGCACAGGTGTCACGCCCTTGGGCCCGGTGTTGGGCCGGACCGAAGGGGGCGTACGCGCCCGACCGCCATCGGTGTACGACGACGTCTTGTGGCGCGCCGCCACCACATCGTAGCTCTCGGTCGCGGGCTCGGCGTCGTCGGTGGCGGGCACGGTGCCGGGCAAGATGGTCGGCCGAATTCGCTCGCCGCGATCGGCACCCCGGCACGCATCCAGCGCTTGGCGCATCTCGATGGCAGTCTCGAAGCGGTCGGATGGCGACTTGGCCATCGCCCTCTCGACCACGCGGATGAAGTCGTCGCTGAGCGGCGAACGTGCCGTCTCGTGCAGATCCGGCGCCGTATCCGCCACATGCGACATCAAGATCGACAGCGGGTTGTCGGCATCAAACGGCGGCTTGCCGGAAGCCAACTGGTACAGCACGCAACCCAGCGAATACAGGTCCGAGCGCCGGTCGACGTTCTTGTTCTGCGCCTGCTCGGGGCTCATGTACGCCGGCGTGCCAAAGGCCTTGCCTGTGCCCGTCAGGTTGCTGCCCAGGCGCTTGGCGATGCCAAAGTCCAGCACCTTCACCACGGGGTCATCGCCCTGCACTTGGTGCAAGAAGATGTTGTGCGGCTTCAGGTCGCGGTGCACCAGGTTCGCCATATGGGCTTCGGACAGCGAGCGCAGCACCTGCGAGCCGATCGTGATGATCTCCGCCTCGGTAAACGGCTGGTTTTCGGCCAGGCGGTCGCGCAGCTCTTCGTTGAGCGGCCGACCACTCAGCAGCTCCATGGCGATGTAGAGCGCGCCGCCCTCGGTCTGGCCAAAATCAAAGACGCGGATGGTGTTGGGATGCTTGAGCGATGCCGTCACCTGCGCTTCGGCAAAAAAGCGCTGGATCACGTCCGAGTCGTCTTGGTCCAGGGCCACCGCCAGCAGCTTGATGGCAATGTCCTGGTCGGTGGCCATGTTCTTGGCCTTGTAGACCGCGCCGAATCCGCCTTGGCCGATGATCTTGTCGATGCGGTAGCGCCCGTTGACTTCGGTGCCCTCGGGCAGCTTGGCGTCGGGGTTCTGCGACAGCACCAAGGTGGCGGTCCCGTCGTCCGGGCACCGCGCTTCCTGAGTCTTTTTGCCGCATTTGGGACAAAGGCGTTTCAACTTGCCATCCTCCGAGCGACCTTGCGCCGCGCCGCCTGAAAGGTTGGACGCAGCAACTGCACGCCGGATTCGGTATCTTAGACCATGCGTAGCCAGTTTGGCGAATTCGCCGAGTTGGCAATTCGCGAGCCGTGCGTTGCCAGAAGCCGGGCTGGGCGCTACCCTACGCGGCCTTTGCCGGCCCAGCCATCGGGCCGAAACACTGCGATCATGCTCGAATCGATTACCAAAGGTTTCCGCTCTGCCCGTCACCGCCTGCAGGGCTATCGCGAACTGGACGAAGACACCCTGGAAGAGGTGCTGCAGGACATCCGCACGTCGCTGCTGGAAGCCGACGTCGAGTTCGGGGTCGCCAAGCGGTTCCTGGCCGAGGTCAAGGCCAAGGCGCTGGGCGAGGTCGTGCAAGTGCGCGCCGCCGATGGCGCAGGCCAGACCCGCCGCGTAACTCCTCAAGATCACTTCATCAAGATCTGTCACGACGAGCTCATGACGCTGATGGATCCGGGCGAGCCGGGCATCACCTTCAAGCCGAAGGGCGTGACCAGCATCATGATGGTCGGTCTGCAGGGCTCGGGCAAGACGACCACGGCCGGCAAGCTGGCGAATCTGTTCAAGTCCGAGGGCAAGAAGGTCCTTTTGGTCGCCGCCGACGTGTACCGCCCGGCCGCCATCGACCAGTTGAAGGTCCTGGGCCAGCGCCTGGAGGTGCCGGTGCACTCGGTAGCGGGCATGATGCCGCCCGAGCTGTGCAAGACCGGGTTCGACAAGGCCAAAGACGGCAACTTCGACGTCGTGATCTTCGATACCGCCGGCCGCTTGACGATCGATCAGCAGCTGATGGACGAGCTGGGCACGATCCGCAAGCAGACCCCGCCCGATCACGTGCTGCTGGTCATCGACGCGATGATCGGTCAGGACGCGGTCACGACCGCCAAGCATTTCAACGAGAAGGTGGGCATCGACGGCGTGGTGCTGACCAAGCTCGACGGCGATGCCCGCGGCGGCGCAGCGCTGTCGGTCAAGATGGTCACGGGCGCGCCGGTCAAGTTCGTGGGCTTGGGCGAGGGCCTGGACAAGCTGGAGCCGTTCCGCGCCGAAGGCATGGCCAGCCGCATCCTGGGCATGGGCGACGTCGTCAGCTTGATGAACGATTTCAGCAAGCTCATTGACGAAAAGAAGGCCGAGCAAGACGCCAAGCGGCTGCTGACCGGCAAGTTCACGCTGTCGGATTTCTTGGAGCAGATCCGTTTGCTCAAGAAGATGGGCAGCTTGCGCGACGTGATGGAGCGGCTGCCGTTTTTCTCGGACGCGCTGGCCGACGGGATGAAATTCGACGATCGCGAGCTGATCCGCATCGAGGCGATCATCCAGTCGATGACACCCGAAGAGCGCAAGAAGCCTGCGATTTTGAACGCGCGCCGGGTGCAGCGCATCGCTCGCGGCTCGGGTCGCAAGCCGCAAGATGTGCTGGATCTGGTGCAGCGCTACGAGGTGATGCGGCAGATGATGGCGCGTATCGGCCAGGCGCCGGGGCTGCTGTCGCGGCTGCCGGGCTTTGGCCAGATGGCGCAACTTAGCAAGATGAAAGGCGCGGGCGTCGACGGCTTCTTTGACGAAGTGGAGAAGATGGCGATGCCGGGGATGGGCGGCATGCCGGGGATGCCGGGGATGCCCGGAATGGGTGGCATGCCGGGGATGCCCGGAATGCCGGGGATGCCTGGGATGGGCGGTATGCCCGGAATGCCGGGCGGTTTTGGCGGGATGGACCCCTTTGGCATGGCCGGCCAGCCCAAGCTGCCGCCGCGCCGCGAGGTCGACCGCGACGACCGCAAGAAGAAGAACAAGCAGGCCGCCCAGGCGCGCAAGAAGAACCGCAAGAAGTAGCTACAGTTGGCCAAGGCGAGGCCGCAGCAACTGCCCCGCCAGCACAAGACCCGCCAAGGCACACAGCCACTGCACCGCGGACAGGCCCAGCGCCAGGGGCTGCGCGTCGATCCGGACGAATTCCAACCCGAAGCGAATCACCGCGTAGCCCGCCAGGTAGAGCTTGAACAGGTGGCCACGCGGCAACGGCAGACGGCGCGCCCCAAAGATCAGTGCAAAAAGCAGCAAGTCCAAGGCGAGTTCGTAAAGCTGCGCGGGGTGGTGCCCGGCCACGCTCCAGGGCAGTTCGCTGGGCTTGCCGCCGCAACAGCCGTGCAGAAAGCAGCCCAGCCGCCCCACGGCCTGGCCCAGTGGCAGGGCCAGCGCCCAGGCGTCGCCCGTCGACTCGCGGATTCCCAGCAACCGCTTGTGGATTTCTACACCCGCGTAGCCGCCGGCCAGCCCGCCGACCACCGTCTTGCCGGTAAAATCCAGGTCGCGCATCCGCGCCACGGTGTGGGCAAAATCGCCCAAGTCCTCAAACAGCAACATGCCCAGCTTGGCGCCGGCCATCGCCCCCAGCAGCGCACCGATACCCAGCCAGCGCAGGCGCGGATCCCGGTCGTAGCCCAGCCGCCGCACCTCGCTGCGGCGAACCCGCCAGCCCACCAGCAGCGCCAAGGCCACCAGAACCGCGTAGGAGCTGACGGCGAAGTCGCCGATTTGGAACAGAACTGGCTGCATACTTGCCCTTTGCGACGCCGAGTCCACTAGCATAACACCGCACGGCGTGGCACCGAAGTACGGCCGGCGCCCGGCCATCGACCCCAGCAAATTCAACGAGTAGAAAATGCCCCCCTTTTCGACCAAGGTGTCCTTGCCGGGAATTCTGCGCCTGCGCTGCCCGGCGTGCTGGACCGGCGCGATGTTCGCCGGGCCCCTGCGCATGAACCCGCGCTGCCCCCACTGCGACTACCAGTTCGACCGCGGCAACGGCTACTTCATCGGCGCCATGTACAGCAGCTACTTGCTGTCGTTGGGCCTAGCGGCGGTGGTGGCGGGGGCGCTGTTCTGGGCGGGCTGGAGCGTGTGGCCGATCGTCGGCGCCTGCGCGATCGCGGTGAGCCTGGCCGGTCCGCTGGCGATCTTCCCGTATTCGCGCGTGTTGTGGGTCTGGGCAGAGCGCGACGGCTGGCTGCACGACGGCCAAGAGGATGTGGCCACCTTGCGGGCTCGGCACTTGCAGAAGGCGCGCGGCGCCGCGCGGCCCCCCACGGCGAGCTAGCAAGATAGAAGCGACAGAATTTGTCGCATGACCAGCGCTACGGCGTTTGCAGCCACTCGGTCAGCGGCTCGAAGTAGTAGTCGATCCAGCCCTGCTTGTAGCGATCGCCGCTGCCCGGCGGAATTTCGGTGTGGCGCAGGGTGAGCCAGGTACCGCCGTCGCCCGCGCGCAGATGGATCTCCACCTGCGAATCCGGCGCGTCGCTTGGGAACTCGCCGGTGCGCCAGCGCTGCAAGATGCGGACATTGGGCTGCAACTCGAGATGAACGCCCTGGATGTAGCCGTCCCAAGCCGTAAAGGCGCCGCCGGGAACCGGGTCCGACGTGGCCCCCGCCTCGGTAAAGTCGGCGTGCAGCTCGGCGGTGATCCAGGCACGGAAGATGGCTTCAGGGCTCGCCACAAAGAACGCTTCGAGTTCGAACGCTTCGGTCGCTCCGCTCATCGCTTCCCCCTTTGGCGGCCGCCGTGGCGGTCAGCCCATTGCTTGCAGCACAGCTTGCTCGAATCGGCGAGCATCCCCAGCAAATTCAGCAAGCTCCGCCGGCTCGAACTGACGCGCCAGCACGCCCCCGGCCACCACGGCCGCGCGGGTCGCCACGGCGAGCGTCGCCTCGGCCATGTGGCTGGCCAGCACAAACGCCGTGCCCTGATCGCGGCGTGCGCATATCAAATCGCGCAGCGCCAGGGCCGACCGCACGTCCAGTCCGGTGTGCGGCTCGTCCAGCAGGATGAGCGGCGCCCGGCTCAAGAACGCGAGGCACAGTGCGGCCTTGTGTGCCATGCCGCCCGACAAAGAGCGGATCGGCAAGTCCAGGGCGCGGTCCAAGCGGAACGTGGCGGCCAACTCGGTCAACTCCGCGGGCCACTGCGGAGCAAGTCCGCGAAATCCGGCCATCGCTGCGGCATGCTCGCGCAGACTGCACAGGGGCGCCAGCGGGGGATGCTGGGCGACGTAGACCAGCTGGGCGCGGGCCTGCTCGGCCTGGCGCCGCAGATCGACGCCGAGCACGGCCACGTCGCCGGCATCGGCGGGCAGCTCGCCCGCCAAAAGCCGCATCAGGGTGGTCTTGCCCGCACCGTTTTCGCCAAGCAGCACCAGGATCTCGCTGGCGTGCAGACGCAGATCCACCCGCGACAGTACGACCTTGTCGCCATAGCGCTTGGAAAGACCTGCGGCCTGCAGCACGGGCTCTGTGCCTGGTTGCGTCATGCGCTCCCCACTCCTACGGAATCCGTCCGAATCGGATCAAAACCTGGGGCCATTCTTCGGGCCCGAACCGGGGTCGACGCCGGATTCTCGCCAGTTGCAGACCAGGCCACAAAAACAGGACCGGCAAGAATCGGGTGGGGTGCGCATCATGGGGCCCCGTGGTGGCCGGTCGCGGCCAGGCAAAGTACCGTCAAGGCTGGCCCCAAGCGTGGCCACCAGCGCGCGGCCGGACCATGCCAGCGCCCGGCCAGCGCCCACCCCAGGCCGATGCCGACCAGCGAACCGGCCAACGGCGCCCAGAACGGCGACGCCACGGTGCTCAGGCCAATCGTCAACAGGGCTTGGCCGCCCAGCTGCAGGGCGAGTCGCCGCGCCACCGCAAGATCGTCGCGACCGGCGGCCCCCAGCCAAGCGCCCGCGCTCGCGACTTCGCTGTCGGCCAATTCGCCCGTCCGCGCGCTCGCATACCAGCCGATCCCCAAGCCCACGCCCAACCAGTTGACCAGAGCCAGGTCGTCGCGCGCCGCCACCGCCGCCAACCCCACCAACAGGGCGACCGCCACGTGCGAGGCCGGATGCTGGCGCGACCACCCCAGCAAGTGCCAGCGCTCGACCGCGTCCTGCACCGGCGGCCAGTCCAGCCAGGGCGGCAGCTCGGGCAACAACTGTCCTTGGGCAAAGGGAGTCGCGTGCGCCAGCTCCACGGCCCGCAGGCCCGCGTGCAGCCCCGTCACGGTGTGGGCCCAGGCCCGCCGCACCAGCGCGCCCCCCAACACCGCGGTGATCGCGAAAATCAACGCCGACGCGGCCCAAGGATCCTGCGCCGGCCGAGCCCCCAGCCACGCCGAGAGCAGCGCCGCGGGCACCAGGCCCAGCAGCAGGCCCAACGCTGGGGCATATAGGAGCGGCGCCGCCTCGGCCGGGCCAAAAACGCCCCCGCCAGACAGCAGTTCAAAGGCCTGCCGCCGTTCGCCGCCTACCATCCCCAGGGCCACCAACAACGCTGCGGCACTGCCCGCCCAGGCGCCCACCTGGCCACAGGCCACCAACACGGCCAGATGGGGCGACTCGCCGCTTCCGCTCAGCGCAGCGGCCATCGCCAACGGTCCGGCCAGCGTGGCCAGCAGCACCTTGGCCGAATCAGCAAGAGCTGCATGCACTTGCTGCGACGAGGCCTCGCCCAGCCAGCGCCGGGTCGCGCCGTTCTTGGGCGTGGTGAGCATCTGCAGTTGCAGAGCTGGCAGGGCCAAAGCAGCCAAGGCCGCAAGACGAAATGCGATATCGGCAGCGCGCACCGGGCTCAGGCCGCGCAGCGAGCCGGCCAGCAACGCCCCCAAGCCTGCGCTTGCCACGGCGACTGCTGTCAAGACCCAGAACGACGGCGCCCCCGACAGGTGGCGCGGGAGGGACTTGGACGCGGGCATCGGTTGGCGGGCAGGGGCAAGCACGGCGTCAAACTAGCACACCCAAGTCGATTTGTCGTGCCGCGGCGGGCGTGGCAGCATCGCGGCATGCACGACGCGAACCCACACCCTGTTCCCCGGTCGCCCGCACCCCGCGCAGGGCTGACCACGGCTGTGGCGGCACTGCTGGCGGGCCTGTTGGGGTCCGCGCCGCTCAGCGACGGCGACGCGGTAATGCACGCCGCCATCGGCCGGTGGATGGTGCGGCATGGCCAGCTCCTGCCTACCCCAGACCCGCTGGTCTGGACCGACCGCGGGGGCGACCACCAGCACGAGTGGCTGGCGCAGCTGCTGATCGGTGCCGCCGTGAACGCGGGAGGTTTGGGCAGCCTGCGCGTCTTGGGCGGCTTGCTTGCGGCCGTATGCGCGGTGCTGCTGTCTCGCTTGGCGCACCGCCACGGCGCAGCCATGGGTGCGGTGGTGGGGCTGTGGCTGCTGGCCGTGCAACCGCACTTGGCACCCCGGCCGCACCTGCTGGGCTGGACGATGGCAGTCGCTGTGCTGGGCTATGGAGTGCTGGCCCCGCAACCCTGGACGCGCCGGCAGGCGCTGGGCTGGTTGGCGGCCGGTGCGCTGTGGGCCAACCTCCACTCCAGCGTCTTGATCGCGCCCGTGTATGCCGCCCTGATCGCCGCGGATCGCCTGCTACTGGCCCGCATGGCCAAGCAACCGTTGCCGTGGCAAGACTCGCTCGTACGCGTGGGCGTGTGTGGGGTCGCGACCCTGCTGCAGCCGTTGGGTCCCCAGCTTGCCGGGTATGTGTGGCAGTCGCAGCAGATCGGCGCCGGCTTGTCAGACGAGTGGCTGCCCCTGCTGGCCCCCGACGTGGTGGCCGGCCAGCCGTTTGCGCTTGCTGCCTGGGCGGTTGCGCTGATTCTCTTGGCCCTGGCGGCGCGGCAGGTATGGCGCGGCCAGCGACCGTCGTGGCCGGGATCCTTGGCTGGTACGGCCGCGGTGCTGCACGCGGCGGTGACGCGGCGCATGTCGGTGTTCTTGTTCTTGCCGCTGTTGTTCGGCGCCCAGGCCTTGCCGGGCAAGCCATGGCTCGGCGCGGGCGTGCTCGCAGGGGCGGCCGCCGTGCTCCTGCCCCGCGTCAGCGATGTTTGGACGGCGCGCGAGACGCGCCAGGGTGCGTTTCCAGAGGCCGCAACCGCGTTTCTGCAGCGTGCTCACCTCCGCGGCCGGGTGTTCAACCCCGATCCGTGGGGTGGCTGGCTGGCCTGGAACCTGAGCGAGCCGCAGCAGACCCAAGTCTTCTTGGATGGCCGGCTACTCTTGGGTGGGCGACAAGTCGCGGAAGACCTAATTGCCATGCAAGTCCGTAATCTGCATGGACAAGAGCTACTGACCCGCTACGACATCGAAGTCTTGATTCAACGCACAGGCGACTATCTGCAAGTGCCGCCCCCCGATCCAAACCAATGGTACTTGGCCTGGCGCGACAGCCAGGCGGTCGTGCTGGTGCGAAAAGGTGCAAACTGGCAGCACAATCGTGCCGGCGCCGCCGCCGCCCTGGCCGAAAGCGAGCGCGTTCGCCGCACCCATTGGCCGCAGCCTTTGCGTGGGCCACCCGGCGTGGCGACCCCCACCGACGTGCGCTCCATCTTGGAAGCCGGCCCCAATCCGTAGCCCGCGAGACAGGCGAAGCACGCGACGCAACACTTCTTTTCCGACATGACACTTTTGCAACAAACGTTCGTTTTATGGCTTGACGCTCCTGCGGCACCCGCCCAGACTGGCCGTAGACGCTGTACGAGCGCGCTGGCAGGGGGTCAGTGGGCATCGTTCTACTTGTCGACACCGGCGGTTCGGGGTTGGGTGGGCACCCGCCCGTGGCGCCAAGGAGGTTCCATCGCAGCGCCTGGGCAGAGGGCCGCCTGCGACAACCCATCGACGCTTCGGTCCGCCGCGCTGTCTCCGTCGCCAAGGGGACATCGGCAGCGGAAAGGCTAGCGAAAATGCCTGGGTCCTACGGCCCGGTCAGGTTCGCAGGGCCGTCCTGGGCGCAGGGTCTCGTCGCAGCCAGCAGAGGTGACTCGCATCATGGCAGATCCACAACAGCATCCCGAGCCGACGCCGACCTCGGCCAAGGCAGGTATCTTCTCGTTCGCCTACTCCAGGCGTGTCTTTGGACTCCTCGTCGTCGCCCTGGCCGTGGGCGCGGCCGTGCGGGCTGCCGCTAAGCCCGCAGGATTTGGGGTGCGCGGCCATTGGCGCGACGCCGCACCGGCCGAAGAAGCGGCTCGCACGCCGCTGCTGCAAGGCAAGCTGACCTGCGCGGACTGCCACAAACCCGAATTCACCGGCCACGAAAAGGACGTGCACCGCTCGATCCAGTGCGAAGTCTGCCACGGACCCGGTCGCGAACACGTCAAGGCCCGCAAGTCCGACGCGCCGGTCGACCAAGAGCGGATGTTCCGCGAGCTCGAGCCGTCGAACTGCCTGACTTGCCACAGCCGGCTGTCGGCGCGGCCCAGTTCGCACCCGACCATCGACCCCGTCGCCCACTACGAGTTCCGCGGCGTGACCGATCCCAAGACGCCGTGTCAGTCGTGCCACAGCCCGCACGAGCCACTGTACTTGGAGACCGAGGTCGGCAAGGCGCGGCCCCACCCATTGGTCCAGCAGTGCCGCGACTGCCACCGCGACCCGGCCACCCAGGCCAAGCCCGTGCCAGAGGGCCACGTCGCCATCTTTGACTGCAAGGACTGCCACGACGACATCGCCGCCAGTTTTGCCCAGCGTCCGCACGCCAAGGAACTGCAGTGCCGCACTTGCCACAAGCTGCACAAAGAGACGGAGTCGTCGGCGCGCATGTTCAAGAACGGCAACCCGCGCTTCTGCCTGATGTGCCACGAGCAAAAGCCGTTCAAGGGCAAGGGCAAGATCCCGCTCATCGCCGGCTTTGCCCAGCACGTCGCGGACATGGGCGGCCCAGAGGACAAGGACAAGCGCTGCGTGGACTGCCACTTCACCGAGTACATCCACGAGCGCTCGACCCGGCGTGCCCACTTGGTACCGCCAGCCACTGCCACACCAACGGACGCCCCGGCAGCCGCGACGCCCACTCAGCCCACCTCGGCACCGACGCAGAAGGAGGAGTAGCCATGAGTCGTCTCCCAACCGAAAAACTGTCGCTGGGCCAAGGCTGCGCCGCCGCGGCGGGCCTGAAGGTCAGCCGCCGCGACGCCGTCAAGACCGGTATCACCATCACCATGGGCTCGCTGTACGTGTACGCGTTCCAGCGCAACGCCGAAGCCAGCTCGACGGCCGAAGGCAGCAAGTCGCCGTTCCCGCCCAGCGATCACTGGTACGCCTACGCGGTCGACACCACCAAGTGCATCGGCTGCGGCTCGTGCGCCCGCGCCTGCAAGGCCGAAAACAACGTGCCGGACGGCTACTACCGCACCTGGGTCGAGCGCTACACCATCACTGAGGACCGCGAAGTCATCGTCGACTCGCCGCTGGGCGCGCTCAAGGGCTTCAAGGGCGACCCCGACACCAAGGGCAAGAAGATCGAAAAGAGCTTCTTTGTCCCCAAGCTGTGCAACCACTGCGAGTCATCGCCGTGCGTGCAGGTCTGCCCGGTCGGCGCATCGTACATGTCGCCCGAAGGCGTCATGCTGGTCGACCGCGAACACTGCGTGGGCTGCGGCTATTGCGTGCAAGCGTGCCCGTACGGCTCGCGCTTCTTGGACCCGGTCCACGGCTGGGCCGACAAGTGCACGCTGTGCTACCACCGCATCAGCAAGGGTCTTCCGCCGGCTTGCGTACAGTCGTGCCCCGTGGGCGCGCGCACGTACGGCGACCTGCGCGACCCCAAGAGCGCCGTGCGCAAGCTCATCGGCACCAGTCGCTACAAGGTGATCAAGCCCGAGCTCGGCACCAAGCCCAAGTGCTACTACATCGGTCTGGACGAGGAGGTGAGGTAAGGAAACCCGCGGAGTCGAGCCGATTTCCGTGGTGACCTTGGCCACTGCAGCGCGCACCGCCATTGCCCGCCAGGCGCGGGCCCAAGCGCCGCACCGCTGCCCCTATCACCGCCTTTTCGAGTTGAGGTCCACATGCACAACATCGCAGAAAACGTAACTGGATTCGTGTTTCCCAACGAGGTGAACGTCCACTGGACGATCATGATCGTGCTCTACCCGTACATCACGGGCCTGGTGGCCGGCGCCTTCATCGTCTCGTCGCTGTACCACCTGTTTGGCCGCCACGAGCTCAAGCCGGTCGCCCGGTTCGCTTTGACGGCGTCGCTGGTGTTCCTGCTGTTTGCGCCCCTGCCGCTGCTGACCCACCTGGGCATCCCGTCGCGGGCGTTCAACATCATGATCACCCCCAACTCCAGCTCGGCCATGGCCGGGTTTGGCTTTGTGTACCTGACCTACTTCATCATCGTCGCCATCGAGGTGTGGTTCTCGCTGCGCGAAGACATCGTAGCCCGCGCCAAAACGGCCACGGGGCTCAAGGGCTTTGGCTATCGGGCGTTGGCGTTCTTCGACACCACCGTCACGCCAGGCACCCACGCGGTCGATCACAAGATCGTCAGCTTCTTTGCTGCCGTGGGTATCCCGGCCGCCTGCTTCCTGCACGGCTACGTGGGCTTCTTGTTCGGCGCGATCAAGGCCAACCCGTGGTGGTCCACGCCCCTGATGTTCATCATCTTCTTGCTGTCGGCGATCGTGTCGGGCATTTCGGTGCTGATCTTCTTGTTCTTCCTGATCTCGTGGCTCCGCAAGGCGCCCGTCGACCGCCCGTGCGTGCAGACCATGGGGAACTACCTGTGGGGCTTCATGATCATCGACGTAACCCTAGAGGTCCTGCAGCTGCTGTCGCTCAGCTACGCCAAGCAGCGCGACTGGGATGCACTGAACACGCTGATCCACGACAAGCTGTTCATCTCGCACGTGGTGATTCAGCTGCTCATCTGCTCGCTGCTGCCGTTCCTCTTCCTGGGCGCCAACGCCATCTGGAAGGTCAAAGAGAAAGTGTCCAACTTCCTGATCCTGTCGTCGGCGATTCTGCTGCTGATCCAGGTGCTGGCGATGCGCTGGAACGTGGTCATCGGTGGCCAGCTGATGTCGCGCAGCTTCCGCGGCTTTACCAGCTACACGCCCGGTCTGTGGGAGCGCGAAGGCCTGATCGTGGCGGCAGTGATCTTCACGGTCCCGTTCTTCCTGCTGCGCGTGGTGGACAAGATTGTGCCCCTGTTCCCGCCGGACAGCGCCATTGGCTCGGTCAGCAAGCGCGGTGCTGCCCCGGCGGCCGTGGAGCCCCCGGCGGCCCCGCCCGCAGCCTGAGCGCCAAACCCGCCGACCGGAGCCCACGCACGGACGCATATTCGCCGGCCTCCAGGTCATTAGCTGCATAATTCCAATACATTACAGACACCAAATCCCGGCAACGCGTGACAGCAGCGTGACCGTGTAGCGGCCTTTCGATCTGCCGCAACGCGTCAAGCTGCGTTATCCTGCCCCTGTAGGGCGGGCCTGACCCCGCTTGAGCAGGAGAACCGCATGGACCCCCAGTTCCAAAGCGAACTGACCGCCGCCATCCTGACCCTGACGCCGGGCATGATCCTCCTGGCGTTGGTCGCCCTGGTCGGGCTGCTGATGCTTCTTGAGAAAGCCGGCATCCTGGCCTCGTTCAGCGGCACCGCCAAGCCGGCCGCGGCAGCGACCGCCGAAGCAGCCAAAGTCGAGACTCCGACAGAGCCCAGCCCGACCCCGCCCGAGACCAAGTCGCCCTAGCCGGCTTCCGTTCGACCTGGACCCCTTCTCACTTACCCCCGCCCGCGCCACCGCGGCACGCCCAAGCAAGGTCAGCGTGCCACCGGCGCTGTGGAGCCAAGGTCATGAAAAGAATTGACCGTATCATCGGTTACCTGGCTGCGCCCGAAGATCAGGCCCTGCTAGAACAACCCACCATGACGCGCCGACTGCGCGTGATCGCCCGCACCGGCCTCCGCTACTTGTGGCTGTACGCCATCTTGTTGGTCGTGTCGATCGCCTGGGTCGGTGCCGCCGGCAACGTGGTCTACCACAAGACCGAGTCGCCCGAGATGTGCAAGGGCTGTCACGAGATGGGCGTCAACTTCAAGACCTGGGCCAACTCGCGCCACCACGCCATCAAGTGCGTCGACTGCCACGCCAACCCCGGCCTGGCGGGTTGGGTCGCGGCCAAGACCGGCGGCCTGGTGCAGCTGTACACGCACGTCACGGTCGAGAAGGTCAACCACGAGGACATCGAGCTCAAGCCGGTCCATGAGGACATCGTCTCGCGCAACTGTGCGCGCTGCCACACGGGTTCGGCCCGCGTCTCGGAGCGCGCCGGCCGCCGTCTGGCCCACGCGCGCCACACCGAAGTCGGCATCGCCTGCATCGACTGCCACTCGGGCCGGGTTGCGCACCCCAGTCCCAAGGACCCGACCAACACCTACGTGGGCTTGGCCGATACCGACGCCTGCTTCAAGTGCCACGACGGCAAGCACAAGTTCGACGGTCCCAAGGGCGTAGTCACCGCCTTTGCGCTGACCGACGAAGGCTCGTGCACCAAGTGCCACCCGGATGCGCAGCACGCCGTGGACCACTTTGGCAACGATCCGCGCGCCCAAGCCCGCAAGCCCTGCCTGGAATGCCACGAGCACAAAGAGGGCGGCCGCCACTACCTACTGGACCACAACGACCTGATGCCGATGTGCAGCAAGTGCCACGAGAAGCTGAAGGAAAGCGCGACCTACGTGTCCAAGCACAAGCCCTTTGCCGACGGCAAGTGCAACACCTGCCACCAAGTGATGGCGCCGGCCTACCTGTTCAAAGATGGCCCCAAGCCGACCAAGGCCTTCTGCCTGAGTTGCCACGAGAATATCGCCGGTGCCCTGGCGCTGCCCAAGGCGACGACCCTGACGTCGTTCAATAACGACGGGGCGGACTTGCACGCTTCGCACGCCTCGGACGCCTCGGATCAGGGCGAGGGCCTGTGCCTGGCCTGCCACGATGGTCACGGCAGCGGCGCCACCCGGGCGATGATCTTCTTGCGGCCCGCCGAGAAGGACGGCAAGCCGGGCCGGTACATCGGCACGCCCACGGGCGGCACCTGCCAAGGCGCTTGCCACGACGAAACCGGCAACACCTACAACCGCGCCGGCTCCAAGCCTGCCGAGCCCGCCGCGGCCCCGGCAGCCCCCACCGCGGCCGATGCGCCGGCGGCTCAGCCCGCCGCCCCCAAGGAGTAAGCCATGCCTGCACAGGAACTTCGCCTTAGCCGGCCCTGGTTTGGCGCCGCCATGGCCCTGGCAATGGTCGTCGCCACCGGCTGCCACCAAGAAGAGTCCGAGACGATGGAGCCCTCGGGCCCAACGCTGGAAGCGGCCAACTTTGCCAGCAAAACTCTTTCTGAGTACTTTGCCGGCAACACCAAGCTGCTCGAGGGCGTGCTAGCCGACGTCGAGAAAGAGGGGGCCAAGACGCCGGATCTGCCGGCGAAATTGGCGGCCGTGCGCGCCAAGCTGCCGGATCATGCCCCGCTGATGGTGTTTGATGCCAAGCGCCAGCTCGTCGCCAGCGACGTGGGCCCCGAGGGCCTGCCCCCCTACAAGGTGGTGATGCCGCTGCTCCGCCGCTGCCAGTTGACGAAGAAGCCCGTCGTGACGGCGGTCTGGTTGGGCAACGACAAGCACTATTGGGTAGCCCAGGGCCGCATGACCGGCGACGGCGACAAGGCGTTGACCGCCGTGACCGCCTACCCGCTCGTCGGCAAGACGACGGCGGCCTTGTTCGCGTCGCTGCAGAAGGTGGGCGCACACAACCTGCAAGTACTGGACGAGACGGGCATGGCCGCATGGTCGACCAACATCGACGACCGCTTCAAGTCGGCTGTGCACGGCACGTACCTGCTGGACAGGATCCAGGGTGGCAAGCCGTTCCAGACCAAGTGCCACAACTGCCACGAGACTGAGAAGCACCAGATCGAGCGCAGCGAAGTCCGGATCACCGTGGTCCCCGTGCCCGGCACCGGTTGGAGTGTGTCCGTCCGCTAGCCGCCCACCCTGCCCGGCACTTGACCGCAATCCGCCTAGTTCGCGCGTGGGCGCGACCTCCCCCAAAGCACTTCAGCAAGACGATGCTGGCAGACCTGCTAGCTGGCTCGCGTGCGCGAAGCGGTGCCATGCCGCTGCCCGTGGCGGGATCGGCTGCGGCGCCCGCGAGGGCGCGGCACGGCGATGGGCGGCGACCAGAGACTTGGCCAATTGCTGGGCAGTCGTTCAGTACCAAGCGGATTCGGTTGCGTCTCTCACCCCAAGTGGGGCGCAAGCGAGCGCCTGCAGCGACTCGCCGCGCCGTTTCCAAGGTTCGGATGCGCAGAGAAAGCCTGGTCTGACCGGCGCTCTACAGGGCGTAGAGCTTGATGTCGTCTAGGAACGGCCCGGCGGTGTCGTTGTACTTGTCGTCCACCGCGTTGAAACGGACGCGCAGGTAGACGGTTTTGCCGGCCAGCGAGCTGGCGTCAAAGCTCTGCTGATTCCACTTCTTCAGTACGTCGCGCGACAGCTTGAACGACACGGCGTTGTTGAAGTCGGCCGTGGTCGCGAGCTCGACGTAGGTGTTGTCGTAGTTGGCGCCGTTCTGCTGATTCGGGTCCTCTACGTCCAGATAGGCCCATAGCGCCACCGTAATCTTCTTGTTCGCCGGCAGCGCAAAGGTGGTCGCCAGCGTGGCGGTGCCTGTGGGGGTGGGCATGTTGGCGGCGCACTGCGGCGAGGTGCAGTAGTTGGTGCCGTTGTTGAAGTTGAGAGCGCAGGCGCCGTAAGGCATCGGTCCGATGTTGGGCGTCGCGTCCACGGCCCACGCCACGCCGTTGCCGACCGAGGTGCTGAGCGTCCAGCCCAAGCTGTTGCACTGATCGAAGTTCCAGCTCTGGATCGGCTTGGCACAGGCGTAGTTGCCCGCGCAGTCGCTGTCGGCGCAGTCGGTCAGGCTGTCCATGTCGTTGTCGATGCCGTCGCTGCAATTCTCGATGCAGCTAGGCAGCTGGGCGCATTGGCTGTCGGCGCAGTCGACGGCGCCGTCAAAGTCGTCGTCCAGGCCGTTGCCGCAGATCTCGGCGGTGCCGGGCGCAGCGGTGACGTTGAAGTTGTCAACGAACCAGCCCGCCCCAGAATTGCCCTGGTCGTACGGGGTGGTAACGGTCACGTTCAAGCTGAACTCGACTTTGACCTTCTTGCCGATCGCCTCGGGCACGGTGATGGTGTAGCCCGTCTTCAAGACTTTGATGTCGCCATTGCCCTTGGGCAGCATCAGGGACTTCAGCTCTTGGCCGGTGGTGGCATCCAAGATCCGCACCTTGGGCGTGTCGTTGTCGGCGCTGCCGGTGTCGACGTCGTAGTAGGTGTCGAAGGTGATGGTTGGGAGCAGGCCCGCGGTGGTGGTGAAATCGAGCACCGGCGAAGTTGCCGTTCCCAGCGGCAGCTGGCACAGCGTGATGCCGTTGTTTTGGCCGATCGCGTCGCAGAAGTCCGTGCCGTCGTTGAAGTTCAGGGCGCAGCCCATGCCGGCCAGCGCGGCCACCTTGGGCGTGTCGTCCACGAGCCACTTCACCGCCCGCGCCGGGTTGGGCGGGGTCGGGTCGGGTACAGAAAAGGCAAACGGGGTGTTCACGTTGCAGTCAAAGCCGTTCGAGAACACCTGGCAGACCTTGGTGGGTTTGCAGCCGCCGCCGGCGCACTGCGAAGCGGTGGTGCAGGCAATGCCGTCGTCGCAGGCCGCGCCGTCGTTGGCGGCTTTGTGCAGGCAAGCGCCGGTGGCGGTGTCGCAACTGTCGGCCGTGCAAGGGTTCTTGTCGTCGCACGACTTGGGTGTGCTGGCGGCGATGCACTTGCCGTTGCCGCAGGTGGCGGCGACGCATTTGTCCGCGGTCGTACACGGCAAGGTGTTGGCGAGCAAGCTGCAATTGCCGGTGGCCGGGTCGCAGCCGTCGGTGGTGCAGACGTTGCCGTCGTCGCAGTTGGCCGCCACGCCGGTGCATTTGCCCTGCACGCAGGCATCGCCAGTGGTGCACTTGCTGCCATCGTCGCACGGCGGGTTGGCGGGGTTCACGCTGTAGACGCAACCGGACTTGGGGTCACAAGCATCGGTGCTGCAAGGATCTTTGTCGTCGCAGTTCTTGGCCGTGCCGCCGCCGCAATTGCCGCTGGCGCACGCTTCGGCCACGGTGCAAGGGTTGCCGTCGTCGCAGGGGCCG
>JBBISH010000079.1:0-31796 GCA_037441385.1 Myxococcales bacterium
GTGGCGGTGAATTGTGACGATGGGAATGGTTGTACTACGGACAGTTGCAATGCGGCGGTGGGGTGTCAGTTCGTCAACAACACGGCGGTTTGCGACGACGGCAGTGTGTGCACGGTTGGGGACAAGTGTGGCGGCGGCGTTTGTCTGCCCGGGGCGGCGACCGTGTGCAACGATGGGAATGGGTGTACGGATGATTCTTGCGACAAGGTGAAGGGGTGTCAGTTTGTGAACAACACGGCGACGTGTGACGATGGCAGCCCATGCACGGTGGGCGAAGTCTGCGCAAGCGGAGCTTGTGTTGGCGGCAAGCCGATTCTCTTCGGACCGACCAAGTTCGGCGGGACAGGAGCGGACCTGTTTTCTGCGGTGGTTGAGTTGCCTAATGGATACCTTGCGGCGGGTGAGACAACGGCAAAGGGTGCGGGCGGAAAGGATATGTGGCTGGTCGCAACAGACAAGCAGGGTTCTGTCATGTGGGAAAAGACATGGGGTTGGATCAAATCTGACTCGGCTCGAGCCATCGTTGCAGTGGTCGATGGTGCGGTCGTGGCGGGCAAGTCCGACGCGGAAGAATATCCTGGTGGAGCGGTAGGTGTGCCCGTGCTCATCAAGTTCGACAATCTGGGGAATTTCCAGTGGAGTCGACCATTCGGGCCGAATTATTCCGGCACAATCGAGGCTTCCTACTTTCGAGTCCTCACGAACTCAACTGGCTTGGTTGCTGTGGGTGCCGCCCAAGTGCCCAATCACGGCAACGACTTCTTGCTTGTCCAGGCTGATTTCGACGGCAAAACGCTTTGGTCCAAGACTTATGGCGGCGGTAACTACGAGCGGGCCAACGATGTACTAGTGCTGCAAGACGGATTCGTCATAGTGGGGGAAACCATGTCGAAGGGTGCTGGTCAAGCAGACTTCTGGATGGTCCGAACGGACGAACTTGGCAATGTGCTGTGGGATCAGACGTTTGGGGGGGGCGATTACGACCAAGCATATGGAATAACGGCGGTACCGGGCGGGTACCTGCTGACGGGAAACACGTTGAGTATTGGGGCGGGGAAGGTTGATCTTTGGCAGGTGCGCACGGATTCTGCAGGGGCAATCATTTCAAGCAAGACATTCGGCGGCGCCGACGACGATCAAGGGTACAGGCACTCCAGCTACGGCGAAGACTTTGTGTTCACAGCCCAGACGAAATCATGGGGTACAGGAGGGTACGACGCGTGGATTCGAGTCGGGAACTCGGACGGGGCGACAGTCTGGGAACGCCTGTTTGGCGGCCCCCTAAACGACCGTCTTGGGGCAGTGGTACCCCTTTCGGGCGGACTGGTCATGGCGGGCTTTACTGACCAAGTCGCTGGCGGGACGTCGGCCGGGTGGCTAGTTCGCGCCGACTCGTGGGGCAACGCGAGCTGTTCAGAGTCCGGACCCTGCGCACCGAAGAAACTCTCCGACTGCGCCGACACCAATCCCTGCACAGCTGACCTTTGCGACGCCGCGCACAACGGCTGCTACCACACTGCCCTGCCCATTGGCTCGCCTTGCGCGCCGGGCAAGATGTGCAATGGTTCCGCGGCCTGCTCGATTGCACCGCCGGCCGGCATGACGTTTGTCCCCGGCGGCACGTTCTGGATGGGGTGCAACGATTCGGGCTGCTCCGGCCCGTCCGACGAGAAGCCACAGCACAAAGTGACGCTGTCCCCGTACTACATCGACACCACCGAGGTCACCGTCGCCGAGTACACCAAGTGCTACGCGGCCGGCCAGTGCGCGGAGCCATTCGGCGACAGCAAGTCGCAGATGTGCAATTGGGACCAGGTGGGACACAAGGCCAAGCCGGGCCGCGACCAACACCCGGTCAACTGCTTGAGTTGGAAGGAGTCGCAGAAGTACTGCAAGTGGCGCGGAGGTCAACTCGACGGGTCCAACGGCAGCAAGTACGATTTGCCGACGGAGGCCCAATGGGAGATGGCTGCGCGAGGGGATTGCGAAAGAAACGGCAAGGCGGCGACCGACGACTCCGGGTGCGCCGCTGCTATGCGAATGTACCCGTGGGGTAGCCAGACAGCGACATGTGCCCATGCTTCCATTTATGACGGTGTCGCATTTGGGTGCGGCACGAACGCCACCTTCCCGGTCGCCAGTAAGGTTGCCGGAGATAGCCCGTATGGGCTTCACGACATGGCAGGAAACGTCGACGAGTTCGTCCTCGATTGGTATCTCTTTGGCTACTACCAGAATTCGCCCACGACGGATCCAGTGAACGCTGTCCCGCCGCAATACGGCCAGCGGGTGGTCCGCGGGAGCGACTTCTCGGACTATGCAATTGCGGTCCGGTCCTCGCAGCGCAGAAGCACCGATCCAAGCAACGCCAACTACACTACCGGCCTCCGCTGCGCCCGAACCTACCCCTAACCAACCCCAGGAAACCATGCAACCTCCTGAAACCCAAATCCCCCTCTCCACCATCCACGACACCTCCCCCGAGTTCGCCACCCGCCTAGACCTCCACCCCAGCGACCTCGCCGCCGACCTCGAAGCCAACGGCCAGATCAACGCCATCCACCTCTGGTCCACCACCGGCGAGCCCCCGTACCTCATCCTCGCCGGCCACCGCCGCACCGCCGCCGCCAAGCTGCTGCAATGGCCGACGATCCGCGCCATCGTCCACCAGGGCCTGCCCCGCAACGACGCCTGGCGCCTGGCCTGGCAAGACAATGCCGCCCGCCGGTCCCTGACCGCCAGCGACCGCCAATGGACCGTCGCCCGGCTGCTCGCCGAGGGCCACAACCAGGCCACGGTGGCGGCGATGCTGGGCGTCAGCAAGTCGGTGGTGTCGCGCGACGCCGGCTGGCTGCAGCTGCCGCAGGTGGTCCGCGACCAGGTCGGCGAGCAGGGCTTCAGCCACGGCCACGCGGTGGCGCTCATCGACCAACTGGGCACGCTGTCGGCGGCGGCGATGCACAAGCTGGTCGAGGCCTACCGCAAGGACCCGTGTGAGCGCGAGGAGTTCCGCAAGCGGACCCTGCAAGCCGCGCGCACCGGTCGGGTCCGCTGGCCCAAGGCGGCCAAGGTGAGCGGCGACAGGCTGACTTTGGACCTGGCCGCGCTGCGGGCCGACGACCTCAGCGACAGCCAACGCGAGCAGCTGGTGGCGCTGCTGCAGCGGGCGTTGGCGGCGGTGGTCGTGCCGCCGGTTGCGGTGGCGGGCGAGGAGTAGCCGGGCCAAGAGTTGCGCGCGCAACTCGGGGTCTAGCGCCTTGAAGTTGCAGCGGGTTTTGGAAATGGAGTGCGGTTTGGCGATTTCAGCTCAGTATCTTGGCATGCACCTGAACCGTGTAACGTCATGATCTTGTCCGACACCCCTTCGCCCAAAGCTTTGGGAGAAGGGGTCGCGCCGGAGGCGCGGGGGATGAGGGCCTCGAGCGCCGCGGCGATCACCCGACCTTGCCCCAACCCCGCGCGACCGCTACTCTGATTCGCAGGAGGCCCCCGATGGACTGGCACGAGCGTATCACCCTGGAACCCGGCAAGCGGTCGGGCAAGCCCTGCATCCGCAACCTGCGCATCACGGTCGGCGACGTGCTCGGCTGGCTGGCCTCTGGGATGAGCTACGCCGAGATCCTCTCCGATTTCCCAGAGCTCGAGCAGGCTGACATCTTGGCGTGCCTGGCTTGGGCGGCCGAACGCGAGCACTCAACGTGGAGCGCGGCGGCGTGAAGCTCTTGCTTGACCAGCACTTGTCGCGGCGCTTGGTAGTGCGGTTGGCCTGGGCGTTCCCGGGAACCATGCACACCTCGGACCTCGGCCTGTCCTGCGCGGACGATATCGCGATTTGGCACCGGGCGCGGATTGACGGGTTCGTGCTGGTCACCAAAGATTCGGACTATGCGGCACTTTCTGTCCGATTCGGTCGCCCGCCGCTGGTCGCCTGGCTGCGTGTGCCAAACTGCGACGTTGCTTCCCTGGAGGCCTTGCTGCTCCAAAGCAGTGACCGTCTGCAAGCTGCGGAGGCAGACTTGGCGGTCGCCGTGATCGAAATTCGCGGCCGCTAGCCGCCAACCTCGCGGGGAACAAGCCCCTCCACCCAGTTGCACCCAGCCCCCAACCTTGCCATCCTACCCAGCTTCAGGCCCTTTGCCCGCCAGCTGCCGCGATGACCGCCAACCCCACCGTAGACGACCGCTTCGAGCTGCACAGCATTGCCGGGCGCGGCGGCATGGGCATCGTCTATCGCGCCTCGGACCGGGCCACCGGCCGCGAGGTCGCGGTCAAGGTGCTGCAGGCCAGCGACGCCGAAGCCAGCGAGCGATTCCTGCGCGAAGCGCTGGTGTTGGCGACCATGGCCCACCCCGGTATCGTCCGGCACGTGGCCCACGGTTACACCGCGGCGGGCGAGCCCTACCTGGCGATGGAGTGGCTGACGGGCGAGGACTTGTCCGAGCGCCTGGATCGGGGCCGACTGGGCATCGACGAGACGGTCCATCTTGGCGCCGATATTGCAGAATCGCTGGCCTATGCCCACGGCCAGGGCGTCGTCCACCGCGACCTGAAGCCGGCGAACGTCTTCTTGCTCGAGCGGTCGCTCAAGGACGTGCGGCTGCTGGATTTTGGCATCGCCCACCTGCAGAGCGGCGAGTCCGAGGCGACCCGCACGGGTACGGTGATCGGCACGCCCGCCTACATGGCCCCCGAGCAGGCCCGCGGCGAGCGCGGTTTGGACGGGCGGGCTGACCTCTTTTCGCTTGGTTGCGTGCTGTACGAGTGCTTGACTGGGCGGGCGCCGTTCGTGGCCGCCTCGGCGATGGCGGTGCTCATCAAGGTGCTGCTGGAAGAGCCGCCGCCCCTGAGCGAGCTGCGCCGCGACGCACCCCAGGGCCTGGTGCGGCTGGTCGAGCGGCTGCTGGCCAAGGATCCGGCCGATCGGCCGGCCAGCGCCGAGTTGACCCGCGCCGCCCTGACCGATGTGGTGCTGCTGCAGGCGCCCGCGGACCCAGCGGGCCCGGTGGTGGCGCTGACCCAGAGCGAGCGGCGGGTGGTCACCTTGCTCGTCGTGGCCAATCCTTGGCCCAAGTCGGCCGAGGTCGAGCCGCAAGATCAGGCGACGCGTCGCGATTTGGTCCCCGCGGACGCGCCCACTACGGTGCTGGACCGGCCGGCCGACGAGGGCGACGAGGGGGCGACCCTGCAAGTGGTGCCGATGGGCCCGCTGCTGCAGCTACAGCGCCGGCTAGGGGCAATCGGCCTGCGCTTGCATCGGCTGCTCGACGGTACGTTGCTGGCCCTGGCGCACAGCCGCGCCACACCGGCCGAACAAGCCGCGTTGGCGGCCGAGGGCGCGCTGCTGCTGCGCGAGCGCATCCCGCGGTTGACCGCTGTGATTGCGACCGGTTACGGCACGTCCAACGCCCAAGACGGCGGCGAAGTGGCGATCGGCGCGGCCATCGAAGCGGCGGCGGATGCGCTGCGCGACCTGGTGGCGGCCAATTCCGGGCTCGTCGCGCTGGACGACAACACCGTGAGCCTGCTGGGGGATCGCTTCGCCATCGACGCCGAGACCGGCCTGGCGCCGCCCTTTGCGTGGCGTCTGGGGCGCGGGCC
Organism: Myxococcales bacterium; assembly: GCA_037441385.1. GTDB lineage: Bacteria > Myxococcota_A > UBA9042 > UBA9042 > UBA9042 > SXRM01. The sequence goes on from JBBISH010000079.1 coordinate 5,599, forward strand.
GCAGTCTTCGCGGACCAAGCATTTGCTGCTGGGCAAGCCGACGCCCTTGGCGGGTCGCGGCCGAGAACTGGCCATTTTTCGGGCTCTTTTTGACTGCCTGGCGCACGACGGCGGCACCAAGGTGCTGGTCACGGGCGATCCTGGCTATGGCAAGTCGCGACTGCTCGAAGAGTTTGCCCAGTGGGTCGAGCACAATCACCGCGAGGCCCAGGTCTGGCGGCTTCGTTCCGAGGCCGGTGCGCAAGATTCGCCTTATGCGTCGTTGGGTTCCTTGCTCACCCAAACGGCGGGCCTCCAGGCCGGCATGGGCGACGCCGAGCGGACCCAGCGCGTACGCGTGCGGGTGGCGCGGCTGGTACCTGCCGATGAGCGCGAAGCCGTGATGGATCTGGCGCGGGCGACCCTGGGCATCGATCCCGGCGGCGCGTCGCAACGCCTGCGCGCGGCCCGCGAAGACTCCAGCTTGATGGCGGACTTGGTGCGCGACGGCTTTGCGGCGTGGTTGCGGGCCGAGGCGGCCCAGGCGCCCCTGGTGGTGGTGGTCGACGACTTGCAGTGGATCGACGCGCCGTCGCTGCACGCCATCCGGCTGGTGCACGAGGCGGTGTCGGACGAGCCCGCGCTGTTCGTGGGCGTGGCGCGGTCCGAGATCTACGAGCGGTTCACGTTCCTCCGTGGCAATCCGCGGGTTTGGCACGTGCATCTGGGGCCGCTGTCGCCGCGGGCCTGCCGCGAAGTCATTACGGCGGTGCTGGGCGAAGGCGTGGCAGCCGAACAGGTCGACAACCTGACCCGGCTGGCGGCCGGCGAACCCTTCTACTTGGAAGAGCTTTTGCGGGCGGTGGCGACGGGCAAGCAGGCGCAGGCGACCACGTTGCTGGCGATGGCCCAGGCACGCATCGACGCCCTGAGCCCCGACGCGCGGCGTGTTTTGCGGGCTTCGGCCGTGTTTGGGATGCGGTGTTGGTCCGAGGGCGTGGCGGCGCTGGTCGGCGCACAGATTCGCCAGCAACTGCGCGAGCTCGCCGCGGCCGAGATCTTGGGGTCGGCAGACCGCAACACCCTGCAGGGTCAACATGAACTGGTGTTCCGCCAGGCGTCGCTCCGCGATGCCGCCTATGCCAGCCTGACCGACTCGGACCGCCAGTTGGGGCACCGCTTGGCCGGCGAGTACTTGCAGAAAGTTGGCGAGACCGATGCGGTAGTCCTGGCGCGCCACTTCGACCTGGGGCACGACCCCGAGCGCGCGCAGATGTTCTACGGTCTCGCGGCCGAAAGTGCCCTGGCCGCCCACGACTACGCCGCTGCGCGCCACTGGGTGGACCGCGGTTTGCAGTTCGATGTGCCTGGCGAGAGCCGCGCGCGCTTGCACCTGGCGCAGGCGGACCTGGCGATGACGGTGGGCCAGCCGATGAACGCCTTGGTCACGGCCCAAGCGGCCGCCGATGGCTTCCAACCGGGGACGCGGCACTGGTATCGCGCGATGGCCGAGGTGGGGCGAGCGCTGGTGTACTCGGCGCAGGTGCTCCGGGTGGCGCCGCTGGTCCAGGCGTTCCTGTACCCAACGCCCGAGCCGACTTCGTACGAGGGCGCTGTGTTTGCCGCCGCGCGGCTGGCGGTGAACGTGATGTTCGCCGACCAGATTGGCCCGGCCGACCAACTGATCGCCTTTGCCGAGGATCTGCAACGCCGCGCCGATCCTCCGATTGGTGTGGCAGCCCGAGCGCGGTTGGCGGGTGCGGCGTCCTCGCGGCTGGCCCTGTATGGCGACCTGGGCGACGCCCTGCGGGCCACGCAACAGGCGCTGACGGGGTTTGCCAGCATCGCCGACCGCCGCAACGCCGCTGCCCAGCGCCTGGATTTGGGCGTGATGCTGCTTCGCATCGGCGATCACGTCCGCGGCGAACTGGAAATCCGCCAGGCGACGGACGAGTTGCAGACCCTGGGCTTGCCGGGTACCGCCGGCGTTGGGCGCGTCTGGCTGGGCGTGGCCAACTGGCGGGCCGGTCGCGATGTCCAAGCGCAGGCGTTGCTCGAGGGAGCGATCGGCGAACTGGCCGACGGCGGCGTCGCGCTGACCCGGAGCTGGGCGCTGGCGGCGTTGGTCAGCCTGCACTTGCGGGCCGGGGCACTGGCCCAGGCCGATGCCCACCTGCAGCAGCTTCAGGCAATGGTCCGCGGCGCGCCGCCGATGTGGTCGCAGGCTGCGGCGCTCACCGCCGAGGTTCGCCTGGCCCAAGGGCGCCTGACAGAGGCTCTAGAAGCCGCAAAAAGTGCTCTGCAAATCTGGCGCGAGGGGGTCCCCAGTTCCGAGCGGGCCTTGCGCGCCCTCGCCGTCTTGGCCGAAGTGCAAGCCGCCTGTGGTCAGCGCGACGACGCCCGCGCTGCCGCCGACCAAGGCCTGGCGATGGCCGCCAAGATCCGCCGCAGCCTGCAGGACCCGCAACTCGAGGCGTGCTTCGACGTCAGCGGCGAGGTGGTGCGTCTCAACCGCGTCGCCTCCCGCATGCTGGGTATTGCGTAGGATTGCCGATCGCGTCGTCAGGAATGTCCCTGCAAAGTCAGCCAGTAGAAAATGGCCGCCATCGTGATCGGAGCGGTGATGCGACGCAATGAGGTGGGTCCGGCCCTGCGGGTCTAGCCGCCAAACCGCTTGCGAATCGCCTCGCGGAGCCCGTCTTTGGCTGTGTCGCGCAGTACGGCGCCGTGGGCGGGCACTAGGTGGGCAAACGGCTCGTTGCACAGCTGCTCCAGGTCTTGCCGCACGTCGGGGCCCATTTCTTTGGTCCACGGACCGCCCACGACTTTGGGGCCAAAGCCCATGCCACGCATCATCACCTTGGCCACCAGCGAGCAGCCGTCGAACGTCTCCCAGTTCTGGTAGCTGTCGCAAGTCAGCAGAATGCCTCCATCTTGCTCGAGCAGCAGGGCCACCTCGGGCTTCTTGCCGTGGGCGAAGGCGAACACCCGCAGATCCGGGCGCGGCTGCACGTGCGGCACCAACTCGGCCGTATGGTGCAAGTCGCCCTCGTGTCGCGAGCCCGGCGGCGCCCAGAACGTGGGGTGGTAGTGGTGCACATAGAACGGGTCGTCGATGCCGTGGAATACGCCCAATTTGAACAGGTGTTTGACCTGGCCCAGCGAGTCGAGCTCGCGCAGGCCGCTTTCGCTCAGCCTCACCGAGTTCACCAGGGTAAGGTCGTTCCCCTGCCGTAGAATCGCCATGTTGCGGGTGATCGTGACGCCAGGGGCAAAGCGGAATCGACCCTCTACCAGAAAGACATTGGGGAACACTTCGCGGATCGGCCCGTGGGGCAGCGCCGGCGCGTAATTGGCCAAATGGGTCATTGCGGTCTCCGCGACGGCATCCATGCTCGCCCTTGGCACATTGGCAGAGGTGCGCAGTCCTGTCAACGCTAGATGTTTCAACTGGTTACGCCGTCTGCGCCGCCGGATCCACGCCTGTGCCGTCGCGGGCCCGGGCCGAGGCGCGCAAGGTCGCCGCAAATTGCGGGTCGTGCTCCACGGCGCGCTCGAAGCCGGCGCGGGTCAGGCGGAACAGGTCACAGTAGTCCATCGCCACCGCCGAGGCGCTGCGTGGCGCACCGCTGAGCAGCGACATCTCGCCAAAAAAGTTGCCCGCGTGCAGGGTTGCGACCTGTTCGCCGCTACCCGCGACGATCGCCACCGCCCCGGACCGGATAAAATACATGCCGTCGCCGGGCTCGCCCGCCGCAAAAATGCGCTCGCCCGGCACCGCGACGGTCGCCTGCATTTCTTCCATCAAATCCTGCACAAACGTGTCGCTCGCTCCGCGCAAGAGCGGAATCTTGCGCACCATGTCGCGATTGAGGTGCATCGTGATGGCGCCGCGCAGCTTGGCCGGCAAACCGGTCAGCACTTCGGAGTCCTGATAGCCCTGGCGCGTGTTCCACATGTAGCGGAAATATTCGCGCACCTGCGACCGCAAATCGCCAGGTAACCGGTTGTAATTCATATAGGTTTCTAGTCGGTCCAGCTGCGACATGTGGTGCTCGCGCGCCGCGTCCAAGCGGGTCAGCACGCTGGCCACGTTGCTGATCACAAAGCCAAAAACGCCCACGCCTAGTAGCTGCGTGCCGCACACGTACACCATCTGCAGGGTGGTCTTGGGTGTGATGTCGCCATAACCCACGGTCGTCAGGGTCGAAAGCGTCCAGTACACGGCCTTGACGTATTCAGTTGGCGGGTCGGGGTCATGCCCCGCACTCCCGCTGCCCAGGGCGATCCAACCGCAAGCCAGCAAGTGCACGAACGGCGGCAGGTACAGCAGCAGCGGCACCAAGCGATGCAGGACCGGGTGGCGCGAGGCCAGCGTCTCGAACCACGCCCGCACCTGGGCGATCCGCCCCAACATCAACAACTTGACTAGCAGTACGCGGCTCGCCTGATCGCCCAGCCAGGGGTGCAGCAGCCAGTCCAGGGGCAGCGCCAGCGCCAATTCCAGCGCGGCACCGCTGACCCGTTGCCACAAGCCCGCAGGTTCGCTGGGTTGCCCGCGCCGCTGCAGCCAGGCCACCGCCACCACCGCGGCCGAGGCGACGTCTACCGCGGCATCGGCGCCGCTGACCAGCGGCCCGTACAGCAACCGCAGTGGCACCCAGCCCGCCACGCTGACCACGGTCAACACCATGGCCGCGTCGACCACTTTGTGGATCAAGCCCGTTTTGCTGTGCGAGACCATCCGATTCCGTGACGAAGCCGAGCACGTCCGCCGGCCCGGCCTGCACTGCTACTTCAGCGCTGCGCCGCCCGGATAGCCGTACGACACGTAGTCGGCCCACCCGTACACCACCAAGCCCACCTTCTGATCGGCAACGAGCTGGTGCGAGCCCACCGGCACCGCCAGCCGCGCCACCTGCCAACCGGGCGCAAACGTGGTGAACTGGGCCGGCGCAATCGCGGTGTTGTCCAGCTTGACCACCGAGCCAGCGGGCGCCACCACGTTGATATAGTTCTCGGAATAGGCGCTGGGCACCAAGAACACGTAGCTCTGCAGGTACTGGTCTTGCGCCACGCCGTTGATCATGTCGGGGTCGCCGATGCCCGCATCTTGGTCGGGCTGCACGATGTTGGGGCAATCGGCGTTGATCGCGCACGACATCGGCGTCTGCAGCTTGTTCCAGAAGTAGTTGCAGACCTTTTGGCCCAGGTACGAGCCGGTGCACTCGTCGTTGTTCGGGTCAGGCGCGTTGGCCGACGCCATGAACTGCATGACTTCCACGGGGTTGTTGGCCGTCAGCACAAAATCCTGGTCCGACTCGAACTCGTACCACTGCCCCTGCATCAGCTTGGGAATGTCGGCCTGCTTGGGCGTTGTCGTGACCACGGTGTCGTTGGCCGAGGCTAGCACGCGCCAGGCATCCTTCTCTTTCTTGCGCTTCTTCAGCTTGGTGCAGTTGTAGACCTTGCCCCAGGCCGACACCGGGAACAACTGCTGCTCCATGTGGTCGGCGCAACAGGTCTTGGGGCAGTCGGCGTTGGTGGTGCAAGCCCAGCCTTGGTATTGGCATTTGCCGGCGACGCAGTGGTCCGTGTTGGGCGAATTCGACGCCTCGGTACCGCCAAACGCCGCCACCGGCTTGTCGGCCTTGATGTAGGTGCCGGTCGGATCGGCGCCAATCGCATTGGTTTCGATGTTCAGGACCTGGCCCTGCATCAGCGTGTAGTTGGCCGTGTCGCCCACTTTCAGCGCGGCAATCGACGGACCGGGCAGGGTCTTGGCCGACGACACCACCATCACCTCGGTCTTGCCCGGCGCGGTCGCGATGACGGTGAAGTACGACTTGAGCAGGTCGTGGCTCTGCTCGCGCGCCATCACCCAGTACTCCTTGCCGATCGAGTTCGATGGCAACAGCAGCGAGGCGCCGTTGCTGAATACTTCGTAGTTCTGCAGCGGGTTGAACTGGTACGCGACGATCGGCTGGTCCGACTTGATGCGGTACACGTTCTTGTTGATGCTGGTATTGTCTTGATTCAGCGGCGGAATCTTCCATGCCGGGTCGGGCAGGTTGATGATCTTCAGCCCGTTGCCCTGCACGGTGTACTTGGCCGTGTTGCCGGTACCGGCCTCGACCGTGACCAGCGCCGCCTTGGGTTTGGTGTTCGAGATGATGACGGCGAACTGCGAGTTCTGCGCGTCGTAGTAGCCGCCCGAACCGTTGGGCACCTTGGCGTTGTCCAGGTCGATGGCCCAGTAGTCGCAGCCCACGTTGGTGTTCGACTTGATGTCCTTGTCGCACGCGTTGACGCAGATGCCGCCTTGGCAGACCAAGCCTTTGGTGCCGCAGTCCTCAAAGATCTCGTAGCCTGAACCGTCGCTGGCGCAAACCAGAGCGCGGTCGTTGTCGCAGACCTTGTTGCCCGGCACGCACACTTGGCAATAGGCCTTGAAGCCCTTGTTGCCCGGCAGGGGCGCCAAGCTGCAGGTCTCGTCGTCGCCACACTCGGACTGGACTTGCGCGCCCGATCCGTCCGATGCGCACTTCATCACCGCCTTGCTGACCTGCTGGCCGGGGGGAATCGGCGCGCAGAAGGTACTGTCTGGCAGGCACTGGATGCACGCGCCGTCTTTGCAGATGGGCGCCTCGTCCGGGCATTTCTGCACGTCGGCGCCGTCGCCCGACTCGTTGCACGTGACCAAGAACGTGTCGCCGTCGCACCAGGTGGTTGTGGGGTCGCACTGCACGCCTTGGCAGGTGTGGTTCAGGCACTGCTGGCCTTCTTTGCAATTGAAGTCGGTCAGGCAGGCCACGCACTGGTGAATGCCAATGGCGCAAAACGGCGTGTCGGGCAAGTTCTTGCACGCGCCCGAGTTGTTGCAGGTGGGGCCGGTGTAGGCATCTTCGGGGCCGGTGTCCTCGGCGATCTCTTCGGCGTCGTCCACACTGTCTGGATCGGTGGCAAGCTCCGTGTCCTCGGGTTGGATGTCGCTGACCGCGTCGATGCTTTGCTTGTCCTGGGTCTTGACGTCGGGGGCGACGAGTCCGCCGATGACGTCCAGGCCGCCGCTGTTGTTGTTGGCCTGCTGGCTTTGGGGCTGCGAACAGGCCGCGGCCAGGCAGAGGCTGCCCCACACCAGCCAACCCAAGTCGACAGCGGGCGCGCGCGAGTTGCTGGTGGCCATTTCTGACATGAAGACCTCGAACATTGCGTGGCGCGGCTGGACCAGTACGCCGCCGGGCTGCGACCGGCCGCTGCTGCAACCCTACAGCATACCGTTGCGACACCGCCGGTACAATGGCAAAGCCCGGCGCGTGAGGCTTGCAGGACCCGCACGGCAGTTGGCTGATCTGCAAAGGGAACTACGCCACGGTCTGCCTGCGGTGGTGGCCATGGCGCAGCGACTCGAACGCGCTGGGGTCGGCGCGCAGCGCAGCCGCGACTTGGTCCAGCGGTTCCCATTCGGCTGTACCGGGCGGATCGGCGGACACCTGCGGTGGCGGCAAGCCAAACTGCCGACACAAGCTGCTCACGGCCAAAAGCGCCACATCGCGCTTGCCTTGCAGGCTGTGTCCCGCCACATGGGGCGTCGCCAGATCGCACGCCGCGACCATGGCGTGGCCGATCCGTGGCTCCCCAGCAAACGTGTCCAGGGCGAGCCAGCTCAAGCCACCTTGGCGCCTCTGTTCCGCCGCCGCCGGGCCGTCCAGCACGTCGCCGCGGGCGGCATTGAGCACCACGCCACCGGCCAGGCGCCGCAGCCGCGCCGCGTCCAGAAGTTGCAGGGTACAATGCGGGCCTTCGCGGACCAAGGGAACGTGCAAGGTCACGGCGTCGACTCCGCGCTGCAGCAGCAAGTCCAGATCATGGCTGACGAATCCCGGCTCCCGCTCCGCCCGCGGCGGGTCACAGGGCAGGGCGCGCGCACCCCGTTGCCCAAGGCGCTCGACCACAAGGCGACCGACTGCACCCACCCCAACGACGGCCACTCGCAGTCCGTCCAACGGCCGCCCGGCGCGGGAGAGGGCCCACTCGACCCAATCCGTCACCGCGACCGCGTTGCCGCCGTGGCCCGTGTGCAGCGCCACGCCGGCTCGCTGCAGGGCCGCCACGTCGATGTGATCGGTGCCCGACGACAATGTCGCAACACCTTGTAGATTTGGGAACTTGTCCAGGTCTTGGCTCGTCAGCTTGCTGACGGAACGCAGCAGGACCGCCTGCACCAGCGGATCGCGAGCGATGGCCGCCAACCCTCGCGGCTCGTACACGTGCACGTCAAAACCATCCAGCCAGGTAAGCGGCAGGGCGCGGGCGCTGCCGTCGGCCACCGCGCGATCGATCAGCAGACGCGGCTTCACGCGGGCTCGTCGGTGTGGGCCATCTCAAGAATCCGCTGCCACTCTGCGTAGTTGAGCGGTACTACCGACAGCCGGTTTTCGCGGAACATGCGCAACTCGGCCAGCGGCCCTGGCACTCCGTACTCTTGCCTGAGTTCCTGCAAGGTCACAGGCTGGCGCAGTGCACACACGGGCGCCACGTCCACTGCGGACCAGCGATCGCCCTCGATGGTGGGGTCGGGATAGGCGGTGCGCACGACTTCGGCAATGCCCACGGCCTGTTTGCCCACGTTGCTGTGGTAGATGAGGACGCGGTCGCCCACTTGCATGCTGCGAAGGAAGTTGCGCGCGGTGTAGTTGCGCACGCCGTCCCAGCAGCCCCGTCCCTGGGCGACCAACGTCTCCCAGCTGTAGACGTCGGGCTCGGTCTTCATCAGCCAGTGGTTGCGTTGCTGCAGCATGGACTAGCGAACACTCCAGATTTCTTCGCGACCGCCCGGCGGTGTCGCCCACAGCTGCAGACCCAAGACCGTGGCCGGCCCCTGGAAGAACTGCATCTCGACGCGGTGGTCGCCCGCGCCCAGGTTGATCTCGCCTTCGACCCACGGCGCCACCCGCTGCGGATCGCTGTCGGCGACGACGCGACCGTCGATGAGCCAGCGTGCGCCTTCGTCGGCGAGCAAGCGGAAGGTCCACACGCCCGCCGTGGGAACGGACCACGTGCCCGTGTAGCGCAGGGCGAACCACTCGCTGCGGTTGCTGACTCCAGGGAAACCTTCGGTGTAGTCGCGCGGCGCTACGTCGAAGCGGGTGGCCCAAATGCTGCCAACTGGGGTCAATGTGCTGAAATTAGGGAGTTTGTCGGTGCCTTCGGCCAGGTAGTACAGCTTGCCTTCCAGCGCGCCTTCGATGCGCTCTGCGCTGCCCAAGGTGCCCTGGCTGCTCTGTTGGCCGCCCTGCGTGGCCTGCAAAATCGCCGAGCAGCCCGGTCCGACCAGCGCCGCGGTGATCGCCAGACTGGTGACCATCCCGATGTTGGCCAAGGTCGCCCAGAGTTTGCGCATCGTCGCCCTCGCTGCCGCCGACAGCTAAGGCAGTGTGCCCGACTTGCCGCCCGCGCCACAAGTGCCGCCGCCCTTTGGCGCGTCCTTTCGGCGGGCGTTGTTGAAAACGCAGCGTGCGCCGCGTACTGTCCCGGCCGCTGTGCGCCCCAACCGTGGGCGCCCACCTCTGGAGGACGCAATGTGCGGTGTGGTCGGCCTGATTTTTGAGCGCAACCGGTCCGATTTTGGCCAGATTGCCGGCGAGCTGCTGCGAACCTTGGAGTACCGGGGCTACGACTCGACCGGCGCGGCGATCCAAGGCGAAGGCGAGAGCGTGGATTTGCGCAAGGACGTGGGTGCTCCGTCGAACCTGGTGCACCGCCTGGGAATTACTTCGTTGCCGGGCCAGATTCTGTGTGGTCAGGTGCGCTGGGCCACGTTTGGCGCGGTCGACGCGGTCAATGCGCAACCGCACGTGGTCCGGTGCAAAACCTACATGTACGGCGCGCACAACGGCAACGTGACCAATTGCGATCCGCTCAAGGCTTGGCTCACGGCGCAGGGGCACGACGTCAAGTCGGACAACGACGGCGAAATGGTGGTGCACGCCGTGGAACACGGCTTTGCGGCTCGCTTGGAGGTCGCCTCGCCGGCCCAGCGCAAGGACCCCGAAGTGCGCCGGAAACTGATGCGCGGCGCCATCTTAGAGGCCGCGTCGCGGTTGCATGGCTCGTACGCCGCGGTGTTGGTGGACCCGATCAGCCGGACGCTGTGGGCCGTCAAGCAGGGCTCCAGCCTGTATTTTGGCACCGGCGCCGACTCGACCGGTGGTCAGTTTCGCGTGGCGTCGTCCGACCTTTCCAGCGTGCTCAAGTTGACTCGGACGCTCGTGCCGCTGGGCGAGGGTGAATTCGCCGAGTTTACCGCTACCTACCACCAGGTCTACCGCATCGCCCACCACGGCGAACGCCCCGACGACGCGGTCCCGATCGATCGCAAGTCGGTGCGCAGCTTCTTGCGGACTGCCGACACCGGGCTGGTGGCGCCGTTTACCACGTTTATGCAACAGGAGATTTTTGCAGAAGAAGATACGTGTCGCAGCGTGGTGCGCCTGTTCAGCGGTGGCAGTCGCCTGGCGCACAGCCTGGCTCCGCTGATGGATCAGCTTGGGGCAGAACCGAAGGCGCAACTGCGCAAGGCGATTGCGGATCTGTTCGAAGCGACGAGCGACGTGGCCTTGCGCGGCGTGCTGGAACGCCTGCACCGGTTGCCGGTAGCGCAAGGCTTGGTGAGCAGCTTGGCGGCGCAGTTGGGCGGTATGGATCGGCACGATCAAGCGCTGTGTTCGGCGGAGCAGGGCTTGCTGGCTGACCTTTTGGCCCTGGCGGGCAGCGCGGCCCAGCGGCAGTCGGTGCGGCTGGTCGACGGCATCTTGGAGCACGACGAGGCGGTGGCCTATGGCCGCGCGGTCGAAGAGCTGACCCAGCGCTGCGCCCAGGCCGTGGCCAACCACCGGCGCATCTTTGTCCTGTGCTGCGGGACGTCGTTCCATGCGGCCAAAACGGCAGCACTGTTCTACAACGAAATTGCCGGGTGCGAGATCACGCCCCTGTTGCCCGGCGAGTTCCGTGCCCAGGCCGCCCGCAGCCTGCGCGACGGCGACGTGGTCATTGCGGTGAGCCAAAGCGGCGAGACCAAGGACCTGATCGACGTGCTGAACGACATCATCCGCGGCGGGCGCGACGTGTCGCGGGTGGCGGTGGTGAACAACGTCAACTCCACGCTGGCGCAAGAGAAAAGCCACTTGGTGCTGCCGCTCCGCTGTGGACCCGAGATCGCGGTGGCGGCGACCAAGAGCTTTACCAATCAGCTGGCGGTGTTCTATTGCCTGGCGCTGCGCCTGGGCGAAGTCCTGTCGCAGCAGCACGCCGAGATTGGGGCGACGATTGACGCCGAGATGCTGGCCGAGCGCCGGCGGCTGCTCCCCGAGCTGCCCGAGCTGATACGCACCACTTTGGCGACGACGAACACCGGGCTGGATGCCGCGGCAGAGATTCTGTACCTGGTGCCCAGCCTGCACATTCTTGCCACGCGCCTGGTTGCCGTGGCCAAAGAGGGCGCGCTCAAGGTGCGCGAGGTGGTGCTGAACCACACCGAAGGGTTTGAAGCGAGCGAGTTCAAGCACGGGCCCAACACCATCCTGGGCGTGAACACGGTCTACGGCATCGCCCAGGTCAGCCGGGCGTTGGAGGCCGCCGCCAAGTTGGCCGCCGAACTCGGCCAGGCCGAAGCGCAGCAGGGGCTGGCGCGGCAAGTGAGCCGTGAGCTTGCCCACCTGTTGCACGCCAGCGAGGCCCGTGCCTTGGACCGCACCTCGATCTTCCAGGCCCTCTATGCGGACTATCCGCTCCTGTTCGTCACCGGGCCGGATCCGCGCGATGTGGACCTGACCATCTCGCAGATCAATACCCACAAGATTCGTGGGGCGACGTGCGTGGTCCTGGCCGAAGAGGACGCGCGCCTGCGCCAGGCCGCGACCAAGGCGCCGGCGGACAACCCCAACTACACGGCGCTGGTGGTGCCGCTCCCGACTACGGGCGACACCTTGATGACCGCGTTTACCGCCAGCGTGGCGCTGCAGCACTTGGCGCTGAAGATGAGCCTACGGAAAATGGCCTACTTGGACGCTTTGGGCATGCGCGACCACGGCGTGCACCCCGACGTGCCCAAGAACGTTTCCAAGTCGATCACGGTGGACTAAGGACGGCGCAAACCGCGTGCCCGAATCCGCGTTTACCCCATGCCTGTGCCGAATTGTCGCGGCTTGGTCACACCTTCGCCTATGCGTCTTGATCGGATTGGGGGCCGGGCGTAACGTCCCCGAGCAGCCCGAATTGGCATGTGCCTGCGGGCGCCTCGCCGGACAGTAACGCCTGCGCCGGCCCCACGTTGTCGCCAAATTCGTTCGATTTTCAGGCTCGCCAGCGAACAGGCAGGGCCTCAAAGGGGGAACCGTGCCCACCAAGAACCCAGCTACACCCCGCGTTGCTGCCATCGTCGGCCCCTATCTGGGCGGCAAGACCTCGCTGCTCGAGGCCTTGCTGCTGCAGGCTGGCTCGCTCACCAAGAAGGGTAGCGTCAAGCAGCGCGACACCGTGGGCGACGCCAGCGCCGAAGCGCGTGCCCGCGGGATGAGCACCGAAGTGTCTGTTGCTACGTGTGAATATCTGGGCGAGACCTGGACCTTTCTGGACTGCCCCGGTTCCGTGGAGTTCCAGCAGGATGGCTTGAACGCGCTGCAAGTGGCCGATATCGCGATTGTCGTCGTGGAGCCGGATCCGAACAAGGCCACGACGGTCAGCCCGATGCTCAAGGTGTTGGACCAGCGCAAGATTCCGCACATCCTGTTCATCAACAAGTGCGAGCAGCCCGGCGTGGGTGGCAAGCTGCCGGAAGTCTTGGCGGCGCTGCAGGCCGTGAGCGACCGGCCGTTGGTGCTCCGCGAAATCCCCATCTCGGAAGGCGAGTCGATCAGCGGCTTTGTGGACTTGGTCTCGGAGCGCGCTTGGGGCTACAAGCCGCACGCCGACGCCCAGTTGGCCAAGATGCCCGAGTCGATCGTGCCGGCCGAGGGCGATGCCCGCCGCGAAATGCTGGAGCATCTTGCGGACTTTGATGATCACCTGATGGAAGAGCTGCTGGAAGACGTCACACCGGCCGCGGACGAGGTCTACCAGAACCTGTCGCGCGACCTGGCGGCCGACCTCATCGTGCCCGTGTTCTTTGGCAGCGCCGAGGAAGACCATGGTATCATGCGCCTTTTCAAGGCATTGCGTCACGAGGCGCCAAACGTGTCCGCGACCGCGGCGCGCCTGGGGCTGCCCGACGAGCCGGTGGTCGCGCAGGTCTGGAAGACCGTGCACGCCCAGCACGTGGGCAAGCAGAGCTTTGTGCGCGTGTGGCGCGGCGACGTGATGGACGGCGCGAACTACGGCACCAGCCGCACCAGCGGCATGCTCAAGCTCTTTGGCGCGCAACAGAGCAAGATCACAAAGGCTTCGGCCGGTGAGATCGTGTCGATGGGCCGCATGGACGACGCCAAGACCGGGCACTGCCTGGCGCCGAACCGCCTCTTGGACGCGGCGTGGCCGGAGCCCCTGCAGCCCTGCATGAGCTTTGCGCTGCGCGCCGGCAAGCAAGGCGACGACGTGAAGCTGGGCGCCGCCCTGGCGCGCATTTGCGAAGAAGACGCCTCGCTGCGCTACGAGCAGACGGCCGACACGCACGAGCTGGTTCTGTGGGGCCAGGGCGAAATCCACCTGAAGAACGCCCTGGATCGACTGAAGAACCGCTACGCGGTGGATGCCAAGGCCGAGCGCGCCCAGGTTCCGTACAAGGAGACGCTGCGCAAGCCGGTCATCAACCAGCACGGGCGCTACAAGCACCAGACTGGCGGCCACGGCGCCTTTGGCGACATCTACATCGACATCAAGCCCTTGGACCGCGGCGCTGGCTTCAACTTCAACGAGTGCGTGGTCGGCGGCGCGGTGCCGCGCAACTTCTTCTCGTCGGTCGAGAACGGCTGCCGCGACTTCTTGAAGCAGGGCCCGCTCGGCTTCGAGCTGGTCGACATCGGCGTGACGTTGACGAACGGCAGCTACCACCCTGTGGACTCGAGCGATATGGCCTTCAAGGCCGCCGCGCGCGTGGCGATGACCGAGGGCACGCCGCTCGGCTCGCCCGTTCTGCTGGAACCGATGGTTGCCATCGAGATTAGCGTGCCCAGCGACTTCACCAGCAAGGCCCAGCGCATGGTGACCGGTCGTCGCGCCGGCCAGATCCTTGGCTACGACGGCAAAGACGGCTGGAACGGCTGGGACGTGGTCAGCGCGACGTTGCCGCTCAGCGAGATGCAGGACTTCATCCTCGAGCTCCGCTCGCTCACGATGGGCGTCGGTACGTTCACGTGGAAGTTCTCGCACTTGGCCGAGCTCGACGGGCGCGATGGCGAGGCCGTGGTCAAGGCGCGCAAGGCCGCGATCGCCGCGGGATAGCCACGCCGACCCTCCACCCCGCAGCCTGACGACTGCTGCCTCCCCACTTGCCAACAGTCCACTGGACTGTCGGCATCGCTTCGCGACCGTGGGGTCCCCTCCTCCCGACGCGCCGGGAGGAGGGGCGCTTTTCTTCAGAGATTCAGAGGAATTCGAACGGTGCTCGTTTGGGCCTTGTGGTGGACGGGCTTGAGGCTCCGCGGCGGGTTCTGGCGGCGGTTGGCAAGTGCGTGTTGAAAATGCCCCCCAAAGGTGCAGAGGGCTCACCGCGCCTTGCGCAGCAGCAGCACGTCCAGCTCGTACTCCACGGTCATGCGCCCGTGCACGGGCAGGCGCCAGGGAATGCGCGGAGCGCGGCGCTCGACGTGCAAGGCCGCGCCCAATCCGGGGATGACCGCACCGGTGAGCAGGTCGGCCAGGCCGGCGTCCAGGTCATCGCCCGGGATGAAGCGCTCGAGCTGCCGGTTGGGCGGCGTCACTGCGGCTTGCCAGTTCCAGGGGGCGGCCAACAGCCACACGCCACCTGGGGCCAGCAGCCCCTCGACTTGCTGAATCAGGGCAATCGGGTCAGCCACCGAGTCCACCAGCCCAACGGACACCACCGCGGCCATGGAACCCGCCGGCCACGGCGGCCGCAGGGCATCGCAGCAAAGCCAATGCGCCCGCTGCAGAATGTTCCGCTGCGACTCGCTCAGGCGTGCCGTCGCCCAGCCGAGCCGGGTCGCGGACGCGCGGTAGGGGAGCGGCACGGCGCCCAGTTCGGCCAGCAGCCGGCCCCACACCAGGGCGGCCAGGTTGGCATCGGCCAGCCAGACGGTCCGACCCGGTTCGATAGCCTTGGCCAAGGCCAGCAGCTCGCCGCCGGGCCCGCAACCCAGCAGCGCGACATCGCCGGCGGGAAGGTCCGCCGGGAGCCAACCCTGCAGCCAACTCAACTCCGCACCGGGCAGAGCGGGCTCGGCGAATTCGCCAAAATGCGCCTGGGCATACGTGGTCAGGCCGCCCGCCAGGCTGTGCCGCAGCTCGTCGTCGCCCTCCAACCAGCCCAGCAGGTGGCGCGGATCGGCAAAGAGCGTCGCTACCTCGGTCGCCAGGCGGTCGCTGAAGGCGGCGTCGCCGTTGACGACCGGTATCTCCGCCGCGCCGACCCCGAACGCGACAAACTTCGCTGCGCAAGCGGGACAGCTCCATTCCGCTGACAACGCCGCGGCTTGCACGCCGTGCCGGGGCCCGCACGCGGGGCAAAGCAGTGGGGCGCTCAAGGCAGGCGCAGGCGGCGAATGACGAGCCAAACTCCGCCCACCAAGGCAACCAGCCACCAGCCGGACGACGGGCCCACGGGACTGGCGCTGCAACCACTCGACTTGGGCGTCCCAGCCGCATAGCTGGTGCCGGTGGCCTTGGGGCCCCCGCCGCCGCTCACACTGGTGTCGGATGTGGTAGCCGCGTCGCTGCCTTCGGGCGCTGGGGCGTCGCCCAAGAAGCAAGCGCCCAAGGTGGCATACAAGGCGTTGCAGGCGAAACCGGGGCCGCACACCGGCGCCGCTGGGTCGCAGGGCTTGATGCAGTGGAACTCGTTGTTTTGCGAAACGTCCTTGTCGCAGAACAGCGAGGTGCAGTCCGCGTCGCCCGAGCAGGGGCCGCTGAGCGGAACGTTGCCCGCGCCGGTGCAGTAGCCTTGACGATTGCCGGCCTCTACGCGGGCGCAGCCTTCGCCTGGGCCGCAGCCCTCGGCCGTGACCACGTCGCAGCCCGCGCGGCACACGTTCTCGATGCACAAGCCGCCGGGAACGCACTCGGCGGTATCCCCGCAGCCGCTGCCAATCTCGACACAGGCCTGCTTGGCGCCCGCGAGGCACAGGTTGCCGGCCGTAGACGCCTGGCAGACCATGCCGCACGGGCAGCTGGCGGCGTCGCCCAAGTCGCACGACTTGCTGCAATATTGCTGTCCATCGGCCAGGACGCACGGGCCGGTGGCGCACTGTTCGGGGCCCGTGCACGCGCTGCCGGGTGGCATCTTGTCGCTGCCGGGCAGGCACGCCTGCTTGCCGTTGCTTTGTGGGACGCACGCAAAGCCGCTCGGGCACGTGAACTTGCCGGTGCACAGCTGGCGGCACACGGCGCCGGTGGAGCCGCCCGTGTCCGAAAGGCAAATGCCCGACACGCACTGACTCCCGGCCGTGCAGGCCGAGCCGGTGGGCAACAGCTTGGGCGTGGTGTCGGGCACGCACACGCCCACGCCGGCCGATGGCACTTTGGCGCACATCTCGGTCTTGCTGTTGCATTCCACAGGGTTACTGAGCGTGCACTTGGTGCGGCAGAGGCCCGACACACACATCAGCGACTTGCACTGCGACGAAGCGGTACAACTGTCGCCGGGATTCTTGGTGGGCGTGGGCTGGGTCTGGCCTTTGATGCACGCGCCCTGGTTGGGCGTGCTCTGGTAGGCATAGCAGGCAAAGCCGCTTGGGCAATCCTGTTGCTGCGGCGAGCAAGTCTGCGAACAGACGGACGAGTTGCCGTACGGCTGGCAGAACAGCCCCTGTTTGCAGTCGATGTCGTCGGTGCAGGCGCCGCCCAAGGCCGCTGTGCCCGTGGGGGGTTCCGTGCTGACGCCGCCGGCAAAGACGCAGGCGCCGCTCGAGCAGGTCAGCTTGGCTTCGTAGTACTCGTTGCCGGTCTGGGCGTTGTTCTGCAAGACGTAGGGGCAGTCGGCATCGCTTGAGCACCCGTACTTGCCTGAGCTGGGGTTCAGGAAGCAAATCGCCTTCTTGTCGTCGGCATTCAGTGTTGCCGTCGCGCCATAGGGGTCGACTGCGGGCGCCATCGTCGGCGGGTCCGAGTTGCCAAAATAGCCCGGCAGCGCGTGCTGCACACCAAAGAAATGGCCCTCTTCGTGGATCGCCACGCTCAAGATATCCATCGTGCTGTTGCCGATCTTGTTCGGGTCGGCGAGCCACTTGTAGTTGTAGCCGTTGAACGCGATGTCGGCCTCAAAGATCGCGCCGTTGTTGTAGAAGATCGGCGAGGTGACACCCAGCACATATTGGCCAAAGCTCCACGAGCTATTCTCGATGAAGACCAACTCGTTGCGGCCATTGCTGTTGTAACCCATCGGGATGACTTTGACGTTCGCCGACGAGGCGCAGTCGCTGTCTTGGCTACAGCTCGTCTTGTCGATGGTGCACTTGCCGGTGCTGGTGTTGCAGAACGCGCCTTCGCTGAACTTCAGGGCGCCGCAAGGGACGGCCATCCAGCCCTGGAAACCGGCGTTCAGTTGGGCCTTGCAGGTGGCCGGCGGCAGATCCGCCGAGCACGCTGGGTGCAAGTAGTACGTAATGTTGTTGCTCGCCCAGCGCACGATGGTCTTGGAGCCGGCGCTGACCGTCTCGATCGCAAAGGGCAGCGCCGGTCGCGGCCAGCCAAGGGCCACCAGGGCGAGCAAGCCGACGAGACTCAGCCGGGGCCGCGGCTTGGACCGTGGCGGCAGGGCGGCGTTGAGCGAAAAGCGGGCGGGGTCGTTCATGGCTGCGAGTCCAAGTGGGCGCTCATGCGGCGCGCTCTGGCGAGGCAAGCTCGGCGCGTCAAGTCGGCTATTTGACGGTGGCACCCTTGGCAGGCGGTGCGGTGGTGGTCGCCGCCTTCTTGGCTGCTGCCACATAACCTTGTACTTCTGCACGCACTTCGTCGAGCGAGCGCAGAATGCTGACCGGCTTGCCGGCCGATTCCATGCGGCCAGTGGCGGGGTCCTGGCGGACGAAATTCACGTCGGGCAAGTCGCGCCGCACGATGCGGGTGCCATTGCCGCGGGCCTGCACCGTGAATTTGCCCTGCGGTCCGCCCGAAATCACGTAGGATTCGCTGGTCTTCTCCAGGACGACGATGACCTCTTCGCCTGCGGTGAACGTGGGCATGCCCGGCACGGCCACCGTAATGCCGTCCGCGGTGGTGCCGCCGACATGCCGCCAGGCAAAAGGCTTTCCGGCCAACTTGGCGTCGCCTTTCCACACTTCGCGGACGTCCAAAGTGAACTCGGTCCACACGCCGTGCCCGGTCTTGCGCTGATCCAGCACGCGGGTCTTGGCGATCGGCCCGTACAGCACCAAATCCGCCGTGGCGACCAGGGCTTTCAGATCGACCTGCAGCACCGTCATCGCCTGTGCCGGCTGCGCCTGCGCCACCAGGGTGCCTGCCGCTGCGGCCAGGGCCAACACCGCGCCCATCGCCAAACGTCGCCAGCCACGCACGTCGCCACGCATCCGGGGTCCACACGCCATGCAACTGCGTACCAGGCTCTGCAACACCATGCAACCTCCCGTGATTCTGCGCCTCCACCTAGTCGCGGTGTGGCCCGCATAGCTTAGCAGATGCCGCCGCTGCCGGTCACGCAAAAACGCGACGCCAAAGCCGCGGGGAGCGCCGGCGCCCGCATCGGTGGCCGATTTCGACATAGAACGGTTTTGGCGGTAGACTTCCGCCCATGAACCTCTTCTCCCTATTGCTTCAAGTTGCTGTCGCTGCCTCTCCTTCTGCCCCGGCGACCCTGCCGCCGCCCGCGGCCGCTCCAGCGGGTGTCCAGGCCGCCGCTTGCGAGCCCGCCCCGGCTGGCATGGCCTGCATTCCGGGAGGGCCGTTCTACCGCGGCACCGACACGGGGCCCAAGAACGCCCATCCCCTGACCAGCGTATGGATGTCCACGTATTACATGGATATCTACGAAGTCACTTACGGCGACTACCTGGCTTGTTCCAAGGCCAAGCAGTGCAAGCGCTCGCACCCGGCCTACAACGACTACGACCGCCCCAAGCAGCCGATGGTGGGCATGAGCTGGTACGATGCGGTGCAATTTTGTAAGGCCCAGGGCAAGCACCTGCCCAGCGAAGCCGAGTGGGAAAAGGCGGCGCGCGGTCCCGATGGCAACACCCACCCGTGGGGCAACGAGCCGGCGGACTGCAAACGTGCCGTGATCATGGACAAAACTGGTCGCGGCTGTGGCACGCCCAAGCTGCCGCCCAGCCCCGAGAAGGGCCGCACGCTGGAAGTCGGCACGCGGCCCGCCGGCGTCTATGGCCTGTACGATATGAGCGGCAACGCGTGGGAGTGGGTCGCCGACTGGTACACCACCAGCTTTGCCAAGTGCGGCAAGGACTGCCTGGGCGTGGACCCCAAGGGCCCGTGCGGCGGCAAAGCAGAGTGCCCCGGCCACGAACAGAAGTTGGTCAAGGGCGGTTCGTGGTACTGGCCGCCGCACATGGCCACGGCGGTCTGGCGGCGTCCGCACTACCCCGAGAACAAGCCGTACCATCACTTTGGCTTCCGCTGCGCCGCTAGCCTGGCGGAAGTGCGCGCCATGAAGAAGTAGCAGTCATTTTCTACTATTTGAAATCGTTGCCTTTTTGTTGACGCATGGTCAGCGCGATGCGCTTGCGACCCAAGTCGACTTCCACCACCGCCACCTCGACTTTTTGCCCCACCGCAACCACCTCATGTGGGTCCTTGACGAATCGGTCGGCCAGCTGCGACACGTGCACCAGCCCGTCTTGGTGGACACCCAGGTCGACGAACGCCCCAAAAGCCGCAACATTGGTCACGATTCCCGCAAGACGCATCCCGGGCTTCAGGTCTGCCAGGCTGCGCACGTCGTCGCGAAACTGCACCACTTCGAATTGCTGGCGCGGGTCGCGGCCCGGCTTGTCCAACTCGGCAAGGATGTCGCGCACGGTGGGCTCACCCACGTCGCCCCCAACGTAGCGCTTGGCGTCGATCTGCTGCAATAGCGCACGGTTGCCAATCAGACGAGCGACGTCGGTGTGCAGGTCGCGGGCCATCTGCCGCACCATCGCGTACCGCTCGGGGTGCACGGCCGACGCGTCGAGCGGTTCCTTGCCGCCAGCGATGCGCAAGAAACCCGCCGCCTGCTCAAAGGCTTTGGGGCCCAAGCCCTTGACCTTCAACAGCGATTGCCGGTCGGCGAACGGACCGTGTTCGTCGCGGTGCGCCACGATTTTCTTGGCCAGGCTGGGCCCGATGCCCGCCACATGCTGCAGGAGCGACTCGCTGGCCGTGTTGAGCTCGACACCCACCCGATTGACGCAGGACTCGACGACTTCCCCCAGTTTTTGTTCCAGCAGTCCCTGGTCCACGTCGTGCTGGTACTGACCCACGCCGATGGCCTTGGCCTCGATCTGCACCAACTCGGCGAGCGGATCCTGCAGCCGGCGGGCGATGGACAGGCAACCCCGCACAGTCACGTCGAGATCCGGGTGTTGCCGCCGCGCCAGCTCAGAGGCACTGTACACGCTCGCCCCCGCCTCGCTCACCATCACCACCGGCACTTGGCTGCTCCCGCTTTCGCGCAGGGTTTCGCGTACAAACGCCTCGGTCTCGCGGCCCCCGGTCCCGTTGCCAATCGCGATCGCCGCGGGCGAAAAGCGCTGGACGGCCCGCAAAAGGTCTTGCCGTGCCCGGTCTTGCGCCACATCCCCCTGCACCAGGTACAGCACCGTGTGGTGCAGATGGCGGCCCTGCGCGTCCACCGCCGCCAACTTGCAGCCGGTGCGCAGCCCTGGGTCGATGCCCAGCACTGGCTTGGGCCCCAGCGGCGCGGCCAGGAGCAGGTTCTCCAAATTCTGCGCAAACACAGCGATCGCCTGCCGATCCGCGCGCTCCTTCAGCTCGCCGCGCACCGCCGAGGTGATGGCCGGCCAAAGCAGCCGCTCCCAGCCGTCGACCACGGCCTCGCGCAGCAATTCGGCAAAAGGCGAGCGGGGTTGCTCGCCCAGCCGGCGCAGGGTCTCGGCCTGCCACGCCCCAGCGTTGCCCAGCAGATCCACAGACAACGCCCCCTCGGTCTCGCCGCGACACAGCGCCAAGTAGCGATGCGAGGGCAGTTGCGCGGCACCTTCGCTGTACTCGAAGTAATCGCGAAACTTCTGCGCCTCGGGGGGCAATTCACCGCGCTTCTTCTTGCTCGTTACGTGGCCAAAGCGCATCGCCGCCGTGCGCAATTCGGCACGAATATCGGCGCGCTCACTCATGTTTTCCGCCACGATGTCGCGCGCACCGGCCAGCGCGGCCTCCGCGTCGGCCACACCCTTGGCTTGGTCCACACCCTTGGCTTGGTCCACAAAGGCCAAGGCTTCGCGCTGCGGCGACCCCGTCAGCGGTTGCGCCAGGATGCGCAACGCCAAGGGTTCCAAGCCTTTTTCGCGCGCCACCTGGGCACGGGTCCGCCGCTTGGGTCGGTAGGGTAGGTACACATCCTCTAGCGCCGCGCGATCCACGGCGGCTCGCACGGCCTGTTCCAGCGCCGGAGTCAGCGCGCCCATCTCGGTCAAGCTGTTGAGGATCGCGGTCTTGCGATCGGCCAGGGCCTTGGCCTCGCCGTGGGCGGCCTGCACGTCGCGCAGCTGCTGCTCGTCCAGCCCGCCAGTGGCTTCCTTGCGGTAGCGCGCCACAAACGGGACTGTCGCGCCGCCGTCGAATAGCGTCACGGCCGCGGCCACGGCCTGCGCGGCCAAACGCAGTTGCACGGCCACTTGGTCGATCAGAGCTTTGGCTTGCGGATCAACTGGGAGAGGAGCAGTCACGATGGTGCCTTGGCCGCGGGCTGCGGCGACGGTAGGGTAGGGATCGAGGGCTGTTGGTTACGTAGCCAGCCAGGCGGCTTCCTCTTGCTCTAGCTGGCGGCGCTCGGCGTTGCTCAGCCGTTGCGCGCTGGGTTGCCAACCCGGGCCCAGCTCGCTTGCTGGCGCGGTCGGCAGCAGGGTGCCCAAAAGCTGCTTGCGCGCCACCAAGGCCGCCTCGACGGCCGCTCGCTGAAGCAGGGCCGGATGCGTTGGCTCCACGAGGGCCGCTGCCTGCCGCGCCACCCGCGCGTCGCGCGAGGCCACCCGCTCGACCAGCCCCGGCACCGGCGGCCACATGGGCGCCGCCATCGCCGCCGCCGCTTTGCGCAGCGCCGCCTCGCCACTTTTGGCCAGGCTGGGCTCCAGGTGAATAGCCAAACTCAGCAAGCCGCTTAGGTAATCGCCAGGCAGGTCGTCGCCGCCGGCCCGCCAGGCCGCCAGCACCTGCGGCAACGCCTCGGCACCGCGGAGGTAGGCCAGACCCTGCACGGCCGCCCAGCGCGCGGTCGCGTCCAGCCCGTGGTCGGCGGTGGCCACGGCTTCCAGCAGGTCGGCCGCCGCTGCGCTGTCGCGGTCCATGAGTTGCGCAGCGGCTTGGATGACCTCTAAGTGTGCACAACCGCTCCGCACCAACGCTCTCAGCCAGTTCACGACTCGCGGATCGGCAAACCGGCCCAATGCCGCCACGGCCAGCAGACGGTCGTCGGCATCTTCCGGGCCGTGCCGAAACGCCGCCAGCGTCACCGTCGGCAACGCCTCGGCCGGACCGTGGCGGGCCAAGAAGGCGGTGGCCTCGACGTCGGGCAGCGTTTGCGCCCGCTGTGCGCTCGCCACCTTGCCCAGTTCGCACCACTGTTCGGCCACCAGCGTCGCACCCTCGCCCAGCACCCGCAGCCCCGCGTTCGCCGAGCGAGCATCGCCCTGCGCCACGCTGGCCACGGCTGCACGGGTCAACTCTGCGCCCGGCGCCGCGCCGTCGCACAGCGGGGCCAGCAGGGTCGCACGGCTCACGGGTGTGGCAATTTGCCACAGTTGCGCGACGGCCCGGTCGCACGCGTCGCCGTGCTCCGCAAGTAGCAGGAAATAGGTAGCCCGCAGGCTATTGAATTTCTGCGGAGTCTGCTGAGGATCCTCGCACAGCGCCGCCAGCTTCTCGTACCAACTGCGAACGTCTGCGTGCATCTTCAACCTCGACCCGGTGCGTTGGGTGGCCTGCGGCGGTGATCTTCAAGCTGCGGCCTTGGCGGTTCGCGACCGACGCCGCCGCCACAGCAGCGCAGCCACCACCACCAGCAGCACGCCCGCGCCGGCCTCGGCCGGCAGCACCCAGGCTATGACTTCGGTCTTGCTCGCCAAGGGACCTGGACTCTTTAGGTATTTCGCCACGCGGCCGTCTTCGGCTTCCATCCGATCCAGGCACAGCCGCCGCAGCCGCCGCGCCGCCGCGTCGCCGTTGCCCTGGACAAACGCTTGCCAGTACAACCGGGTGGCCGTCAGAGCCCGCC
This sequence comes from Myxococcales bacterium, assembly GCA_037441385.1. Lineage (GTDB taxonomy): Bacteria > Myxococcota_A > UBA9042 > UBA9042 > UBA9042 > SXRM01. The sequence goes on from JBBISH010000079.1 coordinate 29,147, forward strand.
GCACGGCCGCCGCATGCAAGTGGTCCAGCGCCGCCAGTCCTGCGGCCACGTCGCCGCGATTGGGGTCACCCAGGTCGCCGGGCTGCATCGGTTTTTCGTCGGGCAGGCGCAGGCCCAACTGGGTCGCTCGCGGACCGGCAGCGCGCAGCATCGCCTCGTACATGGCGGCGCCGTCGCGCGAGCCGAGTTTGGCCACGGCCCGCACCAGCAGTTGCGCCGCCCCCTCGTGCCACGGTTGCGCCTTGAATGGCCCGGCCAGGTGCGGCTTTAGCTTGTCGCCGAGCTCGGCTAGCAGCGCCGGGTCGTCCGTGTCACCGCCGGTCCAGGCCGCCACCAGCTCGGCCGGGGCTGGGCGATGGCCGCGGACATCATCCAGGCGGTCCTGCAGCCAACGCTCGGAAAGAAGGTGCAAGTTGCTCAGCAGGTCCAGGCCGATACGGACGAAGGTCGGCTGCGGCGCGAAGCGGCCGCCACCTGTGCGCAAAGCCTCAAGAAACCACATGATCTTGGCCTTCTTGAACACCTCGTAGCTGCCGACTTGGGTGTTGTGCAGCGGACCCGCCGCGTCTTGCACGTAGTGCAGCCCGGCCGACGCCCACATGAGGGCCAGGTACTCGCCGCCCGAGTTCTGGTTGAGGTCTGCCCAAGCCAGCGCCAGGACCGCCATGTCCAGGTGAACTTGTGCCATTTCCGCGGCGCTGGTCACGACGGGCCCCTCAAAGCCCGCCGCCACCACAAAATTCCACGGCTCGCTCTGCAGCACGGCCACGTCGGCGCTGGGTTTGTCGGCAGCCAACTGGTAGTGGGCATGCGCTTGACTTGAAAGTCCTTCCAAATCACCCATATTCAGGATGAGCGGGTCGGCCGGCACTTTGCGACCGTCTGGCAGCAGCACGAGTTGCCGCTTGTCGTCGTAGGCAAAGCGACGCTGGTTACGCTGGTCCAAGTCCGGTTGCGCGCTGCCCTGCACGACCAGATTGAGGCGATCCGGCGCGCCTTCGCGATCGAACTCTTCCAGGCCCCATACCGCCGGGGTCGGCTCGCGCGACAGGCCCAGAAAGCCACGAATTCCAAAGGCATCAAACGCCCGCGGGTTCTTGAAACGCTTTTGGAACCGCTCGGGATCGCCTTGGTCTTGCTCGGGCGTCGGCGACGGCGAGGCCAGCGTCTGGCCCAGCCACAGGTAGAACGCGACCAGTTGATCTTCGGTCGGGGGCGTGAGCTCGCCCAGCTTCACGTGTTGGCGCAGCGCCCGCTCGGTCAGCCAGCGGTGGACCGCGACGGTGCTCGCTTGGGCGACGCTGGGCCAAGGCAGCAGAGCCAGCGCCACCAGGCTGGCCAGCCAACGCAACGGAATATTCGGGGCAGGGCGGTGCAGCATGGCCGCCAGCATAGCGCCCGCCGCCGCTGCTGAAAACGGGGGCCGTGTCAGCCACGCCGTGCGCTCAATGGCTTGATATGTTTGGAGACTATCAACCAAGTCGGTGGACGCGCCTGCGCGCTAGACCCGCGGCAACTCGAAGCGAATCGGCCGGCCCAGCTCTGCCGAGACCGTCTCGCCCAAAAGGTCCTGCAAATCGCCGCCGTGGACCGGATCGACCCAGCGACCCTCTTGCAGCTGGCAATGCCAGGCCCGGTCGCCGGCGGCATACCACAACTCGCGCAAGGGCGCTTGATGGTTCAGGATAAACACCTTGCCGCCCTCGGCGTGGCCGTGGCCCAGGCGGATGCGCACCACGCCGGCCTGCAGTTCGGCCTCGACCTCGTCGGGGTCCTCGCGGTCCAGGCGCGCCAGCACGCTGCGGTACACCGCATCGGCGAGTTTGCGAAAAGTGCTTTCGTCCATCATCGGTTGCCTCTTTCTGCGGGGGGCCTACTCGCCCTCGCTGACCGCGTTGCGATTCCAAGTCGGAATCTCGACTTCGATGTCTTGGCTGCCGTTTGGCACGCACTGGCAGGCCAGCCGCGATTGGGCGGTCAGCCCCGGCGCCGTGTCCAGCATGTCTTCTTCGGCCTCGTCGGCCGGGTTGCACGAACCCAAGCCCTTCTTGACCACCACGTGGCAAGTCGAGCACGAGACCACGCCGCCGCACGCGTGATCCACGCGCACCCCGTGGTGCAGCAAAATGTCCAGCAGCGACCCGGGACGTCCGTCGCGGCCATAGGGCAGTTGCTCGGGCGCCACCGCGATGGTTTGGCCGCTATTGGCAATACGCAAGGTAAACGCTTGCTTGGCCACAGGAATTGCTCGTTGAGCCAGGTAGGGATTGACGCCACCCATCGCTTCACCGCTGCCGCTGACCTCGGCGTGGTGCCGAGCGCGGACCATTTTGGTCCGATTTGGCCGCCCGCGCAAGTCGCCGGTGGGCATGTAGCGACAAGGTCATACCAATTCCGTCCGAATCGGATCGAAAACTCGGGCAATTCTTCGGGCCCGAACCGGGGTCCCCGCCTGATTCTCGCCAGTTGCAGAACGGGTCAGAAAAGCCGTACAGGCGCGAATCAGGTGAGGTGCGGATTAGGTGATTGCGGGCGCCACGCCACGCCCGTGTCCGGACCGGGACGAACTCGGCTTGGCTCGGCCCAGGCTACCGCCCCAAATTCTTGCGAAGCTGTTCGCGCTGACTTTCAAAGGTCAGAGCCGCCAGGA
>JBBISH010000080.1:0-31536 GCA_037441385.1 Myxococcales bacterium
CGGAACTGGTATCCTACGCACCCCACCTGATTCGCGCCTGTACGGCTTTTCTGACCCGTTCTGCAACTGGCGAGAATCAGGTGGGGACCCCGGTTCGGGCCCGGAGAATTGCCCGAGTTTTCGATCCGATTCGGACGGAACTGGTATCAGCTGGGCCGGCGGCGGATCCACAGTGCGGCCGGGGCGACGAGCAAGACTTCAAGCCAGGTCCAATGATTGCGTGGCTGGCTGCTGCGGCACCCCTCGTCCCCGGCTGCGGCGGGCGTGGGCTGCGAGCCTTCCGTGGTAGCGGTGGCCGGGGCCGCGAGCAGGGCTTGCACGAACGGCCAGTTGGCCTGGCAGATCTGCGCCGAAGCGTTGTTGCACAGGTGCGGCGTCAGCGCGGCGGCGCGGTACAGTGGCTGCAGCGTGGCGCCAGCGTCGGTCGACCGGCCCAGGCTGAAACCAGCGCTTGCTTCGTCGGCGCAGGCGTAGAGGCCGGCCTTGGTCCAGGTGAGGCAGCGCACGCCGGTGCTGTTCACCTTTTGCAGTGGACCACCGGCCGCGGCGCCGCGCCACAGCCCGCCGGTGCTGCCCGCCGTACCGGCCGCGATCTGCGTCCCGTCCGGCGACACCGCAAACCCCAACAGCTTTCCGTCGGCTTGGTGGCGCAGGACCCACGTCGAGCCGCCATCGTCGCTTTGCCATAGCTGGTCGCCGGCGTCGACCTGAGCGCGCAACCACAGACGCTGGCTGTTGTCGGGCGCCACGCCGCCGATCCAGGTCGCGGTGGGCGCGGCCGGGCCCGTTGGCGCAAACGGCAGTGTCTGCCACGAAGCGCCGCGGTCGTCGCTCCGCAAGAGCCAGTGCTGCGCGCCGGCATTGCTCGTCCGGCTTGAGGCGTAGAGGCGCCCACCGGCGGCCATGTCGACCGTGAGGACTTCGTGCTCGGCGGGCCAGGGCTGGCCCAGGGGGTGCCAAGTTTCGCCGCCGTCGGTGGTTTCTTGCAGAGAGTCGCCGGCTACCGGAGCGTGGACCAGGGCGACTGCGCGCAAGCTTTGGGTTGGATCGCGGGCCAGGTCGACACCCGCCGCCGCTTCCGCGCCAGCCGGCGGACTCCAGCTCAACCAACTGCACGCCCCCGGCTGCGCTGTACGCAGGCCAAGGGCGCTGGTCACCGTTAAATTTCCATTCCCAGCATACAGTAGAAACGGATCCAGCTGGCCAGCCAAAGGGATCGCCTCTTCGCACAGCCAGCGCCAGTGGTCGCCGCCGTCTTCCGTCAGAATCAACCCATACGTGGCGCGAATCGCGAGGATCTGTGGATTGCTGGGGTGGGCGGCCAGCAGGCCCGCCGCCGGATAGCGCCCGTTGGCTTGCGCGCTGGGCATCCCGGCCGCACACGCAACTGTAAACCAGAGAACCAAACTCGCCGACCGCGCCCGTTTCGTCATCACAACCCCAGGTAGGCCAGCACGTTGGCGAGCTGCGCGTCGCTCAGCGTCTGCCGGGCAAAGGGCGGCATGCGGCCACCATAACCCAAGAACGGCCCATGGCGTACCTTCTCGATGGCGATCAGCCGCTGGTCCTGGGGCGTGTACTGCCCATGCTCTTTCACGAATTCGTCGGGCAATATTGGAGTTTGCGCAGACAGCCGGCCGGCGCCCGTATGCACCTTGCCGTGGCAGGTCGCGCAGGCGGCTTGGTAGACCAGGGCGCCCGCCGCGACCTGACCGGCCGGCAGGTCGCTGATGGGGCCGATCGCGGACCAGGTCACGGCCTCGGGCAGGCTCGGTCCGGCCACCTCGAGCCACGCCCACACCGCTTGGGCGTCGGCATCCGTGGGTTGCCACGCTTGGCTGGCGTCCATGAACCAGAAACGGCAGACGTTGATGGCCGGGAGCAGGTCGCGCACCTGTCCGCCCCAGTAGGATGGCCGGGCGATGGCCCCGGCGAGCGGTGCCCCTGGCAGAAGGCGCCCACCGGGGTCGAGCGCCGTCAAGGGGTGGCAAGTGCTGCAAGCAAAGGCATTGCTCGGCGAAGGCGACGCCTGCGGGTGCTCTATCAGCCAGAGCCCGTGGGCTTGCGCCGACCCCACCGCGCTTGGCTCGCTGGTGCACGCTTGCACGACCAACGCTGTGACCAACAGCAGCCGGGCCGATCCGTGGGCCAGCGCGCGGGTCACGGTGCCCCCGCCAGGGCGACGCGGTCGGGATAGGCTCCGGTCGCCACGCTCCAAAGGCTGTGCAACGACTGCGGATCCAGCGCCAGCACCCGCCCTGGCCCCTGGTGATCGCCCTCGCAGACCACCAGCAGCGGCCCCGACTGGCTGCGCTGCACCTCGTGCGGCCTGAGGCACTCGCCAGGCAAGAAAGTTCGCTTGTTCAGGGTCTTGCCTGTTGCCGCCTCAACTTGGTAGAGGGCGTCGGGACTCTGAGTCGGCACCCACAGCGTGGCCGCGTCGGCCGACCACGCCGCAAAATACACTGCGCCCGCGGCTGCTTCGGTCCAATGGGGCGCGGCGACTTTGCCGGTTTGCAGGTCAAAGAACCACAGGTCGCGGCTCTCGGTACAGCCCACCGCCGCCACGTGGCCCAAAGGATCGGCAACCAAGCTGTAGGGGCCGTAACTCGGCGCGCCGTCGCTAGTCGCCGCCGATCCCAGGGGAGTCCGCACCACCGCCACCGGCGACTGGGTCAGGTCCACGCTCGCCACCGCGTCTTCGCCATAGCAGGCCACCCAGGCGCGGCGGCCGTCCGGCGCGACCGTCAAACCATGAGGCAGGACACAGACTTGCGTCGACTTGGGCATCTCCGCGCCCACCTTGGCCGCCGCCATCCAGGTCAAGCGGCCGCGGCGCTGCGGCAAAGTCGCCCCTTTGGTGGCCGCGACCAGGTCGAAGTGGCTGATCACCAACGTCGATCCGTCTGCCGACAGTGCAATGTCGCCGGGGTTGGCCTCGATCGCGCTCTCGGCCTCGGCGCGCAGATCGCTCAAGCGCAGCTTCTGCACATAGCCGGGACGGACGCTGGAACCGTGCGCGGCATGGGGCCCGGCGGTCAGGGGCTGGGCCGGGTAACTGAGCGCGACGTATCCATATCCGCGGGCGCGATCGATGGCGAGGTGGTGCGGCCCGTCGATCGCCACCGGGTCCCGGCCGACCGCCACACTCGCCAGCCGCTGGCCGGTCAGCGGATCCAGGGCCGTCAGCGTGTCCGCGCCGCTGTCCGAAGTCAGCGCCCATTCGCCAGGTGGCCACGGAATATCGGCGGGCGCCAAGACAAACGCGTCGCCGTGGTAGGACTGCCAATCGGGCGCGACCGATTGCGTCTGGCAGGCGACCAGCGCAAGACTGGCGAGTCCCGTCGCGGCGGCAACTTGCAGCGAAAGTGGCCGGCTCCGGGGCATGGCACTCCTGCGGTGCGGTCCAAGCGCCCCGCGACTTGGGGGCAGCGGGGACTGGCTACCGGCGAGCCTACGGTCGGCCCCACCCCTGTCAAGCGCGCCGCCAAGCCACGGCCGGCGGTGGCCGACTTCGCCTGTGAACCGCGACCTTCTGATTGCAGTACCCTCGGATTCTTCTTGATGATTCGCTTTATGATTAAGTAGTTCTGCCTCGAAATGCCGTGGGGTCGGCGGCGGTGCCCGCGCTATTTCGTGGCTTTCCTAGCGAGTGATATGGTTGTTCATCTTCTAGTAGTTGAATATTTCAGACTATTTTCCTGTAGGTCCCGTCGAAATTGGCCTTGCGTCGACCTGGCACGCCCCTTGCTTGCTCTTGGGGCAGAGGTCAGGCCACCCTGGTCGACCCGCACGGCAACCCTGGAGGATGGCAACACCATGGCCCTATTTCGTCCCGAATTTGCGCCGCCGCTCGCGCTCCGCTGCGCCCTGGTCCTGGCTGCCAGTGCCGCCGCGTGCACCACCGAAGTGCAGAAGGTCGAGACCGTGTGCAAGTCCGGCACCATGTGCACCTACGCAGGCGTCGGCCGCAGTGGCTTCAACGGCGACGGCCTGGACCGCCGCGACAGCCTGTTGTCGCTGCCCGTGGACATCGCCTTTGGCTGCGACGGCCGCATGGCCATCATCGATTTCAACAACTACCGCGTGCGGATCGTCCAGGCCGACGAGACGCTGAAGACGGTGGTCGGCGACGGCTTTCCTGGTGATGGCGACCCTGCGCAAGCCGACAAGACGGCCGCAGGCGCCGAGGCCACCCAGGTGCGCCTCAACCACCCGTCGGACCTGTTCTTTCCCGCCATGGACACCGCCCTGGCCAACCAGTGCGACGGCGTCTTGACCGCCTGGCACAACCATCGCGTGCGCGTGTGGGATCCCGTGGCGCACCGCGTCTATGCCCACTGCGGTTCCAACCCAGGCTATGGCGGCGACGGCAAAGTGGTCACGCCCGCTACGCAATTCAACCAACCGTCCAAAGCTGTGCAAGACGGTGACGGCAACACCTACCTCATCGACTCGCGCAACTGGGTGATCCGCAAAATCGCCAAAGACGGCACGATCTCAACCATCGCTGGTCAAAAGCCCAAAACGCCGGCCCAGCAGTGGTCGGGCTTTGACCTGGCCTCGGATACGGCGCCGGTGCCGCTGGCGGGGTCGCCGTTCTTGTTCTTCGACCTCATCGAGTTCTCGAATCCGGTCGTGCCCGGCGGCGGCCTAGCCCTCAGCCCCGACAACACCACGCTCTACGTCGCCGACACGGGCAATCACCGCATCCGCGCCATCGACTTGAAGGCCGGCACGGTCAAGACCATCGCCGGCTCCGGCCCCTCGGGCTGCACGGACGACAAGGGCGCCGCCGTGCAGTGCCAGCAAGACACCACCTATGCCACCAAGGGCAGCTTTGCCGGCGACGGCGGGCCAGCCTTGCAGGCGCGCCTGAATGGGCCGCACGACCTGGCCTGGGGGCCCGATGGCCGCCTGTACTTTGCCGACACTGGCAACAACCGCATCCGCGCCATCAACCTGGTCACCGGGGTCATCGACACTGTCGCCGGCAGCGGCCAGGGCGATTTTGGCGATACCGACGTGGGCGACGGCAAGCCGGCTCTGCAGGCCCGTTTGGCGGGGCCCTCGGGCATCGCCTTTGACAAGGCGGGCAACCTCTACATCGCGGATATGTTTCACTCGCGCATCCGAGTGGTGCCCAAGTAGTTCCCGCAGCTCGTCGGTGACCCGCGTTGCCGCAAGGAAGACCATGATTCGCAAAGGAACTCCACTGCTGCTGGTTGCGTGCGCCGCCACCGCAGCGTGCACGACGGTTGAAAATCAAACGATCTCTCACGCCTACAAAGAGAGCTATGCTCAGCCCAAGTCCTGCGCTGGCCAAAAGAGCTGCATTACTACGGTAGCGGGCACCGGCGTGCAGGCCTACGGCGACGACAACGTGGTCGGCTGGAAAAGCGATTTGAACTTTCCGCAGGACGCCGTGGTCGGGCCTGGTGGGGTCATCTACTACATCGACTGGAACGACCATCGCATCCGCAAGCTGGACGCGACCTCGGGCATCACCACCACGGTGGTCGGCAGTGGCAAGATCGGCGACGTAGGCAAGGGCGAGATTCCGACCGACGCCGCGCTGAACCACCCGACCGGCATCACCTTCGACAAAGCGGGGGTGCTTTGGATCGCCGCCTGGCACAACTCGAAAATCAAGAAGGTCGACCCCGCCAAGAACATTCTGGAGGAATTCGCCGGCACCGGTGGCCGCGCCTTTGGGGGCGACGGCGGGCCCGCGGCCAAGGCGGTGTTCGACCTGCCGAGCGCGCTCGATTTTGACGACGCTGGCGACATGTACATCGCCGACCAGTCCAACCAGCGCATCCGCAAGGTCGACATGAAGGCGGGCACCATCAGCACCGTGGTCGGTTCGCGGTGGGTGACGGATACGCTGGAGAAGGCGGGCAAGCCCTTGCTGTTGCCCGCAAACGCGCAATGGCCCCAGAACGCCGACGGCACGCCCGCGCCGGGGGCCAAGACGCTGCCGGCGGTGACCTACGGCACCTTCCAATGCAAGAACGGCGGCATCGGCCCGGGGCACGTCGACGCGCTGGCGCCTTGGGGCGTGGATCTGCCCACGCCGTCGACCAATTCAGTCTGCCAGTTCGACCTCACCCAGCCCGATTTCTGCAAGAAGGCGACCGATGGCACCCCGGCCAAGCTCAATCTGCCGGCGCCCGACTTGTGCGGCGGCTTTGGCGGCGATGGCGGTCCGGCGCTGGCAGCCTATCTGGCGGGGCCCAAGCTGCAGTTCTCGTATCCGGCGAGCCGGCTGGTGATTCGCAAGAACAAGATGTTCATCGCGGACACCTACAACAACCGCATCCGTATGGTGGACCTGAGCGCGGCTCCGCCGACCATCGACACCGTGGCGGGCGACGGGACGGCTGGCTATGCCGGCGACGGCGGCGACGCCAAGGCCGCGCAGCTGAACGGCCCCACGGACGTGGACCAACTGCCCGACGGCACGCTCTTGATTGCCGACAAGGACAACCACTGCATCCGCGCGGTCAGAGACGGCAAGATCTCGACTTTTGCCGGCCAGTGCGGCAAGCAGGGCTTTGCGGGCGACGGGGGCGCGGCCGAGCAGGCCAAGTTCAACCAGCCCTTCGGCATCGGCGTGGGTCCCGACGGCACCGTGTACGTGGCCGACACCTGGAACCAGCGGCTGCGGGCGATTACGCCCAAGTAGGACGGGGATGGCAAAGGCGTGGGCATGTGGTGGCGGCGGACCGGGCTGGGGCTTGCCGGCGATTCTGGCCGCGACCTTGGGTTGGGTGGGCGGCTGCGACTCGTCCACCGCAACGCCCAGCCACGAGGTCTGTGCCAGCGATCCGCCGCTGGCCGGCGCCAAGTGGCAGGTGCTCCTCGACCCGGACGTGAGCAGGGGCGCGCTGTTCAGCGTGTGGGGCTCGTCGCGCAGCGATGTGTGGGCCGTGGGAGCCGCCGACCAGCGCTTTGCCGGGCTGGGCCCGCAAGTGCTGCACTACGACGGCAAGTCCTGGCTGCGCCTCAAGTCCGGCGCCACGGGCGAGCTGTGGTGGGTCAGCCCGGGCGCCGCCAAGGGGGTGCTGTGGATGGCGGGGAGCGGCGGTCAGGTGGTGCGCAAGAACGCCGACGACAGCTTTGTCGTCCTGCACACGCCCAGTAGCACCCAACTCTACGGCGTTTTTGCGCTGAGCGACACGGACGTCTACGCGGTGGGTGGGGTCGCTGGCTGCGCGGGCGGCATCGCGTGCGGGGTCATCTGGCACTTCGACGGCAAGGATTGGACGGTGCCCGCGGGCCTGGAGCCCAAGCTCAGCGAAAAGGCCACCTGGTTCAAAGCGTGGGGCAGCGGCAGCGAGCTATGGGTGGTGGGCAGCGAGGGGCAAATCCTGCGCCGCGGCCCGTCGGGGTGGAGCAGTCAGGCCAGCGGCGCCACGGACTCGATCCTGACGGTGGCCGGCAATGGCAAACTCCGCATCGCGGTGGGTGGTTTTGGCTCTGGGCTGCTGCTAGAAGACAGCGGCTCGGGCTGGCAGGTTGGCCAGTTTCAGGGCCAGCCGCCCGGCTTGAACGGCGTTTCCGTGCCGATGGACAGCCGCGCGGCAGCCGTGGGCTTTGGTGGCGCGGTCTGGCGCCGCTGCGATGGCCGGTGGCTCGCCGACCAGGGTCTGCAAAACCTGGGCGCCGGTGCCGACTTGCATGGTGTATGGAAGGCCCCAACCGGCGAGGTCTTTGCGGTGGGCGGCAACATCATGACGCCACCGTTTGCCGCAGGCGCACTAGTCTATTACGGGGCGCCGATCGCGGCGGTGCCGTAGGTCAGGGCGACGTTTCGCCTGGGAACTTGCACTCGTAGCCGTTGAATTCCATGCCCGCCAGCCCGCAGTCAAAGCTGGCGTAGCCGGCGGCGCCGTCGCAGAAGGTCAGGGTGGTGGGAACGCTGGTGGTGGTGGCGGTGGGCACGCTGGCGCAGCTGCCTGGAATCGCACAGCCGGCGCCGGTCGGCTTGCCATCGCTGTCCAGGTGGGTCTGGCACGTCATCCCCAGCACGTTGCAGTCCAGCTTGTTCACCTGGCCGCCCTTGCAGTGGCTCCTTACGTTGCCATTGCAGTTGCTGACATAGGTGGTGTCATCGCAGGCGCCCGCGCTTGGCATCGCGCACGCGTCGGGGTCGTCGTCGAACTTGGCCGCGGCGTCGCAGGTGCCGCCGATGAGCCCGCAGTTGATCTCGATGGCGATGTTCTGCGTGCTGCCCGCATCGACGCACGCCTTGGTGATGGCACCGGCGCAGCTGAGGGTCTTGGGCGTGCTGCAGGGCGAGGTCTTGGCGCAGACGGCCTGGCTGCCTTTGTCGCCGACGAGGCTGACACAGGGCAGGCCCACCTGCGCACAGTCCACAGTGGTGGGCGTCTTGCCTTCGCAGTAGGTCATCTTCGAGCCGTCGCAGCTCCCCTGGTTGCTGGTGCAGTCCAGGTTGCCGCTCTTGACGCAGGCTTGGACTCCCGCGCAGTCCTTGGCGGTTGCGATGCAACTGGCGTAGGTGTCGATGCCGTAGTAGAGCAGGCTTTTGGCTTCGGCCAGGCCCGCGACTGCGGTGATTTTCTGGGCGATGGCGAGCGGGACCGGGTTCATGCACGTGGCGAACGAGCCGCTGAGGCAGTGGCTGGCTTTGGCGCACAGGATGGCGCGCTGGGTGTGGCTAGTGGCCGGCACCGTGCACTGGGTGGCGGTTACCACGTCGCCGGACTTGGTCTCGACGCAGGTTTCTGGGCTCTGGCAGGCGCCGTCGCTGACCCACGCGGCGTTCTTGCAGCGGACCTTGCCGGTGGCGCCGGGCGCGCAGCCGATCTGGTCCTCTTTGGGGCAGGTGCTGCCCACGGCGCCGCCCGAGGTGACGGGTTGCACGGTGCCGCCGCCCCCGGAGTTGGGGGTGGTCGTGACACAGGCGGTGGTGGCGAGCAAGAGGGGAAGCCAGCTGGAAAAACGCATGGAGTACCTCGACGGATCGGGCTGCGGCCGCGCCGAATGGGGGGCCAGTCTACTGCACCCAGTAAGCCTCTTCCAGGCTGTCTTCGCGCTCGGGCAGGCCGTGCAGCAGGCGCGGGCAGTGGTTGCGCAGCACCTCGTAGCTGACGCGGTTGGCGTACTTGCAGACCTGGTGGATCGACGAGTAGGTCAAGAATTCCGCAGCGTGCTTGGGCGAGTTGGGCGCGACTCGCCGGTGGTGGGCGTTGGCGACCAAGTCGTGCAGCAGCGCGCCCAAGGCCGCGTCGCCGGCACCGTTGGTGTTGTGGATGCGGCTGGGCCCGCCGTGGTAGGGGTTGATGTGCGAAAATACGGGCCGCGGGTCCTTGCAGGCCTTGCGCGGCATCGCGCGACTGTACTCGTAGCGATTGTACTCCGCGATACTTTTGGACAAAATCGGATCGCGCGTCTCGCGCAGGTACGGTGGGTCGGTCCAGCCGGCCAGGTAGAGCCCGTGCTTGTCGCGGGTGAGCAGCACTAGGTCCACCCAGTCCAGGGCGGCGCGGCTTGCCAGCAGCGGGTCGTCTTGGCCGGTCAGGGCGCAGAGCTCGCCGTAGTTGCCGGCCAGTACGCCGACCTCGATGCCCTGCAGCAGCTCGACCAGGGCCGCGCGCTGCTCGCGGACGAGCCACTCGGTGCCGAGCGAAAGAACAACCGGCACGCGGTGTTGATTGGCAATGGCGATGGCGCGGCGGGTGGCAGCGTGGATGGGCGCCTGCGGATCGCGGAGCAGGTAGGCGGTCAGGACCAGGGCCGAGGCCTCGGCGATCAGCTCGGTGGGGATGGCGTCGGGGTGCAGCTCGTCCATGATGCCGCGGCTGATGCCAAAGCTGCGCTCGCGGTCGGGGGTGACGAAGCAGAACGCCCGCCCCATGGGCCCGTCGACCGGCTGCAGGTGCGCCAAGTTGACGCGCGAGCTGGTGTTGCGGATGTAGTGGAAGGCGTAGTCGCCCACTGCGATGGTGCGGTTGATCGAGCCGATGAGGTACGCGAGGTCGTCGGCCAGGACCGAGTAGTTGTGGAGCGTGTTGCCGACCGAGCCACCAGCGTACTCGCCGACGATGCGCCCGCGTGCCTTCAGGTCGGCGTAGAGCCGGTCGACCAGTTGCGTATCCAGTACTTGCGAGCCACCTTGGGGGATGCCCAGGGCCGCGAGTTCGCTGGCTTCAACCTCGGCCTCGATATCGACGAGCAGTTGGTCGATGCCGACAATGTAGAGGTGGGCCTCTTCGCGTTCTTCGTGCAGCGACTCAGGGCCGCGATCCGAGACCGGGAAATAGTGCTTGGTCTTGCGTTTGCCGGGGAAGCGCATGGCGGGCTCGGGGCGCGGCGGCGCCGGGGCGTACCATCCCCCGATTCGGTGGCTAGTGCAAGCTTGTGGTGGCGACGGCCCCGGTGGCCTATTTGCGCTCGGGCGGGTCGTAGAGGAGCATGCCGGCCAAGAGGCACGCGGTCTGGTCTGCGGTGGCCGGCGCTAGGCCCTTGCTCAGCCAGAAGCGCCCCGGGTGTTGGGTTTCTACGGCCCCGATCGGCCCGGCGCCGCGCAGCTCCCAGCCCAGGCCCATGGAGTACAGGCTGCCGTGTTCGTCGTGATCGACGGGGTTCGCCAGCAGGTTGCCGTCGCCGACGACGGCCGCGCCGCCCATGGGCGCGCCGTTTTCGCCCTTGAGCACAAAGCGGGTGCCGCTCGTGTCGGCGCCGCACGCGCAGGCCAGCGACGTCTGCTGGTTCGACAGGTGGCCGCCAAAGACCGCCACGTCCTTCTTTTCGGCCTCGACGCCGCAGTGGCCGGGCAGTTCGCCGGTGGGCGTGACGAGTACGAAGGCGTAGCCGGTCTTGATGGCGGTGGTGCTGTAGGCGCCGACGCCCCAGCCCGAGCTGCTGGTCCAGTCGCGGTCGACCTTGGTGACTTTGTAGGGGCCGAAGTTGAAGCTTTCGTCGACGAGCGCGCCCTTCCAGCTGGAGCGATTTTGGACTTCGTAGACGTTGGCGCCGCTGGCCAGGTCGGATGGCACGGCCATGCGGATGGGAGCGCAGGCGCAGGCGGCGGTGCCGAGCGCGAGGACTGCAAAGCGAGACAGGGACATGGGGACCTCGCGGCCGCCGCGTGGTTTGGAGCCGGCTTGGCGGGGAGCCTACGCTGTGCATCGGAAGGGCGTCAACTCGACAAGAAGGGGGGCAATTTCTACTACCTACAATTGTTGAGGATTGGGCGCCTCGCCGCTGCCGCGGCGACCCGGCCACGACTTTGGGCGAAGGGAGTTTTCGCCATGCCCCGCGGCTGCCTCCGCCCAAAGCGGCGTTGCACGCCGCCCTTCGGGTGCGTGTCCGTGGCGCAGCGCCGCCGCGGCCGGCGGCTGCATCGGCGCCCTGGGTTGGCCCTCGCCGCCCTTTCCGGCCTGCCCGCGCCCGCGTAGAGCGGGATGGCGTTCGCGCTGCCGCTCCGGCCATCTAGCGGCGGCTCGCCCCGCAAGCCTGCGACCCCAACCCTACATGGAGGAACATGGCGACCGCCTACCTTGTCGAAGGCCCCGTGGGGGCTGGCAAAACTACCTTCGCCGCCCAACTTTGCCTGCGGCACCATGCGCCGCGGCTAGTGCTGGACGACTGGATGGCGCGGCTGTTCCGCCCGGATCGCCCCGCCACGGACGTCGTGCCGTGGTATCTGGAGCGCAAGCGCCGCTGCCTCGACCAGATCTTTCAGGTAGCGAGCGACTTGCTCGAAGCCGGCAGTAGCGTGGTCCTAGAGCTGGGGCTGATTGGCGCGGGCGAACGCCTGGACTTCTATGGCCTGGCCGATGCGGCCGGCTGGGAGCTGCGCGTCTACGTGCTCGATGCCCCGTTGGAAGTGCGGCGCCGGCGGGTGCAAGCGCGCAACCGCGAGCAGGGCCCCACGTTTTCGATGGTGGTGCCGGACGAGGCCTTCGAACTGGCCAGTCGCCTGTGGCAGCCGCCCAGCGACGCCGAAGTGACCGAGCGGCGCATCGAAATGGTGACCACGGGCTGATCCTCGCGATGCATGTTTGGGGGGGGCAATTTCTACTCTTTGAAATTGTTCGCATTTGCTAGCGCTGCCGACCGTCCCGGGCCTGCCGCCAGCGCGAACTTGCTGTGCGTGCCGCTCTCAACACCACCTCGACCTGCTGCTGGCCGAGCCGCCATCGTCCGCATGGCAAGTTGCCTGGCAGGTTTGGCACGTTGGGGGGGCGATTTCTACTATGCAAGATCGCTAAGGTTTGCCACGGCGGGCCTGGGAATTCCGCGACCTTCACAGGACCGCTTCGAGCGGGCCTCCCCTGCCAGGTTCACCCAAGTCCGCCCGCGCTTATCCGTTCGCGGCGGCGGCCAGTGCCTGATCGACAGCAGCCCTCTGGCGCCGCCACGCCACGATGCGCTCCGGTGTGACGCGGGCTTGGAGCTGGCGATCCCGCAGCGGATGCCCCGCCACCGCACGGGCATAGCTCCCGAGCGCGACCTCCACGGAGCCCGCTGAATGCATCACGGAAACCAGCTCGCCCGATTGCCGATCGAGATCGAGAATTTCGCAAGGAATGGCCACAGCGACGCTCTGCCCCTTTGACCGAGAAAGCGAAATTCGCCCGTCGGCCTGGTCCTGCCGTGTTTGGAACCAGGGCGGCGGGTAGGGCCAGTCCGCCGGTTTGAAATTGGGCTGACTTCCAACCAGGCGCCAGCGCCCGTCCGCCACCG
Source organism: Myxococcales bacterium (assembly GCA_037441385.1). Lineage (GTDB taxonomy): Bacteria > Myxococcota_A > UBA9042 > UBA9042 > UBA9042 > SXRM01. The sequence goes on from JBBISH010000080.1 coordinate 12,718, forward strand.
CGCTCAGCGACGTCGCCAGCAGAGCGCAGGCTTGTTCTGGAGCCAGGTCCTGTAGGTCCTCGATCCTTGGACATCCTTCGAATATCAACGGAAAGCCGTAGAGCAGGGCATCCCCAAACAGCACCAATCCGGGCTCGCGCGCGACCACCAGGGCGACGCCGATGCCGCCACCCAGCAACGGCATGGCCAACCAGTGGCCTGCGCGCACCGACCGATCCGTAGTCCTGCCAGCTGGAATGCTGGGTTGCGCCCTCTGGGCCGCGCGTTGCCGAGCCGCAGCCGCCCACGCCGTCCAGGTGGCGAGCCGATCCGGGTCGATGGGGGTCACCTGGATGGTCAGGTCCCAAAACCCCGGCCTTCGACCCCGCGCATGGTTCCGCAGGGCCGACTCCAACCGGCTGGCGCCACTGACGAAGGAGAAGCGGGGAAAGTGGGCCGCAGTCTCGCGATCCGTCGGGTGGTTGTCCGCGACCGTCGCCGTGGCGGTGTCGTCGGTGGTCTCGATGGAGTACAGGTCGTGCGGCTCAGCCGGCCGATCGAAGTCGCCCGCCCCGGTTGGCAGGACCGGCCAGTCCGCCGGGTCAAAGTCGGCCACCGCGCCGCGTCGCTGCCACCGCCCGTTCGCAAAGGGCCGTGGCGGCAGCAAGCCAATCCAGGCGTCGGTCCAGCGGGCGAGCGGGGGCATCTGGGCCGCAAGCTGCGGATCGACAAGGGGTTGCATGTGCAAGTACGCAAGAACCAGCGGGACTTTGCTGTTGGCGGGCGCCACCCGCGCCACCACCAGGGCAAAGTGCCCCACGTCCTGGATAGGAATGGTCCAGATGTCACCGGGTTGCACAGTGTTGTTCGCCATCGAGTATCCCCTGCGTGGATCCGCCGCTCACCAGTGTGGGCAGGGCCTTGCGGGCACAGCTGACCTGGAGCTTGGCGAAATTCGATCCTGTGGACAAGTCGTCACTCGGTCCAGCGAGCCGCTGCCAGCGCCCTGTGTATGTTGGGGGGCAATTTCTACTGCGCGAGATCATTCGGATCTGGGCGCCTCGCCGCTGCCGCGGCGACCCGGCCACGACTTTGGGCGAAGAAGGCTTCCGGCCGGATTCGCGGGCTCCTGCGCCCAAAGCGGCGCGCGGCGCCGCCCTGCGGGTTCGTGTCCGTGGCGCGGCACCGCCGTGGCCGGCGGTGGGGGCCCAGCGGGAGACGGAGCCGAAACCGGAGTCGGAACCGCAGCCGGAGGGTCACCCGGCGGCTAAAGCCGCAGGCTAACTCTACAAAGCCCGGCCTCCGCCGGGCCAGACCCCTTGTTGTACGGGGCAGTTGCCGTGTCCAGCACTGGCTGGGCGAGGCGCAATTGGAACTTTTAGTTCCAATACGCGGAAAATAGATTTCGCCCGCCCTGCCAACCGCTAATCCATCGCCGCGTTGCGTCCCTGCTGCTCGGCCTGCTCGACCTCCACCGCCGTGCGAAACGCGTCCAGCCATGCCACCTGCCCCTCGGCCTCTACCTGCTGCAGCAGCCGCACCACCGCGCGCACGGCCTCGGTGTAGGGCTCGCGCGGCTTGCGCGGCGCCTTGTCGGTCGGCTGGCCGGCTTGCAACTGCTTGGCTTCGGCGACCACCTTGGTCACTGGGCGATTCTGGGCTCGCTCGATCGGCCTCGACGCCGGCACGCGCTTGCCTGGGCCTGCTGCCGTGCGTATGCTGCACATGGTTCGCTGCGCCGGGTCGGCGGAACACGAGTTGATTCAAGATGTCCGAGCCCTTTGCCCGCCTGCCCCCCGTTGCCTCGCGTGCCGAGGTGCTGGCGCGTCTGGCTGCCAATCAGCCGGAGTTGGCGGCCTTGGGGGTGCGGTCGCTCGAGTTGTTTGGCTCGTTTGCCCGCGACCAGGCGGGGCCCGCCAGCGACGTGGATTTCGTGGTCGAGTTCGCCGAGCCGTTGCAGGTCGAGCACTACTTTGCCTTGCGCTTTTTGCTTGAAGACCTGCTGGGCCGCCGCATCGACCTGGCGCGCAAGCGGGCGCTCAAGCCGACCTACCGCGCGTTTGTCGAGCCGGAGTTGATTCGTGTCGCGTAGTTGGCGCACTCGCTTGGTCGACAACGCCGAAGCATGTGAGCAAACGGCGGCGTTTGTGGCTGGCATGGACTTGGCGGGCTTCCTGGCCGACGCGCGGACCCGGGCGGCGGTCGAGCGGATGCTCGGGGTGATCGGCGAGGCGGCCAAGCACGTTCCAGCCGAGGTGCGCGAGCGGTACCCGGGCGTGCCTTGGCGCGAGGCGGCTGGAATGCGCGATGTTTTGGCGCACGACTACTTCGACGTCGACCCCGAGATGGTGTGGCTGGTCGCGACCCAGCGCGTGCCGGCGTTGCTGGCTGCCGTGCAGGCGGCGTTGGCAGCCGAAGGTGGCGAGTAGCCATTGGGCAGTCGTTGCGCAGGTACGTTGGGGGGCATTTTCTACTGCCCAAGATTATTCGCATTTGGGCGCCTCGCCGCTGCCGCGGCGACCCGGCCACGACTTTGGGCGAAGTAGGATTCCGGCCGGAATCGCGGGCTCCTGCGCCCAAAGCGGCGCGCGGCGCCGCCCTGCGGGTTCGTGTCCGTGGCGCGGCACCGCCGTGGCCGGCGGTGGGGCAGAACGGGAGACGGAGCCCCGGTCTCCCCGCCTGAGCAAGCTCGTCCTGCGCCCGAATCGCCAGTCTTTAGGGGCGGTGGGTCAGCGGCCGGCGCGGAGGCACGGCCGCTACACCCTGGCGCACGTCCTTTGGGAGCAGCCTGTTCGTGGCGAAGGTCGAGCCGGGTTGCCAAGCGGTACCTTCCCCCTTTGGGCAGCAGGGGTAGCGGCTGGCCTCTGTGCCGGCCGCTCAACCGCCGGTTGTAGGTTGCTCCGTAGGTTGCTCTGCTACTGCCCGTGCTCGCCCTCTTGCGCCCGGCCATATTGGACATTTTATGTCCAATACGCGGAAAATAGATTTCGCCGGGCCACCTCAGTCACTAATCCATCGCCGAGCTTCGCCCCTGCTGCTCCGCCTGCTCGACCTCCACCGCCGTACGAAACGCGTCCAGCCACGCCACCTGCCCCTTGGCCTCCACCTGCTGCAGCAGCCGCACCACCGCCCGCACCGCCTCGGTGTAAGGTTCGCGTTGCTTGCGCGGCGGTTTGTCGGTCGGTTGGCCCGCTTGGAGGTACTTGGCCTCGGCGACCACCTTGGTCATGGGGCGGTCCAGCGCGGCCACCGGCATCTGCTGCGCCATGGCGGTGACCACTTGGGCCGTGGTGCAGTAGCGGCGCACCTGGCGGACGTCGATGCCCAGGCGCTCGGCGTGCGCGGCCTCCCAGGCGGTGACGCCGCTGCGGGCCTTGGGTTTGCTGGCCAGGAGCGTTTGGCCGAGTTTGATGCGGTAGGCGTTGGCGTGGATCTGCGCGGTTTGGGTGGTGGTCGAGAGGGAGGAGAGGTAGGATTCGGGGGTTTGGTCCGGGGCTGGGTCGGGGAGCTGGTTGAGGAGGTCGGCTATGGTTTGGGGTTCGGCGGGGCTGGGTTGCGACATGGTGGGGCTTCCCGGCGTCCGATTTTGCCGGACGCGAAATAGATTTCGACGAATTGCAGTGAGCATGTCAAGGCGTCCCGGCCCGGCGATGGAGGGTGCCGGGGATCTTCTGAACGGCTACCGCCGGGCCGTCGCGCTGCGGCCGCCGGTCGAGCGTAGGTCATGCGCGGTGACTGAGTTCTTGCTCCCGGCGGTGGCGACGCTCGGTCGCGCCGCCACCCTTGCGGGCTGGCATCGCTGACGCGGGGTTGGGGTTTGCCGTGGTTGCGCGGGGCAGAAGGTGGGGGTATTGAGCGGCGGGAATTCATTTCCTGGAATGTGCCAGCCGAGCACAGCGTGCGTCCCTGTGAACTCCCATCCCCATGAATACTGAAGGTGAAGTTGCTGTGGCGTCGTCGCCCAGCCGTTGACTGAACTGCCCTGCAAGCGTAGCCTCGCAGGCGTCCGCTGCGGGCCGAATTGGCGACCGTGCGAACCGGAGCGCCATGGTGACCGCCGTCATGCAGTTCAACACCGCGAACCAGACGCTGCGGCAGCTACTCGGCAACGGGCTCACCTACCGAGTACCGCCGTTCCAGCGCGACTATTCGTGGGACCAAGAGCAGTGGGAAGAACTGTGGCAGGATATCCTGCAAATCTCTGCTCCTACCGCCGCGGGTTCGGCGCCAAGTGCGCATTACTTGGGCTACGTGGTTCTGCAGAGTGTCGATAGCAAACAGTTCGACGTGATCGACGGGCAGCAGCGCCTGGCGACCCTCACCTTGGTGTTTCTGGCTGGCATCGAGCTGCTCGAACAGATGGTCCGGCAAGGGGTTGAGGCCGACGCCAACCGGCAGCGTGCTGTAGCCCTGCGCGCTACGTACGTCGGTTTCCTTGACCCTGTCACGCTTCTCAGCCGCAACAAGCTGACCCTCAACCGCAACGACAAGTATTTCTTCGAGACCTATCTCGCGCCGCTGCAAGCTCCTCCGCGCGGCCGCAGCTTGGCCCCGTCGAACCGGCTGCTGCTGCAAGCCTACACTTGGCTCAGCAAGCAGCTGCAAAGCCACTTGGCCGGCGCAACCGGTGCTGCTGTGGCGCAGTTGCTGGCCGACATGGCCGACCGCCTGTTCTTCACGGTGATTTCGGTTGCCGACGAGCTCAACGCGTTTACGGTCTTTGAGACCCTGAACTCGCGCGGCGTCCGACTGTCGTCGACCGACCTGCTCAAGAACTACCTGTTCTCTCTGGTCTCGCGCCACGGCGCCGACGACCGCGAGCTCAACCAGCTCGAAATCCAGTGGCAGGCCATTCTCGACAAGCTCGGCGACGAGGACTTTCCCAACTATCTGCGCGTCTGGTGGAACGGCAGGCACCCCCTGGCGCGTCAGAGTGAGTTATTCAAAGAAGTTCGGAAACATACCACGGAGCGGGGCGAGGTCTTTGAGCTCCTGCGCGCTCTGGACCGCATGGCCGGCGTGTACGTCGCTCTGGGCAAGCCCGAATCCGAACTGTGGACCCACAGCCAGCGCGAGGCCCTTGAGCAGTTGAAAATGTTCGGGGTCAAGCAGCCCTTCGTGTTGCTGCTTGCTGCCTACGAGCAGCTTGGGCACGATGATTTTGCCCGATTGGCCGAGGCCTGCGCGGTGTTGAGCTTTCGCTACAACGTAATCGGCGGCCTGCATACCGGCGAGCAAGAGAAGGTCTACCACGACCTAGCTGTGCGCATCAGTACCGCATCCGATTGGCGCCTGCACGACATCTTGGTCGACTTGGCCGCGCTCGCGCCTAAGGACGATCAATTTCGCTCCAACTTCGCACAAGTTCAGCTCCGCACGACCAGCCCACGCAACAAGCGAATTGCACGGTATATTTGCGCGCGCTTGCAGCATCACTTGGGTGGTGCACTGGTCGACCCCGACGACGGCACGTACACCCTCGAACATATTTTGCCTGAGAACCCGGATCCCGACGCCTGGCCCGACATCGACCCCGACGAAGCGCGTCAATGGTGCTACCGGCTTGGCAATTACACGCTGCTCGAGTCCTCCAAGAACCAATCGGCCGCCAATCGCAGCTGGGCCGAGAAGCGACCGATCTTTGGGCAAAGTGCCGTCGGTTTGACCCAGGGCGTGGCCGAGCGGTATGTCGAAGCATGGGGACCGGTGCAGATCGACAAGCGCCAGAAGTACTTGGCGCAGCAGGCCGTTGCGGCTTGGCGACTTGTGGTTTAGTGGTGGCCGTCCCGGTACGCCGCCTTTGCGGACCGCGGCTGGTCGGTGGCCGTTGGCGGCAGCTCGTTCCGCTTGGCTTGCTGCAGGGATCGGCGCTGACCTGGGCATCGCCCTGTGTGGCCAAGCCAGGCATGGCCGACATGATGGACACCGCGTTCCAGACAGCCGGTCGGGCCATGGGGCTCGCGTCCTTGGCGCCGCTCTTGTTGTGATATTTGTTGCCGTATCCATCGAAGCTGGCCGTTTGTCGGCGGCGCGTTGGCTCAGTCGCGCATTGGCGGCGGCGGCGCTGGCGGTGGTCGCTGGCCTGGTCTGCTTGGCGGTTGCGCCAGGCTTGCTGTTGGCGGTGGCACCAATCTACCTGGTTGGCATGCCGGGCATGCCCACGCTGGCGATCGGCACGGTCAAGTGGCCCCGGGTCCGTCTCGCGCTTTGGGCGGCGTTGGTTGCCCTGTGGTCGCTCCTTGCGTTCTGGCTGCTGCGCATCGGGTAGCGGTTGTTCCGGGGGGCATCCGATTGGGGGGCAATTTCTACTGCGCGAGATTATTCGGATCTGGGCGCCTCGCCGCTGCCGCGGCGACCCGGCCACGACTTTGGGCGAAGAAGGATTCCGGTTGGAATCGCGGGCTCCTGCGCCCAAAGCGGCGCGCGGCGCCGCCCTTCGGGTTCGTGTCCGTGGCGCGGCACCGCCGTGGCCGGCGGTGGGGCCAGAACGGGAGACGGAGCCACGTCCGGGGCCCGCGACGGGCGCTATTGGAACTTTTGGTTCCAATACGCGGGAAATAGATTTCGCCCGGCCTACCAACCGCTAATCCATCGCCGCGTTTCGTCCCTGCTGCTCCGCCTGCTCGACCTCGACCGCCGTGCGAAACGCATCCAGCCACGCCACCTGCCCCTCGGGCTCGACCTGTTGGAGTAACCTGACCACCGCTCGCACCGCCTCGGTGTACGGCTCGCGTTGCTTGCGCGGCGGTTTGTCGGTCGGTTGGCCCGCCTGGAGGTGCTTGGCCTCGGCGACCACCTTGGTCATGGGGCGGTCCAGCGCGGCCACCGGCATCTGTTGGGCCATGGCGGTGACCACTTGGGCCGTGGTGCAGTAGCGGCGCACCTGGCGGACGTCGATGCCCAGGCGCTCGGCGTGCGCGGCCTCCCAGGCGGTAACGCCGCTGCGGGCCTTGGGTTTGCTGGCCAGGAGCGTTTGGCCCAGCTTGATGCGGTAGGCGTTGGCGTGGATCTGCGCGGTTTGGGCGGTGGTCGAGAGGGAGGAGAGGTAGGATTCGGGGGGTTGGTCTGGGGCTGGGTCGGGGAGCTGGTTGAGGAGGTCGTGGATGGTTTGGGCGGGGGTGGGTTCGGTGGACATGCTCGTGGTCCTTGGCGCCGCGGGGCGGCACACGTTGGAGCTATGTTCCCAACTTGGCTGTGGTTGTCAATGACATATTACCTGAAATATGAAAGTAACTACTCCTTGCCGATGCCCTTCGGACGGGCTAACCTGCAACACCTCCGGAACATGGGGCCCCAGCGATGCAGCCAATGAATCGTCGTGAATTCGAAGTCGCACTTTCCTTTCCAGGGGAAGAGCGCAGATTTGTGTCGAAACTTGCCAAGCATCTGGCTGACCAACTCGGAGAGCAGCGCGTGCTTTACGACAAGTTCCACATGGGCCGATTCGCTGCCCTGGACCTTGACGCCACCTTGCCCAACCTATACCGAACCGAATCGGAACTCGTAGTAATACTGCTCTGCCCCGACTACACGAAGAAACGCTGGTGCGGCCTTGAGTGGCGCGCCATCAAGCAGATCATTGCAACTCCTGAGCAAAAGCGGATCTTGCTCTTGAAACGTGGCGATCCAGGCGATCTGAGTGCTCTCGGGATCTACCAAGGGGATGGTTGGCTGGAAACCAAGGGCAAGACAACGGGCGCGCTGGCAAAGATAATTCTTGATGAACTCGCGCGCCGCACCGGCTGGTCGCGTCCGCGCGTCGATGCCACGGTGTCCGTTCGGCGGCCGCCAGTGCTGGTTTTGCCGGAGCCTGAGGAATCCGACGTAAAAGATAGGGGTTGGCAGCTTGAGCCGGGCGTCCGCCGCAGTGTCGTAGGCCTGTCGGGCTTGGTTTCCTTTTCTGACCTAGAAAGTGTGAGTTGCGTCGTTGCCATTGGCGAGCCAGGTATCGGAAAAAGCAAGGGCATGCAGCAAGAATTTCAGGCTGCACGCAGCCGACACGCGGGCGAACCATCCCACTTCGTCTTTGGTCGTGACCTGCGGGTGTATCGTGACGAGGGCAGGTTTGTGGCGGAGATCTTTGAGTCGGAGGGGTGGAGGAAATGGTCGGCCGGCGAAGCGTGGCTCTCACTCTACCTCGACAGCCTGGACGAATGCCGTTTGGGCACGCCATTTGTCACAGACCTCCTCACGCACCAACTGGAACTGAATCGGAGACACCTTGGAAAGCTCCGGCTCCGTGTCGCTTGTCGGACCGCCGACCTCCCGCGACAAATTGCAGATACCTGGTGCAGCGACCTGTTCAAGAGCGCCGGATTTCAAGTCGTTCGCGTTCCACCCCTGAGTGATAGCGAGGTAAGAACTATCTTGGTAGGGACTGGTGTCGACGCCGATGACCTGACCAGGCGCGTAACAGCCTTGGGGGCGGCAGACCTGCTGCGGCGGCCCATCACGTTGAACATGTTGGCGAAGGCCTTTCAGCAGGAGCATCCGCCGACGACGCTGACGGCGATCTACGAGCAAGGTTGCCTTGCACTCGCCGACGAGTGGAGCCAGGCGCGGAAGGATGAAGCCCGACTTATGTCTGGGTATCTTTCGGCTCAAGCGAAGTTGGCTATCGACACTCACGCCGCAGCTCTATTGATCCTTTCGAATCGTCGGTTTATGGGTGACCGCGAGTTCGAGCACGCGGAGGACAGCATTCCTGTAGCAGATGTAGCCACTGGCGCTCCGGTGCCCGCGGGTGCCACCGCTGACCGGCTGGGCGCAGTTCGCGACTGCCTCAAGATGGCCTTGTTTTCCATGCCAGATCCAACGCAGGACCTGACGGAGTTCGCGCACCGTACCTACTGCGAGTTCCTGGCAAGCCGGCACCCGAATCGCGAGGCATTGATCTCCTTGCTCAAAACCGACGGCGAGTCCGGAGCGCGCATCGTGCCGCAACTTGCGGAAGTTGCGGCTTGGCTTGCTTGCAACGACGAGGAGTTTCGCCGCTTCGTGCTGTCGACGCAGCCTCAACTGTTGCTCAGCAGTGATGTCGTACGGTCCGATGAGCTAGGCAAGGCCGACGTTGCAGAAGCGCTAATAGGGGCCGTCGACGACAAGAAAGTCGCGCTGAACGAGGTACTGTACCTCGACGGATTTCCCGATTTGAAGTCCGACCGCGTTGCCGGGCTCGTTGGCTGCTGGATTCAAGACAACAATCGCACACTTGAGGCCAGACTGCTCGCTTGCACTATTGCCCATGAGGCCAAGCTACTGGCCACGGCAGATGGTCTATATGCTGTCCTTGCCGACAAAGACCAGGATCTCCGGCTTCGAGTTGCCGCCGCGCGTACCATCGCCGGCTTGGGCGATGTGAGGGTCAACAGGCTGCGGCCGTTTGCCGAAGGACTTCCAGAAGACGCCAACGACGAAATCAAGGGGTATGCGCTCAGCGCGCTCTTCCCTGCGGACATCCCTCCAACGGAACTGTTTGGATACATTTCCCCCCCAAAAAACGACAGCTTTTACGGGGCGTACATGGCGTTCCTACATGGCCGCATGCAAAGCATCGACGTTGCGCTTGTGGTGCCGGGGCTGCGGTGGTGCCTTGGGGTGAACCGGAGCGCCCACGATTTCGGTGCAGTCATCGACCTTGCGGACGCGATAGTACGCAAAGCCTGGACGTCATTGGCAGATCCGGAAGTCGTTTCGTTGCTTGCCCAGCTTGCCGTAACCTGGGCCGGTAACTACGAATCCATACTCCCTGTGCCAGCAAAGTCTTGGGTTCACATCACGGATCAAGACGCGGTTGGCGGCGAGCTATCCGACCAGGCTCGTCGAGCGGTGATCTTCGACATGCTGGCCCACGGTCGAGCAACACGAGAACTATGGGACAATATTGTGTTTTCGCAGCATCCCCTGGCGTTGGGTAAAGACGCGGCGTGGCTGCTCGGACTCAAGAAGCAACTCCCAAGCGAGCAGCACCCAATCTGGGCCACGCTTACCGAGACTCTATTTCGCGTCCCCGGGCAGAACTACTTCGACCTAGTTGCAGAGCACCTTGCCGAAATTCTTGACGACCTTGATCTTAAGTGTGCGTTTTCAAAAGTTTTGGAGCCTGTCGCCCTCGCCGGTCCCGAAGCCGCATCGGCGCGGGCCATGTTGCAGAGTGATGCGGAGTGGCGCAGGCAGAGCGAAATACGAAAGCAAGAGGAAGATGAGCGGAAACTGAAAGAGGACCCTCGAACACGGGTGCTTCGCTTTCTGGAAGAGGCCGAAGGCGATCAGGTAAACGGCTGGTGGAAGGTCTGGCTGCAACTAACCCTGACCCCTGACAGCACGCGGTACGGTAACCCGCTCCACACGATCGTGACGGCGATGCCTGGGTGGCGCGACGCTGGCCCGGATACCAGAGAGCGACTGGTCGCACTTGCGGCCAGGTACTTAGAGACAGGAAGTCCTAGCTTTTCGGAGTGGTTTGGAAAGTCAACGATCCACTACCCGGCTTCAGCCGGTTACGCCGCGTTTGGTCTGTTGTTCGAGGCTGCGTCACCGCAGTATCAGGCAATTCCTTCGGGGATCTGGCAGAAGTGGGCAAAAACGATCGTCGCGGTGCCGGTAGACGGCGAAGCTGAGAGGTCGCTCCATGCAATGCTTGTCGCCGACGCTTACGCTGAAGCGCCAGAGGAGGTCCTAGACACTCTACTTGAGCTCATACTCGAGGAAAACAGAACCCATGGCCACATCTTCAGCCACACCCTAGTCGCTGCTTGCTGGGATGAGCGAATTCGTCTGTTCTTCCAGAACCTTCTCACTACTCCCGAAATGAAGCCTACGCCCGTAGGCATAGTAGCTGAGGTTCTCCTTGGGCGTGACGACAATGCAAGCCTCGGCTGGGCGTGCGATACCGTATCCGATGAAAACGCGCCTAGTGACCTTCGAATTGCCGTTGCCCGTGCCCTCATGACCAAAGCCCACGGCGCGAGTTGGGGGCGCCTCGCGCCGATCCTATGGGCGGACCATGACCTTGCGCGCTCAGTGTTTTCGGCAGTTGCCAACTCCGCAGGATTCCTCCGGGCCTGGCCAGAGCAAGTGGACGTGGCGCGCGACGGTGCAGTTTTGACGCTGATGATCCAGGTCTTTCCGTACGCGAACGATGTTCGCCCACTGGGAGCACATACCGTTGGCCTACAAGAGCAGGCCCAGGAGATTCGCGACTCCCTCTTGCGTCGAATCGCCGGTCTGGGCACACACGCGGCTGCAGATTTCATGTCGCAGCTTGCTGTCGAACATCCCGACCTCCACTGGCTCCGAGACAGGGCACTCGAAGCCAGAACACTGGCGGAACGGAAGTCGTGGAGTCCCAAATCGCCTAAGGAGGTAGCAGCAATTCTGGCAAACAGGAACCGTCAATGAGTGACTTCCCGGCTTTGCCCGACATCAATAGCGATCAGGTCTCGGTCTCTGTACCAAATCCAAAACCATTGGACATCCTCGTGTTCGCCACGGAGTGGGCGCCGAGGCACGGCGGGCTGTCGACGCTAAATCAGAAGCTCTGCGTTGCACTAGCCGCCACTGGCCGCTGCCGGGTAGTCTGCTACATTCCCCCGGAGAGTGGGGAAACCCCGCGCGAAGATCGCGGTGTCCTACTGCTTCCCGCAAGGGCGGTGCCTGGCTTCCCGGCCAGCGACACGGCCCTTCTGCTGCGTCGTCCCGGGTTCGCTACCTTGCCGCGCTTCCAGGACTTTGCGCCAGATTTCGTTGTCGGTCACGATGACAAGACTGGGCCACATGCTTTGGCGGCGTGTCAGGACCACTTCCCAAGCGCCAAGCGGGTCCAGTTTGTGCATACGGAGGTCTATCCACTCCAAGGCGCAAAGACTCACTCGTCAGGCCAATTGACAAGTGCCAAGGCGTGTTTGGCCTCGGACCTCGTGAGAGAGGCTGACCTCGCCGTTGGCGTAGGTCCGCTGCTGGCCGAGGTGGCCTTTGGATACGGCGCCAAGCGCGAGCTTGCGTATCAGCTGGATCCGGGGTTTGAGCTGTCGACTTGCGAGGTGCCACTTGCAGCGAACACCCAGCGGCGACTGAATGTTCTGGTCATTGGCCGGACGAAGGACCCAGAGGTCAAGGGCCTTGAGCGCGCCTGCGTTGTACTTGCCGACGTGGCTGCCTACGTGCAGCACGAGGTCAATCTAATAATTCGTGGGTCAGATGATCAAAGTCAAAAGCACCTCAGCAAGCTCGCAAGAACATGGAATCGGAAGTGCCCGAACTTGAAGATTCAACCGCGTGAATTCACAGTTGAAAAGCGCGAGTTGGCGCAAGACTGGCGGGCTGCTCACCTTCTTATCGCGCCTTCTACCGTGGAAGGATTTGGGCTGGTTGCGCTTGAGGCTGCTGAGCGCGGAGTGCCCTTTCTAATTTCGAACCCATCCGGCTTCGCAAAGTGGCTCAACAGCTTGGATTCCTCTGCGTTCGACCGCCACGTGATCAATCCGCCGGGCGACGAGGAGGCTCTTCACGACGCATGGGTTGATCGAATCACCAGAATCTATCGCGACCCGGAAGGGGCCCGCCGCGAGTGCAGGAAAACCCAGGGCCTACTAGCGCCATACACCTGGGAGCGGGCCGCGAACCAGTTGCTGGACAGGCTCGCCAGACTGTGACCGTCGCCCACCGGCCGCAGACAAGCGCCAACTCGGGCCCCCCGGCCATTCCTGGCGCGAGTTCACTCGCCAACCTACCACCCCTCAAACACAAAACTCCGCCAAAACCTCCCCCACCCGCAACTCCCGATTCCCCAAAACCTCCCGCACCCGCGCCACCCCGCGCCGCAACAACTTCCCAGCGCTCACCGGCACCGCCGCCAGCGCATCCTCGATCGCCCCAGGATGCTGCTCGGCCAAGACCGCCAGCAGCACCGTGGCCTGCCGCACCTCTGTGTGCGAGCCGCCCCGCAACTCCGCCACCAGCAGCTTGTGCACCGCAAAGCGCTCGGGCGCCGGCACCCGCACTTGGCAGCAGCCGTCGCGGGCCAGCAGCAGCCCCGAGTGCGTTTCGCCAAGCAGATACCGTAGATACGGCAAGGCTTGCGCGTGTGCCTGCAGCTCGGGCACGGCCACGATGCCAAACGTGTCGTCGGGCGACGGCACTAGCAGATCCACCTGAAAGCGGCTGCGGCCTTGCTCTTTCCAACTCGTCGCCGGCTGGCGCGCGTCCAGGCCAGGCACTTCCACGAACGCAATCCCTGGCGCCCCGAGCATTTCGAGCAAGCTTTGGCGCGGCGGCTCGGCAAAGGCCAGGGCGCCCTGCCGGGCCACATCGACGTCTTCGGTCGCGTACCCTGCGGCGCGGGCCCCCAGTTGGTTCAAGAGCACCCCAAAAGCGTGCGAGCCGATGAGCACCGCCCCGGCTCGGAACACCCCGTGGTTGTGCAGGCTTGCCAGCGCCGCAAACGCCCGCGGATCGGCCAGTTGATAGCCCTCGCGACCCAGCAGGCGCAGGTCTTGGGCGGTCGTCCTGGCCTCCTCCATCCGCAGCCGGAGCTGCTCGGCGGCCTGGTCGGCCACGGCGTCGCCCACCGGCCCGGCCACGTACTGCTCGCGCTTCTTGCTGTCGGCATCGTAGAATTGCCTGGCATAGAAGCGGAACCCCGCCGCGTTCTCGCGTTGCAGCAGCGAGCCGGGCGTGCCGATGAGCACCTCGCCCTGGGCCGCGGCGTGATTGGCCAGGTCGCCGTACAGCACGGTCAGCGGCCGCGGGTGCAGGGTGTACAGGGGTCGGCCGTTCATGGGAGCCTTTGCGGCGGTCGCGCCTGGCGGAATTCTGGCGATTTCCCGAGTATCCGTCAACCCGCCAACCTGACGGATACAGCCCGACGAGCCCGCCAGCCGGTACGGCGGCCCCGGCACGGCGGGGGCGACCCAGGAATGAATTCCCGGGCTCGCAGTGACCAACGCCCTCCTCCGAGGGCTGCTCAGGCGCTTCGGTCGGTGCTGGGCAGCACGTCGCGGCTCCGCTCCCAGTCGGCGTGGACTGTGCCGGTGCTGTGATGCTGCTCCTGGCCCTGCACATAAGCCGCTACATCCTCAAAGTCCGCCGCCGCAAACGTGAACGCGCCATACCCTCCCTGCCAGCGCAGGGCAACTTGACGGCGGCCCGCTTCGCGGCTCGTGGCGCCCTTCAGGTCCTTGACCACGTCGGCCACGGCCACAGTCGCCGGCAGATCCATGGCGATATGCACATGGTCTTCAACGCCCCCGACCACTACGATGCCGGCGCCGAGGCTTCGGGCCCGCTGCGCAAGCGCCGGATGCAGCCACTGGCGCACCTCAAGAGTCAGAATGGGCGCCCGGTCCCACGTGGACCAAACCAAGTGCACGTACAGCTGCTTGAGCGAACGAACCATTCCTTCCTCAGCCCGCGGAGGCGGGCGTCTTTAACGCGAGCCCGGGAATTCATTCCCGGGTCGCCATTTGCGTTTCGCAAACCGCGGTGGCCGTCGCATTGGGTTGGGGGTGCTGCCTGGCGCTGCTCGTGCCCCTTCGTCCCCGCCCCTCGCCCCTCGCTTCTGGCCCCTGGTATCGCCTTGCCGCTGTGTCGCCTTGCCGCTGGTTCCGCACGTCGCGGCGCGCTGGAGGCCGTCGCTTCGCTGCTGGCCTCGCCAATCGCTTCTGGTTCTTGTTATCGCCTTGCTGCTGGTTCCAACCATCCCTTCCGGCACGTGGCGGCCCCTGGTTCAGGCACAGGGACAGGCACAGGTTCAGCGACAGGCTCCGGCGAACGCGCCGTCAGCCCAAAGCCTCTGCCACCGCACCAAGGTAGTGCGCTGCATTCATGGAGCAAACATGCCCAGCAGCACGACCAACCCCACCTCCCGCTCGCGCGCCCGGCCCACCCGCAGGCAATCCAGGGCGGCCATCGCTACGTGCAGTTGCGGCTGATCGGCACACGCCTCGGGCACGCTGCGGTACAGCGGCGCCACGGTCGGCCCGTAACTGGGCCCCGGCTCCCAAGGCCAAACCAACGGCGGGTCGGGCGGCACCAGCGCTGGCACAGCCGCCGCTGCCGTGGGCAGCCCCCGCGATGGCGAGCCATATTCGGCAGGAAAAACATAGCGAAGGCCGTGCTCGGCGAACTCCAAGAAGTTGTGGGGGTTCGGCCGACGCTGCGCCAGGCTCGCGGCCTCGATGAGTTGCGAATGCTCCAGGCGGGCGAGCGCCGCGTGGGTCTCCGAGCCCGACACGTGGATGAGTCTTGCCAACTCCGGCAACGTGGCCGCGTGCGCCTGGGTCTTAAGCAGGACCTGCAATCCAACCAGGGCCAGGATGTCTTGAGGTTTGAGCATCGCCCACTTCGTGTTTCGCGATTCGCGAACAGCGAAATACTAGCGATTTCCTGGTGCTAGGGCAAGTGCGCCCGCCCAAGACGTCGCCAGCCCCGTGAGCACGCCGGCCGTTGACCGGCGGCGAAGTGGGGCTTGGCAAGCGTGGGCGCGCGTTCACTCGCCGGCCCGTACCGGCCGGCCCCCACCACCCTACTTCTTCTTGCGGTTGGCTTTCCGCGACTTGTTGGCCATCTTGTTCTTCTTGGCGCGCTTGACCGCCTGACTCGCGGTGATCCGCTTGACCACGCCCTCACCACTCCCACCAGCCGCCGGTGCTGACCGGCCGCGTTCGCCCTGATTTTCCTCGAAAGCCGCCCACCAGCTTAGCCGCGCGTGCAGGTCCGCGGGCTCGTAGCGGGCCAGCTCCTGCCGCCATTCCTGCAGCAACTTAGCCCAGTGCTCGGGGCTGTCGGTCAACAAATCCTCAAGATCTTCGCCGACCTCTTGTGGGAAGACTACACCGTCGACCACCCACGCGCGGGCCAACTCCGCGTACTCTACAGGGTGCATGGCCAAGAATTCGTAGCTGGCCTGTTCTAGAAGGTAGTCGTCTTCGCACTGCGGGTCTGGCTCGGAGCGCAGCGTGTCGACCACACAGTCGAGCAGCACTGTTCGTGGCACTCGTCCTTCTGCCGCCCCATACTGCAGCGCCCGGTAGGCGGCGTCGCGTACCCACTGGCTCACACCGCGATTGGCATACAGCGCCCTGCATTCGTCGAGCCTCGGCCCGCAGCAGCGGTAGAGAATCTGGCCGAGATCCTCGGTGGCAAGGTCGCCCAGTTGGTCATCGGCGACGCGCGGTGGCAGCGTGCACAGTGCCAGGATGGCGGGCCAAGCAGTCTCGTCGCGGAGATGGCCGAACAGCGTCAGCGTGTAGAACGAACCCATCCAGTCGTCAAAACGTTCAGGGTCGTCGCGCAGCCCCGCCACCTGGGTCAAGACGTGGGCGATGAGCAGCGGGCCGACCTCGCCCCACTGGTCTGCGGCGGCTTGCATCGCTTCGCGCTGGTAGTGGCGAATCGGCGAAAACAGGGCGGAGAAGATGTCTTCGGTCGTCATGCGGGGCTCCACTTTGCGGTTGTGCTGTGCTCAGGCCTGTCGATGGGGCGGCGCGACCGGCGTCCACAGCGACTCATGCCGATACTGCCACAGACGGCACGTCCAGGGCCAGCGGCACCTGCTGGCTCGATTCGCAGGCCACCGCGGGTGCGTCGCCGCGAGGGGCCAAATCGGCCGCGCGCTGGGTCACCCAACCGGTGCCCGCCCCTGCCGCATCCAGGTACAAGGCGATGGTCACGCCGCCCACGAAGACGGCGTCGACCTGTGCCTCGACCAAAGCCGCCGCCCAGCGACGTGGAACGTAACGATTGACCGCCAACCGCCAAGCGCCTAGCCTCGCAGCCAAGACCACGCGGGCCAGCCTGGAGAACGCATGAATCGCCGAGTTTCCTCCCAGGCGACTGCACTTGCAGCACTGACCGCCTGCCTGGTACTCGGCGCTGCGAGTTGCACTGGGCCTGCCGCAACCCCCGGCGCGGCCAAGGCTTTCAGCGATGCTTTGCAGGCGGCCGATGCGGCCGACACCGCGCAAGTCGAGGCAGCCACAGACGCCGTTGGCGACACCAGCGCTGACGCCAGCCCGCCAAGCTCCGCCGACGCGGTCACCGACCTGCCCAGCTGCGAAGACGCCTGCAGCAAACAAATCGCCGCCGGGTGCCTCAAGGGCGTGGTGGCCTTCTGCACTGGAACCTGCGGGTTCGTAGTCGACATCGAAGCGCCGTGCAAGGTCGCCATCGACGCAGCGCGGAGCTGCGCCAGCCAGGCGGGGGCCACCTGTGCCGGCTGCGAGGCCGCCTTCGCCGCAGCGCTCGCCTGTCAGGCGGAAGAACCAATTCCGTGCGACAAGCCGTTCTGCGGCCTCCACTTCGGCGCCGATCCGGCCTCGAGCGGCTGCAGCTGCGAGGCTACCTGCGGGTCGGCCGGCGTATCGCTGGAGTGCAATGGCGACGTGTGTACCTGCAAGGTGGCGGGCAAGGTGCTCGACAGTTTTGCCTCGGCGGGGATCTGCGATGGCTCCAAGGCAGCCTTTGCCAGCCACTGCGCGCCCTTGGCGCCACCGGGACCAGCGCCGACCAGTTGCATGATCAACGACGACTGCGGAGCGCTGCAGTGGTGCATCCATGCCAAGTGCAGCGAGCCGGGGCTGTGTTTTTCGCCAAGTGGCAGTGGAGGTTGCCTGGGCGTTGCGGACAAGCCGGTGTGCGGCTGCGACGGCCAGAAGCACTGCAACCGCACCCAGGCGATCGAGTGGGGCGGCGGGGTCGGCACGTGTAACTAGCATCCACCTCGACCATCGCCGCACCCCACGCTTTGACGCCCGCGACCCCGCCCGCTACAGTGCCCTTGGTGCTTGGCGCCGGCCGGCAGGGTTTCCCGATGCATCTCCCGAACTTCAAAAACGCAGTCGTTGACGAGCACAAGCTCAGCGCCTATGTGCTGAACCACAACCACCCCGAAGGTCGGCACAAGGCCCGGGTCTTTCAGGCTGCGCTTGGTGTGCACGCGCGCGATGCGCAGTGGCTGGCCCAGGCTTTGCTCGCCGGGCTTGCGACCGCGGAATGTGAAATCGGCGTTGTGGATAGCTACGGCGCACGGTTCGCCGTCGAGATGGCGATCGTTCGCCAGGGCCGCTCGGCCCGTGTGCGTACAGCCTGGATCGTTCGCGCGGGCGAAGAAGTGCCGCGCTTGGTCACATGTATTGTCGTCTAGGAGGCCCCGATGAAGCTATTCGACGTAGTTGCTCTGACCCACGACCTCCCCGAGCACCAGCTGCGGGCCGGTCAAGTGGGCACTGCGGTGACCGAATTGGGCGACGGCATGTTCGAGGTCGAGTTTGCCGACCTGGCGGGCCGAACCTATGCGATGGTGCCCCTGCGCGCGGCGGATGTGCTCGTGCTTCATCATGAACCGGTGCCGCTGGCGGCATAGCCAGCCCCCCGACCCGGCCAGTATCCGTCAACCCGCCAACCCGCCAACCTGACGGATACAGCCCCACGAGCACGCCGGCCGGTACTGCGGCCCTGGCACCGCGGGGGCGACCCAGGAATGAATTCCCGGGCTCGCAGTGACCAACGCCCTCCTCCGAGGGCTGCTCAAGCGCTTCGGTTGGTGCTGGGCACCAGGTCCCGGCTCCGCTCCCAGTCGGCGTAGACTGTGCCGGTGCCGTGATGCTGCTCCTGGCCCTGCACATAGGCCGCTACATCCTCCAAGTCCGCGGCCGCAAACGTGAACGCGCCATACCCTCCCTGCCAGCGCAGGGCAACCTGACGGCGGCCTGCTTCGCGGCTCGTGGCGCCCTTCAGGTCCTTGTAACCGCCCCACCAACCCCATCTTCGCGAGGCGACCCTCGTGCGCCACACTTGGCGCAGGAGGCACCCCATGCAAGCCATCGAACTCGACTCGCCCGT
>JBBISH010000081.1:0-31396 GCA_037441385.1 Myxococcales bacterium
CCGACTGCGCCGGCAAAGACGACGGCGACCTGTGCAACGGCACGCTGTTCTGCGACAAACCCACCGGCAGCTGCAAAATCAACCCGGCGACCGTGGTCGTGTGCCCCAGCGTCGACGACACGGCCTGCAGCAAGAACGTCTGCCAGTCCAAGACCGGCCAGTGCGCCATGGTCGCCGCCAGCGACGGCGCGGCCTGCGATGACCAAAACCCGTGTACCGCCAACGACCACTGCGACAAGGGCCAGTGCGCCGCCACCGCCAACACCTGCGTCTGCGCCAGCGACGCCGACTGCGCCAGCAAGGACGACGGCGACCTGTGCAACGGCACGCTGTTCTGCAAGGCTGGGACCTGCCAGCTGAATCCCGCCACCGTCGTCAACTGCAGCAGCAGCTTTGACACCGCCTGTCTGCAGAACCAATGCGACAAGAAGGCGGGCACGTGCGCGATGCACCCGGTCAATCAGGGCCTGCCCTGCAGCGACGGCAACCCGTGCACCGCCGCCGAGACTTGCCACCTGGGCGAGTGCAAAAGCGAAAGCAACCTGTGCGAGTGCCAGGCCAACGCCGACTGCGCCGCCAAAGACGACGGCAACTTCTGCAACGGCACGCTGTTCTGCGACAAATCCAGCGCACCCTACGTCTGCGCGGTCAATCCGGCCACGGTGGTGGCGTGCAAGTCGGTCGACGACACCTTCTGCGTGGCCAACCAATGCCAACCCAAGACCGGGCTTTGCGAAATGACCGCCGTGCACCAAGGCCTGGGCTGCACCGACAACAACCCGTGCACCACCGCCGACGCGTGCAAAAACGGCGCGTGCCAGGGCCAGATGGCGGACTGCCAAGACGACCAGGACTGCACCGTGGACCAGTGCGACCCGGTGCTCGGCTGCCTCAACAAGGCCGACGCGGGCAAGTGCAACGACGAGAACCCATGCACCGTGGACAGTTGCAGCCCGGTCGCCGGCTGCCTGCACAAGCTGACTCTGGGCCCCTGCGACGACGGCAACGCCTGCACCAGCGGCGACACCTGCGACGGCATCACCTGCGCGGGCAAGCCCAGCCTCTGCGACGACAAGAACCCCTGTACCACCGATAGTTGTGTGCCTGCGACGGGCTGTGCCCACGCCGCCAACACCTTGCCGTGCGACACCGGGTTGCCCTGCACGCCCATCGGCACCTGCGACGCCGGCGCTTGCGTGGCCGGGCCAAGTCCACTCTTCACGGTCCTTTTGGACGGAAAGGCCGAGGATCAGGTGGCCGCCGTCGTGGCTGGCGAGCTGGGCAGCGTCACCACCGTCGGCTCCACCACCTCGCAGGGCAAGGGTCAGCACGACGTATGGCTGGCGCGCATCTCGGCCGGGGGCAGCGTGCTCGGCCAGAGCACGATCGGCACCAGCGCCGACGAGTGGGCTCTGGGCGCCGTCGTCAGCAGCAGCGGCGGCGGCCTGGCGGTGGGGCGCCTGCAACCGGGACCTGGCGGCGGCAGCGACGGCTATTTGGTGCGCTTTGGCGCGGACTTGCAGGCCCAATGGAAACAGGTGGCCGGCGGCAGCGGCGACGATGAATTGCGCGCGGCGGCCTGGCTGCCCGGTGGCGACGCCATCGCGGTCGGCAAGCGTGGGGGCCCGGGCGGCGGCACTTGGTGGGCGGTACGCGTCTCGGCCGTGGGCACCGCATTGTGGGAAAAGGACTTGGGAATCACGGGGTCGGCGCGCGCGGTGGCGGTCGACGCGGGCGACAAGATCTACGTGGCGGGCACAGTCGCCCAAGCCGACGGCAGCTCGCGCCTGGGCGCCGCGCTGATCGGCCCAACGGGCGGCATCGTCTGGCAAAAAGTGCTCACGGTCGCCGCAGGCGGCGCCGAGGCGGTGGCGGTCCTGCCTGGCGGCGACGCGGTGGTGGGTGGCTGGCAGGGCCCTGACTTTGACGATGCGCGCCTGGTTCGCCTTGGCGGCGACACGGGCACGGTGGTCTTTGACCTGCTCTACGGCGGCGCGGGATCCGGAGTGTTTTCGGCCCTGAACGTGCGCAACGACGGCACGGTCGCCTTTGCCGGCCGCCGCGGTACCGACGCTGGGCCACAACTTTGGGTCGGGCGCATCGATCTGTTGGGCAAGTTGGTCTGGGACCGCATGACTGGCGCGGCACTGGCGGGCGAACTGCCCGCGCTGGCCGTATTGGCGGGCGACGAAAACGTCCTGGCCACAACCTGGCAAGCCAGCGACACCCAGGGGCTAGCCGGCCGCGTGGTCCGCACGGATCCGTGGGGCTATACCACCTGCACCGATCAGGGCGACTGCGCCGGCAAAAAGGCCAGCGACTGCAACGACAACAACCCCTGCACCCACGATTTGTGTCAGGCCGTCTTGGGCTGCAGCCACCAGGTCAATGGCCTGCCGTGCGACGACGGCAACGCCTGCACCACCCAGGACACCTGCGACCAGGGCCAGTGTGCCAAGTTCTCATCGGGCAGCTGCGACGACAAAAATGCTTGTACCACGGACGTGTGCGACAGCGAGGGTGGCTGCAGCCACAGCCCCGCCAGCGGCGCCTGCGACGACGGCAACGTCTGCACCAAGGGCGACGTGTGCGCGTTGGGTCTGTGCAAGCCCGGCACGTTCGACACCTGCGACGACGGCAACAGTTGCAGCGACGACACCTGCGACGCCAAGAAGGGCTGCGCGCACACGCTGAATTCGTCGCCCTGCCAGTCGGGCAACTGCACCTACGGCGACGTGTGCAGCGGCGGCTTCTGCGCCTCGTCGGGCAAGCCGGCGTTCTTGGACAAGTGGTTCGGCGGCGCGTTCAACGACCGCGCGCAATCCTTGGAGCAGGTGGGCGAAGACGGCTTCGTCTTGGGCGGCGAGACCTATCCCACCGCTCACCCCGACGGCTTGATCACCCGCGTTGACGCCCAAGGCAACAAGCTGTGGGACGCCACGGTCGTGTACGCCGCCAACGCGGGCGATGACTACGTCCGTTCCGTGGTGCCCACCCCCTTTGGCTTCATGGCCGGCGGCTACACCAACGGCTGCAGCTACCGCGCCTTGCTCGCCCGCCTCGATCCAGACGGCAAGGTCAAGTGGGTCAAGACCCGCTCGCCCTCGGCGCCCAGCGACGGCGACTGCTGGGACGGCCAAGAGCGCGGCGCGCTTTTCGATCTGGTCGACGGCGGCGACGGCTCATTCGTCGGCGTTGGCTGGCGCACCCACGTCAACTGGACCGAGACGCGCGGCTGGCTCCACCGCATCGACCAGGATGGCAACGCCATGAGCAACCAGTACTACTTGAACGGCGGGGGCAACACGTCGTCGCTGCAAGGGGTCGAGCGCGCCAGCGGCGGCGGCTACATCCTCGCAGGCTACACCAACGTGACCTCGGCCGGCGGCTGGGATGGCTTGTTGATTCGCACCGACGGCGCGGGCGCGACCCAGTGGTGGGCCCGCTATGGCGGCAAGGGCAACGACGTCTTGACCGACGCGGTCCCGGCGCCCGACGGCGGCTTCTATGCCTTTGGCTACACGGCCTCGCTGGGCGCGGGCCTGGAAGACGGCTGGGTCGTTCGCGTCAGCCAAACCGGCGCGCAGCTTTGGCAAAAGACCTACGGCGGCTCGGCTTCGGACGCCTGGAGCTCTGGACGACTTTTGCCCGGCGGCAACTTGGTGGTCAGCGGCAATACCCTGTCCAGCGGCGCCGGCGGCCAAGACGCGTGGCTGGCGGGCCTGGACGGCCAAGGCAACCTGCAGTGGCAAAAGACCGTGGGCAGTGCCAACGACGACGTGTGGAGCGATGTCCGCGTGCTCAAGAGCGGCGGCTACGCGCTGGCTGGCTACGGCTATCAACCCAAGGCAACTCAACAGGATATGCGCTTGCTGCTGAGCGACGCTTTTGGCCACCTGACCTGTGCCGACGCCGGCAGCTGCTTTGCCAATGTCAGCGCCGACTGCGACGACGCAAACCCGTGCACCGCCGACAGCTGCTCCCCGCAGAGCGGCTGCACGCACGTCAACGCAACCTGGGCCTGCAGCGACGGCGACGCCTGCACCACCGGCGAACTCTGCGCCGCCGGCAAGTGCAGTGGCGGCGACAAGGTGGTCTGCGACGACGGCAACCCTTGCACTACGGACAGTTGCGACCCCGGCAGCGGCTGCACCACCAGCAAGGCGGCCGACGGCACGGCCTGCGGCACGGGCAAGCTCTGCGCGGCGGGGGTTTGCAAGTAGCATGTTGCACGGCCACGGGCTCGCGGCCCTTTTCGAGTTCGCCTTCCGCCTGTCCGTCCTGCCAACCGTGGTGGGGGGCAGAGTCGCCCTGCGCTGGCTTGCCCGCGACCTGCCGGACCGCCAACGCGCGGTGCACTTCGCCACGGTCGAGCAGTTCCGCTGGAACGGGTGGTTCGATTGGCGGGCGTGGGCCGTTGGCTTCACTGGCCTGTTGACCACAACCGGCGTCTTTGTGCTCTTCAACGAGAAGTTGCTGAGTTTTGAGGCGACGGGCCCCCTTGCGCTGGCAACGCCGATCGTCTGGAACAACCTGTGGATCGTGCTGCTTGCGCACCGCGACATCGCCCGGCAGGCCCACGCCGATTTCGAGCGGGGTGCTTGAACCATGGGCAAGGGGCGCTACTGCCTTGGGCCGGCATGGCCTTGCCTTGGCCGATGTGCCGTCTGGACGCAGCACTCCGCAATCCCCACTCCGAATTGGACCAGCTCGCCTACCGTCATCGCGCCGCGGCCGACCGGAAGAAGGCCATGCGCTCGGCGTCCATCGGATGGCTGGCCAGCGCGATCGGTAGCTGGTCCCGCACGTCGTCGGCGTCTCGGTCGTCGTCCGCGTTCGCGTGCTTGGCGGCTCCCGTCGGGCGCCAATCGTGCAAACGTTCAAATAGTTGCACCATGGCCTCGGGCGACTGCCCGGCCGTGCGCAGGATGACGACGGCTTCCGCGTCGGCCTCGCGTTCGAAGTCCCGCGAGTACGCCATTTCCGCCAAAAGCGCTGGCGCGCCCGCCAGTAGCGTGCTGAAGTCGCCGAGAGCCACGCTGGTCAACGCCGAGATCAGGGTCGATTGCACCAGGGTGCGCATGCCGTGGCGGTGACGCAGGTGGCCATACTCGTGGCCCAGCACACCCAGCAAGACCTCCTCGCGATCGCTCAGGAGATTCACCAGCGCGTCGGTAACCACGATGCAGCCACCGGGCAAGGCGAAGGCGTTTGGCCCCAGCACGTCGACGGCCTTGAAGAAGCGAACATCCACGGGCTGTCGCTCAGCTGGGGCATAGCGTTGCTCCACGGCCGCTCGCAACGCTGCCCGCAATCGCTGTTGCCGTTCGTGTGGGATCTGGCTGGGCTGCAGCCAGCGGCCTTCAAACGCCTGAAGCGCGACTTGGCCCACCAATTGGTCGGCGCTGTCTGGCAAAAGCGCCACCGTGCCGCGCGCCGCCCACGGGATACCGATCTGCCATGCGAACAGTGCGAACAACAGCAACAGGGCCGTAACCCCAGCTACTGCACGCCAATCCTGTTGCGCCCGCACCACCCAAGACTCGCGGTGGCCTTGCGCGGCAATCCAGGCGTCGTAGGCTGCGGCATCGTCGAACCGCAGGTGGCCGCCGCCAGGCAGGTGTGCCACTCGCCGGCCGTGACGGGTGCGCTCAGGCCAGCGTACTCGACCCAGCGTCCACCGCGAGGCAACCGCCCCATCCTCGGCCTCGGCGACCAGTTCGTCACCCATGACGCGGACTTGTACCGCACGGCCGTGCGCCTCGCGCCCGTCGTAGTGCAAGGCCGGCAGTGCGCCCCCTGCCGAGGGCTGGGTCATGGGTTGCGGTTCGGTCACCGTGGCGTTCCTAGAGGCCCACGTCGAAGCCCATTAGGTCGCTGGCCGCGTCGCCCGCGGCGTCGATCTCGCCCGGAGTCTCGGTCGATACCAATTGCTCGGGATCGATCCGCGTCTCGAGCGACATCGCCTCGACGCGCAGCTTCAGCGTGCGGATCGCGGCAAACGGGAAATAGAAGCCAAGCGTCAACACGATCAGCACCCAGTTCTTCAGGTTCAGCCAGGCCAGCGAGCGCGCTCGGAGTCGGCTGAATGTCTTGAAGTGCTGACTTTGCGTATGGTTCCAGACGGCGTTCTGCATTCGAGCGACGAACCAAGGGTACATCACGATTTGGAAGGCGACCACGAACGCCGCCATAGAAAGGGCAGTCGCGGCGAAGCCTTGGGGGCCCTTGGCTCCGCTGCCTTGGGCGCCGGCCAACATCACCACCGCAATCAACAGGGCCACGCAAAGGAAGCTGGCGATCATCGAGACGCCAAAGCCGCGCAGCCCCAGCCCAAACACTGAGCCAAGCTTCAAGCTGAACTCACTCCGCTCGCCAGCAAAAGCGAAGTGGTTGTGCTGGTAGCGTTTCGCGACCCATAGCATCCAGGGCGTTGCTACCACCAAGGCCAGCAAGGTGATCCAGTACAGGGGCCCCGGTACCTGAGGGTGGTCGCCCGCGGCCGGCCCCTGCAGCGTTGCCGCGACCACAAAGAGGAACGACGGGAAGCTTGCCGGCAGCAGCGTCGCATACGCCCCCGCACGGGTGCCAAGGAAGCGGCCGCGCAGGCCCAGCCAGCCCGTGTTGCCAAGGCGAAAGCGCAGGGCCGCGTGCCACAGCGTCGGCCATGCCAGCGTCAGCACAACCAAGGCTGCAATCGTGGCAATGGGCGAAATGCGGCTGAGCAAGGTGTACAGTCCCATCGACAGGCCGACGATCAGATAGCCGCGCAGCATCCGCTTGGGGTCGCCGTGGAAAGACAGCGGGTAGCCACCGATTTCAGTATTCGCGTGGAAATACGTGAGCTTGCGCACCTTGGCGAACGGGTAGTACAGGCCGACCGTGAAGATCGTGAGCACCAAGTTCACAATCCAGATGCGGAAATACTCACTGCCCGTGCCGACAAAGCGAAATTCAAGCGTGCGCGGTCCGACCGGGGTCTCGGGAACCGCGGGCTGTTCGGGCGGATCTTCCACGATGGGCCTCCTTGGGTGGCGGTGGCGGTCGCTGGCTGGGTTGTGGCATCAAGCCAGACGACCGTGCGGATGCTGTGTCAACGGTAGCATGCCGTCGGTCGCCGCGGTAGCGCATCTGTTCCTGCGTCCGTTCGAGTCGGCTCGACGCCGCCGACAGTTCCTCGGGCTGAAGGCGGGAGCCCGGTCCCATTTCCCCAGTGGCAGAGCCAGTCCGCGAAGCTGTTTGGGCGTGAATCCACGGAGGTCCGCGTGACGCACCTAGCCGCCCCCTGCGGCCTGCACTCAAAGCGGCTCGATGGTGAACAAATGCCCTCCACTTGCCCAAGGGGTCGTATTGCACTCGACACTCCATTCGGCCCGGTACATACTGCTGCGACCGCCCCCGGTTCAAGAGGCTCCAATGCTCAGCGATAATGCCAAGGCCCTGGCTGTGGCCACGGCAATTGTGACCGCTGGCGGCGCGGCCATCTGGACCTTGGCTCAGCGCCACCGCACGGCCAGCAGCGAGGACCGAGTCCTGACAAAGGACGAGTTCAAAGAGGTCAAAACGACTCAAGAACGCGAATGGCGGGTGGCGTCGGAGGCTGTGCTCGCCCCAGCCCCTGCGGCCAGCGGCGATGGCCTCCTGGGTCCCGACGGGGCGGACGGCTACGGCTACTCGCGGCGCTACGTGGATGCTCTTGGCCTGCGAACCATGCTGAAGGCCAAGAACTTCAAAGATATCGAGCGCCTGGTGGGTGCTTGGCAAAATCGTTTCGAGACGGATTGGCACGCGGAGCAGTGGGTCGTCGACGCTATCGCGGCGCTTTCGGCACCCGAACCGGAGTTGGAGCCCATTCTCAACGAGTGGGTGACCACCCGCCCCGGTTGGCTGCCGCTTACCGTGCGCGGCAAGTGGTGGCTCGACGTGGGCCAGCGCCGCCGCGGTGCCCGTTGGGCTCAAGACACTGCCAAGTCGGATTTCGAGTCGATGCACCGCGCCATGGACCAGGCGCGCGCGGATCTGGGCGCTGTCGCCAAACACCGAACCCGCGTGCTGCCGGCCTTGATTGCTTCTGCCTGGGTCGAGATGTTTGCAGGGGGCCGCACCGCACGCGACCAAGCCATCGACGCGGCCATCGCCAACTGCCCCGCCTGCTTCTTCCCGCGCATGTTGCAGCAAAGCAGCCTGGAGCCGCGGTGGGGCGGGTTCAACTGGCGCATGCGCTTGGCCGCTGCCTCGGCTCCCACCGAAATGAACCCGCGCCTCAAGGTTCTGCGCGGCTTTGCCGACGCTGACGAGGCCGACATGGCCGTGCAAGACGAGCACCTGCCAGAGGCTTTGGCGGCGATCGATCGCGCCTTTCTTGCCGGTGAGTCGCCGATGTTCTTCATGGATCGGTCCGAGATCCGCTCGCGCGCCGGCCAACACGACGGCGCCATCGCCGACGCGCGCCGGGCCGTAGAGCTGCGGCCCGCCTTTGGCCCCGGCCACACCGCCTTGGCCAAGGCGCTGCTCCGGGCCGGTCGGCTGCAAGAGGCCGTGCCGGTTTGGCGCACGGCGATGCAGTTCGACGCGACCGCCACGGGCAACAAATTCGTCAAGGAAAACCTGGCGGCAGAGCTTGTCAAACAAGCTCAGGCCAAGCGCCAAGCCGGCGACCTCCGCACCGCTGTGGAATTGGTCGAGTTGGCCGCCGCCGTCTGGCCAGAGGACTCGGCCGTGCAAATCAATCGGCTGCACATCGTTCAGGCGCAGCCAACGCCCGCGCCGGCCGCCACGGCCGAAGACGAGTTCCGCGAAGTGCAGCGCCGCGACTACCAGCTGGCCCGCGAGCGTAAATTCGAAGAGATCTTGCCGCTTTGGGGCGCCTACCTGACCAAGCATCCATCGGACGGGCGTGCGTATCTCGAGCGCGGCGGCACCTACTACCATCTGCGACGCTACCCAGAGTCGCTCGCCGATGCCAGCAAGGCCTGCGCCTTGGGGGTCGACGAGGGCTGTCTGCGCGCCCGTCAGCTGGGGCCGCAACAGCGCTGAGTGGGGCGTCCTGCTTGGGGCACGTAGTCCCCAGTGCGAGCACCGGGTTCCAAGCGCGTTGGGCGACAAGGGCCTGTGTCGGAGCAACTCGATCGTTCACGTGCGCGCAGGACGGCGCGATGCCCTGTAGGGGCGCGCACCCACCGGTTGCCTGGAGTGCGACTCATACGATTTCCGTCCAAATCGGCTCGAAAACTTCGACAATTCTTCGGGCCCGAACCGGGGTCCCCGCCTGATTCTCGCCGGTTGCAGACCGGGTCAGAGGAACCGTACAGGCGTGAATCAGACGGGGTTCGTATCACCCAGCACCAGGAACAGGTCCCGACCAAATCGACTAGATTTTGCACGGGCCCCTACATCCCCGGCCGCAAGATCGAACCCACCGTGCTGAGCGGCTCAAAGCGGACATCCAGCGACACCCGCACTGCGGTCGCCGACGTGTTGGCCCAGGCGCAGTGGATCGCCTGCGCGCCGAACAGGACCACGTCGCCGGGCACCACGGGTCCAGTCGCCCAGGTTGCCTCGCGCGGCACGTCGATTCCTTGCATCGCATCGCGCTGCGGCCACTGACCCAAGGTGTGCGACCCAGGAACCACGCCCAAGGGGCCAACCTCGGCCGGGGTGTCGGTCAGCGGCAGCCACGCCGTCCACATCCTTGGACAATCCGGTAGGTAGAAGGCATCGCGGTGCGGACGGGTGGTGTGTTCCGGGCTCCCAGGCAGCTTGATCCAGCAGTGGTTGGCCACCGCCACCCCGGCCGGTTCGCCATACAACGTCTTCAGTACGCCGAGCAACTGCGGACTGTGCACCAGCGCCAGAAAATCGGGATGAGCGCCGACTTCGCGCTGCAGGTCGATCCAGTCGGGGTCGTCCCAGCCGCGACCGGTCAAGCGGACTCCGGGCTTGGCTTGCCACGTACTTGGGTTGTCTGGCGCGGGCAGTACCCACCCCAGCGCCTCGCACCGGTGGCGCACCAGCGCCCGCACCGCCGCGATCGCCGCCGGGTCCAGCAGGCCTGGAAGGTATAGGTAGCCGTCTTCGTTGGCGATGGCCAGCAATTGTTCAGGACGGGGCAGGGCTTGCGTCGCATCGCGCAGCGGCACGGTGGGGTAATGGGCAGCGAGCAGCAAGTCGGTCATGGGCGGCCTCGGCGAGCGTCACGGTTGGCGCGGCGTCTCCGCGCCGTGCGGCGGTTGCATCAGCGGGTGAGCGTGCGCCGCCAACTGCACGGTCGCGCCCACAGCAGGCAAAGGCCAGGGCTGCAGCGTCGCGCCATCCCATGCAACCCAGCGCAGCGACGGATCTTCTAGGGCAACGCCAAACCGGAACATCACTTCGGTAGGTATTCCGTCGCGGACCTCCCGCACCTGCGCGGTGGCCGTCGCGCTCGCAACCTGATCGCCCACCGCCATGGGCAAGTCGGCGGAGCGCAGAAGCAGCGAAAAGTCCTGCCCATAGAAGCCAGCGGCATCGCGCACCACCACCGTTTGCCGGTCCGGTCGCGACACGGTCAGGTCATGGGTGCCCAGGCCCAGCAGATACGTGCCCTGCGGCACCGCGCGGTCGCGCCCTTGGGCGGCCAGTGCGGCGCGCAAGTACAGGGTATACAAGACGTCTGGCAGGTTGACCACGACCAGTCGCTGCTGCGCCACGGCAGGTTCGCTGGGGATGAGCCGCAGCAGATCCGTGATGCCCACCTCGGTGCTCGGCGACTGCCGCACCATCACCAAGAACAGCAGCGGCGAAACGAGCAGATGGATGCCGCCCGCCCAAATCGCAAAGGTCGCCAGGAGGCGCCGCCGCTCGTGCCCGGCTGGTTCGCGCCACTGCGTCACGGCCAGGGCCACCAGACCCACCAAGCCGAACCCAGGCACCAGCGCCAGCCGCGACGACGGGAAGGTGGCACAGAGCGGCACCGCCGACAGCAGCGCCCCCAGGGCCAAAAAGCGAGCATTGGCCTGACGTTTCAACACCGGCCACAGCGCCCCTGCGGCGACCAGCAGGGCCAGCGCGGCCACGGCTGCCATCCCCAGCCGCGGTCCCACCCCGACCAGGGGCCACAGGTCCGGACCCGCGCCGCCCAACTCAGACCCCAGCAGGAGCAGCAGATGCGTGGGTAGCGCTCGCACAAACGCCATGCTGCCGGGCTGCAGGTACAGCCCCGAGCCATGGGCGCCAAAATCGCCGGCCACGTAGGCCGCCAGCCACACGCCCCCTACGCCCAAGTAAGGCGCCAAGGACCGCAGTCGCTGCGCCAGGTTCCCCGACTCCAATGTCACGACGTGGGCCAGCAAGAAGGCCGCGGTCGCCAGCGCCACCTCGCCCGCAGCCAGTCCGGCGGCCAAAAAGAGCGGCGCCGCGACCGCCGCCCGCCGATCCCCGTGCAGCCGGGCGCGGTGGTGCAAGAGCAGGGCGGTCAGGCCCAAGGCGGCAGCCATCACCGCGTTGCGATTGGCCACCCAGGCCGCGGCCATGCCGTGGGTGTAGTCCGCCGCAAAAAACAGCGCCGCCAGCCCGGCCGCCCAGCCACCGACAAGCCGCCGATACAAGGCGGCCGCCACGGCGCACAGCGCCGCATACCACAGCGCCGACTGAAGGTGCGCCACCCACGCGTGCTCGGCCCACAGGCGCGCATCCAGCCAGTGCGACAGCGAAGCCAGCGGCCGAAAGTGGCGGGCGTAGCCATTCAGTTCGGCCCACCAGACGCCGTAACCCTGGTCGATTCCTGCCGTTCCTCGTGCCGCTTGCGGGAAGAAGTGGAACACATCCCAGGGCGCGGTCTGCAGTTCGGGCAAGCGCGGGTCGCGCAGCAGGTTGGCGCGGAGCAAATGGTCGTCGGCCATCCAGCCCAGGTCCAGCGCCGTCAGCGTCAGGATCAAGCCGAGCAGGGCCGCCCAGTACCAGGGCCGCGGGCCGTCCAAGAATTGCCGAAACCGTCCGCCCCGAACCGCCGCTGCATCCTCGTTGTCCACGTCGTCCTCGCCCATTCGAATGAGTCGACCTACTGAGCGGCGGACGTATCCATTCGCGCCAGCAGGTCCAGCAATTGTCGCGTAGTGAACGGCTTGCACAAGTAGCCGTCGAACTCGCCATCGGCCACGGTCTGCGTCACTTCCTCGGCCGAGTGGGCCGTCAAGGCCACCACCGTGGTGCGCCGGCCCGTACCGCGCTCGCGGTGGCGCAGTTCGCGGGTGGCGTCGGCGCCGTCCATTTCTGGCATCTGCAAGTCCATGAGAACGATATCAAATCCCGCATTTTCCAGCACCTCCAGGGCCGCCTTCCCGTTGCCCACTACCGTGACGCGATGTCCGGCCTTGGCCAGCATCAGGCGCGCGATCTCGGCATTGACCGTGTTGTCCTCGGCCAAGAGCACGTCCAGCGCGCGGCCCGGCTCCACCGGCTTGAGTGGCGGCGTCGCGGGCTCCAGGGCGGCCGGCTCGCCGCGCTGCGGCAGGGCCACCAGGAAGCTGCTGCCTTGGCCGACTACGCTCTTTACGGTGATCCGGCCGCCCATGGCGGCGACGAAGCGCGCCGAGATGGCCAGCCCAAGGCCGCTGCCGCCAAAGCGCCCAGCGACAGAGGAGTCGGCCTGCTCGAAAGGTTCGAAAATGGCCGACAACCGATCCTGGGCGATACCGGCACCGGTGTCTGCGACCAGGAACTCCAAGTGGACGCCCGCCGGTCCGGTGGCGAGCTGGACTTGGATCGTGACAAGACCGCCCGGCGAAAACTTTAGAGCGTTGTCGATCAGATTGTTCAAGACCTGCCGCACGCGGAACGGGTCGCCATAGGCGGCCACCGTGGCGGGGCACGGCAGCACTTGCAGGTCGCAGCCGCGCTTGACGGCCAACGGCGCCAGGGCCGCGGCCAGTTCGCGAACAAGTTCGGCGGCGTCAAAACGTACCCGCTGCAGCTGGGGCTGCCCCGCTTCCAGCCGCGAGAATTCAAGCACTTCGTTGACTACGCTCAGCAGCCCCGTCGCGCTGCCGTACACGCTGGCGAGCCGGTCGTGTTGGGGCCCAGGAGTGCTGTCGGCCAATGCAAGCTCGGTCATGCCGATGATGCCGTGCAGCGGCGTGCGGATTTCGTGCGACATCCGCGCCAAAAAGGCGCTCTTGGCCCGCTCGGCCGCCATGGCGGCGGTGCTCCTTTGCTCGGCGGTCTGCAGCGCATCGGACAGGCGTTGGTTGGTCCCCTGCAGCTCGGAATTCTGGCGCGCAATGGTCGCCCGATCCAGCCAAGACCGCCGCTGGCGGCGGAACCCCAGGCGCGCCACGATCGACCCGGTGGCCGACATCAGCAAGGCGTCGGTCGCCAAGCTCGCACTCTCGGCCCGCCAACCATCCGGGTGCAGAGCTAGCGGCACCAGCATGCCCAGCAGACCCGCAGCGAAGATGGCGGTCGACCACCACGCCGGCACTTTGAGCGCCAAACTCAAGAACAGGACGGCGGCTACGTAGTAGCCCATGGTCGGTTGAAACCAGCCAAACCAGCCCAGCAGCAGCGCCATGATGTGGAAGATCAGGCCAAGCCAAATGGCGAGCGCGGCAGCCCCCTTGTGCGCGTCAAGGCGGCCGCGGGTCACGGCGCGGTCCAGGGGCCACAGCGCGGCGCATACGAGCACAGCCACCACGCGCGTTGTTCGGACCAGCGGCAAAGCTTGGCTGGCCAGTGGCCGGTCTATGCTGGCCACCACCCACGGGTCCAGCGCCAAGAACGCCAGCATCGTGCCGGCAATGCAGATTGCCAGACCGCGCACCAGCAGCCGATGCTCGGCGACCACCTGCACGGCGAACCGGGCCGCCGGTGGCTCGGGCGGCTCCAAAGCCGGGTTGGGCTGGCTGGCGTCCGCTTGCATCGGGCCCTCACTGCCGCCGCTGCCGGCCCGCCGTGCGCCGGATCGGCACAGGCGCCCCGCTCCACGCGGCCGGAATTGGTCCAGCCAGGCCAATGTGCGCCTGTGTCCGGCGGCCCGTCAAGTGCTCGGCCGCTGCCTGCACGCCGACCGGAACGACGCTCCGGTTCGTGTCACGGTTTCGCATCGGCCCTGCGGCCCCCGATTGACGCCGCCGCTGGGCCGGAGTAGGTAGTGCGCTGATGATGTCCGTGGTCGCCGTGGCTCGCGCTCGACTGGTCCCCGCACTTGCGGGCATGGCAGCGGTGCTTGGCTGTGCACCCACCCCATCTCCACCACCGGTTGCCGCCAGCCAGGCGGCGGTGCAATGGCCCGACCGATGCGCGCCGGGGACTGAGCGCCCCGACCGCCTGCGTTTTGGCCATGCCCTGGGGCACGGCACCGAGCGAATCGCCCACGGCTACGACCGGGTAGGTGCCGAGTTGTCGGCCCAATTGGGCCTGCCGGTGGCGGTGACCGCGGCGGCAGACTACAACGCGCTGGTCCAAATGATTGGCCACGGGGCCGTCGATGTGGCGGTATTGCCGCCGGTGGCCTTCGTCCGGGCCCGCGAGCAGTTTGGCTGCCTGGGTTTGGCGGCCACCTTGGTTGGCGACGGTTCGGCCTACTATTCGGGCTACTTGGTGGCTCGCCGCAACGGCCCGGTGCAGACGACGCGCGACTTGCAGGGCCAGCGCATTGGTTTCGTAGACGATTTGTCGGCATCAGGCTGGCTCTTCCCGCTGCGGCGCTTGCTGGCCGACGGCATCGATCCCCGCGCCCAACCCAACCGGGCCGTGATGCTGGGCGACCACCAAGCGGTCATTCGCGCGACCCTTGCCGGCGAAGTTGCCGCCGGCGCTTCGTTTTTTGGCGCAATTCAGCGCGCCCGCGCCGATGGTCTGGATGTGGGCGAGCTGCGGGTGATCGCCTTGACAGGTCGCATCCCCTACGACGCTGTGGTCGTGCGGCCCGGTCTCGACGCCGCCCTGGCCGAACGCGTGGCTACGGTGCTGCACGG
Organism: Myxococcales bacterium; assembly: GCA_037441385.1. Classification (GTDB taxonomy): domain Bacteria; phylum Myxococcota_A; class UBA9042; order UBA9042; family UBA9042; genus SXRM01. The sequence continues at coordinate 14,952 of JBBISH010000081.1, forward strand.
CCTGAATGCGAGCACGCCGCAAGGTCGCGCTGCGCTGGCGCCGCTGGCCAACATCGATGGGTTTGCCAAGTCCAGCGGCGGCCACTACTCCAGCGTAATCGAGGCCATGGCCTTGTTGGGCGCGCCCGGGGGGCAGCCGTGAGCCTGCGTGCGCGCATCGTCGCCTATTGCATGGGCCTGTGCTGCGCCACAGGGCTGGTGCTGGGCACGACGCTCACGATGCTGCAGTGGTCAACGCAAGAGTCCGAAATTAGCCTGCGCGCGCGCACCTTTGCAGAGACTGTGGCGACGGCCACCGCTGCCGACCTGGCGGCGATGCGCATCGAGCAGCTCGACCGGGTGGTCAACTCACTGGTCGAGCGCAACCTGGCCGAGCTCGACATCCGCTTTGTCGCGGTGGTCGACAGCCAGAACCGCGTGCTGGCCCACAGCGACCATCGCTTCTACGGTCAGCTCGCCGATGCCAGCCTCCTGGGCGGGGCCAGCCCGACCCAAGGCGACGGCGTGCTCGACAGCGTCTGGCGCGGCGAGTCTGTAGTGGTCGCCACCCACACCGTGGCCAGCGCGGTGGCGGGTCGACCGGGTCTGGTGTGGGGCAGAGTAGTGGCCGGCGTGGGCCGCGCGCGCTTGGAAGAGGCGCGGATGCGGGCCGTGACTGTGACCGCCATCTTGGTGGTGGCGACCCTGGTCGCCTTGGGTCTGCTGCTCTATGGTTTGCTCGAAGTGCGCCTGGTGCGGCCGATTCGCAGCCTGACTCATCTGGCCCGGCGCTTGGCCGAGGGCGAGTTGTCCAGTCGCGCTGCCTCTGGGACGGCCGACGAGATCGCCGTGCTGGGCGCCGCCCTGAACGACATGGCCGAGCGGATGGCCAACCACACCGCCCACCTCGAGGCCGCGGTCGCCGAGCGCACCGCGCGCCTGGAAGAAGCCAATCAGCAACTGGCCGCCGCCAATGCAAGCTTGCAGTCGCTTGCCAGCACCGACGCGATGACCGGTCTGCCGAATTTCAGGCAGTTTCGCGCCAGCCTGGCCGGCGAGGTCGAGCGCAGCCGCCGGTCGCACCAGCCCTTCTGCCTGCTGATGATCGACGTGGACCACTTCAAGAACTGGAACGACCGCTTTGGCCACCCGGCCGGGGACGAAGTGTTGCGCCAGCTGGGTGCGTTCTTCCGCGAGCGGGTCCGCCGCACCGACATACCGTGCCGCTATGGCGGTGAGGAATTCGCTATTATTCTCACCGGTACGGACCTGGCAGGTGGCGAGTGGGTGGCCGCGAAGCTCTGCGCCACTGTGGAGCAGGCCCACATCGGCGGTCAGCCTGGCATTGGCGTAACGGTCAGCATCGGCGTGGCGGCTTGGCCCGACCACGGCGACAGCGCCACCGCGCTGGTGGATGCCAGTGATGCCGCCCTGTATCTGGCCAAGCTGGGGGGGCGCAACCGTGCGGCGGTGGCCCAGTCGGTCAAGCAGGATCCGCCAAGCTGAGGGCAGCCGAGCATTGCCCGCGCGCGGGCAGTTCCCATTGAAGGCGCTGCCGAGGAAGCGCACACTTTGGCAGAGCTCTGGAGGAATGCCATGACCGCCCGATCGTTGCGCCTTGTCCTTGCCCTGGGAGCGCTGACCAGCACCATGGTGGCTGCGCAGTCCCTTGCCTGTGGGGGCTGTTTTTCGCCGCCGTCGGCCGACACCAAACAGACCGTGGTGCAAAACGCCGAGCGCGTGCTGTTCTTGCGCGACGACAAGACCAAGTTGGCCACTGTGTGGATTGAAGTCCTCTACGCGGGGTTGGCCCAGGATTTTGGCTGGGTTTTGCCCCTTCCCAAGGTGCCCGTGGTCTCGACCGGGCCGCGGGCCGTATTCGATGCGTTGGACCAGCGCTTGGGCTTCCGCGTGGCGGTGCGCCAGCTGCCCAGCGAGAATTGCCGCGATCCGCACCAGGGTTGCGTGCCAGGCAACAGCAAGGACGCCAGCGCGGCGATGGATGTCGCCCCACCTGATTTGCAGGGTGGCGCCGAGTGGGACGACTACAATAACCCCAAAGTCGACGGCGTGGACGTGCTGGCCCACGGCTTCACCGGCCCCTACGAGTACTCCGTGATCAAGGGCACGGAGGCGGCCAAGCTGTACGAGTGGCTGACCAAGGCTGGCTACGCCACGCCCGAAAAAGCCAAGCCGATTCTACAGATTCATGCCGACAAGGGCGACGTGTTCCTGGCGGTCAAGCTGCAAAACGGCCAGGGCGTGCAGGCGATCAAGCCCATCGTGCTCCAGATGGACGACGCCGAGCCGTGCGTGCCGCTGCGACTGACGGCCATCGCCGCGCAAGACGACATGACCGTGACGGTCAACCTCGCCGGGAGCGGCCGGGCGGTGGTCAAGAACTACTTTGACGTGGTGGTCAACCCGCTGCGGCTGCTGCTTTTGGACGCGAAGACCCCCGTGCCGTGCTTGCCCGACGCGGCTCCGGGCAGCGCTTGTCATGTGCCCAGCAACTACGCGCAAGTGCTGGCAGCCGCCATCGACGAAGCCGCTGGCCACGCCTTTGTGACCGAGGCCTCGCTGCCCTCTGCCGCCGTGGGCAAGCTGTCGCCGCTGCTGGACCTGGATCTGGGCTCGCTCAAGTCGGCCAAAACACTGCTAGATGTCGCCAACTTCTTGGCCGTCTCGCCGCTGCCGCTGGATGACGATGTGGTGGCGGCCATCGCCGGGCCGGTGGGCCAGACCGGGCTGTTCATGGGCCAAACTGCCGCGGACACCCTGGCGTCGCTCAAGGCTTGCGGGCTGTACTGGAAGAAACCCAACGCTGTCGACAGCTGCACCAGTGGCAAGGTCACGCTCAGCAAGACCCAGACCGAGAAGGCCAGCGTCAAGGGCGACGCGATGGCCGCCAGCCTGCAGTCCTCCATCATCGACCCGCTGTTCAAGGTGAGCGCAGCGATCGCGATGTCGGCCCGCACCAGCCGATTGGTGCTGCGGATTTCGCCTGGCGAGATGGACCGCGATCCGGTGTTCGCTTTTTCGGCGACGCTGCCCGAGGTCAAGCCGACGCGCAATGTGCAGAAGAACACTGTGTGCATGCAGGGTTGGGCCAACGGCGACCAACGCACGCGGCTGTCCATCGACACGATGGGCTCGTGGCTGCTGGGCAACACGGCCATCATCGACCCGCTGTTTGGCAAGACGCCGGCGGCGTGGATCGTCAACGTGCAAGACGAAGCCGGCGAGCCGCTGACGGTGGCTGCCGGCGACATCGCCAAGGTGGATCTGGCCATCGCCGGTGCGCTGCCGGGAGCTCCCAGCCTTCCCAAGGACTTGGTGCTCGCCCCCGCGACCGTGTGGACGCCGCCGAACAGTGACGCGGTGCTGACCAAGGCCGGGCCGTGGATCCAGCCGGCGAATTGCACGCCCAAGCCCGGTTGGGTCAACGGCCAATTGCCGCCGCAGGGTCAGGTGGTCGACCCGCCTGTCAGCGACGCCGGCAGCAACGGCTCCCTGAGCGACACCAGCGGCGGCGCGGGAGCGGCGGGCACCGGCTCCGTGGCCCCGGCCACTTCGTGCACCAGCCAGCGCACGGCCCCGCTTTGGCCCTGGGGGCTGCCGCTGCTGCTGGCAGTGGGGCTGCTGCGGCGACGGCGCGCATGATCGCTCGATTTTGCGCCGGCTTGCGCCATCTGGCGGCCGTGGGCCTACTGGTGAGCAACTTGGCTTGGGCCGCGCCGCCAACCACTGTCTACGTTCAACCGCTGCAGCCGGCGCCCAGCGAGCCCGCGCTGGCCGAGGTCGTCAGCGCGTTGCAGGCCTTCTACCCCGTGCAAGTGCGGGTTCTCCCGGCCCAGCCTTTGCCCAAAGCAGCCTGGTATCCGCCCCGCCAGCGCTGGCGTGCCGAGATTTTGCTGGACTGGCTGGTCGCGCGCCTGCCCGCGGGCGGCACCAAGATCATCGGCTTGACGGCCGCCGACATCTCGACCACCAAGGGCAAAGTCGCCGACTGGGGCGTGCTAGGACTGGGCACCTTGGACGGAAAAAGCTGCGTGATCTCCAGCTTCCGCACCGTCCGCGGTGTGTCGCCCGCCACGTCTCGCGAGCGCTTGGCCAAGACCGCCGTGCACGAGCTGGGCCACAACTACGACCTGGGCCACTGCCCCAACCTGGGCTGTTTGATGGAAGATGCCCGCGGCAAAGTCGCCACCGTGGACGGCGAACGAGACTTGTGCGGCGAGTGCCGGACCAAGCTGGCCAGCCGCGGCGTCGCCGTGCCCGCCAAGCCTGCTGTGCCCTGGCAGTCGCCAGCCAAGCCAGCGCCGTAGACCGGCGACCCGTTGCTGCGCACTTGTCTAGCCGTGGCGCTTTCCGGTCGTCGCTCAAGCCGCCAACTGGCGCGCAAGTGGCACTAACTCGACCCAATTCGCGCCTCTACGGCTTGCCTGACCCGTTCTGCGACCGGCGAGAACCAGGCGAGGTCCCCAACGCCGGCTCCAGGTCCACACCTGGTACCCGGCCCAGAGCGCCGACCTTGCGCACCACCAAAATCTGCGTCACGTTCAGGTCCCGTGTGTACGCAACGGTCGCCGTTCGCGTATCCTGATGCGCCGGCAAGACCTGTCTCAGCGACGGCTGCAGGCAGGGTTGGCCGTCAAGGCGGACCACGAGACGAATCCACGGGTTGAAAAGGGGGCGGTGGCGCAACGGCGTGCCCCCCAAGGTTGGGTACAGATGGCCAACGTGGTGCCTGGTGCGCTGGAACGGCTGCCGTGGGACAGCGAGCATTTTGGCTTTGGCGTGGCTCGTTGGCAGGCCGGCGAGCCCGACGAGACGGAGCTGCAGGCGGCGCGGCAGCGCGGTCTCGATCTGGGAATCGCCTTGGTGTACCTGAGTTTGCGTCCTGATCACGCGGCCGGCGAGCAGGCGCTGCGCGCGGTTGGCGCGGCGCTGGTCGACCGCAAGACCAACTTGGCCAAGCCGTTGGACGCGGCGCCGGTCTGGCCCAACGAAGTCGTCGAGTTCATGGGCACCTCGCCCACTTCTGCCTTGACCGAGTTGGCCCTGGCAAGCGGCATTCGCTCGCGCTATCTGGTGGATCCGCGGATGCCGCGCGAGTGCTTCCAAACGCTGTATCGCCTGTGGATTCAGCGCTCGGTCGCCCGCCAGATTGCCGACGCGGTGCTAGTCGTGCCCGGCAGTCAGGTCGAAGAAGGCCTGGTGACGGTCAAGGCCGAAGGCGATGGGGTGGCTCGCATCGGTCTCATCGCGGTGGATGCCCGCTGCCGTGGCCGGGGCCTGGGCAGCCAACTCATGCGCGCGGCTGAGTGTTGGGCGGTGCAGCGCGGTTGCCGGCGCATGGAAGTCGTCACCCAGGGCGACAATCAAGAAGCGCTGGCCCTGTACTCGCGCCTTGGCTACCGCGTGGATTGGACGCAGCACGTGTGGCATTGGTGGCTAGCTTGACCATGCAACAGGGCGGGCCGCCTCGCAGAGCCGCCGCGTACGGCCAAGGATGCGTCCCGCAGATGACTACTTGCGGGCCGACTCAGGCCGCGCGGCGATGGCCAGGTAGCGCAGAACCATCGATTTTTCCGGTTCGGCGAGTTTGGCCTTGCCGGCCATGCGCTCGACGTGGCCTTCCCAGGCTGAGGCAGAGAACTTGGCCGGCGGGATGGCGACGTGGCAGCCGCCACAGTGCACCACATACGAGCGCCGGCCGCGGTCGAGCTGGGCCTGGTTCGCGTCGGGCCAGCGGGCCTGGGCGCGCGCCACATCGGCCGACGACGCCTGCGGGATGGCGCTGGGGCCGCAGCCGACCAAAAGCACGCCGAGCCCCCAGCCGCAGGCAAGGGCACGGCTGCGCGCGCTCGGGAATCGGCCCAAGACGAACGCAGAGCCCAGTGGTTTGCAGAACCAGTCCAAGGTGTCGCGCATGCGCAAATCCCGCCGCCTGTTGTACGTGCTCCGTCCGAAGCGTAGCGAAACTCCCCGCCCTACAGCGGGCCCGAATTGGGTTCCCCGTCTAATACGCACCCCACCTGATTCGCGCCTGTACGGCTTTTCTGACCCGTTCTGCAACTGGCGAGAATCAGGCGGGGACCCCGGTTCGGGCCCGAAGAATTGCCCGAGTTTTCGATCCGATTCGGACGGAATTGGTATAAATCTCGCCGGTTGCAGGACAGCTGTCCAAGTCGTCCAGGCGCGATTCCGCTGGGGTTCGCCCTAAAGGTGGATACCCATCAGGATGCGGCCCTGAAAACGCTCGAAGTCGTCCAGGTTCAGGCCCCGACCGGCCGGCACCGCGCTGCCGTAGCCCATCCACTGGGGCAGGGCCGACACGGCCATCCAGGCGTTGCCGCGCGACCAACTCAGCACCGGGCCGGCAAACAGCGCGCCGTGCTTGAGCTCGTTCTTGGCGCCGGGCGCCTCGGGCTCCACGATGTTCGAGTTGACGGCCTCCAGGCCGATACTCCAATTGTCGCGCACAAAGTAGGCAACGCCCGCCATGGCGTGCAGCTTGTGCTCTACGATGTTTTCGGCGTCGTTGCGTTCGAACTCGTACACGGCGTTGCACGCTAGGTGCAGATTGCCGATCCGCTTGTCCAGCAGCAGCTTGCCCTCCAGCTCCAGCTCGTCCGCGCCCAGCGTGCCTTCCAAGTACACCGCCGAGCCCACCGTGTCGGCCACCGCGTCGCTCAACTTGTACTTCCACTCGGACGAGATGCCCTTGTGATTACTAGCAGTTGCGATGGTGTCGCCCGCGCGCATCCCCTCGACGCCAAAGTTGATGTACAGCGCGGTTTGCAGATTCTCGACCACGCCCACCTCGAACTCCAGACGGTTGTCGATACCGGTGTAGTAGCGGTCCTTGCCCAGGCGGGCGGTGGCCCAGGGCTCGACCTCGATCACCCCGGGGGCGAGCACATTGGTCTCGTAGGTGTAGGTGAAGTGGCGCTCGTTGGCGTGGGCCGCGGCAGCCAGGCCGAGCACGGTCGCGCTGGCGGCAAGGGCGGCAAGAAGGGTGCGGAGCATGGTGCGCGATCCAGGCCGCCAGTTTCGGCGGCGTGGACGAAGCATAATGAAAATGATTTTCATTGTCAATATCAGTTGTCACAGAGCTGTGGCGGGCCCGTGGCGAGCGCTAACCTGCTGACGATATATGACTCTTGAGCTGATTGACCCTGTACGGTTTCCGAGACCCGGCCCGCGGGCGCGAGACCGGGGTACAGCGCGGCTGGAGCCCGTTCGCTGCCGCGGTTTGCTCAGGGAATCATTCCAGTTCCGTCCGAATCGGATCGAACATCTGGGCGTTTCGCCGGGCCCGAATCGGGGTGCGTATCAGTAATTCGTCTTGCCGGTTGCGTCCCTAGCGCCGTGCGTCACGCTCTTGACCACTTCGGCAAGCTGCGCCAGCGAAAACGGCTTGGGCAACACGGCCGAGAAGCCGAAGGCCGCCGGGTCCGCCATCACTGGATCGGTGGAGTAGCCGCTGCAAACAATCGCCTTTACATCGGGTTGTACACTGCGCATCGCCGCAAGGGTCTCTACCCCGCCCATGCCGCCATGCACCGTCAAGTCCAGGATCACCACGTCGAACGGCGTGCCGGACTCCACGGCGTCGCGATGCGCCTCGACCGCGGCGTTGCCCTCGGCCGCGACGGCCACTTTTGCGCCAAGTCGCTCTAGGATGGTTTGGGTGGCGCTCAGCACCAGGGGCTCGTCGTCCATGACCAGGACCCGCAAGGACCCGACGAAGTTGATCGAGATGCCCGTGGGGCGTTCCGCATCGCTGGTCGGATCTTCGTTGCTTGCCTGCAACCAGAACCGCATCGTGGTGCCCAGGCCCACGGCCGAGCTGGCCTCGATGTGGCCGTCGTGGCGCTTGATGATCGACAACACCGTGGCCAGACCCAGGCCTGAGCCGCGGCGCTTGGTCGAGTAGTAGGCGTCGAACACGCGCTGCAACTGAGGACCCGTCATGCCTGGGCCCGAGTCACTGACCTCGACGCTGACGCAGCGGCCCAAGTGACCATTGGGCCCCTCGACCTGGCCGGCCGCGCAGTTGCGCATGCGGACCGTGATCACACCCGAATTGGGCACGGCCTCGGCCGCGTTGACGAACAGGTTCTGGAATACCTGGCCGACCTGGCCGGCGTCGCCCGCCACTGCGCACAGGTCCGGCTCGATATCGAACTCGGCCACGACGCCAAAGCGGGGCAGGCAGTACGCGGCGGTGTCCCGGGCAATTTTCTCCAAGCTGATCGGCGCCTTGATCGGGCTCCCGCCGGCGGCAAATGTAATGAGCTGCTGGGTCAGCTCGCGGGCGCGCATCCCGGCGAGTTCGGCTTGCCGCAACAGCGTCGCCACCGAGTCGTCGCCTTCGATCATCGCCGTGGCTAGCGAAAGATTGCCCATGATGGCTGCGAGAATATTGTTGAAATCATGTGCAATTCCGCCGGCAAGCGTCCCCACCGCCTTCAGCCGCTCCATGCGCAAGACCGTCTCTTCCAGGTTCTTGCGGTGGGTCACGTCCAGCACGAACAGGGCCAAGCTATGCGGCTTGCCGTCCGAATACAGCCAGGAACCATTGACTTGGCCCCACACTGGCTGCTGCGCTGCGTGGATGAGCCGCCAATCTTGGCCTGCGGAAGCTGCTGTGCCACCCACCGCCTGCGACGGGTCGAGCATGGCCTCGGCCGCGGCGCAATCATCCGGGTGCACGAAATCGAGCAGACTCCTCCCGGTGAGCTGTTCGGCGGTCTGACCCAGCGTGCGCGCCAGGGCAACATTGGCCCGCGACACCATGCCCTCGGGCGAGACCAACGCCTGGCCGATTGCGCCGGTGTCAAACAGCACGCGAAAGCGCTCTTCGCTCTCTGCAAAGGCCTTTTCGGTTCGCTGCCGCGAGGCAAGCTGTTCGGCAAAGCCATCCACGGCGATCACTTCGCCGTTTTCGTTCCAGATTGGCACCAACGAGAACAGCACATGCACGATTGCGCCGGTCTTGGTGTTGGTCCGCTGCCCTTCAAAGCGAATGAAACCCTGGCGCTTGAGGTCCGGGTGACCATAGATGCGGGCCGCGGCCTCGGCGCGCTCTTTGGGATCGTCATAGTGTTGCATGACCGAGACGCCCAGCACGTCGTCCGCGGTGTCGTAGCCGAACATCTGCGCAAAGGCGTTGTTGGCGCGGGTGACTTTGCCGGTGCGGTGGTCGATGTTGAAGTAGCCCAGATGCAGGCGATCAAAAGCGGCCCAGGCCATTTGCGCGTCGGACTGCGCCTCGGACTGCGCCTCGGACTGCGTGTCGGCGGCTCCCGTAGTGCGACCCTGGGCGGGACCTGTGACCATCTGCATCCTCGCTGGGCATAGAGAAGCCCGCCGGCGACCTTCCAGTCTAGCCAATGCCCACGGCCTTAAGGCTACGGCCCCGAGTAGACAGCGTCAATACCTGCTCAGCGCACTGCGTGCACCTGTCCGTGCACCTGTCCAACCCGCCCTTGGGCGCCGCCCTACGGCATCCGTGGAATTCGGCCCAAAAACTTCTGCAATTCTCGTGGCTCGCCCCTGGAGTGCGTATTGCAGTCAAGCCGGCGGCCCCGCGCCGCGCGTCACCTTGCCAGTCCTGTTGGTACGCACCCCGCCGGATTCACGCCCAAACGGATTCTGTGACCGGTTCTACAACCGGCGAGAATCGGGCGGGGACCCCAGTTCGGGCACCAAGAATTGCCCCAGCTTTCGCTGCAATACGGACGAAGCTGACATGAGTTGACCATTTGCCCAGGTCTGCTTGCTTGGGGCGCTAGGATCACCCTTCTGGCTGGGCTACGCCACCTGGATATGGGCAAACTTTTCGCGCAATTGACGCTTGAGGACCTTGCCCGTGGCGCCCAGGGGCAGGGCATCGACGAACTCCACGGCGTCGGGCAGCTGCCACTTGATGATCCGCGCCTCCAAGAACGTCAAGAGTTCCGCGGCCTCTAGCTCTGCGCCGGGCGCCCGCACCACGATGAGCAGGGGGCGCTCGGTCCACTTGGCGCTGGGTACGCCGATCGCCGCAGCCTGGGCGACCTTGGGGTGGCTCATCGCGGCGTTCTCCAGGTCGATCGACGAGATCCACTCGCCGCCCGACTTGATGACGTCTTTGCTGCGGTCGGTGATTTGCATGTAGCCGTCGGCGTCGATGGTGGCGATGTCGCCCGTGTAGAACCAGTCGCCGTCGTGGTTTTCGTCGCGGTCGCGGTGGAAATAGGCGCTGGCGACCCACGGGCCGCGCACTTGCAGGTGGCCGGGGGTTTCGCCGTCGTGCGGCAAGATCCGGTGGTCGTCGTCGACCAGGCGCAGGTCGATGCCATAGATGGGTCGCCCCTGTTTCTTCTTGATTTCAAGCAGGTCGGCGCTGTTCAGTCCGGCGTGCTTGGGCAAGAGCTGGTTGGCGGTGCCCAGCGGGCTGGTCTCGGTCATGCCCCAGGCGTGGATGACGCGGGCGCCGTGGTCGCGCTCGAAGGCCTCGATCATGCTGGGCGGACAGGCGGCGCCGCCGATCGTGACTTTTTGCACGCCGTGGAGTGTTGCGCCGACTGATTTGCAGTGGTTGAGCAGGCCGAGCCACACCGTGGGGACGCCGAGCAGGCTGGTCACGCGCTCTTGCTCGATGAGCTCCAACAGGTTCTTGCCGTCGAGTCCCGGGCCGGGCAAGACGAGCTTGCTGCCGACCATGGCGGCGGCATAGGGCACGCCCCAGGCGTTGACGTGGAACATCGGCACGACGGGCAGGGTCACGTCGGCGGCGCAGAGGCCCAGCGAATCGACCATGGCGACCGCGTACGAGTGCAGCACGGTCGAGCGGTGCGAATACAGCACGCCCTTGGGATTGCCGGCGGTGCCGGACGTGTAACACAAAGCGCTGGCTTGGTTTTCGTCGAGCTTGGGCCAAGCGAACTCCTCGGGCTGGCCGGCGAGGAGGGATTCGTAGTCGCCCAGACCCGGCAGCTGCAGGTCGGCGGGCAAGTGTTCGGCAGCCGTCAGCGCGATGTACCGCTCGACCGCCAGGCCCTGGTGAGCGACGAACTGGGCCAACTTGACAAACGTCAAGTCAAAGAACAGCAGCTTGTCCTCGGCATGGTCAACGATGTAGCGCAGTTGGTCGGTGGGCAGCCGCGGGTTGATGGTGTGCAACACCGCGCCCATGCCCGAGACGGCAAAGTACAACTCCAGGTGCCGCTGGGTGTTCCAGCCCAGGGTGGCGACGCGGTCGCCGGGCTGGACGCCCAGGGCCTGCAGGGCGTGCGCCAGCTGCCGGGCACGCTTGGCGACTTGGCCCCAGTTGGAGCGCACGATGGGGCCCTCGACCGTGCGCGTGATGACCTCGACGCTGGGGTGGAAGGTAGCGGCAAACTCGATCTGACTCGAAATCAGCAGCGGTTGCTGCATCATCAACCCAAGCATGGCAGGCTCCCTGTCGGCCGCGATGGCGACGACCGCGAGCCTACGGGCCGCTTGGGGCAGCGGTCAAGCCGCCGTTGCTCCGGCGCGACAGAAATGTGGGGGGCATTTTCTACTGCCGCATTGCAAAGGACTTTCTGTCCGCCTGGCCCTCCCGGCCCGGCGAGTAGAGGTTGGGGGGCATTTTCTGAAGCCGGTGTTCCGGCTCCCGGCCGGAGTGACGTTGTTGCGGCGCGGCCGCCGGTTCGGGCAAACCTCGCGGCTGCGGCAGGCGAAGTCGAACAATTCCGAACGGTAGAAAATGCCCCCCATCTTTCCGTCTGCCTTGACCCAAATACCCTCGCGCGCATACTGACGGGGCACTGGTCATGTGCGCGACAAGGTGGAGCATGGCAATGGCATCGAACTGGGCTGGTCGCCGCTTGGTGGCGGCGGTGGTGGCACTAGCGGGCACGTGCACGGCCGTGATGGCCGTGGCGATGCCGATCTACGTCAAGACGTTGACCGGCAAGACGATTCCCCTTGATGTGGCCCCCAGCGAGTCGATCGAGGGCGTCAAGGCGATGATTCAAGCCAAAGAGGGCTACCCGCCGGCCGCGCAGACCTTGATGTTTGCCGGCAAGACCTTGTTGGAGAACCACACCCTGTCTGACTACAACATCCAGAAAGAGGCGACGCTGAACCTGATCATCGATTTCTGCGTCGCCAACGCCGTGGTCTGCACGGCCGCCGACGACTGCCACACCGCCGGCACCTGCGCCCCGGCTACCGGACTCTGCAGCGCCGCTACCGCCACCGACGGCACCGCCTGCAGCGATGGCGACGCGTGCACCAGCGCCGATCAATGCCTGGCCGGCCTCTGCAAAGGGACGGCGGTGCCGGGGTGCGGCGACGTCGACGCGGGCGCAACTCAACCGGATTCTGGGACTATGGACGCGGTCACCAGCGCCGACGCCAGTACAGCTACTGCGGCGGATGCGTCCGCCGACCCGGACGGGGGCGCCTCTACGGCCCCGCTCGCCGATGCCCCAAGTGGAGACGGCAAAGGAGCGCAGGATGCCGCCTCGTCCCCGGCCGAGAGCGGCGGCGACTCCGGGTGCCAGGCAGCCACCGGGGCGGGCAGCTGCGGCACGTGGCTGACCCTTGCCTTGCTGGGGGCGATGGTGGTGCGGCGGCGTGCCGACCGGCGAGTCGCGTGGCCGTAGCCTTGTCTGTGCCGTCTGCCGGCCGTGCCGTTTGGCTACCCGGACGCGGTGCGGACAGCCCTCAATCTGCTTCAAACGGACGCCGGCTCAAAGCGGCGCGGCGGCGGCGGCGACGCCTTCTTGAACAGGCCCGCCGCGATGCTATAGCCGAGCAGGGTGCCAAAGCCCATCTGCGTCATCAAGCCCAGCAGGTCGGTGCTCTGCCATTCTTGCATGACCTTGCCGTCTTCGATCCGCCGGGTGAACTGCCCGATAATCACCACATTCTTTCCCGTGGCCGGCGCGCCCATGAACTTGCCCGTGTTCTTGGCACGGGTCACGAACCGGATGCTGACCAGGTCACCCTCGGCGATGACATGCGTGAATTCCATGGTCATTTCAGTCATGGCGTCTTTGAGCGCCTGCATGAAGCCGATGTATTCGTCGCGGCTGTACACCGCGCTGTCGCCGGTGTAGGTGAAGCCGCTGTCCAAGAGCCCGTCGAGCTCCTTCCACTGGCCGTTCAGGATGGCCCGCGACACGGCCAGCGCGGTGGACTTGTTGTTTTCGAGCGTTGTAGGCATTGTTCCTCCTTGAGTGTGTCACTAACTTATCGTGGCGCACAATGATTGTCAAGCACAACGATTGGAATCCACGATGAGCAGTCCGAACCTCGACGACCTTCCCGCCGCCTTGTCGCAGCACGCCGGCTACCTGCTGGTGCGGTTGGGCAAGCACGCACAGCGCCTGTTTTCTTTGGCTATTTCGCCCGTAGGCTTGCGGCCCGGCCACGCCGACATCTTGTTGTCGCTGGCTGCGCGCGGCGCTCTGGCGCAAGTCGAGCTTGCGCAATTGCTGAACATCGAGCGGGCGCACTTGGTGGGCCTGCTGGACCAGCTAGAGGGAATGCAACTGCTGTTGCGGCAAACGGATCCCCACGATCGTCGCCGGCACGCGGTGCGGTTGACCCTGCAGGGCGAGGCCGTGGCCGAGCAACTGGCGGCGATCGCGAACACCGTCGAGATGCAGGTGCTGGCTGGCTTGAGCGACGCCGAAGCCAGCGTGTTCCGCACGCTTCTGCAGCGGCTGGCCCGCGATGCGGACGAGGGCGATTGACGGGCTCTTGCAGGCCAACTGGGACTCATGGCCACCAGCCGGTCCGCGCGGGCTCGGCCAGCACCGGCGCGTCGCGGTCGCGCTGTGCACGAGCAGACAGCGGCGGCGGAACTTGCCACGCCCCAGGAAACCTGCGCAAAATTGCGCCATGCGCAGCTTGCCTTTGTCCGTTGTCCTGCTCACCTTCGCCGTCACCGCCCAGGCTGGCTGGACCCAAGAGCCGGTCCGGGCCGTGCCGGGGCCGCAGGCCGCCACCAGCGAGGCCGGCGCTACGGCTGCCGCACCGCCCCCCGTCGACGTGGAATCGGTGGCGAAAGCGTTGCGGGATCAAGGGGCAACCGGCTTTGTTCCCGGCAATATCCGGGTGGTGGCAGAGGCTGGGCCCAAGGCGATGGCGGCTTTGAACAAGCTGCGCGCCCACACCAGCGGCCGCGCGTACTTGGTGCTGTGCGCCCGCGGCACCGAACTGGCGCCCCTGCAGGCGGCCTTCGCGCAGCGGCTCGGGCTTGTGGGGCGCGACGTCTTGGTGCTTTCGACCGCTGCGGTCTGGTCGGTCTATGCTCCGGCCGCGCCGGCAGATGTGCTCGCGCAGCTTGAAACCAAAGCGGCCGACCCGCGCGGTGGCCGGGCCTTCGATCGCCTGGAGGCGCTCTTGGCGGCCCTGCCTGCGGCCATGCAGCCTGGGGCGATTGCCGAGCTTCCGCGCCCTGCCAGCCCAGTTCAAACCAGCGCGCCAGCGGCGACAACGGCGGACGACAAGACCTTACTGCTAGTTGGCGGGGCCGCGCTGGGCGCCTTGGTGGCCCTCGCGGCAGTGGCGATTGGGTTCCTGCTGGGCCGGCGCACGCCCAAGTAGGGGCCTGGTACACCAATTCTCGAGTTCTTTCGGGGTTGCCGACGCCAGTGTACCAGGCGGCGCTAGCTGCGCGTCGGGGTGGCAGGGCCGGGGGGGCCAAGAGTGCGCGGCGCGCCCCCATTCCTTGCTGAAAGGGCTAGGCCTGCACAGCTTTCGAAAGGCGAAACCCGACTGGACTTCGATTCGTAGTCCTAATTCGCGCGGCAAGCCGTCAGCTGCAAGTACGGCATGCTGACGTCGACGGCCGATAGGCCGGTGCTCGCCGAGCTGAAGGCGCCGATGTCGGTGTCGTGCGTATGGGCGCCTGCGGCCGCCGAGTTGAAGGCCGGGATGTTGACGTCGTGGGTGTGGGCGCCGTCGGTGCTCGAGGCGAACGCGCCGATGTTGACGTCGTGCGTGTGGGCGCCCGCGCCGGCGGTCGAGTGGTAGGCCTGGTAGGGGCCATTGTCTTTGCCCCAGCTGGGCCCCGTACCGCCCGAAACGTTCCAGTCGTCTTGCAGCGTGTAGATGGGGTGAGTGTGGTCGCCCACGCCGGTGGTGGTGGTATTAGGCGGATCGATGGTGTGCGCGTGGGCGCCGGCGTTGGTCGAGGTCGTGTTCGGCGGATCCACCGAGTGCACGTGGTCGCCCACGCCGGTCGAGGTGGTGTTGGGCGGGTCGATGGTGTGCGTGTGCGCCGGCACGTCGGTGATCTGTCGCAGCGCCTTGTCGCCCAGAGCCGTGCCCACCGTGGCGCCAACGGTGCCACCGGCGTTCAAGCCAATGACCACGCGACCGCGCAGGGGGGTGTACTCGGTCCAGCCCGAGGGGCACGGACCGGCAAAGAAGGCAATCATGCCGGTGGTGAGCATACCGGCGCTGCCCACCCAGTCGGTGGCGATGCGGCCGTGCTCGATCTTGGGCATCGCGTAGCGCAGCCACGACGAGTCGCCCCCAGAGGCCTGACCCGAGCCATACACGCGCATGTAGGCCGCGACCTTGGTCGACGAGGTCAGCTGCACCGAGACCTGCACGCGCTTCCACGTCTGGTCGGTGTTGGGGATGGCCAGTGTCGTGCTGGTGCCAAAGCAGTCGAGCTTGACCTTGGCGTTGGTGCCGGTGCTGTCGGGTCGGCGCACGTACGTGGAGCAGGTGACCCAGACGTTGGCCTCGTCGGCGATGTTGATGTGGCTATTTAGCGTGAGCGACTCGCTGGTGCCGTCGCCGGTGCTGCGGAGGTCGACGCCCCAGGTGCCCACGCTCTCGTTCACCAGCGTACTGCCTTGTGCGGCGTTTGCGTCGGCCAAAGACAGCTTGGCCAGCTTGTAGTTGACGGCGGTGACGTCGACGCTGCAGTTGTCGGGGATGCCGTTGCCGTCCAGGTCGGCCAAAGTGGGGTTCGTCACGGTGTTTTCACCCACTGCGCCCAGCATCGCCGCTGCCGCGCAGCCCCATTTGCCGCCACTGTACTGCAGTGTTTCGCCGTCTTTGCAGGCCTCGCCCAGCTTGGCCGCGGTCACCGCGCCGTCCTTGATCATGCCGGTTGTCACCGCGGCGGACTGGCCTTCGTTGACGTACTGCCCATCGGCGTAGACCGTGTCCAGCGCGAACGTGCCGCTGGCCAGCGTCAGGCCCGTGCCATTCTTGTAGACCAGGGTGGTCGCGCAGGTGACCTTGCCCGCCGCGTCGATGCCCGTGACGGTATCGCCCGCCTTGCACGCCTGGTTCGAGGTGGCAAAATCCGTGCCGCTGTAGGCTTTGGGGTCGCGCAGGTGACCTTGCCCGCCGCGTCGATGCCCGTAACGGTGTCGCCCGCCTTGCACGCCTGGTTCGAGGTGGCAAAATCGGCACCACCGTAGGCCTTGGGCGCTGCGCAGGTGACTTTG
>JBBISH010000082.1:0-30948 GCA_037441385.1 Myxococcales bacterium
CGGCGGCGGTGGCTACGGTGGCGACTTCGGCGGTGGCGGCGAGGGCGGCGAAGGCCGCGGTGGCCGCGGTGGCCGTCGCGAGCGCGATCGTCGCGATCAGCGCGACTGGTAGTTCCCCGGCTCGAATTTCCCCGCTCGAATCCGGTCAGTTGGACCTGACTTCACCGATCGCGCTGCTGGCGCAGGCCAGTGCGGCGCACCGGTGCCGGCAACTTGCTGTTGCAGAGCGCCGCCTTGCTGGTTCCTGGCTTCGACCAGACGCCAGCGACGACGGCGCGCCAAAGACGGCAAGAAATGCGCGCAGAAGACAGGACTTGCTCAGGCTGACCGCGGAGCCCTTTCGGGCTTTCCGTTCCTCTTAGTCAACGCGCGCGGTCGCAGTCGTTTCGCCTTTTGGCGGCCCGGCTGCGGCCGCTCGACGTTTTTGGCCGCCGTACAGCACTCCAAAATGCGAATCTCCGGCGCAGCGAGGACTTGGGAAAGAAGCGAAGGTACGGACGGGTCGGGCACCTGCCGTCGCTGCTGGTCGGCTCAAGGACCTGGAGCGGGTGGCCAGCCCGGCGGGCGGAATACGCAAGTCCGGCCAACGCCAATTCGAACCCCGCAGATTGCCGGAGTTCTTGAGCCGATTGAGACCGATTCTGGATTGCTGGGTGACGGATGCTGGCGGCCAGGTGCTAACGGCCAGGTGGCCGAACCCAAACAAGATTCCCCGGCCTGAATGGGTTCGGCTCACCTGGCAGGTGCCGTGGCGAGTAGGGCCAACAAGACACCGTCCGCGCCTGCAGTTTGCGTCGCAACTGCAAACGGGCGATTGACGCCACAACCCGGGAGGAATCGCGTCGCCAATCTGGTTCAGTTCTAGAGCACGAAGCGTGCCAACCTGCGCAGCAAGGACACAAAATATAACTGCCGATAACTATACGATACGCGAAACATAGCTTGACAAGCATACAGATGCATACTGTCCGATTCGGACAGATCAACTGTACAACTCGCACAGTGCAACTGTACGATTTGGACAGTTCGAGCAGTTCAACTGTCCGAGAACTGACCACGCGCCGCGACGAATCTGTAGGATTTCGCCCCGACGCGACGCTGGATCGCCGATCCATTTGGACCTTCGCCGCGCATCCGAACCTTCGAACTCGGCGCGGCCAGTCGCTATGGGCGCTCGCTTGCGCCCCACTTGGGGCTAGAGGCGCGACCGGCAGAGCGAATTACTGAATAAATGTCCAGTACTTGGTCGAGTCTCTAGCTGGGCACCGC
Source organism: Myxococcales bacterium (assembly GCA_037441385.1). Taxonomy (GTDB): domain Bacteria; phylum Myxococcota_A; class UBA9042; order UBA9042; family UBA9042; genus SXRM01. Next base: position 1,270 of record JBBISH010000082.1, read on the forward strand.
AAAATCGACCACCACGGGCGCGTGATCGCTCGGCTTCTCGCCCTTGCGCTCGTCCCGGTCGACAAAGGCGGTTTGCGCCATGGCCGCGAGCGGGGCGGTGGCCAAGACGTGGTCGATGCGCAGGCCGTCGTTCTTGATGAAGCCCAAGTTACGGTAATCCCACCAGGAATAGAGGCGCTCGCTGGGGTGAAGCTGGCGGACGACGTCGGTCAGCCCCCAGTCCAGCAGGCGCTGCCAGTCGCTGCGAATGGCGTCGCAGCACAGCACAGAGTCGCGCCACGCGGCGGGGTTGCGGGCGTCCAGGTCGGTTGGGGCAATGTTGAAGTCGCCGCAAAGCGCGAGCAGTTCGCCGGGCTGGGCGGTGCGTTCTAGGTGGTCGACCAGGCGGGCCAGCCAAGCGCGCTTGTAGATGAATTTGTCGCTGTCGACCTCGGAACCGTTGGGGATGTACAGCGACAGTACGCGCACGCGGCCCAAGCGCACGTCGAGCAGGCGCGCCTGTGGATCCTCTTCGCCGTGCGTCCAGGTTTTCGCAAGCACTTCGCACGGTTGCTTGCTCAAGACGGCGACGCCGTTGTAGGTCTTCTGCCCCACCACTGCGGCTTGGTAGCCGGCGTCGGCGACGGCCGGCCACGGAAACTCGCCCTCCACGGCTTTGAGCTCCTGCAGACACAGGAGATCAGGCTGATGCCGGCCGAGCCAAGCCAGCAAGCGCTCTTGCCGAATCCGCACCGAATTGACGTTCCATGTGGCGATACGCATGGTCTGGACGATAGCGCGCTGGCCCGGGCTTGGCCAGGGCTTCCGTTCCAACCGCGCTTGCGCCATGCTATTGCGCCCTGCTTGCGGGTGGGTCGTAGAAGCGGGCAGACGATGGCGATCGGCAACCGAAAATGGGTCCTGGGCGTAGCGGCGGCGATCGCGGGGCTGGTAGCGGTCTACGCCGTGCTGCTGACGCGCGTGGAGCCTTGGTTGCGGCAGGCGGTGGACCGCCGGCTCGCGGGCTCGGGCTTTACGGTGGAGTGGCAGAGCTTGCAGGTTGGCTGGCTGGGGCACGTACAGCTGGCTGGGCTCCGAGTCAAAGAGGGCGGCGAGACCTTGCTGGAAGTGGCGGAGATCGAGGCCAGTCCTGCGCTTGGGTCGCTGGTAAGTGGCCGGATGCGGCTGGCCAGCGCGGCGGTGCGGCAACCCGTGGCCCACGTTGATATTCGCGACGGCAAACCGGGGGCATGGCTGCGGCTGCGCGACGCACTGCGCAAGCAACCCAGCGAGACCGACGGCTCGGGTCGGACCCTGGCGGATCGGATCGGAACGCTGCACCTTGAGCAAGGGCGCATCGAGGCGAAGGTCTTGGGACCGGCCGTGTGGCTCGCCGGCACCGACGTGGTGGCCAGCCAGATCCTTGTCGATCTGGACACGGCAGCGGGCGGCACGGCCAGCGTCGTCCTGCCTCCGGTGCTGGGTGGCGGCAAGCTGGCTGCCAAGCTGCAGATGGTCGAGGGGCAACTGAACGACGTTGCGGGTACTTTTGACCCGCCGGCGCACTATGCGGCCCCGCCAACGATTGCCGGCAAGCTGCCCAAGGCGCTGGGCCTGCAGGCGGGCGGCCTGGCCTGGCAGCGTGGCGAGGGTGCGGCCTTGCGCGACGTCGCCCTGGTGGACCTGGCTGGCGAGCCGACCGCACTGGTTCAGGTCGCGACCGCACAAGTGGATGGTGGCAAAGCCATTTTACGCAAGAGCACCTTTCAGGTCAGCCAGACCCAGCTGCACCGGGCGCTGGTGGCAGCACTGCCGCAGGGGCTGCCGGCCGAAGCTACGGCGCTCGTGGCCGCGCTGGACCACTTGCAGGGCACCGTGGACCGCATCGAAGTCGAGCGCCAGGGCGAAGGTTGGCGTTTGGCAGCAAGCCAGGTCGTGGCGACGTTGGCCGATGGAGTGGCCAAGGTCGCAAGCCTGGACGTGACGGCGGGTGCCAAGGACGCCGAAGGCCATCGCCCGACGCGGCTCGATGTGGCCGGCCCAGAGTTGACGCTGCCGCGCTCGTCCAGACTGCTGGCCAATCCGGCCGTCCAGAGTGAGATCGACGCGCTGCTGGCCCTTCGCAAGGTGCCGGAACCCGCACCAAGCGAGGCGGACGACGACGACGACGAGGCGGACCCCGAAGCGGTGCCGCCCGTTGCCAAGCCGGTGGCCACGGCGGCGCCCGGTCAGGTGCACGAGCGCCCGCCGGTGCGCTGGCAGCGTCAGATTCGCGAGGCCAACGGCAAGGCGCTGCAGGCACGCAAAGCCCTGGAACAACGCTGGCCATTGGCCAAGTGGCCGGCGTGGCTGCAGGCGCACGTGCACAGAGGTCGCCTGACGCTGACCGGCAGCGACGGCCAAGCTCGGCTCGGCGTGCAAAACGTGTCGCTCGACATCGCCAGCCAAGGCGGTCCGCTGGTGGTGGGGCTGGAACCCTTTGACCGCTTGGGTTCGTGGGGCCGGATGGCGCTGGCCTGGCGCCGGCAGCCGGCGACCAAGGTGCACGAACTGGACGTCTCGCTGCGCGGCGGCGGGGTGGCGCAGTTGCTGGGCTCGCGCCTGCCGGGTTTGTCGGTGGGGGATGGCGCCGAGCTGGACTTGCAGTTGCACATCGGCCTGCTGGACGACCGGCGCATTGCGGTGCAGGGGCATCTGGACGTCCAGAAGATGGGCATTCAGTGGTGGCGCTTGGCCGATCGGCCCATCGCCGATTTTGGCCTTTCGGCGGTGTTCGAAGCGCAGCTGACCGGCAATGCCTGGACGGTGCGCACGCCGGACGTGCGCTTGGGCGATGCGCGCTTGCTCGGCTCGATCGAGGTGTTGGGCATCGACGGCAGCCCCACGGTGCGCCTGCAGCTGGACGCGCCGATGCAGGATTGCGGGGTGATGCTGGCTTCTGTCCCACCGTCGATGACGCCGACCTTGGGCCGCGTGGAAGCCCACGGAACTATGGACTTCCACGTGGGCGTGACGACCCACCTGCCCGGCGTGGGCGCGACCGCGGTCGAATTGTCGCTGGGCGACACGCAGTGCGTCGTGGACAAGCTGGGCAACATCGATCTGAGCGAGTTCAAGCGCACCGACTGGGTGCGGCCGGTCAACGAGAACGGCAAGATCCTGGACGATGTCCGGATCGGCCCCGGCTCGGGCTCGTGGACCTCGACCATGAACATGCCGGGTTACGTGCACTACGTGATGTGGGCCACCGAGGATCCGTTCCTGAAACACCGCGGCATCAGTGAGGATCTGGTCGCCAAGGCGCTGGCGATCGACCTCAACTCCGGCCGCTTTGTCTACGGCGGCTCGTCGATCACCCAGCAGCTGGTCAAGAACCTGTTCCTCAAACGAACCAAGGCCTTGTCGCGCAAGTTCGAAGAAATGCTGATCGTCTGGCAGATGGAGAAAGTCCTGGGCAAGGCGCGCATTTTGGAGATCTACGTCAACGCAGTCGAGTTCGGCCCCAAGGTCTACGGCGTGACGCGCGCAGCCTGGGAGTTTTTCCAGAAGCGTCCCAACGAGTTGCGCCCCAAAGAGGCGGTTTACCTGGCGATCATCAAACCGAGTCCGCGCTCGGGCTGGGGCACCATGCGCGCCAACGGCTGGGGCGATTGGTACGAGATGAAAGTGGGCAAATACATGGACAAACTGCTCGCGGACGAAAGCATCAGTCAGGAGCAGTACGAGGCCGACAAACCCTGGAAGCCCGACTTCAACCCGCCCGCGCGCGGCAGCAAGCCCCCGGCCAAGGGCCGCTAGCGCCAGTTGAACCCGCCATAGGCCTGGGTGGGGCCGCGCTACCCCGCAGGATCACGGCGGCATGCGCGCTGTGCTTGCGGTCTGGCAGCGCCGCGGCTAGCCTCTTGCACAGTGCCCGTCGCAGCAAGGCTGCGGCCCAACGGAGGATCGAATGCCCGCACCCCAAGCCGCATTGATGAAGAATCTAGCGAAGTTGGCATTCAAAGCCCACGCCATCAAGCTGCCGGTCGACTGGAAGCAGCCGCAGGGCGAAGAAGGCAAGCAGTACGTCGACTCGTTCAAGCCGAACGAGCGTTTTGCGCCACCCGACCCGTCCAAGCTGTTCATCCCCGCCTCGACCAACAAGTACCATATCGACACAGTCAAGAAGAATTCCGACGGGTTCGAGAAGTACATCGACGGAATTTGCGACGCCATCTGCTCGGCCTGGAGTACGTTCCAGTCCGCGGCGACGCTCGTGGGCGTGGTCATCAACGCCGTGACCGCGTCGGTGGGTCAGTTGGTGGGCATGCCCCTCACGCCGCTGATTTTGGCTCAGGGCCCCAAGGCGAGCCCAGCCGAACTCAAGTACACCCAAACGATTTCGACCGTGGTGGGAACGGCCTTTGCGACGTGGCAGGCCACGGTCAAGGTTCCCGGCCTGCCCTGGTATCCGGCGTTTGCAGCGTTCCCGTCGCCTGTCGCGCCGCCCACGCCCAACGTACCGGCGTCTTTGGGGATTCTGGTCCAGGTTCCCGCGTCGATGATGGCCCCCGCCATGCACGGCCAGATGGTGGGTATGCATGGCGATCCCAAGGCGCAGCACTCGTCGGAGCTGTTCGACTGCATCGCCAAGGCTGTCGACCAATGCTTCGCGGTCTGGAACAAGACGACCATGGTGACCAACGTCTTGGGTACTGGCCCGATCCCTACCTTTGCGCCCCCGTTTGTGCCGGTGGGCCCGGTCGTCGGCGGCGTGGGCACCATGACGCCCGGCGGCTTGGTCTAGCCGAGTCGGCCCGAAAGACGCGGCAAATCTTCGAGCCCGATCCGGGGTCGCCGCATAGTTCTTGCCAGTTGTAGAGCTGGTCCGCGAAACCGCGCAAGCGTGCATACGGTCGGGGTGCCTATCCAAGCCCAACCCGATGGCTTGCCCCGCGCGGGTCGTCTCGCCCCTAGAACACCAATCACAAATCTCCGAGGTTCAGAGCAACGAGAGCACTCGCTGACGAAAACTCGTGGATGCTCAGTGGGTCGCAAGCGGGCGCCCCAGAGCCCTGCACTGGCGCGACCCGCCGCGACGTTTGCCCCCAGGACTGGGTTCCTGATCGGTGCTCTAGTCGCCGCGGCTCGGGTCGTTCCACGGCCGGCGCAACGCGGTTTCGAACAGGTCCAGGCGCCAGCGGCCATCTTCTTCGATGAGCACCCACTCCCGCTCGGTCGGGCCCTGCGCCACCGTCGCGATCTGACGCACGCCCTGGCTGCGAACCGACCGTATCGACAACACTGGCGCCTCCGCCTTCAACCGCAGCGGCGAATTCTCGCGTTCGCCAGCGCGCCACAGCACGTCGACAGCTGGCAGCGACGCCCGCGTGACCAGTTGGTGCACGGCCTGCAAGTCGCGCTGGTGCAGCGCTTGGTCCAGATCCAGACAGGTCTTTTCCGGCGACGTGTGGCAGGCGGGAAGCGCCAGCAGGGCCAGTGGCAAAGCGGCGAGCGTGCGGGGCGACATGGCGGAATTGCCTGCGCCGCAAATGTGCTGGCGCGATCGCCAAGCCGGCGACGTTGAGATTGGAACCTTAGCTAGCGGATCAATTTGGACTTTCTCCGCGCAAGGGAGCCGTCGAAATCGGCGCGGCGAGTCGCCGCAGGCGCTCGCTTGCGCCCCAGTTGGGGCTAGAGACGCGACCAGAACGGGCGATTACTGAACGAATGAGCAGTAACTGGTCTCGTGTCTAGAGTTCGAATCAGGATTTGTTGGTGCGAGGAGCGGGACTTGAACCCGACGAAGCGGAGTTTGCCCACGCCGGCACCCGCTGTCAAGGCTTCGCTGGCCCCCGCACAACGACCACGACACCTGAAGTTTCAGCGCTTTAGCCGCACGCCCATGGGTCCGGCGGTCAAGACCTTTGTGACCACCGGTTGCCTGGGCCAAGAGCTCGGCTTCCTTTGGCGTCTGACCGGCTTCGTCGACGCCGACACTGGCCGCAGCTGCGCGTGCCAGGTGTGCTGCGAGCTGGCCAGCTTCACCTACGTGGCGATGAACTCGGCTTGCGGCTGCGCCGACTGCCAGAGCTCGCGAGCGGTGGCCGCTGGCCATGCCTTCCGCCACCGTGGCCTGCGGGCCGAGTGGAACCGCTCGACCCTGCGCCGCGCGGCCTGACCTGACCACCCAACAACAGGAGCAACGACATGAAAATCTTTCACAAGGTTGGCAACTTCTTTGGTGCCATGGAGCGCGTGGTGGACAACGCCGCGGCCGGCCGCGACGTGCTGGCGCCGCCGTCGTACGTCAACAAGCGCCGCGAGCTGTGCGAGGCCTGCGAGCTGCGCAAGGGCCTGGTGTGTACCCACAACGACTGCGGCTGCGTGATTGCGGCCAAGACCCGCCTGATCAGCGAGGCGTGCCCGCTGGGTCGGTGGGGCCGTGTCGCGTAGGCAACAGGTCGCCCAGGACGGCGACTTTCCATCCGATGCGCCTGCGGACTCGGCCCCGGAGCGGCTGCTTTGGCCGGTTTGGGACCAGGACCAGGGCGGCCCGGCGCGCGACCACGTCAAGAACACGGAAGCGCTGCTCAAGTACTACAAGGTCCAGGTCCGCTACAACCTGATGACCCACGACCTGGAGGTGACCATTCCCGGCCGCGAGCTGGCGAGCGAGCGCCGCGCCAACTGCACGGTCGACTGGGTAGAGAACCGCGCCGCCGAGCACGGCCTGAGCCGCGCGCCCATCATCAAGCACCTGCAGGAGTTGGCCAGCGAGTACCACCCGGTGCGCGACTGGGTCAACGAAAAGCCGTGGGATGGCGTCGACCGCGTACCTCAGCTCATGGCCTCACTTGAACTGGCCGAGTCGGCCGACCCCGACATGTGTGCGCTGTTGATGCGCCGCTGGCTGCGCGGTGCCGCTGCAGCGCTTTGGCCTGAGTTTGAGCAGAACTTTGCGGCGCAGGGCGTGCTGGTGCTTCAAGGACCGCAAGGCCATGGAAAGACCAGGTGGCTGCAAAACTTGGTGACTGACCGGAGCTGGATGCTGTCTGGCGAGTTGCTGGACCCAGGCAATCGGGATTCGACTCAACGGGCCACCTCGGTATGGCTGTGCGAGCTGGGTGAAGTCGATGCGACCTTCCGCAAGGCCGACATCGCCGCACTCAAATTCTTTGTCACTCGCACCGAGGACACGTACCGCTTGCCCTATGCCCGTAGGGCCGAGCGCACAGTGCGCCGCACAGTTTTTGTCGCCAGCGTCAACGACGAGCAGTACCTGGTCGACCGCACGGGCAACCGGCGCTGGTGGACCGTGTCAATCGAGTGGTGTCACGACCACAACGTCGACATGCAACAGCTGTGGGCCCAGATGCTGCACGAGGTGGTGCTGGAGAAGGCGCCCTGGTGGCTCGACGAAAGCGAGATGGACCGGCTGAACAACGCCAACCGCAGCCACGAGCAAGAAGACGTGATGGCCGGCGTGCTGGGCGAGTACTGGCAAGTGCTCTACCCCGGCGCCGAGATGGGCGACTTCGAGTGGCGTCCGCTGGCCAAGGTCTGCGGCGTGCTACCGCAGTTTGCCCAGCGCCTGCCCAGCCAGGCCGAGATGCGCCGCGTGACCGACGCGCTGCGCGACATGGGCGTCGCCAAGAAGCGCGACAAGTTTGGGATGAAGTACTTGCTGCGGCGTATCGCCGACTAGGGGGGAAATTTGAAGCGAATCAGCACACTTAGAAGTGGCGTGGTCGCCGCGGCCATGATGGCGATCGCGGGAGGTGCGGCGGCCGAGGCCTCAGCACCGCCGCTGGAGAGCCAGGCCCCGGCGCAACCGCAGCAAGAGCGCCAGCAAGCGGTGGTCGACGAGGGCGAGCTGGAGAGCAAGAAGAAGCGGGCCGTGGCGCGCCGCCACCAGATTCCGGTGGTGCTGCACGGGCCGCAGCAAGCGCCGACGACGAGCTGGTCCAGCACCGGGGTCCTGTGGTCGGGGTTCAAGGCCAGCCGCAGCTCGACCAGGCCGGCGCGCAAGGTGAACCGACTGCACCTGGCCCGGGCGGCCAAGCAGCGGCGGCGGAGGGCGCAATGAGCACGAAACCAAAGCAGTTCTACTGGCAATTGCGGCAGCGCAAGACCGGCAAGGTGGGCACAGCGATGCACGCGTACCGCTGCTTTGACCCAACCAAGCAGCGATGGCCAAAGCCGTGGGTGCCTCTGTGCGGCGAGGGCCAACACCCAACGCATTTTGCGGTCATGTTCGACCAGGTGCGCAAGGGCGTCCCTGACCCAGAGAAGTACATGGTGTGCGCTGGGTGCTGGCTAGCGGTCCAGGCCGCGCGCCGGGGCAGCTGAGCGAACCGCACTTCGGCCACCGGTGTAGGGTCTGCGCGACTGCCTACACCCCGAAGTGCGCAAAATCACAGAGCCGCGGTGTAGGCAGTTTGGGAGCCTACACCCGCATACACCTGAAATCATTGGCGGTGTAGGCAGTGTAGGCAAAATCCCATGTACGGGAGCGTGCGCCCGCGCTCGCGCACACACGCGCGGAGACCTACACCTACACCTGTGCAGATAGTAGAGAGATACCAACAACTTGCGGGTGTAGGCAGCCAATTCGGACCCTACACCCGCAACCACTTGAAAACAGGAGATAGCATGGCCAAGAAGCCCAACCTCGTCACCTCGAACAGCTGCCCCGGCTGCGGCAAGGACTTTGAAAGTCCCCAAGCAGTGCGGGGACATCTGCGTTTTTGCCCCAACCGCCAGGCCGTGGTGGGCAAGCAGCCGCCGGCGCCTGCCTTTGTCGCCGAGGTCAAGCCCCAGCCGGCGCCAGTCGCCGCGCCTGCTGCAGCAGCCCCTGCCCAAGCTGCTGAGCCCAGCGCCGCCCCGGCCTTTGTCGCCCAGGTCGACGCACCGCCGCCGCCCCCTGCCCCGCCGGCCGCCACCGAAGAGACCCAGTATGTGCCGCGGATGCCCCTGCCCAACCCGCAGGCCGGCACCGGTGGTGTGCCGCTCGAGCAGTGGCATGCAGGCGGCGCCTTCCCCAACCGCCTCGAGGAGCTGCACCCCGAGCCGCCGGCCCAGGCTCAGCTGCAGGCGGCCGCGGGCACGGTGTCGGTGGCGACGGTGGGCGCACCGGCGGCGCCAGGCGCGCAGCTCGCCCAGGTCGAGTCCGCCACGCCGGCGGTGGACGTCGTCAAGGTCATGCAAGTCCTGAGCAAGCGCATGTTCCAGTGGGAAGGCGGCGGGCCGCTGACCGACGAAGAGTGCGAGCTGCTGCGCACCGTCATCACCTGGCAGCCCGGCCCTACCAGCGGCGCCGCGCTGATCCTCGCCGGCGTGTTTGGCCCGCGCCTGCTGACCCACCCCAAGGTGGCCGACGCCATGGGGCGGCTGTTCGACGCCGGCATCGACCGCCTGGTCAGCGAACTCGGCGGCGACGAGGCCAAGCCTGCAGCGCCACCGGCCCGCGAAGAGCGTCCAGACGCAGCGGCTTCGATGCCTGCGAGCGTTGCCCAGCCGGTGGCCGTCCGCGACCCCGACGACGAGCTGCGCGCCGAGTGGGCTGCCCGCGGCGTCGACCTGGACGAAGTGCGCCGCGCAAAGGAGGCGGCATGACCCGCCGCCCGACCTTTGACCCGCTCATGGCCGACCGCCACGCCTGGGTGCAGGTGGTGCTGGGCAAGGCCGGCAGCGGCAAGACCAGCTACATGAACCTGGTCCTGGCCCTGTGGCGGCAGCGCCTGGGCGGCCACAGCCTGGCCATTGACGCGGTGTGCCCACCCAAGCCCACGCCCAAACACCTGGCCTACTGGGCCAGCGCCTGGTGCATCGAGCCGCCCGACGAGCTACGCCCCGAGTTCAGCCTGGTGGCCTGCGACGAGGCCCAGCGCTTCCTGGGCAGCGGCGGCGTGCGCGGCGGCAACAAGGTCCTGCAAGAAATCACCTTTCGCGGCCGCCACACTGGCAAGTACGGCACGTCGGCGCTGCTGGGCACCCAGCGGGCCAAGCACATCCACCCCGACGTGTGGAGCCAGGCCAAGCGGGTGGTGTGCTTCCGCACCATCGACCAGCACGACCTGGAGCGTATCAGCGACCTGGCGGGCATGACGAGCGAGGCCCTGGCGCTGCTGCCGCACTTGCCGCCGGGCTACGCGGTGGTGTGGGACGAGCAAGACGGCCTGTTTTACCCGTGGGTTCCCGAGTGGTCCGCGGCGAAGGTGGGCCGATGATCACGCCGGACTGCCTGCGAAGCGTGCGGCAAGCGCGCGGCCTGTCGATTGAGGCCGTGGCGGAGCTCGCAGGGTACGCCCCAGGCACGGTCTGGAGACTTGAACAAGGTCGCGCAGTTCGGTGGCAAGTCCTGGTCGACGTGGCCTTGGCGCTGGGCGTTTTACATGCGGGACGCGGGAGCGGTGCACACTCACCTGTGCAAGTCATTGATTGCATGGCGTGTTGACGGAAAGTCGGGTCTGTCAACCCGCGTACTCTTCAATATATTGAATGGACTTCGCCAGTTGCCGGCGCCTAGTGTGAGACCACTCGGCCGCCAAGTTGCGCGGCCTCTTCCCGTCGCAACTAGGAGAAATCACATGGCGATTCGTACTCTGGCGCGCAAGACCAACACCGGCACCGGGACCCTGCAGGTCATCCAGGATCCCATCTACGACCACACCTTCCGCGTCGACGCAGTTCTCATCAAGCTGCGGGCGAACATCAAGAACACTGATACCTCCGCGCAGAACATGAGCGCCGCCACGTTTGGCCACGCCTGGAAGCTGAAGTACGAGTACGCCGACGGCATGAAGTGGTACGACAACGTGCCGCTGGTCGCTGTGGAGCGTATCTTCGAGCAGACCACGCGCAACTATCTGGTCAACCCAGTGGAATTCGCCAAGTCGGCGGCGTCGTCGGCTCTGTCGACTTACAGCAGCGATGGCCTGATTTCGGCCGGTGCGGCGCCGAACCCCGTCACCGGCAACATCAACGACCTGACCCGGAGCTTTCAGAAGGAAGTGCGCGACCGCCGCGTCATTGCCGTCAGCGGCACGGCGTCGGACATCGACTTCCGCTTCCTGCTGCCCCTGGCGCGGCCCAACGCGAGCAAGCCGGTGGACTTCTGCCAGGCCCTGTCGCTGCTGGGCAAGCTGGACGTCCAGCTGACCAACGACACCGGCAATGCTTTCCTGACCGTCAACAGCTTCACGGTCGAGGCCATCGCCATCGGCGAGCGCGTGGACAACTTCTACGCCGGCGTCCGCACCCGCCACTTCATCCAGGGCGCCCAGCTCAACGTCATCGACGACGCCATCGCCTTTTCGGGCGACCGCCTGCTGGCGCACCACATGTACGCCACCAGCGGCAGCATCGCCGGAGTCGACCTGGTCGCCAAGCTGGACGGCAGGCACACCATCGTCGAGCTGAACAATGGCACGGTGGTCACCGAGTTGAACAAGCTGACCGGCGTGGTGGCCGGCGACTTCCCGGCCGACAGCGAGCGCAACATGACCGACGCGGTGTTGGTGGTCGCCGAGCCGTTCAAGTACAGCATCTTGGACCGGCCCATCAGCCGGGGCCTGAGCCTGCACTGGTCGAGCAACGCGGGCACGCCCGGTACCCAGTTCCACGTGGTGTCGGTGGCGGCGCCCAAGTCGGACCGCTGCCGCGTGGCGACCTACCCGGGCGGCGGCAACATTACCCCGGCCAGCCTGGACCGCGTGACCCGCGTGCAGGCCCGCAACCCCGGCATCGACCCCAACGTGCTCAAGAACATCAAGGACTGGCTGCCCGAAGAGGTCTTCACCCCCGAGGCCACCGGCTCGGCGCCCTGCGGGGCGTAGTTCGCAAACCGCCGGCGGCTATGTGAATAGCCTGCAGGCGGTGGTGACCAGCTGGGCCGGGTGGATTCCCTGCCCGGCCCGGCTGGTGGTTCTGAGGGCCGAGGTCGCGATGGCATCGAAGTTCGGAAACATCAAAGACCTCTGGTCCAACTTGGACACCTGTATTCGCGACAGGACGTCCTGGATTGAGCTGGGTTCGGCAGCGACCGGTGGATATCCGGCCATGCTCAAGCTCCTCGCTGAGAAGGCCCAGGAGTGCTCGGCTGACCCGAATACCCAGTACCGGACGGCAGTACAACTCGCTGAACTCTTTGGGCAGACGCCACCGAAGCAGTCAGATTTTGGCATCAACGCGGATGGGACTGTCGGCAAAGGAACCACCATGAACGACGGACGCGGCTCGCAGACGGTTGGTGACCCGGCCGACCAGGCCAAGAACCAACATGACGACATCGCCCGGGCCATTTCGTACCAGTTGCTCGGCACCAGTTGCACCAGCGACATCCAGCTTCCGGGCAACACCTGGTCGCGCTGCCGGACTGGCATGGATGGCTACGGCTATACCATTGACACGTCGCGCTACCCGCTGACCAACAAGCAATTCGTGGCGATTAAGCAGGCTGTGCAAGATGCGGCGGCTCTGGGGACCACACCCGACGACATGCTTGCCCGCGGCCAGGCGGCCGCCACGGCGGAGCTCGCCAAGCTGGGCATTGGGGCCAAGCTGCCCGGCCCATCCGGCGGCCCCGGCATGATCCCCGGCGAAGTCGGCCCCGGCATGATCCCCACCGGCGGCGACCCCGGCAGCACCGGCACCAGTCGGCCCCAAAAGTCCAACACCGTCGCCATGGCCGGCCTGGGCCTGCTGGGCGGCGCCATCGCGCTCGTGGGCGCCTGGTACATCGCCAAGGCCGTCAAGGCCAAGTAAGCGCCCGCAGCGCCAAAGGATTCGCCATGAGCTGCAGCAGCTGCCAGATGAAGAAGCACTCCGGCCACAAGGACGGCGGCGGAGAGCAATTTGAGGCGCACGTACGCAGGCTCGCCCACAAGGCCGGCATGCAGCATCGGGCGAGTTCTGCGCCCGCTGGCCATGCCGAAGCAAGTGCTGCGCCAGCCGCCCATGCCGAGCTGGTTCCGCCCCCCGAGCGGCAGACAAGGGTGATTGCCCACATCGACGACAAGCAGCCGCTGGAACCCGTGCGGGTCGACCCAAAGCGCCCCGGCATCCCTGGCGATGCTGGCCCACAAGGCTGGGACATCAAGCACACCCACGCCACCAGCAACCTGTGGCACGAGCCGGTGACCTGGCTGGCGGGCGCGCTGGCGCTGTCGGCCGTCGCCGGCCTGGTCTCGACCATCATCTATGTGAAAGCAAAGGGCTAAGCACGATGGCGACCCGCGCGCAAAACCTGGTCAGCACCTACGGCACCGGCCCCGTCAAGGGCGCCGCCGAGGTCATGGCCTTCATGGAGGCGATGCGCGACGCCGGGCTTACCGACAAAGAGGCCTGCGTCGTGGGCGCCTGGCTGGGCGGCGCGCCGGCCGAGCACTGCCCGGGCTACAACCCCTGGGACTGCACCTTCCGCCAGACCGCGCCCGAGGCCTGCGACAGCAACCTGGAGGTCAGCACCTGCACGGCGCGGTTGAACAAGCTGGACGCCGAGCTGGCCGGCCTGATCAACGCCAAGGCGACCGGCCAGCAGTGGCGGCAGACGCAGAACGAAGAGCGCAACGTGCAAGAAGACGTGGCCAAGCTGAAGGAAAAGGCCAGCGCCGCGCTGACCTTCGACGTGCTGGGCCTGTCGGTCACGCCCAAGATGCTGGCGGTCGGCGGCCTGGTGGCCCTGGGCGCGCTGGTGGTCTGGCGCGTGGCCAAGGCGGTGGCGTGATGGCGGTGACCGTCTTTGACTCCATCGACTTCCTGAACGGCGGCACGGACAACGAACTGGCCCGTAAGCTGGGCGCCGCAGCAGCCAAGCAGGCCGACAACGTCCTCAGCTACATCAAGCCCGTGGCCGAGCGCCAGGGCGAAGCGGTGTTCAAGAAGCTGGCGCCCGTTGCCGCGGAGCAGGCCGCGCCGGCGGCGGACAAACTCTGGTCGGCACTGCAGGACAAGGCGAACGAGGAATTCTCGTTCGACGTCCTTGGCTTCACGGTCACGCCCAAGATGCTGGCGGTAGCCGGAGCGGTGGCGCTGGGTGCGTTGGTGGTGGTGGGCATCGCGAAGGCGGTGAAGGCATGAACGCAAAAGCCCTGTACACCGCCTACGGCCTGGGCAAGGCCGCGGGCCCGACCAAGAATCCCGAGGAGTACTCGAACATCCTGGCGGCGCTGGACAAAGCCATGGCGCCAAGCGACAAGGCCGAACTGTGCATGTTGAAGGCGCATTTTGCCAACACCATTGCCGGTGCTGCGCCCGCGGCCGACAGCTGTGGCGGCGGAACGAAGTACGGTTCGGCGCTGGAGGCTCTGGAAGGGACCGACAGCGAGTTGGCCTACGTGTACGTACGCAAGCTGGGCCTGAGCAAGGCCGATGCGCAGCAGGTGCTGGCCAACGTACCGAACTGGCCAGAGAAACTGGCCGCGGTGCCACCCAAGCCGAAACCGAAACCTAGTCCCAAGACCCCGGCCAAAGCGCCGGACCCCAAGACCCCGGCCCTGCCGGCGGCAGTTGCGGCCAAACCCAGCGCCGTCAACGCGAAGACTGTCCTCCTGGGTGTCGGCCTGCTGTTGGCCGCCATCGGGGTGGGCACCCTGGCCCTGCGCTCGCTGCGCACGGCGTGAGGTTACTATGTACCTGAGTTGGAAGGGCGTTATCGCCTCGACCATCGTCTGCGCTGGTGTCGGTGCCGGCGTCGGCGCGGCCATGGGCAGCACGGGCAAGGGCGCGGCCATCGGTGCCGGCGCGGGCTTGCTCGCCCCGGTGATTGCCGAGGGCCTGGAAGGCATGTTCGACGGCGCCCGGGCCGAGGCCACCACGGCGCTGAAGCAGATGCGCAATGCCGTCAAGGACGGCGACCCGGCCGCGTTGGCGACCGCCAAGGGCGAGTTCGACAAGGCGATGCTGGAAGTCCAGAAGGCGCCCGAGGCCAAGTAACCCCGGCCGCCAGGTGGCGCCGGCGCCTATGTGAATAGCCGCCGGCGTCGCCCTGGCCGGGCAGACCTGCAACCGCCTGCGTCGAGGTCGGCATGTCCTGCGCCCCCTGTGAATCCAAGCTGCAGCAAGTCGTGCGGGCCGCTGCGACCCGGACCGACGTCTACATCGATATCCCCAGCTGCCACAACCGGTTGCGGGTGCAGTCGTCGCCGGCGTCGACCGTTTCGGGCGGTACCGTCAAGGCGCTGCTGGGCGTGCGCGACCCAGAGAGAGTCACAGACTGGGTGTTTGGCAGCGTGGGCAGCATCGCCTACGCCGCCGAGGGCGGCCAAGTCACGTCGATTATGGCCCCCGACATCCCGCACCAACTGCGCGTGATGGTGGTGGGCTACGGCGGCACCGGCGAACTGGTCGTGCTTGTCGAATCCTGGAGGGAAGCATGACCGAGGAAGCCCGCAACATCGCTATCAAAGCCATCGTCTCGGTGGTCGGCGGCGTCATCGTCTACGTCAGCGGTCACCACATCGGCGGCGTCGCGGCGGAAGAGACCCATGCGGCCAAGTCGGCGGGGGCAGATGAGGCGGCCAAGGCCGTGCAAGTCACGCTGCAGCACGAGTTGCAGCCCCTGCAGGCCGATATCCGGCGCCTGACCAGCGCGGTCGACACGCTGTGGGCCACTCGCCAAACGACCGAGGCCCGCCTGGCGGCCCTGGAGCTGCCGGCGTCGGCGACGGCCGCGGACGACTGGCGCCAGTTGCCGGTGCAGGCCATTCACGCCCGCAAGGGGCACTAGTGCGCCTCCCCTCCCCAACCCTGCTCGCCATCGGCCTGACCGCCGCCGGCTTGCTGATTGCCGGCCTGGCCTGGTCCGATGAGGTACGCGCCATGCTTCCCGCCGATCGTTGGGGCAAGAAGCCCCTGAACGCCAAGCAAACCGAGTGGCTGCGCGGCCTGATTGCCGACGCCACGGGCATCATCGCCGCGGGCGGTTTGCCGACCAACGTCGCCATTGCTCAGGCCGCCATCGAGACGGGCTGGGGCAGCGCCGGCCGCAACAACCCGTGGGGCCAGCGCGGCAAAGGCGATGCTGGCTCGCAGCAGTACACCACGACCGAGTGTTTCAAGGCGGATTCGTGCACGGTCTTGCACGACCAGACCTTTGCCAAGTACTCGTCGCAGGCGGCGGCCGCCCAGGGCTATGTGCGGTTCCTGGCGGGCAAATCCTACATACCCGGCAAAGCGTTCTTGCCGCAGGACCCCGGTCGCTGGCTGCTCTGGCTGTGGGCGATGGGCTACGGCACCGCCAACCACTACGCCGTCACAGTGGTCGACGTCAGCCGCAAAATCGCCGTGACGCTGGACGATGCCAGCTATGCCATCGACTGGAGCGACGCGCACAAGGCCATCGCCGACCAGTTGAGCCAGGCCGACGCCGGCAGCGCGCGCCGCGCCAAGGCCCGCGAGCTGCTGGGGGTGAGCTAGTGGTGCCGGTGCGCCCGGCCCTGCTCATCGGCCTGGCCGCGAGTCTGGTGGTGGCGGCCGGCGTCGTGGCGGCGCTGGAGTACCGCAAATGGCAACGGAGGGTGCAGGTGATTGACAAGAACCCCGCGTTTTCGCACCGGAGCGCCCGCACCAAACCGGTGAGTGCCATCGTCATTCACCACACCGTGACCGGCAACCCCAAGGCGACCGAGCGCGTGCTGGAGCAGCGCGGCTTCTCGACCCACTTCGAGGTCGCGCAAGACGGCACGGTGATTCGCTATTTGGACCCGGCGCAGTGGGTGGCGCTGGCCAGCAACTGGGCCAACGACCGCTCGATTGGCATCGACGTCACGCACCTGTCGCACGCAGCCTGGCCGGCTGTCCAGGTCGACGCGGTGGCCCGCCTGGTGGCCGAGCTGCGCGAGCAGTTCCCGGGCATCGCCGCCGGCGTCGCCCCAGACGGCGTGCGCTACGACAGTTGGCACCAGGTGCCGGCGACGGTGGGCCTGCTGCGCCACCGCAACGTGCACGCCACCGAGTGCCCCGAAGACTTCCCCATGGAGCGACTGGGCCCGGTGGTCCCGCGCGCCTGAACCACCACCACCGCAAGGAGCAAGACCATGAGCACGGCGTACTGCATGAAATGCGAGGGCAAGCACACCATCAAGGGCGAGACCAGCAAGAAGGCCAAGAACGGCGCTTACCTGGTGCGCGGCAAGTGCAGCAAGTGCGGCGGCAAGGTCGCGACCTTCAAGAAGGGCTAGTCCGCCTGCAGCCTATTCACATAGACGCCGGCGGCGCCGGCAACCGACGAGGGCAGCATGAGCAAGACGGTCAAGGTCGAGGGTTACACCCGCAAGGCGACGCACCGCAAGGGCGGCAAGGTCCGCCAGCACTCGCGCAAGGGCGCGGACGTGAAGGCGACCAAGGTGGCGGGCTACACCCGCAAAGCGCCGAGCAAGAAGGCCAAGGCCGGGCAGCTGCTTTAGGCCCGGCCCTGGAGCTGGCGCGCCGCTGCGTGCGCTGGCCCTGGCTGGAGCCGTGGCCGACCTGCACCTGCTGCGGGCGGTAGATCGTTGAAAACCTGCTAGTTCATGCACACCCCGCGCTGGCTTGAGCTGGCGCGGGGTGCTGTGGCGCGCGGTGATGGGCGCTGCTACACTGGAGGCCGGAGGTGCAGAATGACAAAGGCAAACGCGCACAGCGACAAGCACAAGCCGACAAAGGCAGAGCTTCAAGAGCAGGTGCGGAAAATCCAAAAGGAAGTTCGCAAGGTAGTGGGCGACAAGCGCAGCTTGGTCGACGAGTTCCTGGCCGAAAAGCACCAGGCCCCGCAGCAGTGAAGTACCTGCTCGACGCCTCGGCGCTGCTGGCCGTGGCCAACAACGAGCGCGGCGCCGACGTGGTCATGGATGCCGCCGGGCTCGCCGTGATCAGCTCAGTCAACTACGCAGAAGCCGCACTGAAGCTGCGAAGAACGGGCATTCCCATGACCGTATTGATGCAGCTCAAAGCGGTGTTTCCCGTTGTCCCGTTTGCCGCCGCCGATGGCTTCTACGCCGGTTCGATTGCTGTGGACAGACCCCGACGCGATTCTGGATTTGGGCTTGGTGACCGGTGCTGCCTTGCTGTGGCCAAGCGACTCAAGGCAGTTGTGCTGACCAGCGACAAGAAGTGGGCTGAGCACGACGAGGCGACCAAGACCGGCGTGCAGCTGCTGTTTATTCGCTAGCTGCTACGCCACCCGGTCCGCAGCCCAACCCCGCACGACCCGCCCCACCCAGGGCTCGCGCACGTACCGATGCACCACCGCCGAGTACTCGGCCACGTCCTTCGGCACAAAGGCGCGGTGCTGACTGTCCAGCCCGGCAACCTGCACGGTCGCGTTGCGCCACTCGTTGGGCCCGACGCCGTCGCAGGACTGCCACGCGGCCCGGCTGGCCAGCTGCCACTGCACTTCGAGCAGCGCGCCCACCTCGTGGTGGTGGCGCACGCGGTGCTGCTCGCGGAGCTCGATGGTCAGGGCTTCGAGCATGTCCGAGTTGGCGCGGCCGTGGTTCAGGGCCAGCAGCTCGCGCACCAGGCCGCGGGTGTCGACGGTTCGTTCGTAGGAGCGGCGCGGCATGGGTACCTCGAGTGCTATGTGAATAGGCTGCAAGCCCACTACGACAGCTTGTAGCGCTTCTTGGCCTTGGGATGGCCAACGCTCTGCAGCATCGTTTCCAGGCGCCCCATCAGCAGCGGCGCGTACTTGGCAGTCAGCTTGCGCACCTGGTCGACGTCGGTGGTCGGCAGCAGCAGCAGGCGGCACACGTCGTCGTCGTCGGTGGGCCGGGCCGCCGCCAACTTCATGATCAGGAGCATCGGCGCCGACACCACCGGCAGGCAGCGCCCGCCCACTTCGACCTGCAGTTGCTCGCGCTTGCTGGCGGCGATAGCGGCGCGAAACAGCGCGCTCAGGTCGCCCCACTCGGGGTTGCTGCGGTCGATGAAGTCGACGTTGACCCCGCTCGCCTTGTCGCTGGCGTTGAAGCCGCCAATCAGCAGCTCTTGCACCTTGAGGCCCTTCTTGGTCGCCCAGGCTCGCAGCTTCGGCAAGTCTGCCGGGGCGACCCCCATGTCCAGGTCCTTGGTAAAGGCCTGCTGCGAGGGGTCGGTTACCCAGGCCCACACCGCCAGGCGGCCGATGAGCACGCCGGCGACGCCCGTTTCGCGCAGGGCATCGTCGGCCAGGCGGCCACTGGGCGCTGGGTCAAAGGTCGGGAACGGCCGGCCGGCGTTGACGATGGTGACGCCGTTTGATTTTGCGGGTTTGCTGCCGGGTTTGCTGGGCATGGGTCACCTCGCCTTGCAGTCTAGGGGTGGGGCGGTGGGGGGAGCAAGGGTCAGGCTTTGGGCTTCTTGCCAAAGAGACCGCGAAAGAGCTCCAGAAGCCCGGGAATGGCGAATACAACCAGCGCACCGAAACAGAACGACTGAATCAGCGACACCGCCTTGTCCAGCTCGATACCGCCAACTGTCATGCCGACCAGGGCGCAAAATGCCAAGAGAAATACCACGAAGCCAACAATGATCATGCGGTGTAGCCTGTCCAGCTCGGCCATCCGCGCCTTGTGGCGGGCCCGGTGTTGCTCAAGGCGTCGGTCGAGGTCGCGCTGATGGGCCTGAAGGTGTCGCTCAAGCAAAGTCAGCAGTTGCTCAAAGATAGCCCTGTCGGGGCTTTCGGGCGTTGGACTCGGCTGCGTCATAGGCTATCCTCGCGGCACCCAAAGGAGGTGACGATGCGACGACTACTTGTGGCAGCTCTGACCCTGGCCGCATGCGCGGCACCATATCGACAGATTCCGGTTGCAGACCGGATAGCACCAGCCGCCAAGGTCGGTATCCTGGAATTCCGCGACTGCCCCAATGCGAAGGGCCCAACGTGCGACGGCAGCGGAGTGGCCGCTACTGCAGCATTTTCGAAGGGCTTTGAAGAAGAAGCCAAATTGACGCTGGTGCGAATTGCCCGGCCGGTTGCGGCCAACGCGCTGATCACCGACAAGCAGGCGATTGCGGCCGCAGCGGGCGAAGGCGTTGATTTTGTGTTGGTCGGCGACGTGCACGCGTACTTGGACATGCAGCCGTCCGGCGCACCCGTGGAGATGTACGGTGGGGGCAACCGCGACCAGGCTGGGCTGCTCGTGCGGCTGATTCGGCTTCGCGACAAGCGTGTGGTGGCGACCTTGAACCAGGACCAGACTGGCATGGCCAGGGACGTCCCGGACGAAATGTTCCAGAACATGGGCGCGGACTTCGCGCGGACAGTTCGGCAGTAGCTCACGCCGACTTCCGCTCTTCCAGCGGCCTCAGCTGAATCCCCCGCTCATCCGCGAACTTCTGGACGTCGGCCAGGTCGAAGCGAAGCTCGCCGAGGGCCTTGCGGGCAGAGAGCTGGCCGCGGTGCACGTACATCCCGACCGCGCCAGCGGAAACGCCGAGCATGTCCCCGACTTCCTGCGACGTAAGACCGCTGATCATCGAACGAAAGCGCTCCAGCTCGTCCAGGCTGTAGACGATTGCCGTCCCGCCCGCGACGCGCTCGTGCTGCAACTCACCCTTTCGGGTCCAGTGCCGCACCATGTACTCGGACATGTTGAGCATTTGAGCTGCTGCGCGTACCCCGAACAACTGTGCCTCTGTCATGGCCGACTCTCGCGGCGTAGGCCGCACTATACAAAATTGACGTGGGCACCGTCAAGACATGTTGACATCCCTACGAGCCCCCGCTAAGCTGCCCTCAACCCCTGGAGGCAGCCATGAAGAACCCGCACCCAACCCCAAGAACAATCATGCACATGGTCCAGAGCGCGGCCGAGGCCCACCTGGACTGCCGACTGCGCGAAGCCGAGGCCCAGGCCGCCTTCGACCGCAACAACCGCGCCGAGCAGGCGCTGTCCACTGCCGAGAAAGCTTTCGTCCAAGCCCGGGCCAACCTGCTGACCTTCATCGCCCGGACCAACCCCACCAGCATGAAGGTGAGCGCGATGGACGAGTTCGCCGTCCTCGCCGCCACCTACCGCGACCGCGCCAACGCCGGCCTGGCCGCCAGCGAGGAGTTCATCACGTCCTCGTACGACGTCATGCGCGAGCGCAACGACACCGGGACCCTCGCCAAGCTCAAGCTGGACCTGGAGCTCCGCGCCAAGCGCCTGAGGATGGCGGTCAAGGCCGAGCCCTGCGACTGCGACGAGTGCCAGTGGGAGCGCGACCATCCCACCGTCAAGGACACGGCCGAGGTCGACGGGCCTTCCGGCGGGGAGGGCTAGGTCATGGCGACCACCCGCGAAGACATCCTTGCCCTGGTCCGCACCTACGCCACAGACGTTGGCGCGTGCCAGTTTGCGAGCGACGCCCAGTACGCCCAAATGCAGGTCGCGGCTCGGGCCACGTTCGCCAAGATTGAGGCGGCGGTGGGCGAGTTGCAGCGGACGCCGGACGACTTGCCGGCCTGCATCGAGAGCTGGGTGCTTGCGAAGGCGGCGAGCGTCCGCAGCTGGAAGGCCATGAGCCTGAAGCGTATCGGACGCGACGAAGTCACCTACGAGATTGAATTGGCCATCGCGCGGCTGGTCAAGGCCGGCCGCCTGCAGCGCCTGAACTTTGGACACGGGCATGTGGAATACGAGCTTCGCGCGGTCGACCAGGCCGCTGCCGACAAGGAGGCCTGAGCCATGACCCCGAACCACACCCCAGACCCGCGTATCGTCGACATCCTGGAAGCCGCCGAGGCCGTGGCCGTGGAGCGCGCCGCCCTGGCCGCGGCCCGCGCCGCCGAAGACGCCGCCCGGGCGGTCGAGCAGGCGGCCCAAGTCGCCTACGTCGAGGCCCACAACGCCAGCATCGCGGCAGTGCGCGAGGCCTGCACCAGCGTGGACTGGGCCGACGCCAACACCACCACCACCACCCAGCGCGCCTTGACCGCGTTTCATGCCCGGCGCAAGGCCAGTGATGCGGCGGCGGCGGCGCAGGCCGCGGTCGACCAGGCGCAGCAGCGGTTCAGCGCGGCGCTGGAACGGCAGCAGGCCGCCATTTCGATGGTCGAACTGGCGCTGGCGGCGCTGAAGGTCTTCCTGGCCGAGCCGGAGACCGACCCGTCCAGCCTGGTAGACGAACTCATGGACTCGCTGAAGGCCAAGAACTGGGTTGAGGTATCCGGCCAGGTCCCGCCGCGGGTCGAGCAGACCGCCGGCGTCTATGTGAATAGGCTGCAGGTGCCGGCACTCGACCGCGACCAGGCCATTGGCGCCCAGGTGCGGGCCGAGCTCGCCACCGCGCCGGCCCGGGTGCCTGTCTTGCCCGAGCCCGACCTCACGGGGCTGCGCAGCCGCGCCCTGGCCATGATGAAGGTCTTGATCAAGGCCGACGCGCCCGTGGCCGTCGCCACCATCATGCGCGAAACCGGCTTGAGTTCCGCCGAGGTATCGCGAGCCGGCTACGACCTGCGCCAGGCGGGCAAGGCCCAGAAGCTCGGCCCGGGCTTTTGGGCCCACGCCAAGTACACGGGGCCGAAGTTCGACGACAACCACGACCAGCACTGGGCCAAGCGGACGGCCAAGGCGGAGGTATAGGCCATGGCCAAGAAGCGCATTCCCACCAAGCCCTTGCTGCTCAGCGACCTGCAGCGCGCTGTGCTGCTGCTCATCGGCCACACCGACCGCGCCACCGTGCACGGCCTGCTGCGCCAGCTGCCGGCGCTGGGGCACCAGGTGCGCCAAACCGTGCTCGAGCAGCTGCTCGAGGAGCTCACGGACTGGAATTTCTGCGCCAGCTACCCGTCGACGGACCGCCAGGGCCGCACGCGATACCTGCGCCTGACCATCCTCGGCCGAGAGGCCGTGGCTACCCCTACGGCTCAAATCGAGTTGTAGTCTCAATGCCCTCGCCGGGCCACCCAAGGAGCCGTTACCACCATGAAACTCTTGACCCTTCTCAAAACCTCGGCCCACCAGGCCATTGACGTGCGCCGCAAGACCCTGGAAGCCAAGCTCGCCCTGCTGGACCAGCAAGACGAGCTGATTGACGAAGTCGACGAGGCCACGCTGGCCGAAGTGCTCGAGCTGGTCGCCAACTTTGGCGGCCCGGACCTGACTGGCATTCCCGACCTGGCCGACCTGAGCGACCGCCTGGCCGACGTGGCCGTCAACAAGAAGGCGCCGGACGTCGCCACCCCCACCGAACCCGCGCCCAGCGAAGTCCTGGACCCGCCGCCGCCCGACCCCAACTTCGACGCGCAGCCGGCCGCCCTGGCCCAGGAGCACATCGACCTGGTGCACCAGGTGCTGAGCCGCCAGGGCGACCGCGTGCGCCAGAGCGAGGCCGGTCTGGTCAACCAGCTGCCCGAGCTGGGCGCCGAAGTCGTGAGCGCCGCCGTCGACCACCTGGTGAGCAGCGGCGTGGTCGAGCGCGTGGGCGAAGGCGTCGTCCGGGTGCTGACTCAATTCGTGCGCAGCGCGCTGTAGTACCCGCTGTAGGAGCCGAATCGTGACCGACACCGCCGCCAGCTTCACCTTGCACCGGGCCGACCATCGCGGCGCCGAGAGCTGGCGTGCGGTGGTCACGTTGCCCGATGGCCGCAAGCTTTGGTTCCGCCGGCCGACCAAAGCCCTGGCCCAGGCCGCCGCCCAGGCCGCCCTGGTCGCCGGCACCACCATCACCATCGAGCGCGCCATCGACGAGTACTGCGTGCTGCGCTTTGAAGGCGGGGCCTGGAGCAAACACACCGAGCGGCGCGCCAGGCTGGACCTGGGCGACCTGGTGGGCCAGGACAGCCAGCCCATCGCCAGCATGGGCCGCCAGGCGCTGCTCGAATACCTGGAGCGGACCAAGCACCTGGCGCTGGCCAGCCGCCGCACCCGCTGGGCCAGCGTGGTGGCCTGGCTCAAGTTCTGCGTGGCCGAGGGCTGGCTGGACCGCAATCCGGCCGACTTGATTGACCGCAGCCGCAAACCCTGGCTGGGCAAGCGGGCCAAGCGGCAAATCGGCCGAGGCAAGGCGCAGTTGCGCAACTCAGACGAAGTGCAGCGGTACATTACCGAGGCGCTCCGGCTGGTCGAGCTTGAAGAGCGGGTGGCGGTGCTGCTGCCGCTGCTGTGCAACATGCGCTCCGGCGAGGTACTGCACTTGACCTGTGGCGACGTGGACTTGCCGCTGGGCGTGCTGCATGTGCGCGACCAAGACGCGCGCGAAGACGACGACGAAGGCTGGTCGGTCAAGAGCGTGGCCGGTCGCCGGTCGGTATACATCCCCCAGCTGCTGGCGGCCGACCTGGCGCTGCTGGTGCAAGACCAACCGCTGGACCGCTGGCTGTTTGGCTGCTGGGGCCGCGAAAAGGGCGACCGCCGCCGGCGCGTGCCCCACGACTGCGAGTGGCTGGCGCGCCTGGTCGAAGGGGTGTGCGAGCGGGCCCAGACGCGCATCGTGAAACCTCACGGGTTGCGGGGCACTTACATGACCGTGCTGGCCGTGGTCGGCAAGGTCGCACCGATGGACATCGCGCGCTTGGTCGGCCACGGCGACGCCGGCTACACCGCCGAGCGCCACTACCTGGGTGCGCTGAGCCCGCAGCCGGCGATGCCGGAGCTGGGCGCGAGCGCGAACACCGTGAAAGGACGCGAGAACCCGGGCAGCGATTCACAAGTTTCTAACGGCCCATTGGGGCAATCGGGGGAATGCCAATGAACGCCAGAATCAATCGCAATACCAATGGGTTGCAGTGCGAGGAGCGGGACTTGAACCCGCATGGCCTTGCGGCCGTTAGCACCTCAAGCTAGTGCGTCTACCAATTTCGCCATCCTCGCAACTCGGCTGCCAGAGCAGCGCCGGCCGCACGGGCCGACTCGCGGGCTGGCCCGCGACGGCCGATAGGATGCGGCGACCGGTCGCCAATGTCAAGACCGACAGCCCTTCCACGTCCGCACGCGCCGCATCACGGCCAGTCCAGCAGCGTCTCGTGCCCCTGAGCGTCGACCTCAACGGCCACCAGGCCGCCGCTGGGGTGATTGCACCCGTGGCCGCCCAATTGGGCGACCGCGCCGCGCAGCCGCTCAGAGTGCTCGATCAAGGCCGCGATGGCCTCGGTCGCCACCTGGTGGTCGCGAAGGGTTTGGCGAAGCAGTTCGCGACGGCGGTTGAACTGGCCGTCGGCAATCCGATGCTTCTGGTGCGCTTGGCGCAGCGGACGCCCCTCGTAGGCAAGGTCGGCACCCAGGGCGCGCGCGGCGAACTGCAGTTCCAGCTGAGCCAGGCGTTGCAAGTCCACACCGGCAAAGAAGAATCCGATCATCGAGTCGCGCGCCAGACGGGCCACAAAATCCACCATGACGGGCTCGAGCGCCGCCGCACCGCCCACCTGTTCGAACAGGCTTGCCATCCTCACCTCGCCGCAAAAAGACGGAAGCCCGCCGCCAGACTTGCCGGCGACGGGCCCCCGGAGTTCGCTTGCGCTTAGGCCGCGCGGCGACGCAGGACCACGGCGCCGATCAAGCCGAACAGCACCAGGACCAGGCCCCAGCTGCCGTTGCTCGTGCCCGAAGCGGTGCACGACGAGGCGCTGCTGGAGTTGTTGCTGCCGTTGGTGGTGGTGCCGGTGCCGGTGCCGGTGCCGGTGCCCGCGGCGTCCAGGGCGCCGCTGTCCTTGCCGCCGGTCGAGGCATCGCTGGTCGAGCCGCCGGTGCAGGTCTTGGCCGCCGAGCACACGCCGCCGTTGTCGCAGGTGCCCGAGCACTTGCCGCCGCAGCCGTCGTTGTCGCCACACTTCTTGCCGGCGCACTTGGCGGTGCAGCTGCTCACGTCGGCCGCGCTGCTGGTGTCGCCGCCACCACCACCACTGCAGTACTGCTCCTTGTCGGCGCAGCAGTCGCCGCTCTTGGTGCAGATGTCGTCGCAGTAGCAGGCAGCAGGCTTGCCGTCGGCGCCCACGCCCTTGCTGTTCTCGGCGCAGTCGCTGCCTTTGCAGCTGCCGGCCGGGGCCGTGCCGCCGCCGCCGCCGCACAGCGTGTCGTAGTCTTGGCAGCAGTCACCGTAGTCCTTGCAGGCGTCGTCGCAGTTGCAGGGGGAGGAGTTGCCCAGGAACTTGCCGCACTTGTCCTTGCAGCTGCCCTTGGTGGGGTCGTTGCAGGACTTGTAGCCGCAATCGGCGATGGCGTTGAGCAGGCCCTGGACCTTGTCAATCCCCGCTTGGTCGAGCTTCAGGCCTTCCAGGCACTTCTGATCGCTGCCACAGGCGTGGGCGGCCAGGCAGTCCTTGTCGGCCTTGCAGGCGTCGGTCTCCTTTGCGCACTTCTGGTCCCAGCAGGGGTTCTCGTTGAACGCACCAGTGCCCGTGTCGGTGGTCGCAGTGGCGTCGCCGGCCACGGCGGTCGCGTCGGCGGGCGTGCTGGTCGCATCGGTCTCGGCAAAGGCAACGGCGGGCAAAGCGGACAGGGCCAAGGTGGCCAGCGCGGTCTTCCAACGCAAAGTCATTTCATTTCTCCGTAGTGTGGTCGCGAAAGTAGGGTCGCGAGTCAGCGGCAGGTTGGGGGCAAAGGCGCAAGGAGCGTGCACATCGGAAGTGCCGGTCGGCGACTTCGGGCTCGAACTGGCCGAGCGCTACCGGCCGGCCGTCCGAAAACGATAGCGGATTCTCCCGGTCCGATGCAACCACAGACTTGTACACACCCCAACTGATTCACGCCCGCATGGTTTCTGCGACCCGGTCTACAACTGGCGAGAATCAGGGGTGAACCTCGGTTCTCGCCCGAGGAATTGCCTGCATTTTCGGTCCGGTTCGGACGGAACCGATATTCGGCAGCAGTGACGCGCCGCACCGGGACTCACACGAAATTCAGTAGCAATATTGTGAGATTAGAAGCTTCGTCAGAGATTTGTTTCGCCATCTCCGCGCGCGGGGGTACCAACGCGCACAGGCGACTACGCAAACCCAGACGACGCGGGGTCCAGGCCGGCAACGCGAACGCCCCCGGCGCAGAATCCGTTCAAAATAGCTAGGGTTTTGCTGCGATATTGTCGTAGAGCTGCGTAGCCAGGGCGAGGCCATCGGCCAGCGAGCCCTGTGGATCATCCGAAGCTGGTGTGATCGCTTCGAGCATCCGCTTGGCAAACTTCTTGGCTGCTTCCAGCGTGGCCAAGGCCTCGGCGGCGGTCGCCAGTCCATGCGCTTGCCCACAAGCCTGCCGCATCGCCTCGCCCAACAGCACCAACGCCGCGGTGCGCCTTGCCACGGGCTGCGAGAAGAACTCCAAAGGACCATCCGGGATTTGCACCAACCCGTTCACCTGCACCTTGGCATCGTGGCTGTAGCTTTGACCACTGGCAGTAAGTTGGTATTGCCACTGAACGGTCGCCAGGTTCAACTCCAAAGCCTGACTGACCACCGTGCCGGACGGCGGCGACAACCGCAGCACGACCATGCCGTTGTGCTGCGAAGGATACAGCGTGCTGGCCAGCGAAGCTGACACCTGTGCCGAGTCGTCTTGCGCGATGATGCCGTCGGGCGCGGTGGGGGCGACATCCGTGCTGCCTGTGCTGGTGTCCGACGAACCCGACTGCGAGTCGACCTCGCCCAGAATCATGGTGGCGCCCTGTTGCTTGAAAGGCAGACCGTACGAGTCGGCGATCTTCCAGCCTGGAGCCAGCTCGACCTGAACCCGCAGGTTCTGGGCCACCGGAACCAGCAACGTCTGCAGGTCGACGGTAAACGCGGTTGAAATCGCAGACAATTGTGGAGCCTCGTAGTAAGTACCCTGCCCGGCTTTGGCCAGCGAGTTGAGCAACGCTGTGCGCGGCTGGGGCCCCACGCCGATCGCCGACAACGACAGCCCCAACTTGCCAACCTGGGCCACAAGGTCCGCCGCGCTGTGGCTCCCTTGGGTGCTGCTGCCGTCGCTGCACAACAGCACGCGCCTTTGCTGGATGGACTTGGGCACCGACGTCAGGACGGCGGCCGCTCCCTCCATGGCGACGTACAAGTCGGTCCCGCCGCTGCCCTTCAGGCCGTTCAAGGCGGCCGCAAGCTCAGCACGGGCCGCCGGTTTCCACTCGGCCGCGGCCCACAGCTGCTGCACTTCGCCCGAAAAACCCAGAACTGCCAAGTAGCTGCCGGTGGGCAGATTGTCCGACAGCGACAGGATGCCTTCGCGCACCGCGGCCAGGCGCTCGGTGTCGATCGACCCCGAAGTGTCGACCAGCACCACCAACCCAAGAGCGGGTTGCAGGTCGGCCAAAGTCTTTGCAGTGTTGAAGCCTAGTTGCAGCAGTACCGTGGGCGGACTGCCCGGATCGGCGACGACGGCGCCCAAAGCGTGCAGGTCCACGGGGCGGGTCGGATCGGCCGCGGGCAGGGGCGAACCCACCTCGTTGAACCACCCCTCCATCGGGAAATCCGAAGCGACTGGCACCTGCCCCTGAGCCACCAACTGTCTGAACTTGGAGATGTTTTGCGCGCCAGGCAAGACCAAACCCAGCGATGCCTGCCCTGATTCGGCTTTGTTGCCGCCGTTGTCGGCCACGTCGGCCGCGCCCGCCTGACCCACGTCACTCAACTGGCCGGAATCACTTACCTTGCTGGCATCCGTCAAAGCCGCATACGGGCCGGCGTCGTCGCTGGAGGCGGTGCCGTGGCCGCTTGGCACCCACGTGTCTTCGGCCGGACCGGCGGCGGCGCTGGCAGACAAGTCGGCCGACGCGCAACCCCAGACCAGACCAGCCCAAACGCCAAGGGCGGCCAGGGTGGGCCCCAAGCGGCGCGAGGGCCGCATCAAGGACAGCTCCACGAGACGGCCAAGTCGTCTACCCACAGGCCCTTGCCATTGTTGTTGTTGAAGTCATTGACGAACAACACCGAGATGTTGATCGACTGCCCCTTGTACGCGTCCAGGGCGATGCTGACCTTTTCAAAGCCGTTCGTGCTGGTGCACCACGTCTTGAGCGCCGTGCCGTTGACCTGGATGACGACCTTGTCGGCCAACGGGTTGTTTTGGCAGTTGGGGCTCTGCGCCGGGTCGCGGCTGTAGAGGAGATTGGCCGTGAACACCGGCGCGCTGATGGTCGCGGGAATGGTGATGGCGGGCAGGTTGGCGGTGCCCTGGCCCGGGCCGCCCTGGTAGGTGTGGGTGCCGTTGGCGAGCACCCGGCCAAAGTAGAGGGCATTGCTGGCGCTGACAAACGCGGTGCTGTCGAGCTGCCACTTGCTTTGCTGCGACAGGACTTGCGTGGCCACGGGGCTGATCTGGCCATCGTCAAAGTTCTTGGCAAAGCCGATCGGCGCCGTGTTGCTGCACTTGCCCGTGACCACGTCGCACGCGTCGGTGGTGCAGGCCACGCCGTCGTCACACGACTTGACGGTGCCCTGGCAGGTCTTGCCGTCGGCCTGGCACACGTCGCTGACCGTGCACAAGTTGCCGTCGTTGCAGGCGGTTCCCGGCGCCGGCTTGCCGATGCAGGTGCCGCCGCTGCACGCGTCACTGGTGCAGATGTTGCCGTCGTTGCACGGTGCGCTGTTGGGGGTGTGGGTGCAGGCGCCCGTGCTGGCAGTGCAGGCGTCGTCGGTGCAAGCGTTGCCGTCGTCGCAGTTGACCGCCAGCGTGCCGGCGCATGTGCCCGCCGCGCTGCAGACGTCGCCCTTGGTGCACGCGCTGCCGTCGTCGCAGGCGCCGCCCGCTTGCGGCACGCCCAGGCAGTTGCCTGTCTTGGCATCGCAGACATCCAGCGTGCACACGTTCTTGTCGTCGCAGACTTTGGCGTCTGCACCGGCACCGCCAAAGT
>JBBISH010000083.1:0-30345 GCA_037441385.1 Myxococcales bacterium
CGTGCCGAACGGTCGCGTGGCTGAGCTTGCGGTTTTCGCCGGATTTGGGCGGTTTTGGGGCGCCGGTGACACCTTGCCGAAGACGGGGCAAGCGAAACCTCCACAGTGGCTGATTTTCTGCAGCGGTTCGGCGTGCTTGCAGTCGCCAACCTGGAGTCGGCACGGCCGTGAGAGCCTGGCCAATGAGGCCAGAACGCCGTGGTGCAAGTCCAAGCAGCCCTGGACGAGCCACGCCACGATGGTGGACAGTCCTGCCTCCTGCCTCCTGCCTCCTGCCCTGCCTCAACTGCATCTTGCGTGTTGTAACATCACCGCGCCTTGCGCCCCCGCGCCCTCTTGGCGGCCTTGCCCGTGGATGCCAACTCCGCGCCCTCGAGCTCCGCCAAGGCCTCAACGTCTGGGTCAGGGCTGTTCGCGGTGCCACGCCACCCGGGATTATGCAGGTCGGCGTAGGCCTCTGCCTCGGACTGCGACCGAAGGACGGTGCCGTCCGCCAGGGTCACGACTACACTGCCCCACCATCCACCGCTGCAATCCTGATTCCCGTCTCTATTCGACATGTTGTACCTCCAAGACGACAGCGCGGATGCGGCCGGACCAGGGAGCCTTTGGCCCCAACTGTGTCTTGCCGGACGCCCAAAGTCCTCTCCCAGGTGTCGTGCAGGGCTGCAATCGCGTGCAGCAGGCTCGATAACGCGGATGCCGAAGCTGACAGCCACCCATCCTCCCGCAGGCACCGTAGTCGAGCTACTTTGGGCCTCAGCAACTCAGACTATGCGCCGCGGCGGGTTGAGTCAACTCCATTATTTTGCTTCATTTTCGAAGACAGGCGCTCAAGGATTGCCGTTCGTTGAGGGCGAATCGCGGTTGGGGGCAACAGGCCGTTCGCGGCCGCACGAGTTGCGGGGATTGCCGTGCGGACCGGCACGGCGCTACTTGCGGCCCACATCCGCTGACGCTGCTGACGCTACTGACGCCGTTCTGGGACTTCGCGGATGGCTCGAAGCTGGATCATGCGCTCGCCGCGACGACCGGTTCGCCGTCGTTCTACGGCAACGCCCTGTTCGCGTAGCGCCGGGGCCAGCACTTTCAGCCGGTCAGAGACGAAGCGCGCTCCCTTGTGGGCCAGTTGGCTGTAGCCATCACCTGGCAGTTGCACAGCGGCGGCGATGAACCCCGAGGCCGTTCCCGTCCACTCCTCGTCAGAATCTGCCAGCTTCAGCGCAACTTGTGCCACCAGGTCTCCTTCGAGCGTCGCCGTCAAACTCGCTTCCCGGTTGGCGCGGAGTGCCTGCTCGAAGGTCCCGCTCGCCCATAGCGCTGGCTCACAGGCCTGCATCCAATGCTCGAAGTCGGCCAGGCGTGACGGGGCATCGGCAAGGGGAGTCTCCTGCAGGTTCGCAAAGCCCACAGCGATGATGTCGAGCAATCCGCCCAGAATCAGGGGAGCTGCGGCCTTGAACTCTCTCCACAAATCGCGTTCTGTGCGACGCTCGCCGGGCTCGATCGGCTGCAGCTCGATCCGGAGGCTCCGGTCGGCAAGGTCAGGTCGGTCCACGAAGTCTGGAATCCCATTCAGGATCATTGGTCGCTTCGCCTGAAAGAGGGTCAGATCTGCGTCGCTGTAGCACTTGCGGGTAGCAAAGCCGCTACCAGTCGACAGCGTGCAGAGTGCGTCACTTTGATCGCGCGTCAGCCCAGATACGTTGTCGAAGGCCAGGACGTGGTAGGCGTTGGCAATGACCGCCAAGTCGCGCCGGTCAGTCGGCAGCGCAAGGAGAGGGGCCTCCGCCGGGCTGACAAGCGCCAACAAGAAGCGAGTCGCCGTCGACTTTGCGGTTCCCTGCTCTCCGGACACTACAAGCACCGGCAATGCCCCTGCTGGTTGAGCCAGCGCGGCAAGCAGCCACGCGACCGTCAACACTCGATCGGGGCCCGACTTGATCGCGATGAATTTCCAGAGGTCGTCGACTATGCCGCCCCGTTTCGGCGTTGGCAGCGCCAGCATCGGTCGAGGCCTACGGAATCGCACAGGGGCGTCGGCGATGATCCGCCACCCCTCGCTGTCTACCCGCACCGTTTGCCAGGTCTCATCGCCCAGGTCGAGGTAGAGGCACCCGTCGACGCCAGCGGTACGCAGATGCACCTCATGTTGGAGGCCACCACGCTTGGCCAAGGCGCACAGGGTACGCGTGGCGGTGTTGAGCGCCTCGTCGCCTGGTGCCACTCCCTGGTTTCCGTAGTACTCGCCAGTCAGCCAGGACCGGAAATCGTCGCCATCGACCTGCATCGTTTCGCGGTGCCCCAGAACTTGAACGTCGGCGTACGCTTTCCAGCTGCGCCCGGGCGTGCAGAAGAACTGGCACCGCTGCTGAGCCAGTTTGACCAGGGCGTCCTGGGCTCGCTGGCGCTTGCCCTTCGACTTCCCCGCAACTTCTGAACCAACGTCAGCACCGTCAGCATCGTCAGCATCCGCCTGCGGCTGCGGCTCAGCGGGTGTGGCAAGGTCGAGCAAGTCTTCCGTGTCCGGAAGCGCCTTGCAGATCCTATCAGCATCAACTACATTGCTCATTGCTCTGCTCCCATGCGGGTGTACCGCAAACAGGCCAGCCAGCGTTCCAGCGCTGAGTTGGCCACTTTTTTCGCTCATGCGGCAATGCGACGGAAGGCGCACCCGCGGTCCTCGGCTCGACGTCGCCATGCCCTGGCGGCTGCATCCCCGTTTGCGTTTGGAGGAGCGACGACCAGCACCTGCCACTCTTGCGGTACCAGCGCCATCAGTTCGTGTGTCGCGCTTCCAGGAAGGCTTCCAACCAAGGCGCCTCGAGCACTTGGCCGGCGCAATGCCAACTGCAGGTAGCGGTCCGGCCCCACGGCGACCGTCAGTAGCTTGCGGTCCGCACCCTCGACCAAGAAGTCAGGCCGAGGAGCGAGGACAGCTCCGGCGCATGTGTGCCAGCTCGGGGTCACATACGCGCGGTGGCCTGTTACCGGGTGCACCAGCGCGCCGAGTGCGGCCACTTCGCGAAGGAGGCCGACAGCTCCCGGATCAGGGGCCCAGAGCGGCATCATCAGCCGATAGCCGGCGTCGTACCAGGATTGCCGGTAGACGCGCGCCCAACTCGGCGCCGGGCACTCGGCCAAGCCGTCGCCGTTCCCGCGAGGCAGCGCGCCGGCAAGCTTGGACTGCCAGACCAACTGGGGGTCGGCACCTTGCCGTTCCAGCATGGCCGCCACGAGCGAGTCGCTGACTGGGGACTCGATTGACGCCAGCAAAGCGCGCACCTCGCTCTCGGGCGGAAACCGTCTGAGCGCTGGACGCACATGGCCTGGGAGCGGCAACCCAAGAAACTCGCAAAGGTCGGTGATCTTGCGCTCGCTGCAATGGCTGTGGAAGCAGTTGTAGTGAAGGCTGCCCTGCGGGCCCATGAGGACCGCCGAGTCGGAATAGCTTTGCGCGCCACCGCTGTGAGCGGACCGCCATGGGCATTCAATGGCGAACTTGTCGGCGTTCAGCAGTCGAGGTGCGAGGCCCTTCGATTCGCATGCGCTCATCATCATTTTCAAGCTCTCGCCGGGAGTTCCGTCGACAACAAGGCGTGGGCGTTCGCCGCCCCGCTTCTTGGGGGCGGATCTCGGCGTGCGCAGGGCTGCCAGCTCGCTGGGCCCAATGATCGGCAAGCTCGATGCAGGAGGAATCGCGCCGGGGTCGTCGGGTGCGTGCACCCAGCGGTAGCGCAAGCCGGTATCTGGGTGAATCGAGCCGGGAAGGACGATGTTCGCGCGTGCGCCATGGAAAGCCAGCTCTTCATGGGTGCCAGGGGCGCCACGCTCAAGCTTCATTGTGGCTGCGCAGGGCACACCGGGCGCCCAGCGGTAGAACATGTGCCCACCATGGCCGCTGCCGCTGATGGTCCGCGCCGGTGTTGGTGGCAATATGGCTTGAGCACGCTGAAGGAAGTGGTCGCCGTCGCAGTCGAACGCGACCAGCGTATCGGCCACGTTGGGATGTGGCCCGGTGATCAGGCCAATGTTTGACTCAGGCGCATAGCGCCAGGCGGCAACGACAGCTTCGACTTCGCAGTAGCAGTGCTGAGGCCAGGCGCACAGCACTGGGCTCTTCTTACGCGGCCTGAGTGGTTGAATCCGCCAGCCGGCGGCGAAGTAGGCGAGAGCCAACTCGGCAAGGGTCTTCATGGCGCCCCCATTGCTTTCGCTGCGGCAGGACGCGGGGCATCAGCACAAGTGACGCTGACGGCGGGACGGGTACGAATCCAAGCATCGACCGCGTCGCGGTCCCAGGCAACAGCCCTGTCCCCGATGCGGCAGCGCTTGGGGAATCGGCCAGCGGCTTCGAGACGGTGGAGCGTGGTCTTGGACAGGCCGGTCAGGGCTTGGACTTGAGGAAGACGAATCAGGGTCATTGCGGCAACTCCCCGGCGCTGTTGACGCGCCAGCGAGTACCGTTATCCGCCTTGCCGTATCGTAACGAATAGCCCGGCAGTTGCAGCGCAACTCCCCGGAGGACGGCTGCACTCATATGAAATTGTATGGTAATGCGTGCCGGTGGTTATTTCTTCTTGCTCAACGTTAGCCTTGACCCGCCGCCCTTGGATCGAGTCGGATTTGCGACTGTGGCGATGCGGTCGGCGGCCCCGCCTTTGCCTGCGGAGTGCCCAAATTGCAGGGAAAAATCAATAACCTTCTGCTTCGCAACGTCCGTGTCTGGGTCGCTATGGTACCGAATCCACCCGCGAATCGCGGTCACAAGCTCTGCGGCGTGATTCCGATGCTGGGTGTCGAAGATTGCGGTAAGATCCTTCCAGTCAACGTTGTCGGGCAATTCCACGCCGGGCGGTGGCGCGTGCTGCAACTCATTTCGCCCCAAGGCCGCTACCAGGCAGGTGCGCCCGTGGTCGTCGAGATACAGGTCATCGCGCGTGACTTTCGCCATAGCCTCTGGTGGCCACTGCAATCCTTGAGTTCCGAAATGGAGCGGCCCATGTGCTTCCTCACCAGTTACTGTCCGCACATGCAAGACGTGGCAAACCCGACAAGCGTAGCCGAGATTTAGCGCCTCTGAACGGAGGCCAAAGGTCGGGCGGGAACCAGACTGATCAGAACCCGCACTCTGTGCCGGCGGAACTTGCCAATGCGCTGTTGCTGCCCAGCCGGAATACAGCCCACTTGTCCGGTTCGATTTCCACAACAAGGCACTTTCGATCTGAAAATACAAAGGAATTCCAGCATCGCGCAGTTCATTGCAGACCGCGAGAAGTCCTGTTTGTACTTCATCCGCAACAGCCCGGACCTTGTGGTACTTCGTCATGCCGCTCCCTTCACGCCGACAACCACCAAGCCGTGCTTTGCGGCCGTCTCCAGAGCCGAGACCTTGCGCCCCCACCGCTCCAGGGCGTCGCGTTTCTCGGCGTCGTAGCTGTGCCGGTCGTAGATCGCCGTCACCGCTGCGTCGCTGTGGTTCAGCAGCTTGGACACCACCAGGCGCGAAACGCCCATGCCGGTCATGAGGGATGCAGCTGTGCGGCGCAGGTCGTGCGGCGTAAAGGCGTCAACGCCGAGGTGCGTCATGTTGCGCGCCAGCGCCCGCCCCACCGCAGTCTCGACCATGGGCTTGTCGCCGCGCGGCGAAGGAAAGACCGTCTCCCGGTCGGGATTGAGAGCCCGGGCCGCGCGCAGCACGTCGACCGCCTGAGCAGACAGCGGCACGCGGTGCGACTTGCGATTCTTTGCCTTGGCCGCCGGGATGGTCCACCAGCCGGCTTCAAGGTCGATTTCGGACCACCGAAGCGCCAGCACCTCACCGCAACGCTGCGCGGTCAGCAGCTGCAATCGCAGGGCCAACCGGCTTTCTTCGGCGAGTGCCGCGGTGGTGAGGTTGGTCAAGAAGGCCTGCAGCTCGGCCTCACTGAGCACACGGTCGCGCTGAGTCTCCTTGCCAGGCGCCTTGATGCCGCCGCAGGGGTTGGCCGGCACCAGGTCTTCGCTCATGCCCCAGTTGTAGATCTTGCGCAGCAGGGCCAGCGTGCGGTTGGCCTGCACCGGGGCGCCGCGCTCGACGATGCGCTTGAGCAGGGCGCGCACATCCTTGCGTTCGATCGCTTCGGCCTTGTGCGGCCCCAGGACCGGGCGCAAGTCGTGAGCCAGCGTTCGTTCGTCGTTGGCTACAGACTTGGGCGCCTTGCGGTCGCGAGCGTAGTCCGCCAGGAATTGATCGGCCAGTTCGTTGAAGGTGGGTGCCTTGCGCTCGGCGACATGCGCCTGCACCAACTGGGCGCCAGGGTCGCGGCCGGCTTCGCGAGCCTGCATCGCCTCACCGAGAGCGGCGTGCGCCTGGGCTACCGACATTTCCGGGTATGAGCCCAGGGTCATCCGGCGGTCGCGGCCGTCGACGGTGTAGAGGTACTGCCACGCCTTGTGGCCGTTGGGGCTCACGCGAAGCGAAAGCGTGCCGTTACCGTGAGCGTTGGGCTCGCGCAGTTCGTAGCGGCTGGCTTGGGGCTTCAGGTTGCGCACTGTAGCGTCGCTGAATTTGACCGTGGGCATGGGTGCCTCGCAGGGTAGGGCCGGGCGTCAGCTGGTCCGGTCGGGGTCGGATTGGGGTCGGATTGGGGTCGGAATTCGACCCTGGCAGCGTCCGGATTCTCCCGGTGCTACCTGGGACCATACTAGGCGTAACATGCGTTCATTGCAACATGTTTTCTGAACTCTGATGGTGTGATTTGGGGCCTCGTGAATCGAAACGTTGATAGTTTCGTAATCAGCAGGTCCCGGGTTCAAGTCCCGGTGTTGGCTCCAACTACCTGTAATCAGCGACGTAGCGAGGCGGGCTTCACACCGGAGCCGTCCCCCGGCTGTCCCCCGAGCGCCGATCTGCTTGAAAGCATAGAAGACCATCCGCAGAAACGCATCAGCAGGTCCCGCCTGCTCATGCCTCCGCACCTACGTAGGTAATTTCTTTAGGAAAATCCAAGCGCCCGATACCCAGCCCGACGCCGCTCGAACATCCGCCGCAAGACGCCTACTTCCGCGTCCAGGTAGTCGTAGACGGCGATGTCGCGCTTGCCGGGCGACGTCCGCGTCAGCCGCCCAACGTACTGCACCAGCGTGCCGCGCCAGGAGATCGGCGCTGCCATGAACAGCGTGTCGAGCCTCGGATCATCAAAACCCTCGCCGACATAGCGGCCCGTCGCAACAAGGACGCGGGACGTGCCGTCGTCCGAACGCCAGGTCGCCAAAGCGTCCCTGCGCGCCACGGTCGACAGACGGCCATGCAGCTGCACCGTGTGAACGCCCGATTGCGCAAGAAGGTCTGCAATTATCGAGACATGCTGGGTTCGCTGGGTCAGGACCAGCACACGTCGACCTGCCAGCGCCGCTGAACGTATGTCGCCTGCGATCAAAGTGTTGCGAGCCGTGTCGGTCGCCAGCGCCGCGTAGATTTCCTGGATCGAGGCATCGCGCGGCAGCGCTTCCGGCAGCAGTCCCGTTGGCCGAACAATGAGTTGCCGGCTGCTGGCGTCGGGCTCGGCCTGTGCCAGCACTTGCCGCACGGGTCCCAACTGCATTTCGGCAATCGGATGCAAGCCGTCGCGTCGCTTGAGCGTTGCGGTGAGGCCCGTCACGAACTGTGCCCGCACGGCATTCAGCACACGCTCGAACGACACCGCCGGCACGTGGTGGCACTCATCGACGATGACGTGACCGTAGGTGGCTACCACATCGTCGACCGCATCGCCTTTGACGAGGCTCTGCAACGTCGCAACGTCGATCCGACCGGTGACCTTGCGCTTGCCGCCGGCGATGATGCCGATGTCGCTCAGGTTCACGCCCAGGAAAGCCGCGAGCCGAGCGCGCCATTGCTCGACCAGCGGCTGGGAATGCACGAGAATCAAGGTGTTTCGTCGCCTTGCCGCCAACAGCGCCGCGCCCATCACCGTCTTGCCACTGCCCGGCGGCGCAACGAGGATTCCCATGTCGTGATCGAGCATGGCGTCGACGGCGGCTCGCTGCGAGGGCGGAGTTCACCTTGGAAGTCAATGACAATCGGCTCGCCCGCCATGCGTTTATCGGTCACATGCACTGGTATCTGCAACTCGGTAGCGAGACGCTCAACCGACGCGCGGCAGCCACGAGGCAAGGACACGTAATTGCCGTCGATTTCCGCGCACGCGACGATACGTGGCACTTGCGACGTCGGCAGACGCATCGCCTGTTTGCGCTGGAACTCGGGGTTCGCAAATGCAGCTAGGCGGCGCAGGCGGTCGATGAGCGCGGCAGGCAGTCCGTCTACTGCTACGAAGCACCGCTGCGCCAGAACCACGTCAATGGCTGCGGGAAGCGGCCCGAGCACGGCAATGGGCGTCGCGCGCGAAGGTTGCCGCAGCCATGGTTTCTCTTCGTCCGACTGCGACCACAACGGCAGTCCGAGCACCGCGTCGGTACGCTCCGCGTCGCGAACAAGTTCCTCAAGCCGGACCACCGAAACGACCTGAATGCACGCCAGATACGCCCATTGGTCGCCAATCGGCGCGAACCTATCATCCACGAACACGCTGTTGCCCGCTGAGCGCGGTCCACGCTGCAACGGCAAGGCAATCAGGTTGCCGAATCCACCCTTGGGCATCATGTCCTGGCTTGGAAAGAGCCGGTCGTAGGATTTCAATGACAACTTCGGGTGCTTCGCGCAGGCGGCCGTCAACAGAAGCGAACCGAGCTTGCGGGCAGTCATTGCCGGCACCGGCTCGGCAAAGAAAATCCATGCGTGGGCGCCATTTCCCGAGCGCGAGCGTTCGACCGCCACATTGACGTTCCGGTCGCGCCCGGCTTGCGTGTAGGCCAACACGTCCTGCTGCCAGTCGTCCTCGTCGAAGTCCGCAGCGAGGAACGCACACGTTTCGTCGGGCTGCATCGCGTAGCCGCCCGCCACATGCTTTCCCTGCAAGTGATCTCGAATGACGGCGTCCGTCACGGGCAGAAATGCTTGCTGCGCACATTCGCCGCATTTCACCTTGGGCTTGCCGCAGATGCCGTCCCGCCATTCATTGCCGCAGACTGGCGCGTAGCCCTTCTTGCCGGACTTGGGGTTCTGCCAGAGCCGCGGCCATACGTCGGCTCGACCGCGAAACAGCCCGCGGAACAAGGCAACCTTCTCGGCGGGTGAGATCGGCGCTGGAATGCCGCCGCCGTCAGCCGAAAGGCCCGC
Organism: Myxococcales bacterium; assembly: GCA_037441385.1. Lineage (GTDB taxonomy): Bacteria > Myxococcota_A > UBA9042 > UBA9042 > UBA9042 > SXRM01. The sequence continues at coordinate 9,224 of JBBISH010000083.1, forward strand.
AAGTCGGGCAGCCAACTCGGCAATCTCCGCGTCGATAGTCTGCAATGCCCGCACCGTCTCGTCGCGCCGCGTCTTGGCCTTGGCCAGCGTGGCCTCGAGTTCCAGACGATTGTCGTTCATCGCCGTTCGCCAAGTGCCCGCAGCCACTCGCGAACCAGCCGACAAGCTTCCTCCAGCGCGATTCGATGTCCCCAGAACATCGGCGCAATGGCCACATGGGCCGCCATGAGTTGCGCGCGCGACGATCCATCCGTCAGAACGAAGGCTTCATCTTCCGGCGACAGCGGCCCAGCGATCTGCCGCTGCTCAACCATGTCCACCAACGTAGCCAATAGGTCGATGCCGCCGGCGCCTTGCTCCTGTAGGTACAAGACAATTCGCGCGGCATCCTCGTAGTGCCGGACGAACTCGTGGGGTCGCATCGGCGAGCGGTGGAAGCGTCGGCGGATCGCGTCGAGCTTCTCGATGAGCACCACGGCCGGGTGCAGGCACCGCACGGCGACTGGGCGATTGTCCACGAATTCGAGGAGTTGATTGCGATCGGCGAGCCAGTCATGCACGAAAGACGAGATGTTTCGCGCCTCGCACGGCGTGACCCGCGCATCGCCGACCTCGACCAGCACGTGCGGCCGCATCGTCGTCGGCAATTGGCCCATGAACTTGCCGGGATACTCGACATGGTACGACGCAGACCTGCCACGCGTATCGATTCCGCCCGGCGCCACCGCGACGTGTGCGCCTGGAATGCAAAGCGCGTCGGCCAGTTGCGTGCAAAAGGCGACGCGGCTGGCAACCGGACCCTTGTTCAAGCTCGTCCACGACGCGACGTCGGGCAGGCCGGCCACGCGGCCTGGCTTGATGCACAAGTCGATGTCTTCGGAGAATCGCTCGATGATGCCGTAGCCTTTCGACAATGCGGTGCCGCCTTTGAACCAGATATCGAGGCCGGTCTCGTGCAGCGCCCAGAGCGTGTGCGTGACCCAGTAGTCCTTCTCGACCAAGGCCGGCAAGATGCGCCGATGCGTCGCGACGGCTAGAATGAGCGCGGTGAAGTCTTCGTCTTCGTGGATGAATCTCACGCAGCATCCTCCACCGCGCCGATGCACTGTCGCACAAGCGCCCGCGTCGCCTTGGTGCCGTAGCTCGCAGCCATCTCAAGCAGGATCGTGGCATTGAGCCGGCCGGCGCTCACCTCACGTCGCAAGCCGGCAGTCAGCACATCCCCGTCGACGCCCGCCATCGCCTGGTGTTCGATGAGGTCAATCGCGAACCACTCGCGCGGTGGCCTCTCGGGAAAAGCCACACGGCGCAAGAGGAACTTGCGGCCTGCCAAAATGAACTCACCGCTGCGCTTCTGGTTGTAGACGAGCGTCGCCGCGAACATTGCCGTGGCGCCGAGGCCCAAGGTGTTCCAGGCAGGCGGCCCGGTGACGACGAAGTGGTCCGTTTCGAGGAAGGCGCTCAGCAACTCTTCGTCTCGCGGCGGAATTTCCCCGAAGCGGCTCTGCGCCGGCGCAAGGTACAGGCCGCGCGCCAACTCACGCAGGCGGCCTTCGTCTACAAGGCGCTGCACGAGCCGCGCCGGGTTCCTGCCCCAGCGCGCGAACTGCTTCGTGCGGTAGACCCGGTTGGCTTCGAGTTCAGGGCGGGCGGCTGCGGGCATGGGCGTCCTCCGTTGTCGCGAGTTTCCCGGAAGGAAGATACAACTCGCCGCGCGAAGGTCAAGTGCGGCCGATTCGCGGGGGCGTGCGGTGCGCGCCGGAGCGGTCCCCCGCTTAACGGCAGCAGCAGAGGCCGTCGGAGGCGCGGGCGACGCGCGATGCTGCGCAAGCTTCGGAATTGTATAGCGTTTAGGCCGCGATTCGTAATCAGCAGGTCCCGGGTTCAAGTCCCGGTGTTGGCTCCGAACTCCCTGAAACTACGGCATCGCGTCGGCAGGTACTTACCATCAGCGCGTCCCCCAGTCGTCCCCTCGCCAACAGAAAGCGTAGCCAAGTTCACGCACAAGTCGACCATCGAGATCAGCAGGTCCCCGCCGCGGCCTGGCGACGCTGTGCACGCGAATCCAGCGGCCGCAAGCCCTGGCGCAGTTGCCCTCAACCCAGACTTGACCCAACGCCGGTCCGTCCCGATTATTGCCATTGCAGCTTCCGGAGGAGCTCCGGCCGAAGCGCGAATCCGTCCAGCAAAGGCCCCCAATGCCCAGCAAGTACATCGATCTCGAAAAGCTCCGAGCGTATCTGCGCCATTTTCCCGCTGTGGATTTCGTTGTGTTCGTCGACCGTGCGCTGGATGAACTGTCCGATGAAGGTCTGGCGCGGGTCCTGCACGACTATGTCGGACTCGAGGAGTTCCGCCAGTCCGCACCGACCGAGGTACCGCTCTTGAGTGCAGTCGAGGCCTTTCACGCGGACGCGTTGCGGGGCACGTTCTATGAGGACTTCGACGTTAATTCCAGAAACTACCTCGAGATGTCGCGCGGGACTCAGTACTTCCATGCGACGTTTGGGCGCCTGTTGCGCAGGTGCTTGGAGGCCGAGCGGGTTGGTCAGGAACCCGAACTCGCGCGCGCATTCGGGTTGTTGTTCGACTTGATGAAGCGGATTGATGGCGACGATAGGATCGTCTTCTACGCCGACGAGAGCGGGTCTTGGCAGCTTTGCGTCGTCTGGCCGGAAGTTTTCCAGCGTTGGTGCCCGTGTGTGGCCGCGACCACCACTTCAGCCGAATACCTTGCCGCGATGCGCGACATCATCGAGCTTCTGCCAAGCCACAGGCAAGACGAACTCGCCAAGATTATTGATTACTGGCAGCCAAAGTCGTGATCCCCTTCTGGGCACACGCGAAGTCTCGCCCGGTCAGGACTTCTGCGCCAAATCCCAAACTTCGGTACCCGGCCTTGCGCCGCTCGAACATCCGCCGCAACACAGCCACCTCGGCGTCGAGGTAGTCGTACACCACGATGTCGCGCTTTCCCGGTGACTCCCGCGTCAGTCGGCCTACGTATTGCACCAGCGTGCCGCGCCACGACACCGGCGACGCCATGACCAGCGTGTCGAGGAGCGGGTCGTCGAAGCCCTCGCCGACGTAGCGACCGGTTGCCAACAGCACGCGGCCGACGATGGCTTCCGGGTCACGCCAAGCCGCAAGTGCCTCTTTCCGCTGCTTGACCTTGAGTTTGCCGTGTAGCGACCGCCCAATCTTCGCCCCCATGCGTGGTCTGACACAGTAGTGACACTCGCCGGCTGCGACGGGCCGTCGACGTCGGCCAGGTGTGGCAGACTCGTCGCGCCAGCGATCAAACCAACCCCGCACGCCCGATTCGCACTGGAGTGACTGGGCCTGGGCGCCCGCCTCGCGCTGCCGCGACCCGGAGGGATCTGATGTTGCGATGCCTAGTTGTCCGCGCAGGTCTGGTGCCTTTCTGCGTCAGGCAGGGTCTAGCGGCGCTCGTAGGCCTGGTGCTGATCGCCGGTGCGTTGGGGTGTAGCTCGGACGGTCCTCCCGCCGCCGTGAAACAGTGCACCAGCCCTGCGGACTGCAAGCCGCCGACCGATCTTTGCCACGTCGCGGTGTGTCAGGTCGGCATCTGCTCGCAGCAGATCCTCGACGCCGCCAAAGCCTGCGCCGACGACAATCCGTGCACCCAGGATGGCTGCGACCCCAAAATCGGCTGCAGTCATGTTGCCGCACCGGGGCCTTGCAGCGACAACAACCTCTGCACGCAGGGCGATGCCTGCCAAGCGGGCGTGTGTCTGCCAGGCGCGGCCTCGACCTGCGACGACGGCGACTGGTGCACCGCAGACAAGTGCGACCCGCTGAACGGCTGCATCCACGCCGCGGGTGCCCTCGTCTGCAGCGACGGCAACCCGTGCACCACCGACGCATGCAACCCCGCAACCGGCTGCACGTTCTCGCCAAATGCCAGCGCCTGCAGCGACGACAACGCTTGCACCATTGGCGACGCGTGCTCGGGCGGACTGTGCCTGCCCGGCGCCCAGACGGTGTGTGACGATCAGAACCCTTGCACCACAGAAAGTTGCGACCCAAAGCTCGGCTGCACCGCCCAACCCAACTCGCTGCCGTGCGACGACGGCTCGCAGTGCACGACCGGCGAGGTCTGCGCGGCCGGCGAGTGCGCTGGCGGCAAAGACCTGGTGTGCAGCGACGGCAACCCGTGCACCACGGACGTGTGCAACCCCGCAACTGGCTGCACGTTCTCGCCAAACACCAGCGCCTGCAGCGACGACAATGCGTGCACGATGGGCGACGCATGCTCGGGCGGCCTGTGCCTGCCCGGCGCCCAGACGGTGTGCGACGATCAGAACCCTTGCACCACAGATAGTTGCGACCCAAAGCTCGGCTGCACCGCCCAACCCAACTCGCTGCCGTGCGACGACGGCTCGCTCTGCTCCCTGGGCGACGTGTGCAATCAGGGCAGTTGCGTGCCCGGCCAGCCCGCGAGCTGCGACGACGGGAATCCCTGCACCAACGACAGTTGTGAGCCGTCGCTGGGTTGCGCGCACGCGGCGAACACGCTGCCGTGCTCGGACAACAATGCCTGCACCCTGGGCGACACCTGCGCAGGCGGCGCGTGCGTACCCCTCCAACCCAGTACGTGCGACGACCAGAACCCGTGCACCAGCGAAAGCTGTGACCCGGCCACCGGTTGCAGCCAGTCGCCCAACACGCTCCCGTGCGACGACGGCAATGTCTGCACCGCGGCGGACGTGTGCAGCAAGGGCGCATGCGTGGCGGGCCCCGCCTTGCCGTGCAACGACGGCAACCCGTGCACGGACGACGGTTGCGACAAGGTCGCGGGCTGCACCTTCCTGGGCAACACCCTGCTGTGCACGGACCAAAATGCCTGCACCGCGGGCGACATCTGCAGTCAGGGCAAGTGCACGTCGGGCGCCTTGATCAACTGCGACGATGGCAATCCTTGCACGGCCGATAGTTGCGATGGCGGCGCCGGTTGCGTGCACAACCCAACGCCCGTGGCGTGCGACGACGGCTCGGCCTGCACAGTCGGCGATGCGTGCGCAAACGGCACGTGTCAGCCCGGCAAACCGCTGGCCTGCAACGATGGCAACCCGTGCACAGACGACGCTTGCGACAAGGTCGCGGGCTGCGTGCTGTTATTCAACGCGGCGCCGTGCACGGACCAAAATGTCTGCACAGCCGGGGACCACTGCCAAGCCGGCGGCTGCGTGCCCGGCGACCAGATTTCGTGCGACGACCAAAACCCGTGCACCCACGACCTTTGCGACGCCAAGCAAGGCTGCAGCCACGCGCCCAACGGGTTGGCGTGCGACGACGGCTCGGCATGCAGCCAGGGCGACACGTGCCAGGGCGGCCTGTGCAAACCTGGCGCCGCGCTGGCCTGCGCCGACGGCAACCCCTGCACCGACGACAGCTGCGACAAGGCCACCGGCTGTGTCCACACCAACAACACCGTGCCGTGCAGTGACAACAACAGCTGCACCCAGGGCGACACCTGCGCGGGCGGCGTGTGCCAACCCCAAAAGCCAAGCGACTGCGACGACAAGAATCCGTGCACCACCGAAACATGTGACCCAGGTGTCGGCTGCACCAGCAAGAACAACAATCTGCCCTGCGACGATGGCAGTGTTTGCAGCGCCGGCGACACCTGCGCCAGCGGCACCTGCCAGGCGGGGAGCACCGTGTCCTGCAACGACGGCAATCCGTGCACAGACGATTCCTGCGACAAGCAAGCGGGTTGCGTCGTCCTGCCCAACGCGTCCACGTGCTCCGACTCCAACGCCTGCACCGCCGGCGATAGCTGCAAGGGCGGCGCCTGCGTGCCCGGTTCTGCGCTGAACTGCAGCGACGGCAACTCGTGCACCACGGACACCTGCTCGGCCGGCACGGGCTGCCTGTTCGCGAACAATCCGTTGCCGTGCAGCGACGGCTCGGTGTGCACGGTGGGCGACGTGTGCTTGGCGGGCGCGTGCAGCGCCGGCAGCGCGGTCGTCTGCAACGATGGGAATCCGTGCACAGACGATTCGTGCGATAAGTTGCTCGGTTGCGTGCAGGTTGCCAATTCCGCACCGTGCGACGACGGCGACGGCTGTACCGCCCAAGACGCGTGCGCGGGCGGCAAGTGCCAAGGCGGCAGCGGCTGCGACAGCCATGCGCTGTGCACCCCAGGTGCCAAGGCGACCACGTGCGTGTGCCAACCGGGCTACACGGGCAGCGGCTTTAGCTGTGCCGACGTGGACGAATGTGCTGCTGGGACTGCGAGTTGCGGCCCCAACATGGTCTGCAAGAACGTCCCCGGCTCGTACCAGTGCGTTTGCGCAAAGGACTACGCCGACTGCGACGGCACCGCCAGCACCGGCTGCGAGGCGCACGTGACCGACGACGCGAGCCAGTGCGGTGGGTGCGGCAAGGTCTGCTCGTCCGCCCACATCGCCACTCCCAGCTGCCAGGCCGGGGTTTGTGCGGGAACATGCAGCCCTGGGTTTGCTGACTGCGACAGCAACAAGTTGTCCAACGGTTGCGAGACCGCCGTGGCGGCGGCCGACTCCAAGAACTGCGGCGGCTGCGGCGTGGCGTGCAGCGGTGGCAGCTATTGCGCCGCAGGGCAGTGCAAGGCCTGTTTGGGTGGGTTCCAGGCCAAGCAAGACCTTGCGGTGACGGGCCATGCGTTTGGGGTGGCCGCGGCGGATTTGGACGGCGACGGGGACGTCGACCTGGCCGCCGTGACCGATACGGGCAATGTGCTCAGCTTGCGGTTCGCTTTGGGCGGCGGGGCCTTTGGCGACGAAGTCACCTTCCCTGCGCTCGCCGGCACGCGCTACCTGGCCGTGCGCGACATGAACGGCGACGGCAAGTTGGACATTTTGGCGTCGTCCAACGCGGTGAACCAGATCAGTCTCTTCAAGAACAATGGCCTGGGCGGCTTTGCCACGCGGACCGACTTTGCAGTTGGCAGCTTGCCTTATGAACTGCGGGCCGCCGACCTGGACGGCAACGGCACGCAAGACGTGGTGGTTGGTCTGGAGGGCCTGAGCTCGGTGCGGGTGCTGCCGGGGGATGGCAGCGGAAACCTTTTGGCGGGCAAGGACTTCAGCGTCGCGACCGCCGGCCAATGGGGCGCCGCGGCGCCCGACGCGCTGGCCCTGGCGGACGTCAACGGCGACGGCAAGCTCGACATCGTCTGCAGCAACACCAATGGCAGCAACGTCAGCCTGCTCTTGAACCAGGGCGGCGGCAACTTTGCGCCCCACCAGGATATCGCCGTTGGCGGCCAACCGATGGCCCTGGAATTGGCCGACCTGGACAAGGACGGCAAGGTCGACTTGGTAGTGGCCAATCGCTACGACAAGACCCTGAGCGTCCTCAAGGGCAATGGCACGGGCAGCTTTGCCCCGCCGGTTGCGTACGCGACTGGAAACACGCCGATGTGGCGGCTGCAGGTCGCGGATCTGGACGCCGACGGCGACCTGGACGTGGCCGTGCCCAACTACGGGAGCAACACCGTCAGTCTGTTTGCGAACCACGGCGACGGCACTTTTGCTAGCAAGGTCGACGTGGCCGTGGGAGTCAACCCGGCCGCCATTGCAGCCGCCGACTTGGATGGCAACGGCTCGCCGGATTTGGCGGTGGCCAACGTGGGCGGTGGCCTCAGCATTCTGCGCTCGTGCAGCAGTGGCGAGCCCTTTGGCGCCAGCTTTGGCCGGCCGTGCGCCAGCCACGCCAACTGTGGGGTGGGTATGGAGTGTGTGCGATCGGGCTGCAGCGGACCGGGCGCCTGCCAATTCAAGCTGACCAGCTGCCCGCCCATGTCGGGCCCGGCGGTGTGCGGATGCGACGGCGTGACCTATCCCAGCTCCTGCGACGCGCGCCTGGCTGGCCAGGCCCCCAAGGCCAAGTGGGCCTGCGAAAGTCCACCGACCTCCAACACCTGCAAAGTGGGCGTCGCTGGGCAGTGTCAGTTCTTCCAGATTTGCTCGGGGCCGTGCGGCGGCGACGGCCAGTGCATGAGCAGCTTCATGACGTGCATGGACGTGGCGACCCTGGGGTGCGGCTGCGACGGCAAGACCTACGGCAACGACTGCCAGGCCGTGGCCGGGGGGACGACGATCCCTGGCGCCTGTTCGATGGGGTGCAGCAGCGACTCGCAGTACCAACTCTGCGGGGGCAAGGGCTGCCTGGGCGGCGCTGGCGGCTGCCGAGGCATGGCCAACTACAGCAGCTACTGCATGCCGCCCCCAACCGAGTGCCCCGCGTTGGACGCCCCAGTCTGCGGGTGCGACAGCAAGACGTACGGCAACGCGTGCCTGGCCCTGGCGGCGGGCACTTCGGTCTACAAGCAAGGGCCTTGCCCCTCTGGCCTTCAGTTCTGCACGGTCGACAGCTCCGTGCCCAAGCCGGTCACTTGCCCGGCCGGCAGCTACTGCATGTCGCTGTCCTGCAACCCACCGTGGGGCCTGGGCGTCTGCCAGCCGGACCCGACCAACTGCACCACCGACACCACGCCGGTCTGCGTCTGCGGCAACACCCTCAAGAACGCGTGCGAGGCCAAGCTCTGGGCGCCGTTGCCCATGACCGCCGGGGCCTGCAAGTAGCCGCCCACACGGTGCCCCGCGGTGCCGCCGCACAGTGCCCCCCATTTTCTAGTACTTGAAATTGTGAAGGTATCCACGCGAGTCGGCCCCAAATTCACGGCCGCCGAGTGGTGCCCAGCCCTCACGACGAGGGCACCGTCGCGATAGTTGACTGTCGGGTCACTGACTCAGCGGTCAATGACTACTTGGTCAGAAATGGCAACCTGCTTCTCCAGAAGCCAGCGGCAGTCAGACCTTCAGGGCGCGACCTGAGCGGAGGATCGCCAATGTAATTCACAGGTAGAAAATGCCCCCCAAACAAATCGACCTCGTCGGCCAAAAACACCACCGCCCGCACGGGCTGACCTCGACGCGAAGTCCAAGGGCCCGGCGGGCGGCAATGTCGTGCGATTTCAGCCACTAGAAAATGGCCGCCATCGTGTTTGGCTAGACGACGCCCTGGTCGAGCATCGCGTTGGCCACGCGCAGGAAGCCGGCGACGTTGGCGCCCTTGACGTAGTTGACGGTGCCGTCGGGCTGCTTGCCGTACTGCACGCACGCCGCGTGGATGTCGTTCATGATGTGCTGCAGCTTCTGGTCGACTTCCTCGGCGGTCCAGCGCAGGCGCATGCTGTTCTGGCTCATCTCCAGGCCCGAAGTGGCCACGCCGCCGGCGTTCGAGGCCTTGCCGGGGGCGAACAGGATGCCGGCGTCCTGGAAGACCTTGGTGGCCTCCAGCGTCGACGGCATGTTGGCGCCCTCGGCCACGCAGATGCAGCCGTTCGCGACCAGCTTCTTGGCGTCTTCGGCGTCCAGCTCGTTCTGCGTGGCGCAGGGCAGGGCCACGTCCACCTTCTGCTCCCACGGCCGCTTGCCGGCAAAGAAGGGCACCTTGAATTGCTTGGCGTAGTCCTCGACGCGGTCGTTGTTGCTGGCGCGCATCTCGAGCATGTACTCGATCTTGTCGCCCGAGATGCCGTCCTTGTCGTAGATGTAGCCGTCGGGGCCCGACAGCGTGACGACCTTGCCGCCCAGCTCGGTCACCTTCTGCACCGCGCCCCAGGCCACGTTGCCAAAGCCCGAGACCGCGACCGTCTTGCCCTTCAGAGACTGACCGCGCGTGCCCAGCATCGCCTGGGCGAAGTAGGTGACGCCAAAGCCGGTCGCCTCGGGGCGCATCAGCGAGCCGCCCCAGCCGATGCCCTTGCCGGTCAGTACGCCATTGAATTCGCGCTTGATCTTCTTGTACTGGCCGAACAGGTAGCCGATCTCGCGGCCGCCCACGCCGATGTCGCCGGCCGGCACGTCGGTGTCGGGGCCGATGTAGCGGAACAGCTCGGTCATGAACGCCTGGCAGAAGGCCATGATCTCGTTGTCGGACCGGCCGCGCGCGTCAAAGTCGGCACCGCCCTTGCCACCGCCCATCGGCAGGGTGGTCAGCGCGTTCTTGAAGGTCTGCTCAAAGCCCAGGAACTTCAAGATCGACAGGTTCACGCTGGGGTGGAAGCGCAGGCCGCCCTTGTACGGGCCGATCGCGCTGTTGTACTGGATGCGGTAGCCGCGGTTGACCTCGACCTCGCCTTTGTCGTTGACCCAGGCCACGCGAAAGGTGTGGACGGCCTCGGGCTCGATGACGCGCGCCAGGATATTCGCCTTCTTGAAGCGCGGGTTGGCTTCGTACACGTCCCAAACGGTCTCGACCACTTCTTCGACGGCCTGCATGAACTCGGGCTGGCCCGGGTTGCGGGCGGCGATTTGATTGACGAAATCCTTGTACGACATCTGGAGACCTCCGGAAGTGGCTCCCTACCGAAATCGGGCTGATCCGGTGACTGCGCCGGTGCCGCGAACCTGCGGCCAGGCATAGGCGGGGAGGGACGGCGGCGAAACCCGCAGTTTCGGGCCGTTGCCGCGCACTAGTTAGGCTACCGCACCCGCAGAGTCAACGGCCGGACCCGCGCCCGCTACGCACGCGTGACAGAGCGCCGCCAACTTCCTCCCATCGGTCTGCCCTAGCCCGCCCCTCAGCCGCCAAGGTCCTGCAGCCTTTGCAGAAAATTGCCCCGCCGCGGCAGCCCGCATTGCACCGCCCACTGCCGCAATGTGATCGCCCGCCGCGGACCGGTCGCGGGGGACTTGCGCGGCGAGCGCCCAAAGCTGATCCTCGCCGGGGCGACCCGCGCGGACCTGCGGCAGGACCAGAAAGGTGGGCATGAACGTAGAACAACTTCGGCAGCGCTACTACGACCGCTTCAACCAAGACAGCGACGGGTCGCGCGACTACATGACCGACCGCATCCGCGACATCTTGCTGGTGTCGACGTTCTACGACGCCTTCGTTTTTGAACAAGACGGCGTACTCTCAGAGCAGTTGTTCAGCGAGTACCGGCAGTTGGCGCTGTCGTTCCCGCCGCGCGTAACCAGTGTGTCCAGCGCTCCGGCGGCGCTGTTGGCGCTGCAAAATCGCCGCTACGACTTGGTCATCACCACGCTGCGCATCGGCGACATCTCGCCGTTTGACCTGGCCGCGCGCATCAAGGCCGACTTCCCCGGCACGCCCGTGCTGCTTTTGCTCAACAACGAAGCGGACCTGGCCTACCTGCAGCTGCAGCGCGCCCGCATGACGAACATCGACGAGGTGTTCCTGTGGAACGGCGACAGCACGGTGTTCTTGGCGGCCATCAAGACGCTGGAAGACAAGCGGAACCTGGTCGAAGACGCCCGCCGCCTGGTGCGCATCATCCTAGTCATCGAAGACTCGGTGCACCACTACTCCGCGTTCCTCCCGGCCCTGTACTCGCAGCTTTTCAAGCAGACCCAGCAACTTATCGCCGAAGAGGTGACCGCGTCGAACCGGCAGCAGCGCATGCGGATGCGGCCCAAGGTGGTGCTCGCCCACAATTTCGCTGAGGCCGAGCGCTTCTACGCCGAGTTCAAAGAGAACTTGCTATGCGTCATCACCGACGTGCAGTATGAGCGCAACGGCAAGCTCGACGACGCCGCCGGTGTCCGCTTTGTCCAGCAGATTCGGGCGGATGGCTGCCATGTGCCCGTGCTGCTGCAGTCGCTGGACAAGTCGAATCAAGACAAGGCCCACGCTTTGGGCGCACACTTCTTGCACAAGGAGTCGCACACGCTGTTGGCAGAACTCCGCGACTTCATTGTGGAGCAACTCGGTTTTGGCGACTTCGTGTTCCGTACCGAGAAGGGGCCCGAGTGCGCCCGCGCGACCACCATGGCCAACTTCATGGAGCTGCTGGCCAAAGTGCCCGAAGATTCGGTGCTTTATCATGCGCGCCACAACCACTTCTCGGCCTGGCTGCTCGCCCACGGCGAGATTGCGTTTGCCAAGAAGCTGCAGCCGATGAAGGTGCAGGACTTTGCCAACCCGGGGCATCTGCGGCGGTTCCTCATCGACGTCTTCGAGGAGATCGAGCGCGCCAAGAACCGCGGCCGCGTGGTGGACCCGGCCACGTGGAAGCACCTGGAGCGCGAGCAGATCGTGCGCTTGCGCGAGGGCGGTCTGGGCGGCAAGGGCCGCGGGCTCGCCTTTTTGAACACGCTGCTGGCGACGCTGGACTATCGGCGGCGTTTCCCCAACATCGACGTGACCTTGCCGGCCACCGCCATCGTCGGCACCGCCGAGTTCGACGAGTTTTTGGAGCGCAACCACATCGGTCGCGACATCGTGGGCCTGACCGACGACGCCATCCGCGCCACGTTCTTGGCTGGCGACCTGTCGCCGCTCCTCATCGAGCGCCTGAACTGGTTCGTCGAGCATGTGCGCAGCCCGCTGGCTGTGCGGTCGTCGGGCCTGCTCGAAGACTCGCAATCCTGCCCGTTTGCGGGGGTTTACAAGACCTACATGCTGCCCAACCAGCACCCCGACACGCAGGCACGCAGCGAGTTCTTGCAGTCGGCCATCAAGCTCGTGTTTGCCTGCGTGTTCGAGCGCGAGAGCCGCGAGTACATCCAGGGCAGCAAGTTCCACATCGAAGAAGAGAAGATGGCCGTGGTGATTCAAGAAATCGCCGGCGACTTCCATGGCAACTACTACTACCCCACGGTCTCGGGCGTGGCGCAGTCCTACAATTTCTACCCCACCGGGCCCAGCCGGCCGGCCGACGGCATCGCGACCGTGGCGCTGGGGCTGGGCAAGGCGGTGGTCGAGGGCAACCGCGTCTATCGCTTCTGCCCGCGCTACCCGCGGATGGAGCTGCTCGCCCAAGAGGATCTGGTTCGCGGAACCCAGCGCGATTTCTGGGCGATTCGCCTGGACGCGGGCCAGCAGGCGCTCTTGGCCGGCGAGGACGGCACGCTAGAGAATCTGGACCTGCGCACCGCCGAGCAGCACGGCACCTTGCAAGCCGTGGCGTCGGTTTGGGATTTCCAGAACGACCAGCTCATCGACGGACCCTTCGACCGGCGCGGGCCGCGGATCGTCTCGTTCGCCAACATCTTGAAGTACAACGCGTTCCCCCTTGCCGAGCTGCTGCAGGACCTATTGGTCATCGGCGAGGGCGCCATGGGCGGCCCGGTCGAGATGGAATTCGCGGTGTTGCCGCACCCCGGACCTGGGCGTCGGCCCACCTTTTTCCCGTTGCAGATTCGGCCGCTTAGCGTCGATCACGCCGAGGTCGACGTGCCCGACGTGGGCGAAGTGAGCCGGGGCGAGGTGGTGCTCTACACGCGCGCCGGTCTGGGCAACGGCATCACCGAGGGCCTTGCCGACTTCATCTACGTGGACCGCGACCGCTTCAACCCCACCGAGACGGTGGCCATCCAGCACGAACTCGCCGAGCTGAACCGAAAAATGCGCGACATTGGCCGCAGTTACGTGCTCATCGGGCCCGGCCGCTGGGGCTCGCGCGACCGCTTCCTGGGCATTCCGGTGGCCTGGGCCGACATCAGCGAAGCGCGGGCCATCGTCGAGGCGGACTTGGAGCACTTCCGCGTCGACGCGTCGCAGGGCACCCACTTCTTCCACAACCTGGTCAGCATGCACGTGGGCTACCTGAAGGTGCAGCACGGCTCAAGTACGGGCTGGGTGGATTGGGACTGGCTTGCCCAGCAGCCCGAGGTCGAGCGCACCGCCCACTGCGTGCACGTGCGGCCCGAGCGCCCCTGCTCGCTGCGCATGGATGGCCGCACCGGCAAGGCGATGGTGACCAAGGGCTAGCCGATCCGCTTGGGGGGCATTTCTACTGGCTGAAATGACTCGACAAGTTGGCTAGACGACCGTCAGCACCTCTAGCTCGCGCACGCCGCCGGCCACCCGCGCCGTCACCTCGTCGCCGGCCTGCTTGCCCAGCAGGGCCAGCGCCAGCGGGGCACCCTGCCACACCGTCTGCACGGCCATGCCCGCGACCTGCAGCAAGGCGGCCGCCGCAAAAGGCGTGATGAACAGCCAGTTCGCGCCCTTGCGATCCTCGACCAGGACCAGCGCGCCCGCCGCCACCTGCTCCAGCCTGGCGGTCGGCTGCCAGTTGTGCAGCGCGGCCAGGGTGCGGCGCAGCGCCTCGATCCGCTCGGTCTGGCCGGCGGCCAGGTAGCTCTGCTCCAAGGCGCGGGTGTCGTACTTGTTCTCGGGCCGAGCTTCTTCGTCGGTGGCAGCCTGGACGGCGGCCTGGACCGCACCGCACAGCGTGTGCAACTGCTCGGTCAGGGCGCGACGCAAAGCATCGACAACGGCGGTTTTGTTGGGAAATCGTGTCGAGTCGGCAGACATGGCTTTGCCTATTTCACCGGGCCCAGCGGCGCGCTGGCGGCCGCAAAGGCAAAAAGGGCTTCGTCGTCGGTCTGCAGGCCCAGGTCCACGCGCGCCTGGGGCGAGAGGTCACCAACCCTCTATCGCACCAACCGTGGGTATCCATGTGGTACGCCTGGATCGCGCGCACGCGCTGCGCTGGGTTGGTGGCCGGCGTCTGCGTATGGTGGATGGTGATGCGCCAGCGGGCCTTGTCGTTGGCCGTACACTTGGTCGGCCGCGCTTTCCAGGTCGCGCGATCGACGATCCCCACGCCGCTCAACGAGGTGCTCAGGCTGCCCGACTGCTGGCCAAAGCCGTCGCCACTCGCCGCGCTCTCTGCCGTCACAGGGACGGTCGCCGCCCACTCCAGCTTCTGCAGCCAGTCGACTTCGTCAGCCCGAATGCGCAGTTGTGCTGCATCGCCCCTGGCCGCAAAGCCCGCCACCAGCACCCGCAGCGACCCCTCGCTGAAGGTCGTGCTCAGCGGCTGCCAGGCGGCCAGCACCTGACCGTTCTTCAGCAACTGCGCTTCCATCCTTGGGTTCTTGTCCTCCGCGCTCACGTCGCACAAGGCGCCCACGCGCGCGACCGTGGCGGGCAGCGCGGGCGACACCAGCCACTCGCCGTCGCGCAGCCAGGTCCGCACCAGGCTGCTCAGATCCTCGTGGCGCTCGGCGCCGCGGTCGTCGTCCAACCCGGCCACGGTCGGCGCAGCGGCGGCGGGCGTAGGCTCTTCGCACCCCAGCAAGGGCGCGGTCAACAGCACCAGCCATCCCAACCAGGACAAGAAGTTGTGGCGCATGGGCAGAGACCCGGCGAACATCGGTCGCGCGCAGACTGTGGCGCAAGTCCAGGCTGGCGGCAAGGGCCATTGTTGCCCGCTGGCCCCGCGCGAGCCCTATGCGCCGGCTCGGCTGACCGCTATGATGCCCGCCTAGCCGCCACCGCCTTGGCCGCTGCGCAGGACACCGCCCATGGCCCAGAAATCCCTTTTTGTTCTTGCGATCTTGCTCGCTCTGGCCAGTCTGCCCGCCTGCGGCAGCGACCCTGCTCCCGCCGCGACCGACGCCAAGACCAGCGGCGACAGCGTGGCCGATAGCGCGGCCGACAGCGGCAGTGCGGATGCGAGCCCGACGGACACCGCCCCGGTCGACGCCGCCGCTGATGTCAGCCCGGCCGTCAAGCCCGTCTTGCCGCCCGCCAAGCCCGCGGATGCACTGGTGGTGCTGACCTACAACGTGATGTGCTCGTTCTGCATCAACTCGGACCACATGGACTGGGACCAGAAGTGGCTGGACCGCGTCCCCTGGCTGCGCGACGTTTTCATGCGGATGGACGCGGACTTGATGGGCATCCAAGAGCTGCAGGCGACGCTCCCCACCAAAACGGGCAAGCCCGAGGCCGAGGAGCTGTTCGGCGAGAATTCGCCCTGGGCCTACGCCTACCACCACGCCACCCCCACGAACGCCGAAGATCACGACTACCCCGACGCGCTCGTCGCGTGGAAGAAGGACCGCTTCGACAAGCTAGAGCAGGGCGAGTTCTGGCTGAGCCCCACGCCCGACGTCCCGCTGTCGTGGGGCCTGGCTGGCAAGGCGCAGTTCGCGCGCCTGGTGCTGTGGGTCAAGCTGCACGACAAGGTCGCCAACCGCGATCTGTATTTTGCCAGCACTCACTTTGACAACAACGCCCCCAGCCAAGAGAAGTCGTCGCCGATTGCGCTGGAGCGCCTGGGGCCACTGACCAAGAATGCCCCGCTCATCGTCACGGGCGACTTCAATTCCAACCCCTCGACCAAGGCGTATGCGCTGCTGGTGGCCGGGCAAGAGAACGTGTCGCCGCCGTGGCAGGATACGTTTGTCGCGGCCAAGACTTGGAGCATGGTCCACAACCAGCCCAGCGCGCCGGCCTACGATCCGCAGACGCGCATCGACCACATCTTCGTCGTGGGCCCCAAGGCCACGGTTGCCTGGTGGGGCATCGATTTCTGGCGGTATGGCGAGAAGTTCCAGGCCCCGTCCGATCACGATGGCGCGATTGTCAGCTACATCCAGCTGCCCTAGAACTGGCGGAAATACAGCACGGGCCGCCGGACGGCGCTCCCAGTGCAGACGTTGGCCAGCGCGAGCAAGCTGTTGTTGCCCACGTCCATGTCCACATGGCCCATCAGGTTGCCCGCGCAGCTGGTGGTTGGCCAAGCCGGCGCGGCGTCGCCCAGGTCGTGCTCGGTCCACGTTGTGACATCGCTTTGGCTGTTGAGGGCGTCCAGGTGGGTGAGCAGCACCGCGCGCCGCGACTGCTTGTTCACCGGGTCTGGTTTGGTCCCAAAGATGAGCACGTAGCCGCCGTACTTAGCCACGCTGCTGAACACGTAGCCGGCCTGGGCCGCGGAGACGACGGTCGCTGCCAACAGGCCGGTCGTGCCAACTTTGCTGTAGGCCACGTAGCCGGCCGGGCCAACGACCCAGCGATCCGAGCTGCCGGTGGCGCCGCCCTTGAACGCCACGTCGGTGGCCCACAGGTCGAACCAGCGCGACACCGCCGGTGCCGACAGGGCTGGCCCAAGTGTGGCGCCGTACGAGAGGGTGCCTTGCGGGGCGACCAAAGCACTCAGGCCTGTGAAAAGCGTGTTCGCGCTGTTGACCACGGGATCGGCGACGTGGTGCGCGGCCGTGGCGGCGCAGCCCAGGCAGCCCGTGCTGGTCGAAATGTGGGCGGCAGCAGGGCGGTGGGTGGCAGCCAGGCTGGTGGCCGCACAGCTTGTGGCCGCGCCCGCCGACGCGCCGGTGCACTGCAAGAGCCAGCCGTTGCCGGTGTTGGCGCCCGTGCCCACGGCCGAGACGACCAGATTGGCGCCAACCACGCGCGCGTCCACGTCGTACCAGTCTACGGGCTCGGCGATGGCGACGCTGATGGGTTTGCCGTAGTTGCCCACGGTCCACGTCGTGGCGCCCGCGGCCATGGCGGCCGAAAGGTTGCCGTTGCCCAGCACGACGCGATTGGCCAGGCCGCGCATCGGGCCGGCGCCCACGGTCACGGGCGTGCCCCACACCAGCGGCTTGCCTGCCACCGTGCCGGCGGTCGAGGGGAATACCTTCCACGTGCCCGCCACGGTCTCATCGGCCGCCGCGGCGTCGTTGGCCAACAGGTGCCATCCGGCGGCTTCGGTCTGGTAGGCGACTCGCGAGGCTGGTCCTTGCGACGGGCCGGGTAGCATCAAGAAGCCATTGCACGTGCCGGCATAGCAGCTGTCGCCGTAGGTTGTGGCGCTGTTGTCGTTGCATGGCGTGAAGTCGGGCAATGCCGCGCCCGCCACGCAGGCCTGGACGCCGTCGCAGGCATCGCCGTTGGTGCAGGGGTTGCCATCGCTACAGGCGGTGCCCTTGGTCATCGGCTCGGTGGTGCAGCCTTTGGCGGCCTCGGTGCAGAGCGCGTTGAAGCAGGTGGCCGGCTTGCCGCAGGTTGGCGCCGGGCCGCCCACGCATTTGCCGGCGCCGTCGCAGGCATCGGCGGTGGTGCAGAAAAGCCCGTCGTCGCAAGCGGTTGCTGCGGCCTTGGGCGCCTTCTTGCAGGCCGCGGCGCCGGTCGTGGCGACGTAGCAGGTGCCCGTGTTGCAGCCGTCGGTTTGCGCACTGCAGTCGTAGAGTTTGGTGGCCTTGCAGGTGGTGCCCGAGCAGGCGCTGGCTGTGCTGCAGGCGTCGCCATCGTCGCACGCCGTGCCGGCGGTGACGGCCGTGTTGCTGCACTTGCCTGCTACGCACGCGTCGGCGGTGCAGGCGTTGGCGTCGTTGCAGTCGGCGTTGGTCTTGCATTGGCACGTCCAGCTGCCCACGCACGCGCCGTTGGCATCGCATGCGTCGCCGCTGGTGCACGCGTTGGCGTCGTCGCACTTGGCGCCCGCGGCTGGGGTGCTGACGCAACCTTTGACGGGGTCGCAACTGTCGGTGGTGCAAGCGTTCTTGTCGTCGCAGACCACGGTGACCTGGCCCGCGCAGCCGCCGGTGGCGGTACAGGCGTCGCCGGTCGTGCACACGCTGCCGTCCGAGCAAGCCGAGCCTGCCGCAGCGGCCTTGGTGGCGCAGGCGCCCTTGGCGGGATCGCAGAAGCCGACCAAACAGTTGCCGCCGGGGCACGTGGGCGCCGCGCCCCCCGCGCACTTGCCGGCGCCGTCGCAGTGGTCGCCGCTGGTGCAGAATTGGCCATCGTCGCAGCCCACCGTGCTGGCCTTGGGCGACTTGGTGCAGGTCTTGCCGGCCTCGCTGCAAACGCCGGTGTTGCAGGCGTCGCTTTGGGCGGCGCACGACAGGGGGATGCCACCCGCGCAGGTGCCCGTGCCGTCGCAGGTTTCGCCGGTGGTGCAGTACAGGCCGTCGTCGCAGGCGGTGCCCTTGGGCGACGGCGAGTTGGTGCAGGTATGGCTGTTGGCGCCAGTTGAGGTGCAGGTGGCCGGCTGGCACAGCTTGCTTTGGTCCGAGCAATTGACCGGGGTTCCGGGCGTGCACGCGCCGCTGGCGCACTTGTCGTCGGCCGTGCAGCCGCTGCCATCGGCGTCGCAGGCGGTGCCGTCGGCCTTGGCCACGGTTTCGCACTTGCCGGTCGCGGGGTTGCAGGCTGCCGACTGGCAGGGCCCGGCGCCGGAGCATTGGATGGGTTTGTTGCCAGGGGTGCACGCGCCCGCGCTGCAGGTGCCGCTGCCGGCTTGCTGGCACTTGTCGGCTGGGTCGCACGCGGTTCCGTTGGCGCCGGCCGCGTCGCTGCTGCACGAACCGGCGACGCACTTGTCTACGGTGCACGGGTTGTTGTCGTTGCAGCCCGCGTCGTCTTTGCATTGGCACGTGTAGGTCCCGGTGCACTGGCCGCCGCTGCACTTGTTGGTGGTGCAGGGGTCGCCGTCGTCGCAGGTTGCGCTGTCGTTGGCCGGGTGGGCGCAGCCGGTGGCGCCGCCGCACGTGTCGGTGGTGCAGGGGTTGTTGTCGTCGCAGGCCGCGTCGTTGGCCTTGTTGCTGCAGTTGCCCGTGGCCGGGTCGCACGTGTCAAAGGTGCAGGCCTGGCCGTCGTCGCAGTTCTTGGTGACGCCGCCGCAGCCGCCGCCGGCGCAGATATCATTCGAAGTGCACGGGTTTTTGTCGTCGCACGCGGCCGCGTTGGGCGTGAACACGCATCCGGCTGCCGGGGTGCAGCTGTCGTCGGTGCAGGGGTTGCCGTCGCTGCAGCTCAAGTCGGGTGTGCCCTGGCACTGGCCCTTGCTGCAGGTGGACTGCGAGGTACAGGCGTTGCTGTCGTCGCACGCCTTGCCGTCGGCCAGGGCCTTGGTGCCGCACTGGCCGGTCGCCGGGTCGCAAGCGGCCACCGCGCAGGCAGAATCGCCCGAGCTGTCGCAGACCACCGCCAGCTTGGGGTCGGCCACGCAGTTGCCGGCCTGGCAGGTCAGCGGGCCAAGGCAGGGGTTGCTGCCCTTGCCCACGCAGTCCGCGTCCGTGCCGCACGTGCACGACGGGTTGCCGGCGCAGATGCCGCCCGCTTTGCAGATGTCAGAGGTGGTGCAGGCATTGCCGTCGTCGCAGCCCACGTCGGCCACGCTGCCCGAGACCACGCAACCCTTGCCCTGTTCGCAGCTTTGTTGGGTGCAGGGGTTGCCGTCGTCGCACAGGCTGTTGTCGGGTGTGTTCTTGCAGCCCTTGGCGGGGTCGCAGGTGTCTTTGGTGCATTCGATGCCGTCCGAGCAGGTGACTGGTTGGCCTTTGCAGGTGCCGGCGACGCACGCCTCGCTGCCGGTGCAGGGATTGCCGTCGTCGCAGGTGATGCCCAGGTCGGTGAACGGATCGTGGCGCACCTCAAAGCCTTGATTGCAGTAATCTTTGGTGCAGGGGTTGCCGTCTTCGTAGTCGGTGGCGCTGGCGTCTTGGCACAGGCCGACTGCGCACTTTTTGCCGCACACGCCCAGGCCGCAGGCCGTGCCGTCAGCGGTGTTGACAAGGGCGCACTTACCCGACTCATTGCATTGGGTTGTTTGACACTCGCTCGCGTTCAGACTGTTGTCAATGCAGGATGTTCCGGCGGGCTTGCTGCCAAGGGTGCACAGTCCGGCTTTGCAGACCGGCGGTTGGCACGGGTTCTTGCTGTCCACGATGCCGACGCAGTCAAAGTCCGTCACGCACTAGGCGCCGCTCTCTGCCACGGTCTCGCCCGGCAGACTGTCCACACCGGTCACCAGATCGCTGCTGCCGTCTTGGCTGATTGGGCCGCCCGTGTCTGTCCCCGCGCCAGTGGTCGCCGGTTCGATCTGCACTTGACCGCAGCCCGCGCAAGTGGCCACAACCAGACAGATCGCCGCTAGGGCCTGTGGAAGAAGAAGTCGATCGTTCGCGTACGCGCGGAGCGGTGCGACGCCCAGCAGGGGCGCGCACTTGCGACCCACCCAGCAGCGGCAAAGGGCCCGCCAAAATCGACTAGATTCTACGCGGGCCCTTTCCCAAGTCCTGAATTGCAGCTTCATCGCCGTGCCTCGCACGCCCCAAGGGCAGCGATCAAGGTACTGCATTGCTCACTGCGATGCCAAGGGTTGGTTGGGCCCCGATCCGCCGCCTTGGGCGCAACTCGGCGTTGCTGCGTCGCTACTCTTGATGCGGCGACTGCTAGGTCGCCTCCGTCGCTCCGCTCCTTGCGCCTTGATTTGCATCCAGGGGTCCTCGTGGTGGCCGCAGGCCAGAAAAGCAGTCCAGTGGACTGCTTTTCAGCGGGGATCGGCGGCCGGGGCGAATTTCGGTGGTGGATCCTGGTGGGGGGCTACTTCTACTGC
Source organism: Myxococcales bacterium (assembly GCA_037441385.1). Lineage (GTDB taxonomy): Bacteria > Myxococcota_A > UBA9042 > UBA9042 > UBA9042 > SXRM01. Next base: position 30,345 of record JBBISH010000083.1, read on the forward strand.
G
>JBBISH010000084.1:0-29874 GCA_037441385.1 Myxococcales bacterium
GGTCCGGCGATCTGTCAAAATTTTTGTACACACCCTCTCATACCAGTTCCGTCCGAATCGGATCGAAAACTCGGGCAATTCTTCGGGCCCGAACCGGGGTCCCCGCCTGATTCTCGCCAGTTGCAGACCGGGTCAGAGAAGCCGTACAGGCGTGAATCAGACGGGGTTCGTATCAGTCAAATTGCCCCGCTCTTCGACTTCTTCATCCCGCCAACATGGAGGTTCATCGTCCAAGTCTATGCGGACGGGCGATTCCCTTGCAGCGGCATGGCCCCTCGCGGTGTGGAACATGCGCCCGCAGCGAGCCCTGGGCCGGCCCAGATGACCACGGCGCCCACCACCAAGCGCCATCTGGGCCAACCTTCAGGGAGTCGGGCTGGATTTCTGGTTCTGTTGCCGAGCAGTCGGCCATTTGGATTTGCGTCCTCGCCCGTCGCGAACTTCAATTCGGCCGAAACGGCATGCTAGAACCAGCCCAGGCCCCAGTGGCCAAGCGCTCCAGCGGCGCCAAGCAATCCCATGACGATCATCATCTTGTCGTGAATGCACAATCCGGGCTTGGCCCGGCAACCGTTCATCGGACACACCTTTGCCATCGCTCACCTCTGGCGACCATCGCGGCCGCTGTGGGTAGGTCTCTGAACTTGGACGAACGTTACGGGGGCCCGCAACAATTTTTGCGCGGCAAGACCGGCCGCAGCGATTCCTGAACCCCCAACCGACCGTTGCGCCGCGGGAATCGCGCGCGCTCGGTCCCAACCACGAGATCCCTCGCGACCCCAGGCCTTGCTGTTCCTGGTGCCGACTTGTCCCCGTTGATCCGCCGTTGTGCCACAGCGGCCAGCGCGCTTGCGGTGGCGATGGTCGTCGCTGTTGTCGCAACCGGCATCGGCCAGGACGCCCTGCAGTTCATGCACACCCCGGCGGAGTACACCGGCAGAATACACCGCGATCCTGCTGCTCAATCCGCCGGTCCTCAAGCGGGTCATCGGCCTGGACAACGCCTTTATCCTGTTCTACTCGACCTTGTTCGTAGCCTGGTGTGCGCTGCTGTGGCGGCAGGGCAATTCGCGCGTGTCGGTGGCCGCTGGCGGAGCGCTCGTGACCGCGGCCGCCATGCTGGACCTTGTAGAGAACATGCACTTCTTGGCGCTGCTGGCCATGGCCCAGCAGGCAGTGCCGCTCGGGGCGGGGCAAATCTCGGGCCAGGTCTGGGAATCGTTGATCAAATTCCATGTCAGCTACCTTGGCCTGTTCTTGCTTGGGGTTGCGTTGCCCACAGAGACCGGGCCTCGGCGTGTGCCTGCGAGCGACGTGCGCCGACACGCGGCACCCAGTCTGTGCGGCAAAATTCGACAAGTGCGGAATATCTCCGCACGCCGCCATGGCTTCGCCAGCGTCCAGAGCGCGCCAAGTGGCGGTCGAGGAATCGAATTTCGCTGGCACGAATCCGGGCTTGGCTGTGGCCCAATCCTTGCAAGCGACAAACAGGGCATGCTGCCCGACCGCTACGAGGCTACACGATGGCTCACCTTGGACCAGTGGGATCCTGGCGCAAGCGGGTTGGCGTCCTCGCCATCCTGACCGCCGCTTGTGGCGCACTCGTGGGGCGCACGCCTGCCGCGGGCGGGGATGCGGTCGTCGACGCGCTGGGAGCCCAGGACTCTGTGACGTCTGCGTCCATCCAGGATGCCGGTTGCGCGAATCTTCCCATCGCTGGCGCGTGCATGCCCGAGTGCGTCACCATGACCACTGATCAGTGTAAGGCCTCGTTTTGCTGTACGAACCTTGGGCAATGCACCATGGCCAGCGGCGCCTGCGTGGCCGCCAGCCAGGCCGACTGCGCCGCCTCGCAGAACTGCGCCCGTTGGGGCCACTGCCACCCCGCAGACGGACGATGCGCGGCCGCAACCGACACGGACTGCGCCAGCGCGGCCGTGTGCCCAAGCCAGGGGCTGTGCCATGCGCAAAGCGGCAAGTGCGTGGCCACCGCCGCCGGCTGCGCCGCCTCGACGAATTGCCAGGACTCTGGCCGCTGCAGCCAAGTTGGCGACGCGTGTGGTGCCGCCAGCACGGCCGACTGCGCCAAGAGCCAAGTGTGCGTCCAACATGGCCAATGCACGCTGGCCAACGGGAACTGTGCCGCCGTCACCTCTGCGGATTGCGCCGGTGCCAAGGACTGCAGCGTGGATGGCCTGTGCCACACAGACGGTGGTTCGGGGCAATGCTTTGCCGCGACCAACGCGGACTGTCAGACCTCGACGTCGTGTTTAACCATTGGACATTGTTCGTATTTCAATCCGGATGGCTACCCGTCGGGCGGGCGTTGCGGGGCTCTGACCGACGCCGATTGCACGGGCTCTCTGGCGTGCAAGAACGAAGGCGCCTGCTCGGCCACTGAGAAGTACCACACCTGCGCAAAATCGCCGTATGGCGGCGGAGATGTCTGGTCGGCGGCGGACTGAAGTCCGACACAGGCTGCAGACTGGACCAGTTATACGGAATCCGTCCAGCAATGAGTTCTGCCGATCGCGTATCGAGCCCGCAGCGGGGCGCAGGCCAGCGCCTATTGCGCCCAAGTCAGCGTGGCGGGGCCAGCGAACACGCGCTTGGAGACCGCGGACCAGCCCTTTGGCGTCGTGGGGCAAATGGCTGCCGCCAGCTCGGAGCTGCCGTCGTACATGACGAGGGTCGCGGTGCCCTTGGCCAGGGGTTCGGTGCCGAGCGCGACCGTCTTGCCCCGGTTTCCGTATTGGTCCACCGTGAAAGTCCAGGTGGACCCGCCCTGCACCAGCTTGTACGTCACGACTTTGAGGTAGTTCGCAGCGTTCCCTGTGTAGCTGCCGTTGCACTCGCCCGCCGTGTCCGGGACTTGGATCGCGATACTCCAGAAGCCGGCCGACGGGACATTGAAGGTCCATTGCGCGGACTCGGCCGGATAGCCCGAGGTTTGGGGTGTGCAGCCGGTGGCGATGGCCCAACGGCACAGGATGGGGTTGCCTGGGCAGATGCCCCATTGGTGGTCTGGGTAGCCCGCGTAGCTGCACTGCAGGCCCGCAGCTGGCTGCACGCCACAGTTGGACGCTTGGCATAGGCTGAGCTGGCCGTCCAAGCTGCCCTTGCAGTCTGCGGGGCAGGACGTTGGCGTTTCACTGGGGTCGCAGGTGCTGTTGCCACACAGTTGCTGACACACGCTGCTCTTGCAGACCTTGCCACCGCCACACGCCGTCCCGTCTGTGGCCGGCTTGCCGCTGCAGCTGCCGCCGCCCCCGCACTGGTCGGCGACCGTGCACGGGTTCTTGTCGTCGCACGCCGCGCTGGTGGGCGTGAACTTGCAGCTGCCGAATTCGCATGTGTCGTTGGTGCAGGGGTTGAAGTCGTTGCACGCCGAAGTGCCCGCACAGGTGCCGCTGGTGCAGTGATCGGACTGCGTGCAGGCGCTGCCGTCGTCGCACGCCGAGCCGTTGGGCTTGGTCTGGGCCACACACTGTCCGCCTTGGCACACTCCGGTCTGGCAGGCGCCGCTCAGGCCGCTGCAGTCCTTGTTCTGCCCGGCGGTGCACTGGCCCGCCGCGCATTGGTCGCCCACGGTGCAGGGGTTGCCGTCGTCGCAAGGGCCCGTCTGCAGCGGGTCGTGCTGGCAGCCGCTTGGCGTGCACGTGTCGGCCGTGCAGGGCAGACCGTCGTTGCAGTCCACCGGTCCGGCCTGGCAGGTGCCGCCGCTGCAGGTGTCGCCCACGGTGCACACCTTGCCGTCGTCGCAGGCGGTGCCACTGGCGGCGTTGGTCTTGGTGCAATTGCCTTGGCTGCACTTCTCTAGATCGCATGGGTTGTTGTCTGCCGGGCAAGCGGGCGAGCCGACGCAACCGCCGGCCGTGCAGTGGAGATCGGAAGAGCAGGCGTCGCCGTCTGTGCACGGACCGGTCGTCGCCGCGTGCAAGCACTTGCCGCCGCTGCACGAATCGACGGTGCAGGCGTCGTTGTCGTCGCAAGACGCCGCGGGTCCCGGCGTGCAGATCCCATTTGCGCACGCGTCGGGGCCGGTGCACGTATCGCCGTCGTTGCAGGGGACGCCACTGAGCTTCTTGGCCGTGCACGCACCCAGCACGCAGCCTTCGGCCGTGCAGGGGTTGCCGTCCTGATCCAGGCACGTCATCGGCTTGCCGGGGGCGCACGTGCCGGCGTCGCACGCGTCGGCCAAGGTACAGGCGTCGCCATCCGAGCATGCCGTGCCGTTGGCTGAGTTCAGGTGCGTGCACCCGCTTTGCGGCAGGCAGGCATCGTCGGTGCACGGCTTGCCGTCGTCGCAGTTGGCGGCGCCGCCGGGCTGGCACGCGCCCTTGACGCACGCGTCGCCCACGGTGCAGGCGTCGCCGTCTTCGCACGTGCCGCCGACCGCTTGGTGCTGGCAGTTGCCGTTCGCGCAGGTATCGGCCGTGCATGGGCTGCTGTCGCTGCAGTCCTTGCCCGGACCGGCCTTGCACACGCTACCTACGCAGGCATCGCCGACGGTGCAGCCGTTGCCGTCGTCGCAGACCGTGCCGCCTGGCGCCGCCAAGTGGAGGCAGCCCGTCTTGCTGTCGCACGATTCCACGGTGCACGGGTTGCCGTCGTCGGCGCACGACACCGCCGAGCCCGCCAGGCACTTGCCGGCGTCGCAGTGGTCGCCCGCCGTGCAGGCGTTGCCATCGCTGCAGGCGACGTTGGCGATCGGAACGGACTGGCACTTGCCGGCGCTGCACGCCTCCAGGGTGCACGGGTTGCTGTCCTGCGCGCACGCGATCTGGCTGCCGACGCACAGCAGGTTGGCGCACGTGTCGCTGCTGGTACAGGCGTTGCCGTCGTCGCAAGCGGCACCGTCGTACGGCTTCCAGCTGCAGGTGCCGTCGCTGCAGCTGTCCATCGTGCAGGGGTTGCCGTCGCCACAGGACTTGGGCGTGCCGGCCATGCAGGTGCCGGCTTTGCACGTGTCGCTGAGGGTGCACGAATTGCCGTCGCTGCAGGGCGAGCCGCTCAGCGCAACGTGCTTGCAGGCGCCCGCGTTGGCCGTGTCGCAGGTGTCGAGGGTGCACACATCGCCGTCGTCGCACGATTTGCCGGTGAGGGGCTTGCATTGGCCCTTGTCGCAGTGGTCGCCGCTGGTGCACACGTTGCCGTCGTCGCACGAGGTCTTGTCGAGATCGATGGCCTTGCAGCTGCCCGTCGTGGGGCTGCAACTTGCGGTCGTGCACGGGTTGCCGTCGTCGCCGCACACTACCAGCGCCCCAGGTTGGCAGGCGCCGCTCGCCCCGCAGGTGTCGCCCGACGTGCACGAGTTGCCGTCCTCGCAGGGTTGGCCCTGTTTGGCCAAGGACTTGCACCCTTGCGGTCCGCACCAGTCCTCCGTACAGGGGTTGCTGTCGTCGCAGACCTTGGCCGTACCTTGGCACGCGCCTTGGATGCACGTGTCTTGGATGGTGCAGGCCGAGCCGTCGTCGCATCCCGCGCCCGAGGCCGGCGCGCTCACGCACCCTTGCTTGCCGCAGTAATCGGTCGTGCAAGGGTTGTTGTCTTCGCAGTTGACCGCGCTCGACGGTTTGCAGGCGCCGCCCTGGCAAAGGTCGCCAAGGCTGCACGGATCCCCGTCGTCGCACGGCCCGGCCGCGGGCGAAGTGGTGCACACGCCGCCCACGCACGCCTCTTTGGTGCACACGTTGGCGTCGTCGCAGTTCTTCTGCGTGCCCAAGCATTGGCCCGCCACGCAGGTGTCGGCGGTCGTGCACGGGTTGTTGTCGTTGCACGCTCCGGGAACGGCCAAGAACGTGCACTTGCCGCTGGCCGGTGCGCAGGCGTCGGCCGTACAGACGTTGCTGTCGTCGCAGACGATCGGCTTGCCGCCGCACTGGCCGCCAGTGCACTGATCCGCCGCCGTGCACGCATTGCCGTCTTCGCACGGCCCGCCGTCCAAGGGCAGGAACTTGCAGGCGCCGCCTACACATTGGTCGATGGTGCAGGGCACACCGTCGTCGCACTTCGCGGCGGCGGTAGGCACGCACGCCGTGCCGACGCACCAATCGCCCTGGGTGCAGGCGTCGCCGTCGTCGCACGGGCCGGTCGCGGCGATCGCGCTGCACGCGCCGTCCAGGCAAGCGTCGTAGGTGCAGGGGTTGCCGTCGTCGCAGGCGGTGGCCGCGCCGGGCAGGCACCCGCCGTTTTGGCAGTGATCGCCCCAGGTGCAATTGTCGCCGTCGTCGCAGGGCGCCTGGGTGTTGCTGTGGGTGCAGCCTTCCGCGCCGCACGCGTCGGCCGTGCATGGTTTGCCGTCGTCGCAGCCGGCGCTGCCGCCCCCGCACAGCCCGTCCGCGCAGTGGTCACCGGTCGTGCAGGGGTTGCCGTCGTTGCAGGGCGCCACTTGGTTGGCGTGCTGGCAGGCCCCGCTCTCGCACCAATCCGCCGTGCAGGGCAGTCCGTCCTCGCAGGCCAGCGGTAGGCCCGCCGCACATAGGCCGCCCTGGCACTTGTCAAAGGTGGTGCACGCGTCGCTGTCCAAGCAGGGCGCCCCGTCCGCCGCGTTCATCGGTACGCACTGGCCGTCCTGGCAGACCTGTTTCGCACACGCGCCACCCCCGGGGCACACCATAGCGATGCCCAGGCACGAACCATCGGCTTGGCAGACGTCGTCGTGCGTGCAGGCGATCCCGTCGTTGCAGACTCCCTCGTGCGGCGTGTGCAGGCAGCCCGTCGCCGGGTCGCAGAGGTCCGTGGTGCACGGCAAGCCGTCGTCGCAGGCACCCGCGCTGCTGCCGAAACAGCCCTTCGTCGTGCAAGTGTCGAACTGGGTGCAGGGATTGGCGTCGTCGCACGGCGCGCCCGCGACGACCTTGTGTGCGCATTGGCCGGCCTCGCACATGTCGGCCGTGCACGGGTCCCAGTCGTCGCACGATGCGGGGCAGTCCGGAACGACCGCTGCCCCATCGGCCGCCGCCTCGACCTGAGCGACGTCGTCGCCGTCTGGGCCCGCCTGCGCGTCGGGCTGCAGGACCCATGCGTCCTGGGCCGGTGGCGGCAACCCCGCCTGACAGCTGTCTGCCGTGCCCTGCGGGTGGTGCTCGCAGGTGCAGTTCTCGACGAGCGTGACCTTTCCGTTGGTGCAGTTGCACAGACCCTGCGCCGCAAACTTCAAGGTGTCGCAGCAATACAGGCCGTTCTGACCGGCCGGGCAGGCGTTGGCCGGTGCGATCGCGTCCGGCGCGCCCGCGGTGTCGGTCGCATCCGGCTGACTGTCGCTCGCGTTCTCGTTGCAGACGTACTTTCTGCAGGCCGCCTCGGCCGCGGCCGGGCCGCCAGCCGCGCTCAGGCCTTTTTCGCAGCCGAACTCCAGGCCGCGCTTGCACGCGAGCTTGCCCAGCGGGGTTTTGGCCGCCATGCCGCAGATCGCGTCCCCGATTTTGGACGAAGCCGAATTGCCGCATACCGCCTTGCCTTCCAGCAAATCGACTGCGGTCTCGCAGGCCGTGCCCGCGGCGTCGCACAGCGAGGAAACCGGGCAGGTACAGCCGGGCGCGGCGCACTTGACCAGCACCGGGCAGCCAACGGCCAGCACGTCGTCAAAGATGTCCGGCGTGACCGTGTGGCACATCGACGGCATGATGGTGGTCTCGATCAGCGTGTGCACGCACACCGCGTCGTCCAAGACAAAACCGAACTCGTCGTCCAAGAACGAGAGCCCGCAGGCAAGCACCGACGTTACGGACTTCACCGTTCGCCAGCCGCACCAGAAGTCGTAGCCCAAGCCCAGCATGAAGCCGCAGGCGTCGGCCCCGGCATCGCACAGGTCGATCGAGAGCGGCGCGGCGAGCAGGCCCTTCAAGTCCTGGTACCGAGCGGCGAATGCGGCGGCCGAGAGGACTTGCACCTGGCCGCCGGTGATCACAAAGAATCGGCTGATGACGCCGCCAGGGCCGCCCGTGACCAACTCGCCCCACTGCAAGCATTTGCCGCCCGTCTGCAGCGCGTAGACGCCCGCGTGCAGGGGCAGCGGCAACTGGGCGCCGTCCGACACCGTTGCCGGCACGAACCAGAACTGACCGGACTGCTTGAAGTGGTTTGGCAACTTGCGCTGCACGACGGTCTTCGGGTCGACCGTCACCGCCACGCCGGCCTGCAGCGACGCGGCTTGGGCCACGCTGGCGGCCAAGAGCTTCAGGTCCCACTGGCAGTCGACCGGCAGGTTATCGCTCGGCAGCCCACCGTTGTCCGAAATTCCGCCCACGTCGGCCACTCCCACCAGCCCGGTGTCGTCCCCGCCGTTGCAGGCGACGAGCAGACCAACGGCGGCGATCGAACCGAGCACCCTGACCTTGGCGGGGCGGAGTCGCATCGATTCCGTGCCGCGGTGCGCACCCGCAGCGAACGCGAGGGCGCCCAACTCGGCAGCGAACTGGAGGATACCGCGCAGCCAACGCCCCGTGCGGGTCAGGATGGGCCGCACGCGGCGCTGGAACGATGCCCACAACCACAGAATTTGGTTACACATGCTGCCTCCCCTGGGCCTTTGGCTGGACCTTGGCCGTGGTCCTCTCCCCGTTCAAACTGCGGTTTCGTGTGAAATCCGAATCCGGCAAGACTTCGTTATGAACTAGTTGTCAGTTTTGTGCAAGCTAATTTGCAACTGCACTACAACTTTTTTCTGAACGTACGTATACCATCGAATCGACGTTCATTTTGCCGACTGAGATCGCGCCAGTGATTTGTGCCTTGGCGACAACCGGCCTTGCGCAGTGCGTCGGGCGCACGCGTCGGCGCTCATCCCAGCCGGGGCCTCTGGCCAGCAGGATCACGGCGTTTCAGCGACAGGACGAGTGGGCGCGCTTTGGTGTGTCTGTTGCTGGTGGACCCAGCCTTCGGGCCGCGCTGCATCGGCGCGGAGTGTCAATCGGGGCAGAGTGGTCGGGGCAGAGTGGTCGGGGTGCGCATCAAGGCAAGCGGGCCACGAGCTTGTGGCGACGCGGCCGGCCCCAACCGTCCACCGCTTGGCCCAGCAAAAAACCTGGATTGCGCCGCCCCTGCTGCCCAGCCAGAAACCTTGGCAACGTTGCCAAGGTTGGTTTTCGCCGCCGCCGGCCCACCGGAGCTTGCGTCTGGCGCTCCCCCTGGCGCCCACGCCCCGACCGGTCGCGTTGAGCACGCCTGCACCGCGGCGGCCAAACCAGATTTTCCGGTCCAATGTTGCGAGGCTACGCCGCTGGCCAGCTTGGGTCATCGGCCAGGTCGGGTGGAGGTTCCGGCGCAAGAAGGCCGCGGCCGTGGATGCGGCCGTACGCAGAGGTCGCAGGGGGTGGCGCGCCCCCTTGGCATTTTCTACCTCGTCGAACGCCGCTGGCACCCAGGTCTAGATTGGCATATGCTCGAACCGCAGCTTCAACCGGCCGACCCATTGGAGCACCGAAGCCCAAGGTCGTGCTGGGCTAGAGCACCGATCAGAAACTCAGTCCTGGGGGCAAACGTCGCGGCGGGTCGCGCCAGTGCAGGGCTCTGGGGGGCCCGCTTGCGACCCACTGAGCATCAACGAGTTTTCGTCAGCGAGTGGTCTCGTTGCTCTGAACCTCTGAGATTTGTGATTGGTGTTCTAGGTGGTGCCGGGCGCACTCCTCGTTGGGGCAACTGCCCGCCGCAAGACCGATAGGGGGCCACTGACCAGGAATCCGTCTCAATCGGTTCAAAAATTCAGGCAATTCTTCGGGCCCGAGCTGGGGTCCCCACCTGATGCTCGCCGGTGCAGACCGGGTCAGAGAAACCGTGCAGGCGAGACTCCGGTGGGGTTCTTGTGACAAGGGGACAATAGCATGGTCCACGCAAACGCAAACCGATTGGTGTCGCTGGCGTTCTTCGCCACGCTGGTCGGCTGCAGTCCGCCTGCCGCGGTGGCCCCTGCGACGACCGACGCCCAGGACGGCTCCGCGGCCGTTGGCGACGCAGTGGCGCCGGACGCGGACGCGATTCAGACCGAGGCCACCGTGAGTGACGCTGTGGACCCGGCCGACGCGTCAACCGCCGCAGCCAACGATGCCGGCAAGGCCGACGATGTAGTCGCGCCGACGGACGCCAGTCCTTCTTGCGCCACGGCGGCCGACTGTATGGTCGGCCCGTGCCAGGACGCCGCCTGCAGCGCGGGTCATTGCGTCGTGTCGGCCAAGGCCGACGGCACCCCTTGCGCAGCGCCGACCCTTTGCGCAGCTGGCGGCACCTGCGCGGCCGGCACCTGCGCGCCCGCTGGGATCAAACCCTGCAAGGACGACAACATCTGCACACAGGATGACTGCGATCCAGCTACCGGGGAGTGCAGCCACACACCCGCCGTAGGCAATACCTGCAACGACGGAAACCCCTGCACCAAAGGCGATTTTTGCTCGGTGCAGGGCCAGTGCGAGCCCGGCAGCAACGTTTGCGCCACCTGCACCAGCGCCAAGGATTGTGCCCAGTACGACGACGACAACCTGTGCAACGGTAGCCTCTTCTGCGACCTGAGCTTGCCCACCCCCGTCTGCGCGATCAAGCCGGGATCCGTAGTATTCTGTGACCCTTCGGCAGACTCGGCTTGCGCCAAGTCCCAGTGCAACCCTGGCACCGGCCTTTGTACACCAAAGCCGATGGCAGAAGGCCAGCCCTGCGACGACGGCAACCCGTGCACGCCCTTCGAAGCCTGCAGTGCGGGCAAGTGCAAGGCCCAGGTCAACGCCTGTCAGTGTCAAAAGAGTTCAGATTGCGCCGCATTTGATGACGGCAACCCCTGCAACGGTACGCTGTACTGCGACACAACCAGCCAGCCGTACAAATGCGCAGTGAACCCGGGCTCCGTCGTGGCGTGCCCGAAGTCGAGTGACCCGTGCCTGAACAATATCTGCAGCCCCAGCGATGGCGGCTGCGTTCCGGTCCCCGTCAGCGATGGCGCCGCGTGCAGTGACTTCGACTCGGCGACGGTGGGCGACTACTGCCAAGCCGGAACCTGCGTCGGCGGCACCAATCTTAGTCAGTGCACCCACGACAGCGACTGCCAGAAACTCGAAGATGGCAACCTGTGCAACGGCACCCTCTTCTGCAACATGGCTACCGGCAACTGCCAAGACAACCCCAAGACCGCCATCAGTTGCCCCAGCGTGGACGACACAAGCTGTTTCAAGAACCTTTGCCAGCCCAAGACGGGCAAGTGCGCAATGGTCGCGGTCAACGAGGGCAAGGCCTGCGACGACGGCAACGCCTGTACGGCCGGCGAAGTCTGCAAGACGGGCCAGTGCCTCGCCAGCGCAGTGACCTGCCTCTGCCAGCAAGACGCGGACTGCGCGAGTCAAGAGGACGGCAACTTGTGCAACGGCAAGCTCTATTGCGACAAGCAGAAGGGCCTGTGCATCGTCAACCCCACTACCGTCGTGGTCTGCCCGAGCGGCCAAGACTCGGCTTGCCAAAAGAACTTGTGCGACCCCAAGTCGGGCGCATGCGCGCCAACCGCGGTGCACGAGGGGCAAGCGTGCGATGATGGGAACTTGTGTACGGCCGGCGAGGTTTGCCAGGCGGGTCAATGCCTTGCCAGCGCCGACACCTGCTCGTGTAAAAAGGACAGCGACTGCCTTGCCTTTGAGGACGGCGACCTGTGCAACGGCAGCCTGTACTGCAACAAGCAGACCGGAGAGTGCTTGGTCAATCCCGCGAGCATCGTGGTCTGCGCCACGGCGTTGGACGGGCCGTGCAACCAGACATCGTGCAACGCGAAGACCGGCGCCTGCGAAATCCTGCCCGCGCACAACGGCGCCCAGTGCGACGCGGACGGCAACGCCTGCACCCAAAACGACTTCTGCGACCAAGGCGTCTGCAAGGCCGGGGCGATGGCATGTAACTGTACGACCGACAAGGACTGCGAGGGCAAGCAAGGGCAAGACCTTTGTGTCTTGACGATGATCTGCGACACCAAGAGCCACGAGTGCACCCCTGGGATGGTCGTGAACTGCCCGGGGAGTTTGCTCGACGGGCCCTGCCAAACCACTGCGTGCGACCCCAGCACCGGCCAGTGCGCCACCAAGAACCGTGCCGATGGTACGGTGTGTGAAAAGAACACCCTGTGCACCGGCGCCCAGGTGTGCCTGTCGGGCGGATGCGTCACCGGCAAGGCGGTCAACTGCGACGACATCAACCCGTGTACCGCCGACTCGTGCGAGGACAAGCAGGGGGGCTGCCTCCACGCGCCCCTCGACGCGACACCCTGCGACGATGGCAGCAAGTGCACCACGCAAGACGTTTGCGTCCTGGGCGGGTGCATGGGTGCAACGTTGCCCTGCAACGACGACAACAAGTGCACGGCCGACAGTTGCGATCCCAAAGTCGCCTGCGTTCACCTACCCGTGGCGGCCACAGCGTGCGACGACGGCAACTTGTGCACCCTTGGCGACCAGTGTGTGCAGGGCAAGTGTGCGCCGGGCGCGGCGCCGCTAGGTTGCGACGACGCCAACCCGTGCACAGAAGATCTGTGCGATCCGGTGCAAGGATGTATAACTAAGGCGCTTTCAAGCGGCGCTTGCGACGATGGATCGGCGTGCACCGACCAGGATACCTGCAGTGCGGGAAGCTGCGCTGGCGTGGCGGTCGTTTGCGAAGACGGCGACCCCTGCACGGACACCGCTTGCACCAAGCTTGCAGGCTGCAGCTACGGCGCCATCATCGGTGCCCCCTGCGACGACTTCAACGCCTGCACAACCGGCGACAAGTGCAACGGCAAGGGCCTGTGCACCCCCAGCGCCGCCAAGGTCTGCGACGACGGCAATCCGTGCACCAACGACTTGTGCAACCAAGTCCTTGGCTGCATCTTCGACGTCAAGGCGGGGGTCGCGTGCGACGACGGCAGCAAATGCACCGAAGACGACGTCTGCAGCCAAGGGTTCTGCAAAGGCGTTGCGATCACCTGCGACGATGGCAACCCATGCACCACCGATGGCTGCAAGGTCGATGTCGGCTGCGTGGCGATGGCGAAAGACGGCTTGCCCTGCAACGACAACAACGCCTGCACCAAGGGCGACGCGTGCGGCAATGGCGGCGTGTGCGCCGGTTCCCCGGTATCCTGCGACGACGGCAATCCGTGCACCGACAACACGTGCGACAGTGCGAGTGGCTGCAAGTTGGCGATTCTCGACAAAATTCCGTGCAGCGATGGTTCGGCGTGCACGGTCCAAGACGAGTGCGCGTCTGGCATTTGCCTTGGAAGTCCTCAGACGTGGAGCAAGAAGCTCGCGACGTCGCCGTCGCTCGACGACGGCTTGTACTCGATCACAACCGGTCCAGGCGGCGATGTGGTGGCGGTGGGGGCCGAAACCCAGACCTACTTGTACAAGCTCACCCAACGCGAATCGGTGGTCTATCGCTACACGGCCACTGGCCAAGTCGTATGGAGCAAGGTCTACGTCAACGACAACTTTGACGACTACCTTTTTGGCGTCGAGACCTTGGCGGATGGCACGTGGCTGGCGGTTGGCGCACAAGACGGCGTGGCGTCGGCGCTGGACCCCAATCCAGACAGGAACATCGCCTGGAAGCACCTTTCTGACGATGGGTTCACGTGGAACGGCTACTACGCGGTGCCTGGCTGGCAAAGGTTGGTGGCCGTGGCCCGCGCCGCGGACGACACGGCATCGGCAGTTGGCTGGGACGACGATCACGGACTGATCGTGCGCTTCTTTCCGAATGGCCAAGACATTTTGTGGATCAAGAACTACGCCCCGCCAAGTGGAGCGGGCCAGCTGCGGGCGGTCGCCGCGCTGCCGGGCAAGCCGATTGGCTGGGTTGCCGCAGGGATCAACGGGATCCAGGGCTGGGTGACGCGCTACGACGCCAACGGCACTGCGCTCTGGCATCGCCTGCTCAGCGTGGATGGCTACGAAGTCAAGCTGCGCGGCGTTGTTGTGGCGAACAGCGCTGTCTACGTTGTTGGCGATGTTGTCTTTGAAACTACAGAAAACTACTCGATTCTAGCCGCACTCGACCTGAGCGGCAACTTGCTTTGGCAGCGCGTATCGCCAGTCAGCGAGACCGCGCTGGCCATTCGCCGGGTCCCTGGCACGTCGATGCTGGCCTGGGCGGGCGGCCTCAATCTGGGCAGTGGCACCTGGGACGTGGCGGTCCGCTTGGTGACCGCGGCCGGCGACACGGCGAGCCAGCACACCTTTGACATGGGCCAGCAGGATTTTGCCGACGCGATGGTCATCGATGCCTCGGGCGCCATCGCGGTCGCTGGCCACACCGTGATCTGGGCCGACCCGATGACCCAAGACAGCCTGATCGCTCGGGCCGACGCGTTTGGCAACTGGACCTGTGGTGCGTCGGGGAATTGCGCCGGCCAGCCGTGGGCGTCGTGCGACGACAGCAACCCGTGCACAGCAGACACCTGCTCCGCTGGCAGTGGCTGCCAGCACAACTCGATGCCCGAGGGGATGCCGTGCGGAAGCGCCAAGACCTGCACCAATGGAGCCTGCAAATGATACAGATTCCGTCTGAACCGGCTCGAAAACTTCGGCAATGCTTCGGGTCCGAACCGGTGATCATGTCTAATGCTAGCAGGTTGCAGACCAGGCCAGAGAAACCGTGCACGCGTGATGCAGGTCGGGCTCGCAAGAGTGACTTTGCCGTCCAAGTCGAGCGGACCGATCACTCCACGCTGGGCATGTTTGGGCCAATCCCTTGGATGGGGCGTCGGTTTGCCATCGTCTGCGCGTTGGTCGCCCTTGGCAGCGCCTGCGCGGACCCAAGCGCCAAGCCAGCCACGCCGACTGCCACGACTGACGCGGCCAACACCGAGGTGATGCCCCTTGCCGACGCCGACGCAGCCGTAGAGGACGTGGACACGACAGTGAGCGATACCTTGGACGCTGCGGGCGATGGGGGCGACAAGGAAGTCGCCGTGGCGCCTGCAGATACGAGCGCGGATGGGGACGCGGCTGACCAAGACGGCGCGGGGGACAGCGATGGCGACGCTGTCGCGCAGTGCTCCGCGACAACCTGCGCGGACGGCCCGAGTTGCTTTCCGATTGGCGACAAGAAACCCGGCGCTCTGTGCGTGATCTGTGCCGCGGTCAACGGCGTGGCGAGCTGGCAGGTCGCCGGCCCAGGTGTGGACTGCAACGACGGCAGCGCTTGCACCACGGGGGATCACTGCCAGGATGGGGCATGTGCAGGCAAGGCGGACGTCGCGTGTGACGACGGCCAACCCTGTACCGCGGATGGCTGTGACCCAGCCTTTGGCTGCCAGGCCACCAACCTACCCGCGACGGCTACGTGCAGCGACGGCGATGCCTGCACACTAGGCGATCACTGCCAAGCCGGGACTTGCATAGCAGGTGCGCCAGTTGCGTGCGACGACGGCGCGCCATGCACGGCAGACAGCTGCGATTCCGCAACCGGCTGCAAGGCGGTCAACCTCGCAGCAACGGCCACTTGCAGCGACGGCAGTGCCTGTACGGTGGGTGATCATTGCCAGGGCGGCAGCTGCCAGCCTGGCCTGGCCGCACCATGCGACGACGGCAACCCGTGCACCGCCGACCAGTGCGAGCCAGCCAGTGGCTGCGTGGCCTTGGATTTGCCCGAATCTGCGACTTGCAGTGATGGGGACATGTGTACGGCGGGCGACCATTGCCAAGGCGGGGCATGCCAGGCCGGCGCGGCGGTGCCTTGCGATGACGGCAAGCCCTGCACGCTGGACGCATGCGACTTGATCAGCGGCTGCGTGGCCTCGGACCTTCCGGTCACCGCCACTTGCACCGACGGCAATGCCTGCACCGCAGACGATCGCTGTAAGGCCGGCGAGTGTCAGGCGGGCACTTCGGTGCCATGTGACGACGGCAAGCTATGCACCGTCGACGGATGCGACCCGGTCAGCGGGTGCGTTGCCGTCGACCTCCCAGCGGCGACGACGTGCACGGATGGCGATGCATGCACGGTGGGGGATCACTGCCAGGCCGGAGCCTGCCACGGAGGCAGCGCAGTCGCTTGCGACGACAGCAATCCGTGCACGGCCGACAGCTGCGCCGCCCAGTCTGGATGCCAAGCCGTCCAGCTTGGTGAAGCGGCCACCTGCAGCGACGGCAGCCTTTGCACGGTGGGGGATCACTGCGTGGCGGGGGCATGCTCCGGCGCAGCGCAGCTCGACTGCAATGACGGCAATGCCTGCACAAGCGACACCTGTGCACCTGGCCAGGGTTGCCTGCACACGGCCGCAGACGCAGGCGCCAACTGCAGCGACGGCAACGCTTGCACGACAAGCGACGCATGCGCCGGGACGAGTTGCAGCGGCAAGTCCATCGACTGCAACGACGACAACCCGTGTACCGACGACACGTGCGAGCAGGGACCTGGCTGCGTTTGGACACCCAAGAGCGGACCCTGCGACGACTTGAATCCCTGCTCGGTCAATGACACCTGCACGGACGGCATCTGCTACGGCAAGCCCAAGAACTGCTATGCCGACGTGACCATGCCCGCCTGCGTCAAGGCGACGTGTGGCACCCAAGGCGAGTGCACATTCGTGCCCACCAACGTGGGCAGCTGCCGTCCGGCGTTGACCGTTACTAGCCCGGAGCGAAGTACCTTTGCAGCCGGAGCGCCGAGCGTGGTCGTTCAGGGTCAGGCGACGGGGATCGCGGGGCCGCTGGCGACCGTTGCCGTCAATGGCAAGGCGGCGAACGTGGGCGCAGACGGAACGTTCAGCATCATGGTGCCGATTTCGTTCGGCAACAACGAGCTGTCTATCTTGGCCACCGATATCTACGGCAACTCAAGGCGGCAAGTCCAAGCCCTGCAATGGGCGACCGCTTGGAGTAAGCCAGGGCTGCCCGTTGCGCCGTCCGGAGGGGAGTGGCTGGGTGCCAAGGCGCTGGATAGCGGCAACCACGTGCACGGCAAACCGCGTGACATTGCCACCGTATTCGAAGTGGCTTTGAGCGGCATCAACCTGGGGGCCAGCCTACCCAGCCCGTTGTACACATCGGTCTACGGGCAGGCCACCATGACCAGCATGACCTATGCCCCAGTCCAGGTGACGCTCACCCCGGCGGACGGCTACCTCTTGTTGACCCTCAGCTACAGCAGCATCGTCATCAAGGCCAACGCGGCCGGCCAGGTCTGCCTCTCTCCGTACGTCTGCATTCCGATTTCGGGAATCATCACCGCTACCGTTGCCAACTTGACCACGACCGGTCACCTGACGCCGCAAGTGCTGCTGGGGCAACCGCAATTTGTGGTCGATGCCGTATCGACGACCGTGACCGGGCTGGACGTGACGGCCGACAACTCAACCCTTGCCATGGCGGCCAACGACATCAAGAGCGTTCTTGGAACCACCTTGGTTTCTGGTGCGAACCAGGCCATGAAGGACGCCGTTCCGGCCTTGAGCAGCGGCGTGGGCGCGGCCCTGGCGGGTACAAGCCTGACCAGCACCGTGAGTGTGCCCAAGTTCTCGACCTCTGGCACCACCGAGCTGCAGCTGGCCGGGCAAGTTTCGGACATGAAAGCCACTTCGTCCGGCTTGGCTATCGGACTGCAGCTTGGCGCCGCCGCCACGCCAACTGGCCTTTCCTCTAGCCCTGGGACGCCCCTGCACGCTACATGCGCCGCACCCCCACCCCTGTTCGGCCTCAAAGCCAGCACCGACCTTGAGTTCACGATGTGGGACGATGCCGTCAACTTGGTCTTCTGGACGCTTTGGCGTGCCGGGTGGTTCGAGGGCACCGTGGCGGCCTTGCCACTGTTCGAAGGTAGCCCGGCCGAAATCTTGGGTGTGACGGCCAAGACATCGGCCGGACTGCCCCCGGTGGTGTCGGACTGCACCGGGCCAAACCCCGTGATACGCTTTAGTGAGCTGCGGATTGACATGACCGGAACCTTGAAGGGCAGCCCCATCGCGGCGGTAGTTCACGCCAACATGCGGGCCAAGCTCATCTTCAAGTACACCAACGGGGAGCTGCAGATTTGGCTTGGAGCCGCCGAAGCGATCGACGCCGAGGCCAGCCTCCCGGCACTGAGCGCCACGTCCAACGAGGTCGATCTAGAAAAGTACATGGTGCTTTGGTACTTGCCAGGCCTGCTCAACCAGCTCAGCGCACAGCCGTTTGTCGCGCTACCGCTGCCGGTGCTCGACTTCAGCTCGGCCATCTTGCAGCCCAAGGGCACCGCGGCCTTGGCCATCGACGCCAACGCGGCGAACCATGCTGGCGGCGTGTCGAGTGTTGCTGGACCTGTTAAACCCTAGTGGATCAGCCAGTATAGGGGCCGTCTACGGCTCAACGACCAACGGCGGCACATCGGCGCGCACGGCGCGCACTTCCCAGAAGAACGCTTGGTTTGGAGTGCCTCCGGGCGCGACTTGAACCGCAAACTGGCCGCGAGCAATCGGTGACGCGACATAGAGTGGACTCCAGCCGCCGTCGCAGGTCAGTTGCACGGTACGACCCTCGGGCCGGGTCAGCGCTTCAAAGTACTTGGGCAGGAGCACCACCGCGCGACCGGCGGTCAGCTCTGCTCGCCCTCGGTAGGACACGCTGGCCTCTGGACCCTCGACAACCGAGTGCACCAAGCGCCGGGTCGGGTCAAGGGGGTGTGGGATGTCGAAGTTCTTGAGGATCGCCCCGAAGCTGCCGTTGACCTGAAGCAGGTACTTTGGGTTGGCCGTGCCGATCCCCACCCCGGCTCCATCCTTGACCACCAGGCTGCCGTCGATCGACGTGACGCCTGGATCGACCTCGATTTCCGAGCACGAATACAAGCCGTCGCCCCCAGTTGCGTAGACGCGCAGATAGCGACCCGCCAGGGGACCGAACGCAGGGCTGGTTCGCGTGCGCAGGCCGCCGCCGCTGGCAAGGGCCACCGAATAGGCAGGAGTCCAGGTTGAGCCATCGGCAGACACGTCGACTTGATAGGTGTCGTTGTTGTCGCACTGGACCTTGATTGCCGCAATGGTCGTATAGACTTGACCAAGGTCAACTGTAAGGCTCGACGATGGACCTGCCGCATTCAAACTCACGGCATAGGTGGCGTTGTCGAAGCTCGTCCCCTCACTGGCATACGCGCCGTCGGTCAGCACGGCCGGCGAGCCGAAGCTTGGCGAGTACGAGGCGGTCACTTTGCTGCCCTTGGTCGTGGGGACCGCCGGGCCAGCCGCGTGGACGTCCAGCCGGCCCGCTGGAAGGGCTGTACCGATACCCACGTTACCGGCAAACGTGTTCTGCTGGGTGAACGCGTTGATAGAGCCTAGTTTTGCGTAGACACTCAGGTCTGGCGTGCCGGCTAGATCGACGTACTTGCCCGAAAAGGCGACCTTGGCCAAGGCCGCGATGGTCGCGAATGCGCCCAAGTCAGGTTTGCCCTTGAGGTCGTCGTAGGCGCCGCTGGTCGCGACGGTGGCCAAGTCCACTGCATGGACTAGGCCGGCCAAATTCGGGAGCCCAGCCAAGTCCGCGTAGGCGCCCGAGGTCGCGACGCCGGCCAACTCCGACTTCTTGGCATAGGGTGCAAAGTCCGGGGTGCCCTTCAGGTCCGCGTAGGCGCCGGTCGTGGCTACCGTGGAAAGATCCGCGGACTTTGCATAGGGTTGGAGTACGTCGGCGGCCATCTTGTCGGCCGTGATCGCGCCAGCGGCAACGTCCGCAGTGCCCACACAGGCGGAGCAGGCCAAGTCCTGAGCCAACGCTGCCGCCACGGCTTGCGGGACGGGACGGATCGGCTGTCGCGGCAGCTCTGGGTCGTCGCCTACTTGGATCCCGACGGCCGGCGTGCCGACGGCCAGGAGCGCACCGTCGAGCGGGTACTTTGGTGTGGCGCCAATTTCGATGGCGAAAGCACCCGACTCGACGGGAACGCCAAGAAAGACTTCTTCAAAAACAGCCTGTTTGGCATCCGGAGCGTCGTAGATTCGAATGACCAGGGGGTATTTCCCGTCGGGCGCGGCAATACCTGCCACACTGGTCAGGCGACCTTGAACAGCAAGGACGGTGGGCACGGCAGCCTGGGCAACGCTGGCGCACAGCAATCCCAACACAGCAAGAGGGAATAGGCGGCGGAGCATCGAAACCTCCTTGCACGGGTGCCGGGCCATGTCAAACCGCGCCGAGCGTAGCGCCGGCCATCGTTCCTGGTCAAGCGAAGCCAATGCCCCCGGATCCGCCGCTTTGGGCGCAACTCGGCGTTGCTGCGTCGCTACTCTCCCTGCGGCGACCGCTAGATCGCCTCAGTCGCTCCGCTCCTTGTGCCTTGATTTGCATACCAAATCGGCGGCCGGTGCGAATTTCGGTGGTGGATCCTGGGTGCCGCCCACAGGGCCATGCAGGCTACGCCCCGCCCAGAATCCTCTCCGATTGCCGACACGTAACCCCATCAAAGGTCAGGCCAAAGCGAGCCAGGTACTTGCGCAGGCGGTCCGCGTCGTTGCGGCTTTGCTTGCGCTGCCGCGACTGGTCGAACAGCATTCGCCCGGCTTCGGACAGCGTGGGCTGCGTGCGGCACACCTGCAAGACGTCGCCCAGTTGCACTCGATCGAAGCGGTCCAGCTGCGCCGCCGCCGGGCCCAAGACCTCGTCGACCACGTCGGCCGGTGCTACGGTCGCCAAAGGCGTGCCCCAGCTCGCGCGCAGTCGAGCCACCTCGGCCACGACCTCGGCCTCGCGAATCCGCCCGCCCGGTGCCAGCGTCGTCATCCGCTGCACCGCCGCGCTCAGGTCGCGAAAGTTGTGATTCCAGCTGGCTTGCGGCGACAGCGCGAACGCCAACAGCCGCTCGCGCGCCTCGCGACTCATCGTCACACGCTGGCCCCGGCGCCGCCCCACCTGGTCGAGCTCCCAGTCCAGGTTGGGGGCGATGTCTTCGCGTCGCTCGGCCAGACCGGGCAGGCGAAATTGCCACACAGACAGGCGCGCCAGCAGATCGTCGCGAAAGTGCCCGGTCCGCACGCGCTCGCCCAGGTCGCGGTTGCTGCCGGCGATCAGTTGGAAGCTGCTTTGCACCTCGCGGTCGCTGCCCATCGGCAAAAAACGCTGATCCTCCAACGCGCGCAGCAGCATCGCTTGTTCGTCGCGGCCCAGCTCGCCGATCTCGTCCAAGAACAGCAGCCCGCGGTCGGCCTGGCGCAGCAGCCCTTCGCGCGCACTCAGAGCGCCGGTGAAGGCGCCGCGCACATGGCCAAACAGTGCCGACATGGCCGCGTCGCCGCGCAGTGTGGCGCAGTTCACCTCGACGAAATGACCACTTAGCTGGCGACTCGCCTGCTTGAGCGCAAAGATGCGCCGCGCTAGCACCGTCTTGCCTGCCCCGGTCGGGCCGGTCAGCAGCAGCGGAGCGGTCGACGCCCGCGCCACCTGCTCGATCTCGGCAATCAGCTTGTTGAACTGCGGGTTCTGCGTGTCGATGCCCGCCTTCAAGAAGGCCAGCTGGCGTTCGCGCTGCTCGCCAAAGCGCGCGGCGATGCGGTCGTAGCGCTGCAAGTCCAAGTCGATGATGCTCAGGCTGCCGCGCGGGTCGTGGCGGCCGTCGCGCCGCGGCGAGGTCTGCAGCAAACGCCCAGGCAATTCGCGCGCTTCGGTGAGCAAGAACAAGCAGATCTGCGCGACGTGGCTGCCGGTGGTGATGTGGACGAGCACATCCTCGCTGTCGGGCTGCCACGGCAGCGAGCGGGCAAAGTCAAACAAACCCGCGTACATCACCTCGAAGTCCCAGGCGTCTTCCACGTCCAGCTGGTGCAGGCGCACCTGGGTCTCGGGCGACACCGAGCCAATGTCGGCGGCCACGACGCGGGCCAGCTCGGCCTCGCCAGGGTGGTGCAGCAGCTCGAATCGGTGGACGACCATGTCGTCTTGCTGGCACAAAGACACCGTAGGGCGCCACCGCTGCCAACGGTCTTGGCGCCGCCCCGAAGCATCGAGCACTTTGCCAACCAAGCCAATCACGACCACGGGTTTGTGCATAGCGACCGCCTTATCCAATCGGATACACTGCGCGCCAATCGTAGCACAATCCGTCTAAGGACGGAACCGGGGCGTTGCCGGCAACTAGTTGAAAATCATGCAAGCGGCCCAGATGCGGCAAGTTGGCACGCCACCTGCAATCGCCAAGGGCACGGGCACAGTAGCCCGCTGAGGTCAAGGAACATGGAATCAGCAATGGAATCGGTGCGGCTGGAGGCCCCGGGGAGCGGGCCGGTTGTGTTGGAGACGGCGGGCGTGCCGGTCCACGCCTGGGTGCGCGGCGTACCCATGGAGGCGGGTGCCGAGGAGCAGCTGCGCAAGGTCGCGGAGTTGCCGGTGATCCACAACCGGGTCGCGGTGATGCCCGATGTGCACAAGGGGATCGGCGCCACCATCGGCTCGGTCATCCCCACCCGCCACGCCATCATTCCGGCGGCGGTCGGCGTGGACATCGGCTGCGGCATGATGGCGGTGCGAACCACGCTGCGCGCGAGCGACCTGCCCGACCACCTGGCCGGCGTGCGCAACAGCATCGAGCGGCGCGTCCCGCACGGGCGCACCGACAATGGCGGTCCCAATGATCGCGGTGCGTTCAAGGACGTGCCCGACGACCACTTGGCCGCCTGGGCCGAGCTGGAGCCCGGTTGGCAGCGGATTGTGGCCGCGCACCCCAAGCTGGGCCGCGGTCAGACGCTGGGGCACCTGGGCACGCTGGGCACGGGCAACCACTTCATCGAAGTGTGCTTGGACGAGGCTGACCGGGTGTGGGTGGTGCTGCACAGCGGCTCGCGCGGTGTGGGCAATCGGATCGGCGTGCACTTCATCGCCCAGGCCAAGGCCGACATGCTGCACCTGCTCGGTACGTTGCCGGACGCGGACTTGGCGTACTTTGCCGAAGGGACGCCGCACTTTGACGACTACGTCCACGCGGTGCACTGGGCGCAGAGCTTTGCCGCGACCAATCGGCGCCTGATGATGGCGACGACGCTGTTCGCCTTGGCCCGCACGCCCGGGGTGCCGCCGTTTACCGCCACGGACGAGGCCGTGCAATGCCACCACAACTACGTGGCGCGCGAGCACCATTTTGGCGCCGACGTGTTCGTCACCCGCAAGGGCGCGGTGCGAGCCGGCTTGGGCGAGTTGGGCATCATTCCGGGCAGCATGGGCGCGCGCACCTTCATCGTCCGCGGCAAGGGCAACCCCGACAGCCTGTGCAGCTGCAGCCATGGCGCTGGCCGTCTGATGTCGCGTACTGCAGCCAAGAAGCGATTTTCGCTAGAGGATCACGTACTGGCCACGGCGCAGGTCGAGTGCCGCAAGGACCAGGACGTCATCGACGAGACGCCGGGCGCCTACAAGTCCATCGACGCGGTGATGGCGGCGCAGGCCGACCTGGTCGAAGTGGTGCACACGCTGCATCAGGTGGTGTGCGTAAAGGGGTAGGCGATGAGCGAGCTTGTGATCGATGGCCGCCACGGCGAGGGCGGCGGACAGATTCTGCGCAGTGCGGTCGGCATGGCCGCCGCGTTGGGCATGCCGGTGCGAATTCAGCATATTCGGGCCGGTCGCGCCAAGCCGGGCCTGCTGCGGCAGCACCTGGCCGCGGTGCGCGCGGTCGCAGAGGTTAGTCACGGGCGGCTGGAGGGCGCCGAGCTGGGCTCGACCGAGGTCGCGTTCTGGCCGGGGCCGATCCAGGCCGGCGAGTACGAATTCGCCGTGGGCAGTGCGGGGAGCGCCCTGCTGGTGCTGCAGACGCTGTTGCCGGCCCTGGTCGTGGCGAGCGGACCCACCCGGCTGGTGCTGCGCGGCGGCACCCACAATCCGGCCGCGCCGCCTGCGGAATTTGCGGCTCTGGTCCTGGCGCCAGCCTTGGCTCGGCTGGGGGTTATGCTGACCGTCGAGCTCCGGCGCCCCGGCTTCTTTCCGGCCGGCGGCGGCGAAGTGGCGGTGACGGTCGAGCCGGCGCCCGTGCCGCAGCGCCTACAGTGGACGGAGCGCGGTGCTTTGCAGGCGCTGACGGCCGTCTGCCACGTGGCGGATTTGCCGCCGCACGTCGGCGCGCGCGAGACCAAGCGGCTGCGGCTGGCGCTGAACCTGGACGAAAAGGCTGTGCAACTGCGCGCTTGGCCCCAGTGCGGCCCCGGCAACGCGCTTTTGGCGGTGGCTCGCAGCGAGTTCGCCACCCAGGTGGTAACGGGCTTTGGCCGGCGCGGCGCGAGCGCGGAGCAGGTGGCCGACGAGGTGGTGCAGGGCATGCGCAGCTGGCTGGCGGCCGAGGTGCCCGTGGGCGAGCACTTGGCCGACCAACTGGTGGCACCGCTGGCCGTGCTGGCCGGCGGCACCTTTCGCACGACGGCGCCGACTCCGCATTTGCTCAGTCAAGTTCACGTGGTCCGTGCCCTGCTGGGCGACCGCGTGGTGCTGCACGAAGAGGGGCAGGGCCGCTGGCGCGTCGACGTCGCGGGCCGGTTGCCGCCTGCCCGGTGAGCCCGGCGACTGCAGAACGTGCCGCTATCGGCCGGCCGCCAGCCTACCCGCCAACAGGTGGGCGATGGTGACGGTCGGCGCCATGGTGTGGCTGGATGCGCTGGTTGGAAATAGTGAAGTATCCATGACATACACGCTGTTGCTGCCGTGGACGCGGCCGCGCTGATCGCACACGCTGCGCTCGGGGTCCACACCCATCCGCGCGCCGCCCTGCTGGTGGGCCGAGATGAGCGGAATCGTCGCCGGGGCCAGGCTCAGTGCCGCGACGGAAGGTAGATCGCCCTCGCTGCGCAAAATCACGGGCGGAGCGTTGGGCACCGCCACCAGCGTGGCCCCCGCCGCCAAGTAGGCGCGCCCAGCCGCTGCGATGGCTTGGCGCGCCCGGCGCCGATAATCCTCGGTAAACTCGTAGTCGATGCGCAGTTGACCGGCCCAGTTGCGGTGAATGCGCGCCCGCGATTCGTCTGGCAACAGCAGCAACGACGCGGCAAAATGCGGCAATTGCGCCAGGAGCTGCTTGCCGTCGGCGCCGGGTTGCGACACCAGCGAGCCCAGGATGCCCGGCGTGCCAAAGATCGGCTCGATGCGAAAGCCGCTAAGGCCCAACTGCGGGTCGTGGCGCTCGAATTCGGTGATGGCAAAGGCCTGGGGGATGCCGTCGTAGCCGCCGACCACTTCGGGCATCACGGCGGTGATCGGCACTTGCGGCTGCAGGCTGACAAAGCGCCCCAGGGCCGGACCGCCCAGGCCCGCGCGCTCGAGCAACGTCGTCGTGCCCACTGGACCTGCCGCCAGGATCACGGTGTCGGCGATGACGCGAAAGACGTTGCCCTCGCGGTAGCCGCGCTCATCCAAACACGCGATTTGCAGCGTCTTTTCTGGCATCGTCGCGTTGCGCACCGCCTTGACCCGCGCCCGCACCAGCACCTGAGCGCCCGCCGCCAAGGCCCGCGGAATTGCGACCATCCGCGGGTTGCGCTTGGCGCCCACCGGGCAGCCGATGAGGCACGTGCCCAGGCCCTTGCAGCCGTCGCGGTTGTGCAGCATCAGCTCGCCGCGCCAGCCCAGCGCTCGTGCACCGCGCCGCAGGACTTGATTGTTGCGGTTGACTTGGTCTTCGCTGATGGGACGAGCGGACAGGTCGGCCAAGGCTTGCTCGGTAGCCCGCGTGATCTCGGCCGCCGCGAATTCCGTGATGGAGTAGTGGTCGCGCCAGGTCTGCCACGTCTCGGCTGCGATTGGCACCACGTCGCTGGCGTTGATGACGCCGCCGCCGCCCAGCACTCGACCCGACAGTACCGAAATCGAGCGACAAGTGGTGGTGCGCCCGCCGCGGTCGGCGTACAGCTGGTCGTACATCGGCAGATCGCGTTGCGTCAGCTTCGCCGGCCCCACGAAATCGCCGCCTTCTTCAAGCAGAATCACATCTTTGCCGGCTTCGGCCAGCAGCATCGCCGCGGTCGCGCCACCGCAGCCCGAGCCGACGATCGCCACCTGGCAGCGCCGATCCTGGGGTGCCGGGCCCGCAAACTGGCCTGAGCAGTCGATGATTTCGCTCATCGCTGCAGCCTCGCCAGGCTTGGCCCAGGGTAGCCGACGCTGGGCCACACCTCGGCTTGGTCGTAGTAGGCCAGGCCCAGGAACCGCGCAAACGACCAGTAGATTTCGCGGCGCAGCGGTCGTGCGGCGGTTGACCAACTGGCCCAGTGCCGCAGCTGCTCGTCGGGCGTCAGCCCGCAAAACGTGGTGGCACGGCCATCGAACAGGACGGGCCCATATTCAAGGAGTTCAAGGGCCAGGCGCGCATCGCGCTGATCCGCCGTCGGCTGGTCGGCCAGGTAGCGATCGAACAGTCGGCCCAAGTCAAAGTCGGCGCCCGTCTTGGGGCTTTGGGGCGTGGCCGGCAAGTGGACCGCCGCCAGCGCCTGCAGCGTCTGGTATTGCCCAGGCGAAAGCACAGACAAATCACCGGCGTCGGGCACGCTGCCGCGCAGGCCCCGCAGGCCAATCGCCGCGCCCGCAGCCAGGGTCGCGCTCGCGACGCCCAGGCGCAGCAGGCCGCGGCGGCTGAACCTAGCCATCGACCTTGGCAGAGGTGGCGACGCGCAGCGTCACCGGTCGTGTAAAATCGGCCAAGATATCGTGACCTTGGGCGATGCGCTCTTGCAGCTGGGCTTGGCTGGCATCCAGCCGCGCCTGCCGCACCTGACCCAAGTGCTTGGCCATCTTGACGCCTTTGTCCAGCACCGCGTGCACGGCCACCCGCAGCGGCGAGCCGCGGTAGAAGCACTGGCCGTGCCGCCACAGCGCGCGCTCGTCGATGGCGAAGCCAAGTCCAGGCAGTTCAGGTAGTTGCAGCTTGCCGTGCTCGTGCAGCCACGGCGACTGCAGCAGGCCGTCGCGGAACTCGGGGACCCAGCCGGGCTCGGAGATAGGGTATTCCAGCAGGCTGGAGTCGCGCCATGGCGATGCGGCAAACAGCTGTAAATTCACAGCAAAACCGATCCCGTTGGTCCAGGTGTGCGGGGTGTAGCGCGCGCCGGCCTTGGCCACGGCCTGGACGATCGCCCACGTCTCGGCGATGCCGCCGGCAAACACCGCGTCGGGCTGATAGATGTCCAGGCACTTCTTTTCCAGCATCACCTCGATTTCGGGCAGACCGTGGTGGTTCAACTCGGCGCCCGCAATCGGCATCTGCGTTTGCCGGCGCAGCGCCGCCATGCCCGCGTAGTCGTCGTTGGGCAGGGGTTCTTCCAGCCACTGATACCCCATTTCGTGGGCGCGGTTGGCAAACTGCAGCGCGCGGGCCAGATCCCAGCGCGGCGCGTCGGCCACCACCGCTACCCGCCAGCCCTGGTTGGCGTCGATGCCCATGGCAAAGTCGTCGCCCATCGCCCGCCGCGCCGTCTCGATCTGCTCCAGATCGTCGGCGGGGTCAAAGGCGTGCACGCGGAGCTTGGCGGCGCGAAAACCCTCGGCCCGGCGCCGCTCCAGCTCTTTGACCCGCTCGGCGCCGTTGCGCATTTCGCCAGTCGAGGCATAGAGTTCGATGCTGCCGCCTTGGCCGCCCAGCAGCTTGTACACCGGGACCTTGCGCGCCTTGCCCACGATGTCCCACACCGCCGGCTCGAGCCAGCCGCAGTGCCAGCCCAGGTAGCTCATCTCGCGCAAGCGCTGGCGGATCGAGGCCAAATCGTCGGCGCGTTCGCTCAGCAGGTACGGGCCGAGCAGGCTGCCGAGCCCCTGGCGCTCGCGGTCCATCGCCGGCCCGGCAGCCCAGCCACTGACGCCCGATGCTGTGGTCAACTTGGCAAGCGTAAAACGATTTTCGGTCTGGGGTAGCCCTGGGATCCACGACGGCCGAAACGGCGCCGGCAGGGGCACCGCCACATGCCACAAGCTCACATCCGAAATTCGCATCGCGGCCTCCTTTCCACCTGAGGTTTTGCCAGGATGCGCCTGCAGTCGCGCCCGGTCAAGCTGCGGATGCCGCGTCGCGACAGGTGCGGAAGTGGCGCGCCCGATCCCGTGTGCGATCCAACCAGCAACGCTGCACCGAGTGCGCCAGAACGCTAGACAGTCCAGTCAGTCCTACCCACCCCACCTGCTTTGCGCCTGCACGGTTGCACTGACCTTTTGGGCAACTGCAAAGAATTACGCGGGGTTGACAGGATAGGCCCAAGAAACCTGGGCAATTGGGGCGGGCCGGGCCGCCAGCCTGGGGCGTTCGCCGGTTGATGTCGTCGGTCAAACAGGGACTTTGCCGTTGCATCGCCGGCCGGACTTGCGTAGTGTGAACGTCTGTACCACCTGGGAAGGCCAAGCGATGCTCTCAGTTCGACTTTACGCCCGCGGCGCGGCGCCACTGGCTTGGTTGTGCACGGCGCTGGTAACCCTGGCTGGGACCGTCGCCTGCGAGAACGCTCCTGCCCCTGCAGTCAAGGGCGACATCGCGGCCGACGCGTTTGCCGATTCGGCCGCTGCGGACGCCGAAGCTGGCGACGTGGCCGACGCGTCGGCGGAGGATGTTGCCCCCGACGTGATCCCGGCCGGCGCCGACGCACTGCAAGACGTGCAACTCGACGAGATCGGCGGCGATCTGGGGAGTTCGGGCGATTCGATCGGGTCGGGCGACACCAGCCAGCCAGGCGACGGCATCCAGCAAGGCGACAGCGCTCAGCAGGTGGACAGTGCCGGGCAAGTGGACAGTGCCGGGCAAGTGGACAGTGCCGAACAGGGCGACAGCGCTCAGCAAGTGGACAGCGCTCAGCAAGTCGACGGTGCCGGGCAAGAGGACGGTGCCGAGCCAGGCGACGGTTCGCAACCGCAAGACACCGCCAGCCCCGCCGATGCAACGGGCGACGTCGACGACGCGGCAACGGCGGATTCTGCTGCTGATTCGGGCGCGCCGACCGCCATCGCCACGGCCACCTACGCCCCTTGTGCCGGCCCGAGCGACTGCCCAAGTGGCGTGTGCGACACCGCCAGCCACCTGTGCGTTGCTTGCCTGGCGCCCAGCGACTGTGGCCCGGCAGCCACCTGCAAAGAGGGCAACTGCTACGCCGCTACGGCCTGCAAATCTGACAAGGATTGCAAGGCCTTGGCGGGCGTGTGCGACAAAGGCGCCCAGGTCTGTGTGGCCTGCAATAGCAGTGCCGACTGCGGCGCCGGCCAGAGTTGCAGTGCTGGACAGTGTGTGGTCGCGACGCCGTGCACCACTAGCAAACAGTGCGACGGCGTGTGCCACCCCAGCTTGGGCGTGTGCACCGATTGCGCCACCTCGGCGGACTGCAGCGTTGGCCAATTCTGCACCGCCAAAGGTCAATGCGTGGCTTCTGTCTGCCAACCCGGGGTTGCGCAGTGTTTGGGCAGCAAGTTGGCCGTCTGTTCCGACGACGGCGGCAGCTTTACCGTGGACACCTGCCAAAGCAAGGACCCGTGCCAACTCGCCGCGGGCTGCCAGGCCGGCGTGTGCCAGTTCACCCCCAAAGCGTGCGACGACGGCAACCCGTGCACCGCCGATTCGTGCGCCTCGGGCGTGGGTTGCGCAAGTGCCGCCACGGCGGCCAACTGCGACGACGGCAATGCCTGCACGCAAGCCGATCAGTGCAGCCAGGGCAACTGCGCCGGCACCCCCAAGGCCTGCGATGACAGCAACCCCTGCACCGACGACAGCTGCGCCGGGGGTGTCTGTGCCAGCACCGCCAACACGGCCACCTGCGACGACGGCGACGCTTGCACCAGCGGCGACAGCTGCAAGGACGGCGCGTGCGCGGGCGCCAAGGTGGTGTGCGACGACGGCAAGGTGTGCACGGCCGACAGCTGCGATCCCAAGCAAGGCTGCGTGTTTGCCAACACGACCTTGGCCTGCGACGACGGCGACGCTTGCACCAGCGGCGACACCTGCAAGGCGGGCGCCTGCACG
>JBBISH010000085.1:0-29726 GCA_037441385.1 Myxococcales bacterium
GGCGCGGGCGGCGGCGGCGGCTCCAACTACGCCATGCCAGGCATCTCGGCAACGCTGAAACTAGGCGCGGGCGCGGGCGGCGGCGGTGTCGCGGCGGGTGGCGGCGCCGGCTGGGTCAAGCTCACCTGGTACGCGCCGTGATCCTTGCTTGGGGCGTCTTTGGTTGCCTACTCGCCCTCTACTTGGCGGCGGTGGGCGTGCAGTTCGGCCAGCGTGCGCTCCAGGTTCCCGGCCAAACGCTTCCAGGTTGCGAAATTAGCTCGGGCAATCTGCTGGGCGACGGAAATGCCGCTGTGCATCGCTTCCAGGGCGGCCAAGGCCTGCTCCGGGGTCTCTAACTCGCTGACATCCAAATAGCACGCCTCGCCGCGCGTGCCGCGGATGCGGTCGACCAGAGTTCGCCGCACCAACTGCACAGTCGGGTCGGGCGTGTGCCGCAAAAGACCGACCAAGCGCTCTGCGCTCTCTGTCCCGAAGGTCAGACCCGGATGAAAGGCCACAGAGTACATGCTGGGTTCTAGCCCATGGCGCTGCAAGGCCGCGGCGACCTGTTCGTTGGCGTCGCGAGTCAGGCGCTCCCACTGCATCGCCGTCCCGGGGTACTCGGGCGCCACGACCAGCGCCGCGTCGAACTGGCTGGGATCCGCTCGTTGCAGGCCATCGATGGCCGCCAGCAAGGCCGCCGCCACGTCGGGACCGCGCAGCAACTGGGTGCGAATCATGCCGTTTTCGCGCGCTGGTCGCGCGTAGGGGCACAGGTTGTGCTCTTCGACCACCTCGCGGAGATAGCGGTCGCTGCGGGCGAGCACCGCTGCATCGCTGTTGGGGTTGGGGCAATCGTCGGGTTCCGCCATAGACCCAACCTGCCGCAATCGGCCGCGTCGCGCAAGGGCATTCCTGTGGCTGGCTGGGCATCTGCGGGCCGGCTCGCTATGCTGCCGCCACGGCGCAACTCCGTGCCGCGGCGATGGGCTATGAACGCGACTGAGCACCTGGGCGACAATCCACTTTTGAACTTTGCCGATCTGCCGCCTTTTGGCGCCCTTGCCGCGCACCACGTCGAGCCGGCCGTGCGCCAGGCGATCGCCAAGGCTCGCCAGGACTTGCGGGCGATCGAGGCACAGAGCGATCCCGATGGGCCCGCGCTTCTCCGCGACCTGGAACGCCTTCACGATGGGTTGGGTCGCGTTTGGGGCGCCGTCGAGCACTTGCTCAGCGTGGCCGACGAGCCGGCGCTGCGCCAGGCGCACGACGCCGTGCAGGGCGAGGTCATCGAAGTCAGCGTAGAGATTGCCCAAAGTCAGCCGATATTCCAGGCGGTGGTCGCGGTGCGCCAGCGGCCCGACTTTGCCCAGCTCAGCCCCGCCCAGCGCCGGGCGTTGGACCAACTGTGGTTGGACGCTCGCCTCTCGGGCGCCGACTTGCAGGGCGATCAGCGCAAGGAATTCGCGGATTTACAGCAGCAACTGGCCGAGCTGGGCACGCGCTTTGGCCACCACGTGCTAGACGCGACCAAGGCCTGGCACTTGGACCTGACCGATCGGGTCGACGTGGCCGGTCTGCCGCCCAGCGCCCTGGACTTGGCCAGCCAGACTTGGCAACAGGCTAATCCAACAGAGGTTTCCTCGCCGGACACCGGGCCTTGGCGAATCACGCTGGACGCCCCGAGCCTGCTGCCCGTGCTGCAACACGCCAAGAAGCGCTCGCTGCGCGAGCAGGTCTATCGCGCGCACGTGGTGAAGGCGAGCAGCGGCGAATTTGATAATACCGCGATCATCCAAGAGATTCTGACCCTACGCCAGCGCCAGGCCCAGCTGCTGGGCTACCCGGACTATGCCGCCTTGTCGCTGGCCACCAAGATGGCGCCGTCGTACGACGCGGTGACGCAGCTCTTGGAGCGCCTGCGGGTGGCCAGCTTTGGCGCCGGTCAGAAGGATCTCCAGGATTTGCGCGACTTTGCCCGCGATCAGGGCGCGGCCGAGGCGGCGGACTTGCAGCCCTGGGATATCAGCTTTTGGGCCGAGCGGTTGCGCGAGAGCCGCTATGACTACAGTGACGAAGCGCTGCGCCCGTACTTCCCGCTGCCCAAGGTGCTGGACGGCCTGTTTGCCTTGTGCCAGCGGCTGTTCGGCGTCCACGTGCGTGCCGCCGATGGCGAAGCGCCTGTGTGGCACCGCGACGTGCGCTTTTTCCGCATCCACGCTGCCGACGGCCAGCCCGTGGCTGCCTTTTACTTGGATCCCTACAGCCGGCCGCAGACCAAGCGCGGCGGGGCTTGGATGAACGAATGCGTAGGCCGTTCAGAGGCTTTGGGGCTGCTCGGCCAGCCGCGGCTGCCGGTCGCCTACCTCATCTGCAACGGGACACCCCCGGTTGGCGAGCGGCCATCGCTGATGACGCTGAGCGAAGTCGAGACTTTGCTTCACGAATTTGGCCACGGCCTGCAGCATATGTTGACCCAGGTCGACTTGGGGCTGGTGTCCGGTATCCGCGGTATCGAGTGGGACGCCGTGGAGTTGCCCAGTCAATTCATGGAGAACTGGTGTCAGCATCGCCAGTCCCTGCAGGGCCTGTCGGCCCACGTCGATACGGGCGTGCCGCTGCCCGACGCTTTGTTCGATCGCGTCGCCGCGGCCCGCACCTACCGCGCCGGCTCGGACATGCTGCGGCAAATAAGCTTTGCGCTGACGGACTTGACGCTGCACCGCGACTTCGACCCCGCCACGCAGCGGGCCCAAGACGTGTACCGCCAGATCGCCGCGCGCACGTTGGTGGTGCAGCCCTTGGCCGAAGACCGCTTCCTTTGCGGGTTTTCGCACATCTTTGCTGGCGGTTACGCCGCTGGCTACTACAGCTACAAGTGGGCCGAGGTGCTGAGCGCCGATGCCTTTGCCCAGTTCGAGGCCGTGGGCCTGGACGACGCGGCGGCGGTGGCGGCCAAAGGCCGGCAGTTTGCGGCGACGGTGCTGGGCCTGGGCGGATCGCTGCCGCCGATGGAGGTGTTCCGCGCCTTTGCCGGCCGCGACCCCGACGAAAGGGCGCTGCTGCGCCACGCGGATCTGCTGACGTAGTCCGCCGGCCTGCAGCCGCTACAGCGCTTGGGGACCAAAGCGCACTTGGACCGTGCCGCCTGTGTCGCTGACGATGGGCGCCCGCAAGTCTGGCTTGGACTTTTGCAGGCAGGCGGCCACATCGGCCGGGACGCCGTGGACCTGTAGCTCGAACAGCCCCGATTGCCCCACCTCCAGGCCCGCGATCAGAGCGAATTCCGCGTCGATCGGCGCGGTGGCTGTGGCACCGCAGCGCTGCAGGGCTTGCCACAGCACCTCCGCGGCAGCCCGCCCAGCGCTGGGATTCAGGGTGCCGCCTGCCTTCAGCAGCGCAATCGGCGCACTTGGCGGCGCATCGGCCAGGGGTTCGGCAATCGGAGCGGCGATCGGCGGCAGGTGGCCAGGGGTGCGCAACGGGTTCGGCTCATCCGCTTCGGCGGCCGGCGCCAGTTCTTTGCCACTCGGGTCAGCGCCCCGGTCACGGGGGAATTGGCTTGGCACCAACTTGGGTTGTGGCCTCTGTGGCTTAGGGGGCGTACGCTCGCGCCACTCCCACGCCGCCCACGCCAGCACCGCCAACGCCAGCGCGGCTACTAGCGCGGCTCGTCGCATCGGTTGACTCGGCCGCACCGGCTACGGACAAGCCGCCTGGCAAGAGGCCTGGTCGGCAAAGATGTTGGCGCAATAGCTGCCGCAGCCGCAGCCGCTCATCATCACGCATTTGCTGCCGTCGTAGCCCCAGCCGACCACCATGTCGCACATGCCCAGCGCGCCGGGGGCGATGGTGGCACAGGTCTTGGCCTTGCACGTCCCGGGCTTGTCCGCGATCAGGCACTTGGCGCCGCATGGACACACGCCGGGCGCGGCACAGATCTCGCCCTTGGCGCACTCGGCGTCGGTCCAGCACTGGCCGGCTTTGAGTTCAGACAGCGATTTGCACATGTCCTTGTCGGCCACGCAGACCTGGCCGGTCCCGCATGGGCCGCTGCTGCAGCAAATGGGCCCGGCGGACCCGCAGGTACCCGGCTTGTCGGCCACCAAGCACATGGCGCCGCACGGGCAGATGCTGGCGCCGTTGCAGGGGCCGCCGCCGCAGTCCGAGTCGCTCCAACATTGGCCGGCCATCAAGGTGCCGCTGTCCTTGCATACGCCGCCCACGCAGGCTTCGCCCTTGCCGCAGGGGCCGCCGCAGCAGGTCTCGCTGGTAGCGCAGACGCCTGGGTGCGAGGCCTGGTTGCAGTCCGCGGTGCACGGGCAGACAAACGCGTTCAGGCAGGCCAGGCCGCCGCAGTCCTCTTTGGTCCAGCAGGCGCCGGCTTTGGCGGGTGGCAGGCAGTCCAAACCTTCAACGCATTGGCTGCCGGCGGGGCAGCCTTGACCGCCCAGGTTGCAGCAGCCGCCCGCCGTGTCGGGCTGGATGTCTTGCGGGGCATCGGGTGTGGCGTCTGGTGCGGCATCGGGGCTGCTGGAGTCGCCCGACGTGTCCGTGCTGGCGTCGACCACCGCATCCGCCACTGCGTCGGCCACCGTGTCCAGTTGCGCATCGGCGGTCGTGTCGCCCAGCGTGTCGGCGCCGACGTCACCCTGACCGTCGCTCACGGCGTCGGCCGCGGCCGTGTCACTTGCGCTGGTGTCGCTAGTCGCCGTGTCCGCGACCGCTGTGTCGTTGGCCGTCCCATCGGCGGCCACCGAGCTGTCCGTCGGGCCCTTGCCCGAGCTTGCCGGCGCTGCTTCGCAACCCACGACCAAAACCAGCGCGGTCATCCACGATTGCCATGCCCTCATCGCGTACCTCCCACTTGGCCACCCCATGCGGCAACAGAATAGCACCAACGCGTGCCGGCTGCCGCAGTCGCCGCGGCGACGGGCAGGGCGTACACTGCCAGACCGCGGCGTCGTGAGCCGCGCGGGCCTGGTCTATGAATTTGAATTTCATTGCGATCGGCGACGAGGTCCTGCGCGGCGAGACGCGCGAGGGCAACGGCGCGGTGCTGGCCGATCTCCTGCAGCAGCGCGGTCTGCAACTGCATGGCACGCAGGTGATTGGCGATGATTTTTCCAGCATTCGTCAGGGTTTGCTCGCCTTGGCCGTTGAGCCGACGATCCTCGTCATCAGCGGCGGCCTGGGCCCCACCGACGACGATTTGACTCGCGCGGCCGTAGCGGCGGCCGCGGGCGTTGCGATCGCGCGCAATCAAGGAGCCGAGCGGACCCTCCGCGAGCGATTCCAGGCGCTGGGCCGAACCATGGATCCCAGCAATCTGCGTCAAGCCGATCTGCCCGTTGGCGCGGAATTGCTCGCCAACCGCCAGGGGACCGCCCCAGGGTTTACCATGCAGGTCGGCGCGTTGCACCTGATGGCCCTGCCTGGGGTGCCGCGCGAGTTCGCCGCCATGCTCGCCGATCACCTGCAGCCGTGGTTGACTCGCTTGGGCCTGGCCTCGCAGCCGCGCGCAGAGGCGACCTTCCGCTTGTTCGGCGTGACGGAAAGCGACATGCAAGGTCGCCTGAGCCGGCTGCCTCACTACGCCGCGGCCACCATGCGCTCGCTGCCCACCTGGCCCGAGATTCGTTTGGAGCTGGCCGCACGCGACGATCTGGCGGCTTTCGAGCAGCTGCGGGCCGAGGTGCGCGCCGACCTGCACCGCTCGATCTACAGCGAGCGGCGCGACCAGAGCTATGGCGTGGCCCTGTTGGAGCAGTTGCGCGCGCAGAACGCGACGGTGGCGGTGGCAGAATCGTGCACGGGCGGCCAGATCGCCGCGCTCCTTACCGCCGAGGCGGGCGCTAGTCAGTCCGTCCTGCTGGGCGTCGTGGCCTACGCCAACGCGGCCAAGACCGCCGTGCTGGGTGTCTCTCCGGCCCTCCTTGACGAACATGGCGCCGTGTCCGAGCCCGTCGCGCGGGCCATGGCCGAGGGCGTGCGACAAGTGGCGGACGCCGACTTTGCTGTGGCTACAAGCGGAGTTGCCGGGCCAGATGGCGGCACCGATTCCAAACCGGTCGGCACTTTGTGCCTGGGGTTGGCCTGGCGCGGCGGCAGTCAGGCCCGCACGCTGACCTTGCGCCACATGGACCGCGCTCGCTTCCAACGCTTGGCCACTTTCCAGGCTTTGGAGTGGCTGCGGCGGCGTTTGCTCGGCGTGGACGACCGCGCCGGCTAGCGCGAACGCCACCTGCTTCACACCTCTGCCGCCTGACCGACCCGGTCTGCAACCAGCGAGAATCAGGCGGGGACCTCGGCTCGGGCCCGAAGAATTGTCAGGCTTTCCGGGCCGAATCAAACGGATTCTGGCTGGCGATGCCATCGGCCTCGCAGCCACTGCTCTACTGGACATCCAACGACTCGGTCGCGTCGGCGGCCAACGCCGTGGCATCGGCGGCCAGTTCCGTGGCATCCGCCGGCAACCCGCTGTCCCACGGCGCCATGTCGGCGGTGGATGCATCGGCGGCCGACATGTCGGGACCCGAGATCGCGTCGTCGGCGGCGACCCCGCCGGTGGTCGCGTCGCTGTTGAACTGCTGGTTGGTGCCGGCGTCTTTGTCCGTGGTGGGCGTCTCTTCGGTCTTGCCGCCGCCCCCTTTGTCCGAACTGCTGGGTGAAACGGGGGTCGGCACGGGGTTGACCACGCAGCCGCACAGGACCACGCCCAACACCAGTCCCAGCCTTGTCATTGCGGCGCCCCAGCCCATCCTCGTCCTCGCACCCGCGTGCCTCTGCGGGCATTCCCACGGCCGGCCTCCAGTATTTCAAGGTTTGTGCCAAATGTCCCGCGCCCGCGGTGCGATCGAGTGGTCTCGCTCAACTCGGTAAAATCAATGGATCTTGTTGCAGGCGCACCGTGCGGCCAGGAGCATCCCGCCGACGAGTAGTTGTTGAAATTTTCAGCACACGTAGAGATAATCCACACTCCCCCTACCCGCGAGGCTGTGATGGCGACTGCGCACCCGAACAATCCAGAGGCCGTGGCGGCGCTTGTGGCGTGCTGGCAGCCGACGCGGCGCTTGGCCCAGGGCGGTGGCGGCGAGGTCTGGCTGGCTCGGCGGCGCGGCGAAACGACCGAGGACTGGGTGATCAAGTACGCCAGCACGCCCGATTTGATGGCCGCGCTGGCCCGCGAGTGGCGCGCCCTGCACGCGATCGCCCTGCCGCTGTTGCCCGAGCCGGCGTGGTGGGCGCCGCTGGGGCCAAATCAAGCGGCGTTGGTGCTCCGGCGCGTTGCCGGTCAGCCTTTGGACCAGGGCCTGCGCGGGGCCACCTCTGGGCAAGTTCGCGAAGTGCTGATCGAATTGCTGCGGAGTCTGGCGGTCATCCACGCCGCCGGGTGGGTGCACGGCGACCTGCATCCGGGGAACATCCTGCTCACGCGATTGGGCGAACGCGCGCACGTGCACGTGCTGGACCTGGGCCTGGCCGACCGCGCGGGCGACCCGGTGCGCGGGCCGGGCCTTTTGGCTTGCGCTGCCCCAGATCGGCTGCGATCTGGCACCGCTGACCCGCGCGACGACCTGTTTTCACTGGCTTTGGCTGTGTGGCAAGCGTGGCGCGGTGCCGAGCTTTGGCCCGGCTATCCGCTGCGCATGCCGGCGGTGGGCACGCAACCTGAACTCGCGATCGGCGAGGGAAGCGCTGCGGAACGCGCACTGGTCGACTTGCTGCGCGCCATGGCCGCCATCGACCGCAGCCATCGGCCGCAAACCGCAGAGGCCGCGCTGACTTGGCTCGATGCCGCCGGGTCGGATGGCGAGCGCTGGGGTCGGGTTCTGGTCGAGGCCTCGCGCCGTCCGCGGCTCGACTTGCCCGCGGTGGAGCAGTTCGAGGCCCAGCACGCGGAGGCGCCGGTAGCCTGGGCGCTCGGGCCGATCGACGAGGAAAATGCCGTTGCTGTGCGCAGTTGGCTAACCTTGGCGGCCACGCGCTCGCAGACGCTGGCTTGGCTGGCGGCCGACGCCGCGGACGGCGCCCTGTTGATGGCGCCCAACGCGTGCCGTGCGTGGCATGGGCCGGCGGCGCGCCAGCCGGCCGTCTTGGGCGATGGGGCCGCGCAACTTGGTTTGGCGGCAAGGACTTGGCTGGTCGAGCAGTTGGCGGGGCTGGGGCAAGCCGGTGTGCTGGTGGCCGGACCGGTCGACGCTCTGCCGCCGCCGTTGGCCTGGGCCGTGCGGCACTGGGACGCGACGGGCGGGTGGCAACTGCGCGCCGCCGCTACTGCCACTCAGGCCAGCGATCCGGTGTGGTCGCGGCCGGGCTGTCAGGCGCCCGAACTGGCCCGTTGGCTCGCATCGGCTGTCGGCGGTCGGCGCTGGGACGGTGCCCTGGTCGAGCATCTGGCCCTGGCGACAGGCGGGCGGCTGCCCCTGGCGGCCGAGGCGGTGGCGGAGCTGTTGCAGCGCGGCCAGTTGCTTTGGCATCCGGGCGAAGTCGCGGCGGCTGCGGCGGACGTGGAAGCGGCAGTGGCGGCAGCGGTTTCGGCCGTGCAACATCCCGATCTGCCGGCTTCTGCCCATTGGCCACTGCTGGCGTGGCTGGCGGCCGCAGGCCATGCGGTGGCGGGCGAGTCGGTCGCTGAATTGGGCCTGCGGGTACCCGACCACCTGGACGGCGATCTGGCGGCCTGGCTGTGGCGGGATGGGGCGGGTAGTCTGCAACTGCGCAGTACGGCTAGTCAAAGCCGGATCCATGCCGAGCTGCCGGCGCAAATGGTGGCCCAAGCTCTCCGCGTCGCAGCCGGCCGTGCGCGCCACCCGGCCGAGCAGGCGATCCTCCGCGTCAAGGCTTGGCAACGCGACGGCCAGCTCTTGCCGGGCGCCGACGAAATTGCCATGGCGGTCGAGTCGCTCCAGCAGCGCGGCGCTTCGCAGGCGGTGATGGCGCTGGCGGCGACGTGGCTGCCCAACTGGCGCGAGCTGTCCGACCCTCGGCTCCCGCGCATCGCGGCGGCGTGGCTGCGGGCCGTGGCAGACGGTGGCAACCTGGCCGAAGCCGCCGATCTGGCCCACCACTGGCCGGCGGCGTGGTCCAACGAGGCGGCCCTGGCTTTGGCACGCGCCGAAGTGGCCTTTCGCGCGGGCGATTACCCCACCTGCCGGGCGCAGGCGGAGGCCATCCTGCAGCGCGACCCCCAACAGCCAGAGGCGTGGCTTTGGCTAGCGTTTGCAGCCACTTGGCAGGGCGATCGTCAAGCAGCGCAACCGGCCATGGTCCGCGCGGCGGCGCTGGCGGCTCCGGGCGGCGACACCGCCGATTTGCTCGACTACTTGCAGGGTTTGCACGAGTACTACGCCGGGCAGCTGGATCCGGCCGAACAGCGCCTGCGCGCACTGCTGCAGCGGTCCCGCCCTGGGCTGTGGCCGGCGGTGCAAGGGGCGCTGGGGCTCGTGGCGCACCGCCGCGGCGATCTGAGCGGGGCTCGCCAGCACTATGGACTGGCCGCGACGCTGGCCCAGGCGCAAGGGGACCGCACGCGCGCGCTGAACATGGCCATGAACCTTGCCGTGATCGATCACGAATCGGGCGAGTTGGGGGCGGCGCTGGCTGGCTACCGGCGCGTGATCGACTTGGCCGAGCAAAATGGCAACCCAGGGGCGGCCGCGCGGGCCAAGACGAACCGTGGCAACCTTCTGGCATCGCTGGGACTTTTGGACGCCGCCTTGGGCGACCTGACGGCGGCCGTGCCGTTTTGGCAAGAAGTGGGCAACCACCACCTGCTGGGCAACGCGCTGTGCGTCCTGGGCGAAATTGCCCGGCGGCAGGGGCGCGCTGGGCACGCGGCCGAACTGCTGGAGCGCGCGGATCGGGCCCTGGAAGAGGCCGGGGCGGTGACCGAGCGGCTGGAAATCCAGATCGAGCTGGGCCAGATCGAGCTGGCGGCGGCTCAGGTCGACCAAGCGCGGCAGCGGGCGGCCGACGTGCGTCAAGCCGCGGCCAGTGCTGGACATTCCGAGTGGCAAGGCCGGGCGCTGACGCTGCTGGTGCAGTGCGACTTGGACGCGGAGCCGTGGCTGGCCGTGCCGCGCGAGCGTCTGTCCGGTTTGGACGACGACTTGCGCCTGGCCCTGGATTTGCTGCCCGCCAGCAAGGCCTTGCATCGCAACCAGGCGTGCGCGCTGCGAGCCCGGCTGCTCTTGCAGCGCGGCCAAATCGACGACGCGCGGCAATTGGCTCAGCAACAGGTGGGCGTCCTGCAACGGGTCGCCGCTACCTTGCGCGGGCCCGAGCGGGCCGCATTCGAGCGCGATCCTGCGGATGCCGCGGCCCGCACACTGCTTTTGGCGCTCGCCCAGCTGCCCGAAGTGCCCCACGGTGGCAGTGCGCGGCCCGGCTTGGTGCCCACCTTGCTGGCCGTCAATCGCCGCCTGGGCGAGCAGCGCGATATCCCGCAAATCCTTGAAACCTTGATGGACTCGGCGATCTTGCTCACTGGTGCCGAGCGGGGATTCCTGGTTCTGGACGAGGGCGATGCCGGCGTGAGTGCCGAAGTCCGCGCCACGCAGCTCAAGGTGGCCGTTGCGCGCAACTTGGACCGCGAGAATCTCAAGAAACCGCAGCACAAATTGAGCCACACGGTGGCCGAGGAAGTGTTTTTGTCGGGCGAGCCAGTGCTGTCGCTGGATGCGCAGATCGACACGCGTTTTGCCGATCAGGCCAGTGTCCACGGGGGCGCGCTTCGGTCGATTTTGTGCGTTGCCTTGCGCTCGCAAACGGGATCGCTGGGCGTGGTCTATGTCGATAATCGCTTTGCATCGGGCGCATTTACCGACGAGCACGCCACGGTGCTCTCGGCCCTGGCTGACCAGGCGGCGATCGCGATCCAGACTGCCCGGCTCCTGCAGGCCCAGCGCGACACGGCCGAAGCCCTGCGGCGGTCCCGCGCCGAAGTCGAAGCGCTCAATGCCCAGCTTCGCTCGCAACTGGCCGAAGTGGAGCACGAATTGGACGACGTGCGCGCCGATCTGCAGGCCCAGCGCCTAGAGATCGCCCACCGCAGCGACTACTCGCAAATCAAGGGCGAAAGTCCGCAACTTTTGCAGGTATTTTCGCTGATGGACCGCGTGCGCGACCACGACTTCCCGCTGCTGCTCATCGGCGAATCGGGCACCGGCAAAGAACTGGTGGCGCGGGCCATTCACTTCACCGGTCGCCGCAAGCGCGGGCCATTCGTGGCGATCAACTGTGGCGCGTTGCCTGCTAACTTGTTGGAAAGCGAGCTGTTTGGCCATGCGCGCGGCTCGTTCACGGGCGCAGTGGCCGAGCGGCGGGGCCTGTTCGAGGCGGCGCATTCCGGCACACTCCTGCTGGACGAAGTGGGCGAGATGCCCCTGGAAATGCAGGTCAAATTGCTGCGCGTGCTGCAGACTAGCGAATTCAACCGCGTGGGCGACAGCACACCGCGCCGGGTGGATGTGCGGGTGATCGCCGCGACTCACCGCGACTTGGCGGCCATGGTGCGGGCCGGCACGTTCCGCGAGGACCTGCTGTATCGCTTGAAAGTCGTAGAGTTGCGTATTCCGCCGCTGCGCGAGCGGCCCGGCGACATCGCCGTATTGGCCGAGCATTTCCTGCGCGAAAATCGGTCCGCCGGCATCGGCAAGGTCGAGTCGATTGGCAAGGCGGCCCTGCAGCGGCTGCTGCAGTTCTCGTGGCCGGGCAATGTGCGCCAGCTGGAAATGGTCTTGAAATCTGCGTGCTTGTTTGCTGATTCTGCGGTGCTCGAGCGCAGCGACATCGACTCGCTTTTGCAGCGCGAGCGCGGCGGCGAGGCGGCGACGGGGCGTGGCGAGCCCGACGCGTGGTGGTCGGTGGCTTCGCTCGACGTCATCGAGGCGCGGGTGGTGGCGGCGCGGCTGGCCGCGATGGGCGGCAACAAGCGCAAGGCCGCTGAGTCGTTGGGGATCGACCGCGGGACCCTGTACAAGAAACTGCAGTTGGCGCAGGGGGAACCGTGACCACCGCGACGCGCTTTGGCGACTACCTGCTGCTGCAGCGCACCGCCTTGGGCGGCATGTCCGAGGTTTTTCGCGCCCAGCGCTTGGTGCGGCGGCCCGGCGAGCCCGAGCTGGCCTTGAAGCGGCTGCTGCCCATGCTGTGCGAAGACGAGCGGGTGGCGCGGCTGTTCCTGCGCGAAGTCGAAGCGTTGCGTCGCATCGACCATCCCGTGGTGCTGCCGCTGGTCGACGCGGGCGAGCACGGCGGTGTCCCGTTTGTGGTCATGCCGTGGGTCCGCGGTGGCAACCTGCGGCAGGTTTTGCGCCTCGGCGACAGCGACACGCAGCAAGAGCCACTGCCCATCGAGGCGGCGTTGTGGCTGGGGGCTCAGTTGGCGGCGGGCTTGGCCGAGGCGCACGCAGTCGGGGTGGTGCATCGCGACGTGTCGCCGTCGAATATCCTGGTCGATACCGTAGGTTCTGTGTATCTCATCGACTTCGGCATCGCCCGCGTGGTCGGCTTGGCGCAGACCACCCACGGCCAGGGCCTGCGCGGCAAGTGGGCCTATGCGGCGCCGGAGCAAATTGCCGGTCAGGTCATCGACTACCGCACCGACTTGTTCACATTTGCCAGTGTGCTGGTCGAGGCGCTGATCGGTCAGGCCCCCTTTGCCGACGTCGATCGCGAGTCGACCTTGGCGCGCATCGGCCGGGCCGAGCCCTTGCGGTGGCCGCAGCTCGACGGCCCCCTGGCCGCCGTGGACGAGTTGCTGCGGGCGATGCTGGCGCGCGACCCCGATCATCGGCCTGGAGACACCGCCCTGGTTGCCCAGATTCTCTATCGCGCGCTCGTGCAAGTGGGCGATCCTCAAGGCACCAGCGCCCGGCAGCAACTGGCTGCACGGACGCGCGGTGTCCGCCAGCCGAGCGGTGTCCACCTGGTCCAGGCGGCCGAACTGCGCGGCGAGGACGTCACCAACCCAGAGCTGGACCCAGACGCCACTCAAGTCCGGATGGATCAAGCGCCATTTCCGCGGGAGGAGTCGTGAGCGCCCAGTCGACCTCGCACGCCCCCTTGCGCTGGCTGGAGCTGGCACCGGGATACGCCTGCAATTGTCGCTGCTTGGGCTGCCACTCGTGCAGTGCCGACGCCACCCAGCAGATGGAAAGTCCT
This sequence comes from Myxococcales bacterium, assembly GCA_037441385.1. Lineage (GTDB taxonomy): Bacteria > Myxococcota_A > UBA9042 > UBA9042 > UBA9042 > SXRM01. Next base: position 13,150 of record JBBISH010000085.1, read on the forward strand.
GAAGTGGTGCGCTGGCTGCAAACGGGCCGGCAGCGGGGCGCCCAGCACCTGTGGCTCTCGGGCGGCGAACCCACCCTGCGCAAAGACTTCTTGGGCACATTGCGCTTGGCTCGCCAACTGGGCTATCGGCGGATCAAGGTCCAGACCAACGGCCTGTTGTTCAGCTATCCCGAGTTTGCCGACAAAGCGATCGCCGCGGGCATGAACGAAGTCAACTTGCTGCTCAAAAGCCGCGTTCCCAGCGTGCACGACGAGCTGAACCAGTTGCCCGGCTCGCTGGCTTTGCTGGACCGCGCCGTGGCCATCCTGCGCACCCGGCCGCTGCGCCTGGAGGGCGATATCCTGTGGACCAGTCGCAACGCCGACGAACTGCCAGAGCTGGTTGACCACTACGGGCAACAAGGCTTCAAGCACTTCAACGTCTGGCTGTTTTCGCTGGTCGATCAGGGCGCGGCGGATCTGCGCGCGCTGGTGCCGCCCATGGCCCCGCACATTCCGGCCCTGCTGCGGGCCCGCGAGCTCGCCAAGCGCCACGGTGCCACCTTGGTGTCTTTGAACACGCCGCACTGCCTGGTGCCGCCCAGCGCCTGGGACCTGCAATTCGACGCCGCGGCGATGGCTATGCTGGTGGTCAATCCGGGGGGCATGGCCTTTCGCATGGACCAAAGTACCATTGAAACCGGAGTGTATGCTCCAGTGTGCATGGAGTGCCCGGCCAAGCCGTGGTGCCATGGAGTTCGCCAAGATTACTTGGACTTGCATGGCAGCGGCGAGTTGAAGCCCGTGGCGGCCACGACGGTGCGAGAATTCGATCCGCGGGGCAGCGCATTGGATCTGTAACGATTTGAAATTACGGAATATTATTCGGCTGGGCCGGTTCGGGTTCCGGTTTTACCTCTGGCGCCGGCTTCTTGTGGTCGTGGGGCGGCTTGGGCCCGTGCATGTGCGCGCGCCGCTCGAGCCCCGCCACCGCGCAAACGGTGATCATGAAGGCCAGGTTGGCGTAGAAAAGCCAAAGAAGCAGCGCCACTACGCCGCTCAGGGCCCCGTACACCGCATCCATTTTGACCACGGACTTTACGTACAGCGTGAACAACCACTGGCCCACCGTGCACGTCAGGCCAAAAACAACGGCCGTGACCAGAAGGCGCCGCTTGCCGACCTTGCCAACGGACCAACGCACCAGCACAAAGAAAAGCGCAGCAACGGGCAGGCTTTGGCTCAGCAGCAGTGTCATGCCCAGCACGTCGATCCAGCCCTTGGACAGGGTGTGCACCGATCCGGCCGCCACGTGCAGGCCCCACTCGACCAGCGGGCCCACAAAATTGACCAGCAGAGCCAAGCCCACCGCCAGCGCGATCACCCCGCTCATGTAGCCGGCGGCCCGCAGGGTCGAGCGCGGTTTCTTGTCAAAAATCGAGCGGATAGCGTCGTCGAGCCGGCCAAAGACGGTCATCCCCAAGAACGCGGCCGCCACCAAGCCCACCACGCCGTGCACCGTGCGGTGGCGAACCAGCGCCGCGGCGAATTCGGCGGGATTCCACGTAACGCCGGGCAAAGACTCGCGAACCCAGCGCACCATCTGCCGCAGGGCGGCATGGCGAAGCTCCAGATCGAGTCCGGTGACTTCGCCCGCGCGATCGACCGCCCCCAGCAAGAAGCCGAACACGGAAAACGTCGCCAGCAGCAGCGGCACCGCCGCCAACAGCGAGTACATCGCCAGGGCTGCCGCCCGATCGACCACGCCATGACGCTGAACTTGATGAACAATTTCGGCCGCCAGTGGATAGCGCTCGGCCAGTTCGTGGCGCCAGGCGGCCAGCCGGTGGCGGATGCGGGTGGGGTGCGCGGCGTGCATGATCCGCAAGGCTAGAGCACGAATCAGAAACTGCAAGGCCTGCGCACGCTGCCGGGCCCTACTTCTTGACGCGGGGCCGAAGCGGATCGGGTTGCGCGCGCCCGCGACTTCGCTACGCTTCTGGGCCAGGAGCGCGAGCCAGGGGGGACGCATGGACAGCGGAGTGCAGCGGTGGTCGCGGCGGCGACTCATCCAGACGGGGTTGCTGGGCGCAGGCGCGTGGGTCGGTGGAGCCGGCACATGGTCGGCGCGCGCGTGGGCCGACGACGAAGTCGGCTGGAAGCACATTTTTTCCGAAAGCGGCGTGGCCGTGTGGAATCGCCTGGAACCCGGCCGAGAAGTGCCTGTTTTCAAAGGTATCGGCAGCATCGACGCCGGCCTGTTCGAAGTCCTGGCCGTGCTCAACGACGTCTCGCGGCACACCGAGTGGATGGCCAACTGTGCCCAGGCGCGAATTCTAAAACAGGTCAACGAGTTCGATCGCATCCTCTACAACCGCACCGACGCGCCATGGCCCGTCAGCGATCGCGACACGGTCCTGGACTGTACCGTCGACGGCACCATGAGTCGCCGCGAAGTGCTGTGCCCCTTCAATTCGATCGCGTCGTCGCTGCAGCCGCCGATCGACGGAGTGGTGCGGATGCCGCGGCTGCGCGGCTTCTACAAGTTGGTGAGTATCGACGACAAACGCACCCGCGTGACCTACCAGATCGACGCCGACCCGGGCGGTCATTTGCCGGACTTCGTGGTCGAGATGACCACCAAGAAGCTGCCGCTGAACACGGTGACCGGGCTGCGCAGTCAGGTGGCCAGGACCCGGGGGCGTTACGAAAGCTTCTTGGCGAAGTACGATCCCAGCCACGGCGGCACCATTCCGGCGCAGTTCCAGAAGTAGTTCCGCCAAAAGCTTCATGGAGTTTGCCTGCAAATGAGCCTTACCTCGCCCTTTGCCGGTTGGCTACCGGCCGCCGATCGCTGTAGCCAAGTCATTGCGCCCCCCTACGACGTGGTCTCGACCGAAGAAGCCCGCGCTCGCGTGCACGGCAAGCCCCTCAGCTTCCTGCATGTTTCGCGCCCCGAGATCGACCTGCCCGTCGGCACCGATGTGCACTCGCCACCGGTCTACGCCCAAGCCGCGATCAACTGGCACGGCCTGCAAGCCGCGGGTGCGATTGCCCAGTGGCCGCGCGACGCGTACTACGTCTACCGGATGCAGATGGGCGAACACGTACAGACCGGTGTGGTGGTCGCCGCCGACGTCGCCGCCTACCGCGAGGGCCGCATCGCCCGCCACGAACTGACCCGCCCAGACAAGGAAGACGACCGCGTGCAGCACATTTTGGCGGTGGCGGCGCAGACCGGGCCGGCGCTGTTGGCTTGGCGCGGGCAGCCCCAGCTGGTGGCGGCCCTGGAACAAGTAGCGAGCCGGCCCGCCGACTTGGACGCGGTGGGCGACGGCGACGTGCGGCACTCGCTTTGGGTCGTCGACGAGCCGCACCAACTGCAGGCGCTGCATGGCCTTCTCTGTGATTTGCCCAAGCTCTATATCGCCGATGGGCACCACCGCAGCGCGGCGGCTTCGCGGGTGGCGGCGGCTCAGCCCGGCAACCCCAAGGCGCAGCGGTTCTTGGCCGTGGCGTACGCCGCCGAGCAGATGCAGATCTTGCCGTACCACCGCGTGGTCAAGGACTTGGCCGGTCTGACGGCGGATCAACTGCTTGCGGCGGCCGGTTCAGCCTTTGCGGTCCAGCGGCTGGGTGGCCGGCCGCAGCTCACCCAGCGCGGCGACCTGGGCGTCTACCTGAATAATGCCTGGTATTTGTTGCGGATTCACCCTGATCGTATCCCTGCCGACCCGGTCGGTCGCCTGGATGTCAGCCTGTTGCACGATCACTTGATCGCGCCGTACCTGCACATCACCGATCCGCGCCGCGACCCACGCATCGACTTCGTGGGCGGAGTGCGCGGCCTGTCCGAGCTGGAACGCCGCGTCGATTCAGGGGAAATGGCGGTGGCGTTCGCCCTGCATGCCACCAGCATGGCCGACCTCATGGCCGTGGCCGATGCCGGCCTGTTGATGCCACCCAAATCGACTTGGTTCGAGCCCAAGTTGGCCGACGCAATGGTGAGTTACGGCCTGTAGCTGCTGGCTGTGCCCCGGCCAATTCCACCACGGACCCCGCGAATTTCCGTTGACAGTTCGCGCGCCCATCGCTACCGTGCTGCGCCCTTCGGGACCCGACACCGGACCTTGAAGCCAAGCCGGTATCCGGAGACCCAGGCGGAGGCGAGCCATGATCGACGTAGAAACCGGAGCCAAAGCCACCGTGCCCATGGTCATCGAGCGCCGCGGCGCCCAGCGCGTGGCCGTCGACTTGTTCGTGCAGGAGCGCGACGGCGATCGCCTGTTCGTGCACCCGGCGACGAACCTGTCGGCCAGCGGCATCTTCATCGAGAGCCATTCCTACTCGCTGCGCAACGCTTTGGAACGCCGCTACATCGAGCTGGAATTCGCGCTGCCCGGCGACAAGGTGCCGATCGTGGTGCGGGGCGAAGTGCTGGGTGCACGTCGCACGGGCGGATTCTCGCACGGGCTGGCGATCAAGTTCCTGGACCTGGCGGCCGAAGCCGAGCGGCGCCTGGCGGCCTTTGTCGAGCGCAAGCTGGCCGAGGGCGTGGGCGAAGGCCCCACCAGCGAGGCGGCGCCGATCTAGGCCACGACGCGGGAGCCTTCGCTCCCCAACTCCTCAGGTCGACCGGGCTCCGGCCGACTCGACATGCCAGGTTTCATCCATTCCGGGTGCAAAACTTGGTCGGCATGTTGAACCAGATCCCTCCTTCCGCGCCGCTTGCGTCCCGCTTTGCCCCTAGTTGGGCTCGGCCGTGAGCGTGGCCATCCTGCGAGGCAGCATGAACATGACCAACCCCCACGCGTCGGCGCAGGCGCGCTCGGTGCTCGGCGTCATCGGCGGCTCGGGTCTGTACGAAATGCCTGGCATCGAGCGGGTTTGCGAGCATCGCGTCGAGACTCCTTTTGGCGCCCCGTCCGATGCCCTTATCGAAGGTTGGCTCGGCGATACCCAGCTGTTCTTCTTGCCCCGCCATGGCCGCGGCCACCGCTTCTCGCCCAGCGAGATCAACTACCGCGCCAACATCTGGGCCATGAAGAAGGCCGGCGTCCACAACATTTTGTCGGTCAGCGCCGTGGGCTCGATGCGCGAAGACATCCACCCGGGCGACTTGGTCATCGTCGACCAGTTCATCGACCGCACCGTGGCGCGCCCGCGCACCTTCTTCAGCGATGGCATCGTGGCGCACGTCGGTTTTGCGGATCCGACCAGCGCGCGCATCGGCAAGGCGCTCAAGGCGGCCTGCGAGCGTCTGGGCCTGCGCCACCACGTTGGCGGGGCGTATGTCTGCATCGAGGGGCCGCAATTTTCCACGCGCGCCGAGTCCGAGACCTTCCGCACCTGGCACAACGTCGCGGTGGTCGGCATGACCAACTTGCCCGAGGCGCGGCTGGCCCGCGAGGCCGAGATCCCCTACGCCACCCTGGCTTTGGCCACCGACTACGATTGCTGGCACGCCGGCCACGACGCCGTCACCGTGGACCAAGTGGTCGCGGTGCTCAAGGCGAACGTGTCCAACGCGCAGAAGGTCATTGCCGCCGTGGCCGCCGAGCCGCCGCAGGGCGACGATCCCGCCGTGGACGCGCTGAAGTACGCGGTGATGACCCATCCCGAGGCGATGCCGGCCGACGCCCGCGCGCGCTTGGGTCTGCTTTTGGACAAGTACTACCCGCGGGCCTAGCCGCCCTTTCCCGCCTGCGCCGTCTCCCCTGGCATGCAAGGTACTATCATGAAACTTCTGGTGGTCGGTTCCGTAGCGTACGATTCCGTAGAAACCCGTCACGGCAAGGTTGACCGCGCCCTGGGCGGCTCGGCGACGTTTTTTGCCATGGCGTCGTCGCTGTTCACCGCCACCAGCGTGGTGGCCGTGGTTGGCGAGGACTTCCATCGCAGCGACCTGGACCGGCTCGAGCGCCGCGGTGTCGACATCAGCGGCGTCGAGTTTGCCCAAGGCCACACCTTCCGGTGGGGCGGCAAGTACAGCCGCCACTTCGAGACGCGTACGACCCTGTTCACCGAGCTGAACGTGTTTGCCAACTTCAAGCCCAAGCTGCCCGCCAAGCACGCCGCTGCCGACCTGGTGTTCTTGGCGAACATCCACCCGGATCTGCAGTACGACGTGCTCGAGCAATGCAAGCAGCCGCGCTTTGTGGCGCTGGACACCATGAACTTCTGGATCAGCGGCGAGCGGCCGTCTCTGGAGCGCGTGCTGCGGCGTGTCGATGCCCTGTTCCTGAACGACGAAGAGGCCTTTGCCTTGTCGGGCGAGGGCAACGTCATCCAGGCCGCGCGCGCCATTCACGCCATGGGGCCGCAGACGGTGGTGATCAAGCGCGGCGAGCACGGCGCGGTGCTGATCCACGGCGGCCAAGCGTGGATTCTGCCGGCCGTGATGCTGGACCATGTGGTCGATCCCACCGGCGCGGGCGACACTTTTGCTGGCGGTTTCATGGGGTACCTGGCTCGGCAGCCGCGTATCGACACCGCCGCGCTGCAGGGCGCCATGGTCGCCGGTACCATCGCGGCCTCGTTCGCGGTGCAGGATTTCAGCGTCGACGCCATCGAGCGCGCGAGCATGGCCGATCTGCGGAGCCGTCACGAATTGCTGTGCGGTGGTCTGCTGCCGGCGCATCTCAACTTGGTGGCGGTCGACGGCCCGCATCCCACGGTTGCCGCCTAACCAGGCATTTACGCAGAGGAATCCATGGCCATTGCTCCGCCTCCCCCGCGCTGGCTCGATCTGCTGGCGCGCCCCGAAGTCAGTCAGGCCATGGGCAAGCTGGTGCGCCTGCACGCGCCCAAGCCCGTGCTACAGCGCGCGATCCGCACCTTTGCCCGCATCTACAAGATCGACCTGCACGAGGCCGAGCGCGATATCGCCGATTTCGAGACGTTTCAGGACTTTTTTACCCGGACGCTCAAGCCGGGCCTGCGGCCAGTCAGCCAAGAGGCCAAGGCGATGGCCTCGCCGGCCGACGGGCGGTTGTCGGCGGTGGGCAGCCTGGACACCAGCACGCTGATCCAGGCCAAAGGGGTGGAGTATTCGCTGGATGCGCTGCTGGGTGGCTCGCAAGACGCCGATCCCTATCGGGGCGGCAGCTACGCCGTGGTCTACCTCGCGCCCAACAACTACCACCGCGTTCACAGCCCGTGGAACGGCACCGTGACCCAGTGGCGCTACCTGCCGGGTGCACTGTACCCAGTCAACAAGCTGGGAATTCGCCATGTCCACGGCTTGTTCGCCCGCAACGAGCGCATCGTAGGCCACTGCGAGACCGAATTCGGCCCGGCCGCGCTGATTATGGTCGGCGCCACCTGCGTCGGCCACATGCGGGTCGCGTTCACCGATTTGGCCTGCAATGAGGGCAACGTCGGTTCGGGGCTGCAGCCTTGCTCGCCGATGTTGGCGCTGCAGCGCGGCCAGGAATTTGGCGTGTTCGAGATGGGTTCCACGGTGGTGCTGGTGGCGGCGCAAAAGAACCTGCAGCCGCTGGTGCCGCTCGGTCAGCCGGTCAAGATGGGGCAGCCGTTGCTGGGCTTGCCGTAGCTGGGGCGTTGGCGTCTACTCACCCGAGACCCGCAGCCTGCGCGAGCGCCCATGCCTGACACCACCGACACTCAACCCACGCCGATTCCTTGGCATTTGCGGCCAATGGCCGCCATCGACACCGAGACCACGGGCCTGTCGCCCCAGACCGGCGACCGCGTCATCGAGCTGGGCGTGGTGGCGTTCGACAATGGCGAAGTCACGGATCGCTGGTCGGTTTTGCTGGACCCGCAGCGGCCGTTGGACCCCGATGTCACGCGCCTGACGGGCATCAAACCCGAGGAGTTGGAAGGGCAGCCGACCTTTGCCCAGGTGGTCCCGCAACTGCTGGAAAAGCTGGCGGGTCGTATCCTGGTCGCCTACAACGCCTCGTTTGACCGCACCTTCTTGATCGCCGAATTCAGTCGCGCTGGAGCCCAGTTGCCGCGCGGGGCCCGCTGGTTGGACCCGCTTGTGTTTGCCAAGGAGCTGCAAAAGGGTCAGGGGAACCACAAGTTGGGTACCGTGGCCAAGCGCCTGGGCGTGCCGCTCGAAGAGGCTCACCGCGCCGCCGCCGACGCCGAGTGCGCCGGTTGGGTCCTGCAAAAGCTGGCCGAGCAACTGCCGGCCGACTTCGACGAGCTCATCGATCTGCACGAAAAGTGGGAAGGCGAACAGGAATTCGAGCGTTCGCAATGGAAGGCCCGCGCTCGCGGCCGCCAGACCGGCCAAGTGCAGACCCAGGGCGATGGTTTGATGCAGGCGCCCCAGTCGGACTTGGCCGCCCATGCGCTGGGCCCCACCTACGCCTATGGCGACGAGTTGGATCCGGTGCGATTCATGATTCTGCACAGGTAGGTAGCCATGGCCACCGAAGTCGAGCTCAAGCTCTTGCTGCCCGACGACCTGGCCCACGGGCTGGTGCGCGCTGCACTGGATGCGGCGTGCGGGCCTGCCCAAGTGGTAGAGCAGGTCAACTACTACTTGGACACGCGCGACCGCCGCCTGCACGCCCATCGCTGCATGATTCGTGTGCGCGTGGGCGGGCAGGGCGATCAGCGTTGGGTCAAGGCCACTTGCAAGGCCAACCCCACGCTGCAGGCCGGCCTGCTGACCGTGGGAGAATTCGAGCACCGTTTGCCCGATGACCTGGCCGCGCGCTGGCTGCAGGGGCCGCCTTTTCGTAGTCAGCTTGCTGACTTGCAGGCCGTGGCCTGGGTCCAGACTGCGGGCCCTTTGGCGGGCGTGCTGCCGGCCGACGCGGCCCTGCATGTCCTGGGTGCCATGGCCACCACACGACGTATCTACGCTTTGGACAAGCTATTTTTTGGCGGCGAGCCGGGGCCGCTCACGCTCGAACTCGACCACGCGCGCTTTGGCGACCGCGGCGCCGACGCCCACCGCTTCGAGATCGAGGTCGAGCACGCCGACGTGGCCGCGCTCGAGCCGGGTATCACGGCGTGGCTGCGCGACCTGGGCGTGCACGCCTGGCCCGCGGACGAGACCAAGTTTGCCCAACTGCTGCGGATTTTGGACAAGCCCGAGTCGTTGCCGCGCACCGAATCTTAGAGAGCGGATCACTTTGAGTCCTTCGCCGCGCCGCACCCGCCGCCATTGGAGCGGCGAGTCCCCAACGGGGCGAGCTTGCGACCCACGTAGCAGCGAGAGGCCTGACCAGGACACCCAAGAGCTGAACGAGTGTACAGCAATTCCTGCCTTACCGGTTAGCTACAGTGATCGTGACTGCGTTTCAGGCTCGACGGCGAGCCGGGGTTGAAACCCCGGGCTCGCACTCAAGAAACCGGCCTTCGCCGGTTGGCGCAACCGCCCGTCCGAGTCCGCGGAGGCGGACTTCTCGACCGCGAGCCCCAGGTTTCAACCTGGGGTCGCTCGGGCTGTCGGCAACCGGTAAGGCAGGCAGCAATTGGTCAGGTCTCTAGCCCGTTTACGGAATTCCCGCGCAGCGCCCGCCCTTGCAACTGCTGCTGAGCGGGGCCTTGCCGGTGGCGGTCCGCGCTGCGTTGATGTACGCGGTGCGGGTCGCGCAGTCGCCGTCGGCCTGGCAGGCGCAGCTGGCGTACTCAGGTGCGTCAAAACACAGCCAATCCCCTGCGCAGGTGCGGCGGGCGCTGCTGCCGCAGGTGCTTAGGCTGGGGTCGCTGGGGCTGCAGCTAGCGCCGTTGCCAAAGTGCGCGACCTGGCTGCATAGCGGTGGCGCAACGGTGGCCTGCTCGGTTTCGGCTGGGGTCACGTCGCACCCCCAAAGCAGCGAGCACGAAGCGCATAGGATGCCGCGGGCGAGTAGGAGGGCCGCGCCGAACCAGTTGGGGAACGTCGTTGCGTTCATCCGCTCACCGCCGTCGCGACCAGGGCCCCTGGCAGCAGTTTCAGTTGCTGGCCGCGCGCTGTCAGCACCACATCGGCGCCGGGCTTGAGCAGACCATCCAGGATGCAGTCGGTCACAAAGCTTTCGACCACGGCTTCGATGCGCGCTCGCAGCGGCCGCACACCCAATGCGGGATCCAGGCCGCCCTCTAGCACCAGATCCACCACGCTGTCATCGGCGCGGTAGCGGATGAGGCGCGCCTCGTACAACCGGTCCGCGCCCGCGTCGATGGCCCGCCGCGCCACCACGCGCGCCGCTTCGCGGTCCAAGGGCCGGAACACTAGACATTCATCAAGTCGGCTGGCCAGCTCCGGCGACAGTTTGCTGCGCACCCGCTCGACCACGGCCTCGTCTTGGCGGGCCAGCGCCGCTTCGTCCTCGCCCGTGGCGACCACGGTCTCTGCGCCAAAGCCGATCGAGCGCCGCCGGCCGGCCGCCAAAAGCTCTGCGCCGATGTTGCTGGTGAGCACGATCAGGCAGTTGCGCACATCCACGGCGTGCCCGTGGTTGTCGGTGATGCGACCGGCATCCAGCAATTGCAGCAGCAGCGCCTGGACTTCCGCTGCAGCGCGGTCCACCTCGTCAAAGAGCAGCACCCGGTACGGCCGCTTCTGCAGCGCCTGCGCCAGCAACCCGACTTGCTGATGGCCCACATAGCCCGGCGGCGAGCCCAGCAGCCGCGAAACCGTATGCGGCTCGGCGTATTCGCTCATGTCAAAGCGGACCAGCGCGTCGCCGCTGACAAAGAGGCACTCGGCCAGCGCGCGCGCCGTCTCAGTCTTGCCCACGCCCGGCGCTCCCGCGAACAGCAGCGACGCGAGCGGGCGCTGGCCCGAAAATCCGGCGTAATTGCGCTGTACTCGCCGGGCAATCCGCTCGAGCACTCGGTCGTGGCCCACGATGCGCGCCTTGAGATCCGTGGCCAGGTCGCGGATGCGTCCGCGCTCGTCGGCCAGCAGCCGCTCCATCGGCACGCCGGTCAGCAGGTGTACCGCGCGCGCCACGTCGTCCACGGCCACTTGCTCGCGGCCCGCCCGCCGCACCTGCGCTCCAGCGCGGTCCAGCACCGAGATCGCCTTGTCGGGCAGGCAGCGGTCCGTGATGAAGCGCTTGGACAAGTGCACGGACGAGACCACCGCCTCGTGCTGGTAGAACACCCCGTGGTGCCTGCCAAAATTGGGCGCGACGCCCGCCAGGATCGTCACTGCCTCGGCCGCGCTCGGCTCCGGCACCTCGATCACCTGGAAGCGCCGATCCATCGCCGGGTCCGACTCGATGTGCCGCTGATACTCGGCCTTGGTCGTCGCGCCAATCAGCGGGAACTTGCCGCGCGACAAGGCGCTTTTCAAATCGTTCGCCGCGTCCAACGGGCCATCGCCGGTGCCAGCGCCCATCAGCGTGTGAATCTCGTCCATAAAGACGATGACTTGTCCCGCCGCCTTGGCCACCTCGTCGCGGAGTTTCTTCATCCGCTCCGAGAACGCGCCGCGCAGACCGGTCCCCGCCAGCAGCGCCGATACCGGGATTTCGACGATCACCGCCGATCCCAACTTGCCGTACTGACTAACGTTTCCAGACAGCCGCAGCGCCAACCCTTCGGCGATCGCGGTCTTGCCCACGCCCGCCTCGCCGATCAGGCACGGGTTGTTGGCGTGTTTCATCAGCAGGATGTCGATGAGCGCGTCGACAATCGCATCGCGGCCGATGATGGGTTCGATCTCGCCGGCCAGCGCCGCCGCGGTCAGATTGCGCCCCAGCTCGTTCAGCGTGGGGAACAGGTCCGGGTGCAGCGAAAACACCTTGCCATCAGCGACCTTCCTGCCTATCGGCGGCGGTTCCTGGGGCACCTCGGCCGGTGGATCCGCGCGCGGCTCGACCTTGGGGGGCGGCGGCACGGTGGGCAGCGGCCGGGTCGGCAGGGCGCTGCGCGGCACCTCGGAGCGTGTGAGATCGGGGCGCGGCAGATCGGGGCGCGGCAGGTCGGGGCGCGGCAGGTCGGTACGCGTGACGGGCCGATCGCTCAGCGGGCGCAACTCGCTGCTCCGCAAGCTATTGTTCGCCGGCGGCTCGGGCTCGGGCGGCCGCACCACCGGCCGCAGCCCAGTGACGCCGCGGTCCTGATCGAACGTGACCTGCCCGATGACCTTGGCGCGCAGGCTGGGCACGGCCACGCCGGCTCGCTCCAGCACTCGGCAGGCTAGGCTATCGCGCACGCGCAGCAGGCTGGCGAGTAGCACCATCGACGTGGTCTCGGGTAGACCCGCGCTCTCACTCAACCGCTGGGATTGCCGGTGAATTTCCGCAAGCGCCTCGGGCGGGTCGTCGCGTTCGGCCATCCGCTCGTAGGTGTCGAGCACGGTCTGGTCGGTCACGCCGGTCTCGACCAGCACGTCGCGCGCCGGGCACTCGACCACGAACATCGCCACCAGATAGTGCACCGACCCGGTCGCCCGCCCCGTGGCCCGGGCCACGATGTCGGCTTGCGATCGGATCGTCCGCACTTCGCGTGACAGTCGCTCGGCCATGGCGTGCACAAGTCCGCGGGCTAACTAGGGTTCGTGGCCAGGTGTGCGCCAATCCGGTCGCGCGTCCGCTGGCGGCGGCGACGACGGACCGCTTGCCCGGCCTGGACCCGCGTCGCACACGGCTGGGAGTATCGTCGCCAGCGTGGCCCTGTCAACCGCTCCCGTCGCCGGTCGCGCGACGACGTGCCCCCGCCACCAAGGCCGCGCCGCCCGCAAAGGTGCGCCAAAAAGCGGAGCGCGGCGGCTACCAGAGGCAACCGCCGCGCGGGTGGCGAGGAAGAACAGGGGCTCCGCACACCGTTGGTCCGCTTGCCGACCGTCACTCCCTAACGATGACGACGGCCTATCCAACGGGTGGGCTCGGGGCCCGATTGACCTCCGTCCAGGAACTGGGCCGGAGCGGGGAATTGATTTCGGAAGGGGAATGCACAATGACGCGAATAGGGATTCTTGTCGCCACTTCCAAGCTGGTTCTCTGCAACAGTCATGCCAAATCTAGTTTCCAGCCGGATTCGTTCCGCCACTGGGCGCACCGGACAATAACGCATTGATCATGATGGGAAATCTGCTAACTTTGGAGATTCTTAGGGAGTCACATTGGCCCGCCGCGGCGGTCACCGTTGTTGCAACTGTCTCAACTTGAGAAGCGCGGTCTGGGCGAGTGTCCTGTCGCACCGGCAGTGTGACTCACGTTGCGACACTGTCACACCGGCTCCGTCAAATCCGACAAGAGTCAAATCCGACAAGAGCCTGGGGCGAATGTTCGGGGCCGAACTGGGGCCCAGCCTGATCCTTGCGGGAGTCGCAGGGGCGGGGGTCCTAGAGTGCGCGGCGCGCCCCCTTTGCCTACTGAAAAGGCTAGTACTACAAGCCATTCGAGAGGCCCAACCCTGAACGGACTTCGGGTTTGTAGTACTAGTTGCAGAGCGGGTTCGGCAAGCCTTGCCGGGCTGAATCAGGTGGGGGGTGCACCCTGTGGCTTTGCGGTCGCGCGGCCGGTCCTACTCGGCGTCGTGGGCGGGCATGTCGCGCCAGACCACCATGCGCACCGTGCCGGCCACCCGGATCTCCACCGGCGCGCCGGGGGCTACGGTCAGCTCTTCGCCGTCCAGGACCACCAAGTCTTGGCGGCTGCCGTTGGTCCAAGCCAGGCGCGTCGCCGTGCCGGACTGCAACTGCGGATGACCGCTCAAGATGCCGCGGAGCAGCCCGGGCAAAACGGCTTGAGTTGCCAGCGGGCCCATGTTCGACAGGGTCATATGCACGCCGGGGCCGTTGCTGACCGTCATGACCCCTGGGAACGGCCGCACCAAGTGAAAGTAGCGCGGCAGCGGGCTCAAGATGCCAAAGGTGATGTTGGGCAGGCGCAACGGCTCGGGCTCTAGGGTCACGGCGCCATCGATCGGCGCAAAGCGATCCGAGGGCAGCTGCTGCAGCGCCAACCGCGCCAACAACTCCAAGATGCCGGGCGCGCCCTGCAACATCGCGTGGCGATAGTCGCTGTGGATGCGAGCGACCGCGCCCAGGCTGACCGTCATTCCGCAGTGATCGGGCAGGCCATCGACCTTGACGCTCAGCACCGGCACACGCTTGATTCGCCGCACACCGCGGGTCCACGCGTGCAGGATACGCTGCGCCAACTGCGCCGGCCGCCGCGAGCCCACCAGCGCCGAGGCGATCGTGTTGACCCGGCCTGCCGGCAACACCAACAGCGGCGGCAGCGACTCGAGCAAGCCGGCCTGGGCAAAGCGCGTCAGTAGGTTGCAGGTGGTGCCGTCGCCGCCCGCCACCACGATGAGCTGGGCGCCGTCGCGCACGGCCGACACCAAGCCGTCCACGTCGTCGGCGCGATCCGACATCAGCAGGCGCAGTCGCGGCGACGACGTCGCCAACACATGTGCCAGATCGACGGCCGGCTTGTGACCCGCCGCCGGATTGATTACGCCCACCAACATTGCTGCCTCCGCCGCCAAAAATCTGTCGGTGGCCGTGGATCGCCGCCGGCTGCGGATCGTCCAAGGGTTCGGGCGGCTGTGTCAAGGCCGCGCCACCACGGATCGCCAAGGGTGACAAGCCGGGGCGCGCCCGGCACAATGCCAGCCGAGGTGGGGCTTGCTCGACGAACTCGACGATTTCTTGACGGAACCTGAAGACGACTGCGCCGAGCAGGCCATGGCGGTCGAAGCGGTGCGCCCGGCCCTGCTGGACTGGGCGGCGGCGACGCTGCGGGCGCGCTCACCCCAGGCGGCTGCCTACCGCGGTGCCAAAGGGCAGGCCCAGTTTCGCCTGGACTTGGACCGCGGCCTCAAGCGGGTTGTCGAGTCCGAAGACGGCGGCAACCCGACCCAGTGGCGCCGTTGGATCTTGGCGACCGTCTACGGTCCGCGCGGCCAGGGCGATGTCGAACTGGATGGTATGCTTGTTGTTTTGGCCGAGGCGCTGGTGCGCCTGGTGCCATGGCCGCAGGGCCCGCGGGTGGCCGAGCGGGTCGTCGCGCTGCTTGGTGCCCACCACCCCGAGGTGCGCAAAAGGGTTGCGCAAAGGGTGCAGGCGGGCTAAGATCCTGCGCCCCGCGCCCGCGACTCAAGGATTGCCGGATGAAGATCACCTGCCCAGCCTGCAACGCCAAATACTCTCTGCCCGACGAGCGGGTTCAAGGCAAAAACAAGGTCTTCA
Source organism: Myxococcales bacterium (assembly GCA_037441385.1). GTDB lineage: Bacteria > Myxococcota_A > UBA9042 > UBA9042 > UBA9042 > SXRM01. Next base: position 28,250 of record JBBISH010000085.1, read on the forward strand.
AGATTCCGTGCAAGCGCTGCGGGGCCGAAATCCGCGTCCGGGGCCTGGAAACGGCCGAGGAAGTGGGCCGCACCACCCTGCCATTTGCCCTGGACCTCCCGCCGCAGCAGGCCGCGGCGCCCGTGCCGATCTGGTTCGCAGGCATCGACGGCAAGCAAGTCGGGCCCATGACCGAGGCCGAGGTGGTCGAGCACATCACGGCCGGCCGGCTGGGCGCGGCGGATCTGGTGTGGCGCAAGGGCTTTACGGCCTGGACGCCCGTCAAGGACGTGGCGCCGTTCGACGACATGGTGAGCGCGGCCCCCGGTGTGCCCACGCCGGATCCGGCGGCTGCCAAGAAATCGCCGCGCCGGGCGCAGACGCTGGAACTGTCTGCGGCCATGATCGAATTGCTCGTCAAGTTAGACGGCCAGCAGGGCGGCGAGCCCGACCTGCCGCCCGATCTGGGTACGGTGGAGCCACCGAACCTGCCGCCGCTCGAGCCCGAACCGACGGTGGTCGCGGCCCGGCCCACGCCGGCCAAGACGCCTTCGGCGCGCGTCGCGGGTGATGCCAAGGCCGCCGCCGCGCTGGACGAAGTCGAGACGGCCGTTTCGCCCGTGCCGCCGCGCCCGGTCGAGAATCAGCCGGCGGTGCGCGTCAGCGAACCGGTCCCCGTCGCGGCCAAGCCCGTCGAAGCCAAGCGCGAGTCCGTGCCGACGCCTGCCGCCCAGACCGCTGCTCGCGCCGATCTGCCGCTGCCGGCCGAGGCGACCCAGGCCGAGCCGGCCCTGCCCGAGCCGTCGGTCAAGATTCGTCTGCCCGAAGACAAGATCCGTCCCGCCGAGGCCGAGAGCCGCAGCCGTACCAACGAAGCCCGCACGACCGGCGCTGCGGCTGGCAAAGATGCCGGCAAGGTCGATATCAAGCCGGTTCTGCCCGCCGCTCGCAGCGAGTCCAAGCCGGCCAAGACCGAGACCAAGACCGAGGCCAAGCCCGCGGCCAAGACTGCGGCCGCGCCAGCCGGCAAGGCGGCCCCGGCGACCACCGGCAGCGGCAAACAGGCCCCGCCGGCCAAGAAAGCCGGCCCGCCGATGGGCCTGATCGCCGGTGGTGGCGCAGCGGTGGTCGGTATCATCGCCGTTGTGATCGCCATGAGCGGCAAGCCCGCCGAGAAGCCTGCCACCACGGAACCCGCCGCGGCGACTGCGGATGTCGCCCCGAGCGCGCCCGCCGTAGACGCCCAGGCGGCCGCCCCCAGCGCAGCCCCGGACGTCGCCGCTGCCGCGCCCGAAGCGGATGTGGTCGCCGCTGCACCGCAGGCCGACGTGGTCGCCGCGGCCGAGGACGTGCAGGCGCCCAAGGTCGAAGCCGCCAAGATCGACGAAGGCAAGGCCGACGAGGCCAAGAAGGCAGAAGAGGCCAAGGCCGCCGAAGCCAAGAAGGTCGAAGACGCTAAAGCTGCGGAGGCCAAGAAGGCCGAAGACGCCAAAAAGGC
>JBBISH010000086.1:0-28778 GCA_037441385.1 Myxococcales bacterium
CTGATACGAACCCCGTCTGATTCACGCCTGTACGGTTCCTCTGACCCGGTCTGCAACCGGCGAGAATCAGGCGGGGACCCCGGTTCGGGCCCGAAGAATTGCCGAAGTTTTCGAGCCGATTTGGACGGAAACCGTATGAGCAGCAACGAGTTTTCGCCAGCGAGTGGTCCCGTTGCTCTGAACCGCGGAGATTCGTAATTGGTGTTCTAGCCAGCTGGCGACGGCTTGTTCGGGCTAGCAAATGGGCTGAATTGGCACCAGGTGGCGCCCGCCGCGCCCCTACTTCGCCCAGCCCTGGAACCAACCCGGCAGCCACTTTTGGCCATCGGGCGCCGGGCTCGAACCGGGCACCGGGGCGCCGTTGGGCGGCGTTCCACACTCGCTGTTGGCCTTGCCGGGCGAGCCTTTGTCCACGCCGTTCCAGGCAGTTGCCGACAGGCACCAGTTGGCGGGGCTGTCGTTCAGCACCGCCTCGGTCTTGCTCGCGCTCAACTGCACCGAGGAGCCGGCCAGCTTGGTCCAGCCGTTGCTGCCCCAGGTGAATGCGACCTTGTCGATGCTCAAGCCCTTCCACTGCAACTCGACCGCGTCGGCGGCGCTGTTCGACAGGGGGAAGCCGCTGCCCGTGTACACGTAGTTGGGCGTGATGCCGCCGTTGGCCTTGGGATCGGCCGAGGCCGCAAAGACCAGGATCGCGCCGGGCGCGCAGGGTACCGACTTGCCCACCGTGAACTTCTCGGTCGCGGTGCCGCCAATCACGGTCAGGCCGTTGAGGTCCAGGTTCTTGGTGCTCACGTTCTTGATCTCGAACCACTCGCCCGCGGGTTCGCTGATGCTGGGGTCGATCATCAGCTCGGTGATGACAAGGTCGCCCGCGATCGGCTCGCCGTTGGCCGATTCGACCTGGCAAGTGGGGCTGCAGCCGTCGCCGGCGGCCGTGTTGCCGTCGTCGCAGGCCTCGGGCGGCTCTACGGTGCCGTTGCCGCAGACTGGGTCGGGCAGGTCTTGGCAGACGTCGCCCTTGCCATCGCCGTTGGTGTCCAGCTGATCCGGGTTGGCTTGGTACGGGCAGTTGTCGCACACGTCGCCCGCGCCGTCGCCGTCGCCGTCCTTTTGGTCGGCGTTGGGCTTGGTTGGGCAATTGTCGGCGGCGTCGAGCTTGCCGTCGCCGTCGCTGTCCTTGGGGCAGCTGGAATTGACCTTGCCAGGCGTGCCCTTGTTGCCTGTGGTGTACGTCTCGCTGGCTAGGCACCACGAAGCGGCTGCGTCGTTGGCCACCGCGGTGAGCTTGCCCGGATCCAGCTCGAGCGCCACGCCGGCGGCCACCTTGGGCCAACCCGGCGCGTTGTACACGATGCTATCGATGATCGCGCCGCCGGCCTCGACCCGCACTTCCGTGATCGAGGTGTTGGTCAAGTTCAGCTTGGGCGCCCACACCGGGCCCTCCAACTCGCCGTTCAGGCTGGGGGTGACGCTGCGCGCCAGCACCACGTACGCCCCCGGGAACATCGGCAGCGACGCATTTTGCGGCAGCACGGTGGTCGACGAACCTGTCTTGAGCGAAATGCCAGCCAATTCCACAATGTGCGTGCTCGCGTTGTACAGCTCGACCCACTCACCGCCCTCGTCGGTCACCGGCGAGGCCGCATCGGGCAGCAATTCGGAAATGACCAGATCGCCCACCAGGATGGCCGGCTCGCTGAAGCAAAGGGCGTTGCAGCCGTCGCCGTACAGCAAGTTGCCATCGTCGCAATCTTCTTTGGGCTCCAGCACGCCGTTGCCGCAGCCGGGTGGCTCGCACGCGTCGCCCAGGCCGTCGCCGTCGCCATCGCTCTGGTCAAAGTTCGGGTCCGCCGGGCAGTTGTCGCACACGTCGCCCACGCCGTCGTTGTCGCCGTCGAGCTGGTTGGCGTTCTTGTCGTTCAGGCAGTTGTCCGTCTTGTCCGGGATGCCGTCTTTGTCTTCGTCCTGATCGCCGCCGATGCAGCTCGGGTTCGCTTTGCCCGGCGAGCCAAAATCCCCCAGGCCGTAGATGGCTTGCGCTTTGCACCACGCGCCCTTTTCGTCGTTGACGTCGGCTGTGAGCACCGTCGCGTCCAGGCTCAACGACTTGCCGGTCACCAGCGGCCAGCCGGTCCCGTAGGTCACCGCGTCCAGCAGCACGCCGGCCGAGCGGATCGACAACGTTGCCGCGGTGGACGAGAGTACAATCTTACCATAGACATACAAGGGCTTGGGCAAGCCGCCGTTGGCCGTGGCGTCGGCGCTCACCGCCAGGATGCCGTACGACTTGGGCCCCAGCACGATCGGGTCCGGTCCCGCCACCGCGTGGGTGATCGGCTTGGCGGTGCCCGTCTGGATCACCAGGCCGTTCAAGGTGATCGGCGCGTTCGTGGTGTTGTAGATCTCGAACCACTCGCCCAGATCGTCGGCCACCAGCTTGGGATTCGTCATGATTTCGGTGATCACCAGGGTGCCGGGGGCGATGCTGGTCTCGATCTGGCACCAGGCGCTGCAGCCATCGCCCGACACCTTGTTGCCGTCGTCGCAAGCCTCGCCGTCGCCCACCGTCGCGTCGCCGCAGCCGGCGATGGGGCCTTCGCAGGCATCGCCCACGCCGTTGTTGTCGGCGTCGAGCTGAGTGGGGTTCGACACTTCCGGGCAGTTGTCCGTGCTGTCGGGCACACCGTCTTTGTCCTTGTCGGCCACGCAGACGTCGTTGAGTGCGCCGGGGGTGCCCTTGTCGCCGTCGCTCGCGATGGTGCTGACCGCGCCGCACCAGTTGTCGACGAGATCATTGTCCGTCGCATTCAAGTGATCGGGATGCAACGACAGCGCCACACCGTTCAGGTTCGGCCAGCCCTTGGTCACGTCGTAGGCCATGGCGTCGATGACGATGCCGTTGCTTTCTAGCGACACGCCGTCGATGGCGTTGGTGAGCGTCAGCGTCTTGGCCCAGGCCGCGGCGATCTTCACGCCACCGTTCAGGGTCGTGTCGGCGCTGGGGCCAAAGACGGCGTAGCCTTTGGCGGCGATGGAAGTGCCGGCGGGGACAGTGAAATACTCCTTGTCGCCCACGCTCTTGATGACCATGCCGCCCAGGTCATAGGCCTTGGCCGTGGTGTTGTAGACCTCGACCCACTCGCCGTTGGCGTCGGCGACTTTGCCGTTGCCGTACGGGTTGAACATGACTTCGGTGACGACCAAGTCGCCCGCCGCCAAGTTGGGACCCAGCGGGGTGCTGGTGTCGGCACCCGTGTCGCCCGCGTCCTTGGTGTCGGTTGGCCCCGCGTCGGTGCAGGTGTTCTTGCCGCCGGTGCACTTGCCGGCCGCGCACACGTCGCCCGTGGTGCAGGCCACGCCGTCGTCGCAAGCTGCCTTGTTGTTCTGGAATGAGCACTTGCCGCCCGCGCACAGGTCGTCCGTGCAGACGTTGCCGTCGTTGCAGTCTTTGTCGACTTTGCAGGTCCCGCCGCCGTCCGCACCCGAGTCGAACTTGCTGCCGCCCAAATCGGTCGAGACGTCGGGAATGGTGGTGGTCGTGCCGGAGTTGGAAGTACCGGTATCGGCGCAGCCAACCGCAAGGAACTGGGCGGCGGCAACAGCGGCGAGTCCAGCGCTCGCACGGCCAAAGAAGGGGTTCGCGGTCACGGCAACTCCTGCTGGGCGCATCGTGCAAGGCCCATGCGGCATAAGTGTAGTGATCGCGGCGCCTCTAGGCAACGAGAGCGCGGCGCGGCCGGGTTTGACACGGCTGCAGCCATGGGCACACTGGGGGCCAGAGCGGCTCGCTCGGAGAACAAACGATGTACGCATTCCGTAAAGGGTGGTTGACCACGCCGGCCGCAGCCGTCAGCGTATGGGCGATGGCCAGCGCCGCATTGGCCGCAGACGCCAAAAGCGCAGAGGACTGGTTTCGCGAGGGCATCGACGCTATGCAGGCGGGTAAACTGCCCGACGCGATTCAAGATTTTCAGTACTGCACCCAGCTCAAGCCCGACCTGAAAGAGTGCTGGTTCAACCTGGGCGTCGCCTACGGGCGGCAGCGCGACTTTTCGCGCGAGGCGACCGCCTACCTAGAGGCCGTGCGCCTGGACCCGGCCTACGGCCGCGCCCATTTCAACCTGGCCGTGGCGTACGAGGATTTGGGACGCCCCGCAGATGCGCTGATTCACTACGATCTTGCGCTGCAAGCAGAGCCGAATGCCATCGACGCGCACCTAAACCGAGCCATGCTGCTCCTGTCCCTGGATCGCTACGACGAGGCGATCGCCGGCTTTGACAAAGCGGTGCAGTTGCAGCCCGAGGCGGCCGAGGGCTACTACGATCTGGCCGAGGCCCAGCATATCAAGGCGGGCAAGCTACAAGAGCCCGAGCGCACGCAATGGCTGCGCAAGGCCATCTCGACCTACCAGTTGTGCCTGGGCAAGGATCCGAACCACTACCGGTCGTGGTACAACATCGGGGTGATTCACCACAAGCTCAAGGACTTGGACTCCGAGATCGCCGCCTACCAAAAGACCTTGGCGCTCAAGTCCAAGTACACGCCCGCGCTGTACAACCTGGCGTTTGCCCTGCGTGACAAGGGCGACAAGGCGGCCGCCAAGCAAGCGTTCGAGGCCTATGTCGCCGCGGCCGGGACGGCCAAGCAAGAGGCGCGCTTCGTCGAGATTGCCAAGCGCGAAATCAGTAAGTTATAGGGGGGTCTGTTTGGGGTAGAGCCGGAACCTGACGCGCGGGACGCGCATCCCCACCCGAGCCGGCACCGGAACCAGATCCTGAACCTGGACCGGAACCTGATCCTGAACCGGATCCTGAACCTGATCCCGTTCCCGAACCGGAACCCGATCCCCAGCCAGCCGCGGCTAGTACTACAAACCCGAAGTTCGTTCGGGGATGGGCCTTTCGAATAGTTTGTAGTACTAGCCTTTTCCGCAAGCAAAGGGGGCGCGCCGCCCCCTGCGACCCCCGCGTGCGGCTCGCGCCGCCTAGTACGCCAGCGACGGCAACCCCGAAAGAACTTGAGATTTGGCGTACTAGTGCCCGCCGCCCGCCTTGGGGAATTTCTCTTGAAACGCCTTGACCATGCGGTCGACCACGCTGTCGTCCGGCACGTCCGTGGCCAGCGGAGTCTGCGTGATTTCGACCGTGGACGCGTCTGGCGGCGCTTTGCCATCGCTCGAATCGAGCTGCATGGTCAGGCGCTGCAGGCGCGCTTTGGCGGCAACTAGCTGTTGTTCCATGGTCTTGCGCGTGTCGGGCGTTAGCTTGATGGTCGAGCCGGGGCGGTCGACGGCCTCAAGCTCGGAAACCAGACTTTGCACCTGATTGGCGGCCTCGCCGCGTTCAACCGACAGCGCTTCGCGGACGTTGGCCGGCCAGTACCGGTCGCGCTTTTCGCGCACACTCACCGTGACTTGGGTGATGTACTTGCCCTTGGTGAACGCGTCGACGAACAGCGTCTGGTGGCCCATCGTCACGGGCTGCATGGTCAGCTCCGAGTCCATCGAGCCCAAGATGAGATCGATCCCCGGGACCTGGTTGGCCACGGCCTCGACGTCGGCGCGGTGCATCTGGCTCAGGACCACTACCAAGTCGCAGCCTTGCGCGCGCAGCTTGGGCACCACGTCTTTGGCAGCCTGCACGGGCGGCTGCACTTCCAGCCCCGGCTCTAGCACCAGTTTGCCGGTGTTGGGCACGTTGCCGGTGACCAAGCCCAAGAAACCGACCCGCAGCGGCCCGACCTGGCGAACATAGCTGGCCTGGAACACGGGCTCGTGCGTCTTGGCGTCGCGGATATTGGCCGAGAGCAGGGTAGCCTTGGCATTTTTCGCAAATTTCTGCAGGTCGCCCACGCCCACGGCCAATTCGTGCGCACCCACGTTGACCAAGGCATAGCCCATGTGCGCATAGACCTTGGCGTACAGGTCCACGCGCGCGTCAAGCTCGCCGGGCCGCTCGGGCGCGCCCGGGTTCGCCACCATAAGACCACCCGCATCCAGCAGCATCGCGTTGCGATACTCGCCGACGTGGGACTTCCAGAACTGGGATCGCCGAGCCAGACCGCCCAGCGGGTTGTGCGCTCAACCACAGGGATCGACTTCGCCGATCACCCCGCTCGTCAAGCCGAACATCACCTTTTGCTCGGGCGGCACGGGCGGCAACGCGTCCGCCTGGCCTCGCACCGCGCTGTTCACCACCACCTGTGCCTGGGCGGGAGGCGCCGCTGTGTCGCCCACGGCCGGCGGCAGCACGCTCGGCGCTTCCAGCTTGCTCGCCGCGACCAGCAAATCTTTATGGACGCCCGTCCATTTTTCGGCGCCCGAGTCCGCCAGCGTCCGCGGTGGCAGCTGCTGGGCCTTGGACTGCGACCGCGCGCCCAGGGCGCCTAGACCGCCAATGGTCAGCGCAATCAGGACCACCAAGGTCAACCAGGTGCCCGCCCAGCCGTCGCGTGCCCCAGCAGACTGGGCCGGCGGCGGGCTTGTTGGATGCGATGAGTGCGTCATGCAGTGCCTGTGTCCCGGCTTGCGCGGGACAGGCCGCAGTGTAGCGGGGTGCCGCGGCGAATCCAAATTGCCCGCAAGGTTGACCGCTATGCGCGGCACCTTTAGGCTTTCGCGCCTTGTGCCGCGACCCTGGCGCCGCGGAAGGGAGTTGGACCGATGGCTTTGGGCTCCCGTTTGGCTGGTACCGCGCGCGCGCGCATCTTGCTGGCTGTGGCGCTGGCCGCGGTGGTCTACGCCGCCTCGTCTGGCGCAATGCTGCTGCACCCGTCGCCGCATTTTCACTTTGTCGATATGGCGTGGAACCTGATGCACGGCCGGGTCGACACCGACACGCCGCGCCGCGGGCCCAATCAGCCGCAGCAACCCGACGAACCGCGCGGGCTCAGCGCCGCGGTCAACCGCCACCTGCTTGGCGCCGACGGCAAGAACTTGGGCTGGAACGACTGGGCCTCGTACCGCGTGCTGACCCTGAAGGGCGGCGAGGTGGTCCGCGGCGTGTTCCCGTGGAAGGACCAGGCCGCGCCGCGCAGCCACGAGTTCCGCACGCTGGACGGGCGCTTGATGATCATCGACGTGGACAAAGAGCTGCGCACGGGCTGCAAGCCCGGCCGGCCCTACGAGCGGTGCGACGATGTGGTCTACCAGGTGTCGTTTCCGCCGCTGCCGGCCATCGTCATGATGCCGCTGGTGGCGATCTGGGGCTACGACGTCAACGACACGCTGGTCACGCTCCTGTTCTCGATTGGTTCGGTTCTGCTCTTTGCTCTTTGGATCGAGCGACTTGCGGCGCGCGGGCTCATCACCACGTCGCCGGGCGACCGCATCTGGCTGTCGGCGCTCATGGCGTTTGGCACCGTCACTTGGTACTGCTCGATCCGCGGCCAAGTGTGGTTCACGGCGCTGGTGGTGGGCCTGACCCTGCATTTTGCCTACGTTTGGTTTGGCGAAGGGGCGCGTCGGCCGTTCTGGGCGGGCCTGATGTTCGGTCTGGGCGTCGCGGCGCGCACGCCGATCCTGTTTGCCGGGCTATTCGTGCCGCTCGAGGCGGCGTTCGACGGCGGCCAACCGTTTTGGCGCGACGGTGCCCAAGGCTGGAAGCGTTTTGTGGTCAAGCTGTTCTGGTTCGCGCTCCCCGCCGCGGTCATTGGCGCAGCGCTGGCCTGGTTCAACTGGGTTCGTTGGGAAAACCCGTTGGAATTCGGCCATCTGTACCTGCTGGAGGGCACGCGCGGGCCAACGCGCGAGCACGGCCTGTTCAACACCGTATTCTTGAACAACAACCTGAGCGCCGCCGTGACGAACATGCCGCGGCTGCTGCTGAACGCCCCCTTTGTCCTCGTTACGCGCCACGGCTTGGGCCTGTTGGCCAGCACGCCGGCGCTGTTTGCGCTGTTGGGCGCGCCGCGGCGCAACGAGCTCCCCAGCGACGATCCCGCAGCGATCGAGCGCAAGCGCCTGGAACGCAGTCTGTTTTGGACGCTGCTGGCCGTGGCGGTCCCCGGACTGGTCTATCAGAACGACGGCTGGCAGCAATTCGCCTACCGTTTTTCGATGGATTTTTTGCCCCTGCTCCTGGGTTTGTTCGCGTTGCGGGTGCAAAAGCTGTCGCCCGCCGTCAAGGTCCTGATCGTGCTGTCGATGGCGGTGCAGCTTTTTGGCGCGATCACCTTTGGCCGCATGGAGCAGTTCTACTACGACTAGCGACCGCCGCGGCGACTTGCCCAGCCACCGCGCCGGTTTGCAAAGCGGACCTTGCAAGTCCGAATTGATGCCGGCAGCATGCCGGCGCTGCAGAAGAGCAGCGGCGAGGCACACATGGCCGGCAGTACCCGCGGCGAAGAGACGCCGATCCACGACCTGAGCCAGTGCTTGGAGTGGTGCCGTTCGGGCGCCAGGCCGCGGCAGGCCTTCAAGATCGGGACGGAATTCGAGCGCATCGCCATAGACGCCCAGGGGCGGCCGCTGCCGTACCATGGCGAGGTGAGCATCCGCACGCTGCTGGACCGCCTGGCGGATCGCCACGGCTGGAACCGCGTCTTGGAGGCGGGGCAGCCGATCGCCTTGGAGCGGAGCGGCGCGTCGGTTTCGCTAGAGCCTGCCGGGCAGTTCGAGCTGTCCGGTGCCGTGCTGCCCACGATCGACGCCTTTCGCGACGAGCTGGCTCAGCACTTGGTCGAGGTGGACGACGTCGCGCGCGATCTGGGGATTCAATTTGTGTACGCCGGCCACAACCCCATCACGCCGCTGGACCAAGTGCCGCACATGCCCAAAGGCCGCTACGGCATCATGCGCGCGTGGATGCCGCGGGTGGGCCGCTGGGGCCTGAACATGATGCACCTGACGTGCACCGTCCAGGCCAACCTGGACTATTCCAGCGAGGCCGAGTGCATGGAGATGATGCGCGCCGGGCACTTGCTGACGCCGGTCCTGATCGCCCTGTTTGCCAACTCGCCGTACCACGCCGGAAAAGACACCGGCTACGCGAGCTTCCGCGGGCATCTGTGGTCCGACGTGGACCCGCAGCGCTGCGACGTGCGCGCCTTTGCCTTCGATCCCCACGCGACCCTGCAGCGGTACGTCGATTGGCTGCTCGATATCCCCATGTATTTTGTGCAAGAGCCGGGGCCGGATGGGGCTCTGCGCTACCGCGGCTTGGACGGCGTCTTTACCTTCCGCTACTTCTTCCAGCGCGGCTTGGACGGGCGGCGCCCAACCATGGCGGATTGGGAAGTGCACGTGTCGACAGTCTTTCCCGACATCCGCATCAAGAAGTGGATCGAGGTGCGCCAGGCCGACGTGGTGCCCGAGCTGGCTCTGCCCGCCTTGCCGGCGCTCTGCAAGGGGCTCCTGTACGACGCGGCCGCTCGCCGCGAGGTGATGGAGCTATTGGGCGATGGCGACGTGCGGATCGACCGCGACGCGCTGCGCGAAGCCGCCTGCAAGGATGCGCTGACCGGCGTCAGTGGCGGCCTGCACGTCGGCGAACTGTGCAAGGAGGCCCTGGCGATTGCCCATCGCGGGTTGGATCGCCTGCATCGGGCCACCGGCGAAGACGCCCAGGCCGGTAGGAGCTTGGACGTCTTGGACGCCATCGTGCACGGCGACCAGCCGGCGTTTTGGCAAGTGCAAAGGCAGCGTCTGCAATCCGGCGAGGGCCTGCGGGCGCTGGTCGGCATGTAGCCGTTGCGCTCGCCGCGGAACTCTTCGCACAAATTTGCGCGGCGTGCGTTGACAGCGGCCGCGTTTTTGACGACACAGCTTGATGTGAACCTTGCCGCCCCCCTTTCGGTTCTGGGTTTGCGCGCGCCGTCCCAGTCGACGCGAGCGAGACGCGGATTTTTTCTCGCTTCTCTCGTTGCCGTTCTGCAACTTGGGGCATGCAAGGAGCAAGCCGCGACGCCGGTCGTCGCCGCGCCACCTGCCGAGGCCCCGGCGGCGATCGCGGGGGCTACTGCGCCTGCCGCCGACGCCAGCGCCGCCCCCGACGACGAAGAAGCCCTGCCGCGTGGCCCAGCCGTGGAGGTGCGGGTCGCCGACGATCCGGCCGCGCCCCTGGCGTATTTCCGCGGATTCCAAGGCGAACGTGGCGGCCAATCGGCACTTCTATACACGCGCACGCGCACAGGCCGCACCCCCACGACGATCGAAGATAGTTCCGTGGCCCTGCGCGGCGCCGACAAGGCCAATGGCGCACGCCGCGGCCCAGCTCAGCCGGCGCTGGGGACGCCCGTCCTGGTTTCGATCGGCGCCCAATGGTGCAAACCCTGCGGCGAAGAGCTGGGCGACGTGCTGGCACTGGCAGGCGAGATCGAGGCCAGCGCCGATCGCCCGCGGCTCTACATGGTGCTCGAGGGCACGCCGGACGAGTGGCCTCTTGCCGAGGTCCGCGACGAGCTCTTGACCAAGCACGCCAAGTTCGCCAAGCGCAGCAAGCCGCTCGTGCCGGCCAACTGGGCAGAATTCCGCGCTGATTTGCAGAGCGCCTGGGGCGACGCCATCGGCCGCTTGGGGGTGCTGGGCGGAACGGGCCCGGCCTCGTTGCCGGTCAATCTGCTGCTGGATGGTTGCGGGCATGTGCAAGCTGCCGCCACTGGGTCCCTCAATTCGGCCAAGCGAGAGGCGTTTCGCAAACAACTGGCGAGGTTGCAGGGCTTTGCCTGTGCGCCGGCCCCGATGGCCGCGCCCCCCATCGCTCGTCCTGCCGTTGCGCGACCGCACACCAGCGAACCGGCCAAGGCGGCCGACCCAGGCAAGGGCAGTCTACCGCAGGGCAACGGCGACGGCCCCGCCACCGGTCAAGAGGTTCCGGGCAAGGCGACCCACCCGGTGGATGCGCCAGCCAATCAGGGGCTACCCGAGCTCCCGCAAGGCAGCAAAAGGCCTGACCCGGCTGCTGAGCCCAAGGCGGACTCAAAGGCTGAGCCCAAGCCGGAACCCAAGGCGGAGCCCAAAGCGGAGCCCAAGCCGGAACCCAAGGCGGAGCCCAAGCCGGAACCGAAGGCGGAACCGAAAGCTGAGCCCAAGGCCAAGCCCGAGGCGAAGCCAGAGGCCAAAGGCGAGCCCAAGGGCAATGACAAACCCCGCGGCGACAATCCGCAGTAGCGGCCAAGTGAGCAGATCGTGACTGGTTTTGGATACCTATGCCCCGAATGTCTGGAGGTGCCCGCCGCGCAGTGCGCCTACCGCGGCTGCCCCCAACGGGGCATGGCCACCGCGACGGTTGCCAGCTTGACGGCAGGATCCGCAGATGCGACCCGCGCCGTGTCGCCAGGAAGCCCTTTGCCCAATCCGGGCTTGCCGGAACCCGGCCGGGCCGGCGACGCCTTGGCGACTCGCTTCGTCGACCCAGGCGTGGGCCCCCCGCCCGCCGCCAACCCGCCTGCCCCTGCGCCGGCATCCGTTCAAGCCGACGACGCGCTGGCCACGCGCTATGTTGGGCCGGACAAGAAGGGAGGCTGACATGGCGAGTTTTGTGGGCAGCGGCGCCGCCATCGGCCGCTCGGCCGCGATTGCCGCGTTGGGGCTGGGCGTTTTGGCCGTGCCAGGTCTGCCGGTCTTGGCCGCCGTCGCCGTTGCGGTGGTGGCCGGCCTGACGGCTGCGTGGTGGCTGGCCCTCGCTGGGCGCGCCCGCCTGGACAGTGTGGAGCTCCGCTTTGTGCCACCCGAATTGCCCACGATCGCGAGCCCTGCGCCCGCGGCGGCAGCCGCCGACGGGGGAGCGCCCACGGGCACCGAACGAATTGCCGCGGCTCCGGTCCCGCTGCCTACGGCCGCCCAGACCCATTTCCAGGCCACGCCGTCGGACGTGGTGACACTGGGGGCCAGCGCTGACCCGGCTTTTCCAAGCTGGCGCCTGCACTGGCAATTGCCCGACGGGCGCGAGGGCCTAGTGGTGCTGCCGGCGGGCGAGCGCACCGTCTTGGGGCGCCAGTCCGACTGCCAGATCATCGTCCAGCTGGACGAAGTCAGCCGCAATCACCTGATCTTCCAGGTCGCGCGTCAGAGCGTCCGCGTCACCGAGACGGGGTCTTCCAACGGCACCTGGCGGCGCTCGGCGGGCGACAGCAGCCACACCTTGTGGACCCGCTTGTCGGCCGGCGCTCCCCAGCCGCTCGCGGCCGGCGACCAGTTGCGCATTGCCGATCCTTGGGCCATCGTACTCACCCTGGAGAGTGTGGTTCGCGGCTGACGAACTGAGGAACTTGTCGTGTTGTTTCGAATGCTTGCAATGCTGCGCTGGCTCGCCGTTCTGGGCTTGCTCCTGCTCGCGGGCGCCACCACGGCTGTGGCCGTGCCCCCTCCGCCTCCCAGTGGGCATCGCGCCTTTGACGCCATCGACGCTTCCGTCATGTTCACGCGGTGTTTGCCCGCCGGTCAGCCCTGGAATCGCCGGCTGACGGTCACCGACAAGGGCACGGGCCACCGGCTGAGCGAGGCCGAGATTCAGGCCGAAAAGCTGCGGGTTACGTTGGTGGTCAACGGCGTCGACACGGATGTCAAGCAAGTGGGCGACGGCTTCGACTTCGACTGGGTCCCGGCGGCCAACGCCAAGAATTACACCGTGTCCGTCAAGCTGAGCACGGCGACGACCACGGTGGCCGGCATTCCTCGCGACGTGTTTGCGGCCCCCGATACCCATGTGCAACTCCCCACCGAGCTTGCGATTTCGCCGGTCGAAGGGGGCTGCAAGTCCGATGCGCACTGTGTGCCGTTGGACCTGGGCAAGTCGGTGGGGTTGTGGCCAGGGCTGCAGCTCAACATTACCCGAAAAAAGCCAGCTAGTTCAGGCGGTTGGGCTGCAGCGCCCATGCACTTGCAGGTCGGCGGCAAGCTGATCCCCTTCGAGCGCGACAAGCCCGTCGAGCTGTCGTACCAACCCACCCAAACAGTGCAGGTCTGCTATGCGGCGCCGCGCTGCACCCAGCCGCCGGCCGACACCTCTGAAGTCATCGAGATCAAACCCGTTCACTTCTGCCTCGCCGACGCCGACGAGGCCTGCAAAAAGGAGCCCAGGGGTATTGGCTGCGATCGGCCGCGCTCCGCCAGCGTGGTCGTCAAGGCCGACGTCAAGCCGAACAGTTGGCTGGACTGCAACCTGTGGTGGATCCTCATCGTCGCGGGGGTACTCCTGTTCTTGTTCATCGTCGCCGGCCTCGTCACCCCCAACCAGTTCGCCTCGGCGGCGATGGTGCGGGTCGCCAACAACGATCGTCAGCTGCGGCGCGAACAGGGGCGGCCGCTGCGCCGCGAGCCCGGGGGCAAGCGCGGCTTCTACCGCACCGCCACCGTGTGCTTTACCGACATCGGCACCACGGTCAAGAAGTCGCAGGGCCACATCCTGATGCTCAAGGCCGGGCCCGACAAAGAAATTCAAATTCACCGCAAGGGCGCAACCCTAGAGCGGTTCGAGCGCAACGCTTGGCGGCAGGTCGATCCTGTCGCCACCGGCAAAGACGTGCTGACCGAGCGCACCCTGGTCAGCGGCGGGCTGTACCGCGTGAACAACACGTACTATTTCATCGTCGATTTCTAGAACTATCTGAAGGGGATGCGTCCCCCGCGAGGACAACATGGCCAACGAGTCCACTGCACCGCAAAAGCCCGTCGCCCTGGGCTTCGACGACCTCAAGGGCGTGCCGCCTACGTTCTTCATCGGCATGGGCGGCTCGGGCGGCCGCGTCGTCGACGTGCTGGCGCAGCGCCTGAAAAGCGAGCCGACCTGGCCTAAGTTCCAAAAGCTCATCCACTTCTTGTGCGTGGACACCGACGCCAATGACCTAGCGCGCCTGGCCAAGCGGGTCGAGACCAGCAACATCTCGATCTCGGACAAGAAGCGCCGCATCGAGCTGCTGCGCGGCCGCATGGACCACGACGCCAACGAGCGCATCACCTCGTGGGTGCACCCCTGGTACGGCTTCCGCGACGTGGCGGGCAAGGGCGCTGGCCAGATCCGCTTGGAGTCGCGATTTTCGCTGCACTGTCAGATTGCCGACGCACTGCCGGGCAACCTGCGCGACATCGTGGTCCGCAAGCTGCGCGAGTCGATGGACGCGCTGAACCCCAACCAGCAGCGCGGCGCCAACGTGCGCTTCTTCATCTACGGCTCGCTGGCCGGCGGCACCGGCTCGGGCGCTTCGCTGACCGCGGCGTACCTGGTGCGCAAACTGGCCGAAGACGCGGGCGTGCCGGCCGAAGTGTTCGGCATGTTCTTCTTGCCCAGCGTCTTTCGCGATCGAGTCGAGTCGGCGCTCGTCAGCAAGATCAACTCCAATGGTTACGCGGCCCTCAAAGAGATCGAGTGGTGCATGGAGATGCGCTACGACGGCGCGGGGCCGGGCGAGCTGGAGTACGTCTTTGACCCGCGTCGCACGGCTTCGACCAAGGTTGACCGGAAGCAGGACCGCGTGACCCGCGCGCCCTTTGACTGGGTCTATGTGGTCGACAAGCCCGAGAAGCTGGCGATCGAGCAGATCTACCAGGCGGCCGGCGAGTCGGCGTACCTGCAGCTGTTTTCGCCGATCATGGCCTTCCAGGATCGCGAGGGCGACAACTTTGCCCAGCTGCAGAGCGAGCCCAGCGACGGCTTCTTTGCCGTGCAGTACGGCTCGATGGGCTCGTCGGTGCTGGAATTCCCGCGCGAACGGCTGGTGCGCTACTTCGCCCGCCGCAAGACCGTGGAATTGGTCGAGCGGCTGGTGGTGGGCAAGCCGCCGACCGGCTCGGGCGTCGCCGACGACCTGGTGCTCAGCGGCCGCGAGTTCCTGGACCTGGCCGAGAGCGAGCAAAACCGCCGCATCGACGAGGCCTTCAAGCGCTTTGTCGAGTATGAAGCGCGGCAAGAGAGCGAGGCGGAAAAGCGCGGCATGTTCACGGACATCGCCGAGCTGCGGGTGGGCCAGACCAACCTGCTGGACGAGTTCCGCGCCCGCCTGAACGCCGAGATCGAGGGCCTGAAGTCCGAGGTGGTGATCGCCACCATCAACGCGCCCGCGATCACGCCGGAAAATCCGACGTTGAACCACGCGCGCGTCAACCTGGGCCGCGACTACAAGGCCGGCAAGCAGACCGTGGACAAGAAGGCGCAGATGCTGGCGCGCGACATCGCGTCGGGCCAGTACCTGAGCAAGTTCTTCCGGGATTTCAAGGCGTCGCCGCTGCAGCAGCGCTACTTCCTGGTGCGTTTGAACGAGCTGGCCCGCAACCAGGACCTGCGCACGGGCGTAGAGGAAGAGGACGCGTCGCTGCTCGAGTGGTGCTTCCTGCCTTCGTCCGATATCGACTCGGTGGCCTACCTGGCGCGCAAGCCGCCGGAGCCGATCGAGTACGACGTGGACCTGCCCGAGGTGCGCAAGCGCATCAGCGCCGCCGAGGAGCGGCTGTCGACGGCGGCCAAGAAGCTGATCGGCAAAGAGAAGGCCTTTGACGAGGCCCGTATCTCGGCCGTGCGTGAGTTCCAGCGCTTGGAGCAGGCGGCGGGCGACGCGCTGGTCATCGACTTCTGGCATCAGATCAACCGCGCCCTGCGGCAGCACTCCGAGAAGCGCGCGGATCTGTTCCGGGTCATCGCCAAGAAGGGCCTGAGCCAGGTCGACCACCTGCGCGCCCAGGCCGAGAACTGCCGCAACCGCGGCGCGGCGGTGCCGGACATCGGCAAGACCGACGAGGATCTGGCGGAATTCCACCTGGGCAACGAAGTGTTCCACGACGCCCGCAACAAGCTGCGCCAGTGGCACCTGGCCTACAAGGTGCTGGTCGAAGAGGACTTTGTGGTCGACACCGGCGAGGTGCTGGCCAAGGTCAACGAAGTGCTGGATCAGGCTGCGGCAGGCACAGGCAACACCGCGGGCGCGCAGAACAATTCCGACGACGTGTTGGCCGGCATCATCGACCGCATCGACAAGCAGATGCGCGAGAAAATGCAGCGCTTTGTCGACGTGGACAAGGGCATGAACCTGTTCAACGCCCTAGAGATGGAGATCCGCATGAGCCAGCTGGGCAATGCGGCGTGGATGACGGCCAAAGACTTGGAGAAGGTGGAGCTGAACGCCATCGAGCCGTACCTGAAGGACAAGCTGGGCTTTGTCGCCTCGATGTCGGTGCCGCTGGCCCGGTTCGACGAAGCGGTCTTGGCCGGCGCCGGCAAGAAGCCCTATCGTCCGCGCTTCTACGGCGTGGATCACAAGCTGCTGGACAAGTCGCCGGCGGTGGCGCGGGCGCTGCGCGATGCGGCCAGCGGCTTCTCGATGCTGGAAGACTGGAATTCGCACGACATTTTGGCGTTCTACCAGGCGACCTTGGGCGTGCCGCTGTACGCGTGGCGCGACGTGCAGGACGATCTGGCCATCGCCTACGAGTTCGAGTCCAATGAGTCGGGCCGCGGCCACCCGATGCATGTGGATTCCCGTTGGGAAAATCGCGGCTTCCACGACAATCCCACCTTGGGTATCCCCGGGCTGTCGCTGGGCGCGCGCCGCAAGTGGCAGGCCGAGAAGAAGGCCTACGAAGAGGAACTGGCCCGTAAGAAGCGCGCCGAAGAAGAGGCGATGCTGCGGCAAGCCTCGGCTTCGGCTGGGCAATTGGCGCGGGCGCTGGCGGCGGGCTTTGTCACCGAGCTCTACGGCGCCTGGAAGCTGTCGTACCGCGGCCGCGACTTTGAGCTGGGCACCGGCCTGGCCGAGAGTCTGCAGAAATTCGCCGCGTTGCCCGATGCAGTGCGCGGTCCGGTCGATCGCGCGGCGGCCGAGACGCTGCAGAGCGAGCCCGGAAAGGTCGCGGATGTGCGCAACAAGCTGGACGACTGGCTGTTCGACGCCGGCTCCGAGGGCCGCACCGCGGACGAAAAAGCGATCGGTCTGCTGCAGGCGCAACTCAAGTAGTTCCACTCGTTTCGCTGTGTCCAGGGAGTCCCCGTGAGCATTCCGGTCCAAGTCGCGGTCACTAGCGGGACCTTGCTGCCCGCCGTCGAAGAGGTCCAGGCCCGCCTGGGGACCATTGGCGGCGCGCAGATGTTGTGGGTCTTGAGCGACTTGGAGCAGCCCGACGTGCCGCAACGGGCCGCGGCTCAAGTCCGCGCGATGCTGGGCGCGCGCCGGCACGAGGGCGGCTTTGCCCAGATCGTGCTGGCTCACGACGTGGCCGGGATGAACCACGCCCTGCAGGTGCTGCGCGGCGCCGAACCCGGCCGTACGCCCTGGGCGCTGGTAGTGATTGGCCTTTTTGAGGAAGGCGACGTGGTCGAGCCGTTGCCTGCCGGGGTTTCGTCGGTGCACGTGGTGCCAGCGGCGCTGGCCTACCGCGAGCTGGGCTGGCGCGAACGCGAGCGATCGGCAGCCAACTTGTTGGGACTGCTGACGGATCTGGCGCGTTCGGACCGGGCGCGCGAGTCGTGGCAGCAGTGGGTGGCGACCTACGCCGGTGTGCGCGTCACCCTGGCGCAGGCGGCGCGCTTCCAAGCGCCCATGGTGCAGCGCGTTTTGGCTCGGCGGCTCGCCTCGCGAGTCGTCGAGCGCATGATCGACGCCTTGGGGCAGGGCCAGCGCCCACAGACCGCTCCGCGTCTGGCCGATCCACCGGCCGCGCCGGACCACGATGTGCAAGAAGCGCTGAGCCAGCGCGCCCACGAGCTGGGCGAAAAGGTGGCCGTGCGCATCGTGGGTGCCGACGACGACGTGCAACCGCTTCCTGCCGAAGAGGTTTTGCACCAGCGCGCGCGCCGCGAGGTCCGCGAACTGCCGCAGAAGCTGGAAGACGTCTTGAAGCGCCACGGCAGCGACCTGCGCGACAAGGCGCTGGCGTGGCAAGGCGAACTGCGGCAATGGGTCGATGCCGCGCTGGAGCAGGCGAGTTTTGCGGCGCTGCCGGGAGTCATCGCCAGGCTGGAAGCGTGGCTAGAGCGCCTGGCGCTGCCAATGCACGACGGTAGCCAGCACGGGCCGCGGCAGGCCCTGCGATTGGACCCGCCGGACTCGGCCCAGCTGCGTGCAGCGGTGCAGGCGCTCGAAGCCGAGCTGGCCGCTCACGACGACTCGCACTTGCTGTTTGGCGGCTGGTCGCTGGCCATCGGCACTACGGTGGGGCTAGCCACCGCGGCAGGGCTGCAGGCCTTGGGCACCCATGCGCCACTGGCCGCTGGCGGCGTGGGCACTGCGGTAGTGGGCGCGGGCGCTGGGATTTCGGCGGTCCGGTCGCGGCTCGCCCAAGCTCAACTGCGGCGCCTGCTCGCCCAAGAGCAGCTGGCGCGCCAGGCCTACCGGGCGGCGTGGACCAAACTCATCGAGCGGCAGATCGCCGACATCGGTGCGGTCTTGAACGAGCGCATGGTGCGGTTCGCCAGCGAGGTGGTGCAAGGCGAGTTGGTGTGGCTGCGGTCCGTGCGCGACACGCTCAGCGATTTGTACCAGCAGTATCAGAAGCCCGAGCGGCTGCGCATGGGCTCGGACTCGGCGTTTGAGTCCGACATCCGCCTGCCCGAAGAGTTCTACGCCAAGGCCGAGCAAGTGGCCGACGCGTCGCCCTTGTTTGCCGAATACGAAGGGCAGCTGGCCCAGTCCAACTGGCGTCAGCGCCTGGGCTTCATGAACAGCGACGCGCTGCTGAAGCAATGCGAACTGGCCTACGGCAGCTTCCGCGAGCAAATCCCCTTTGATCAGCGCGCCGAGCTGCGCGACGTGGCTCTGGGACCCACGGGCGTGGCCATTCGGCAAATGCTCGACCGGCTGGCCGACTACCTGCCGCCCGAGTTTGGCGCCGACACCATGGTGGTGCTGCCTTCGCGGCTGTCGGACGCGGTGCCCGATGACCGGGTGGGCGCGCTGCAGATGCACCTTGGCGTGAGCGACGTGTTCGTGGCGGTATCGCGGCCGGCGGCGCCGCGCAGCGACTGGGCGGGGCAGTAGGATGGCGGCAGCGACCTTGCTCATGATTGTGGCTGGAATTTCCGGCGTGCTCATCGTCGCTTGGCTGCTGGCGGTCCAGGCTGGTCCCGACTGGTTGCGCCCAGGCCACGGCCCGCTCTGGTACTTCTCGGCGGCCGCGACGCTGCTTGTGGGTGGGGCGCTTGCGGCGCTCCAGCAAGTGGGCGTGCTGCCCGAGCACCGCATTGGCGGCCTGCCGGGTACCCTTAACGCCATGATCCTGGCCGAGATTTTGGTGATCGTGCTGTTCCCAGTGATGTGGTTGGCGTTTTCGCAACTGCACAAGCCCGGGCCGCGTGAAGCCCCAATTCCGCGCCTATTCATCTACTTGGGCATCGCGCCCGACGGATCGCCGCTACTGGAACTGCGTTGGATGTTGCGCACGCTGGCCGTGGTTGGTCTGCTGGTGGCCACGCTGGCTATCCTGGGCATGGACCTGTCGTCGGTGATCGGCAGGGGGCCGCGGCAGCACACGCTTTGGGCCTTTGGTTATGCGGCGTTACTTGGCGTGTTGTTCGGCTCAACCCATCCCGTGCGGCCGGTGCCGGCGGCCCGGCGTGCGCCTTCGAACGAGGCAGTCTTGCCCAAGGCCCCGTTCGACAAGCGCATCGACGCGCTGCATCGCTGGCTGGGCAGTCCGGTCGAGGCGGAGTCGCTGCAGGAAGTGCGCCGCGACCGCAAGGGCCCGCGCCAAACCGACCAGCGCTTTGGGCTGGATCTCTATCCGTTCCAGGCGCGCCTGCTCGACGAACTGAGCGATGCGCCGGCCGTGGCCCTGGCGGGACCGGCGGGGACGGGGCGCACCACTGCGGCGTTGCTGCGGGCGATCGACATGGCGCTGGCTACGGGTGCCTCGTGCGCAGTCATCACGCCCACGCGCGACGCCGTCCGCCAGAATCTGCTCCACGCGCGGGCTCTTTGCGAGCGTATCAGCGCCGGCGCGGCTGTGACCTTGGACGACGGGGTGCCGCCGCGCTCGGCCGACCTGTGGCTGGTCTCGCTCGACGACTTGGAACGCTTTTTGGACGAGACCATCGATCCGGCTGCGCTGCCGATCATCGGCCGGCTGAAGCTGGTGGTGGTGGACGACCTGGACCAGCTGTACGGTCCTGAAGTGGCGCGCCTGCGCTTTGTGGTCTACCGCCTGATGGCCCTGCGGGGCGCGGCTCAGCCGCAGTTGCTGCTCGCCGGCAATCTCTCTCCGCAAGTGCTGCAGCAGGTTGCCGAACGCGTTGCGACGGGCACCGTGCGGGTGGTGGCCACTGCAGGCGAAAATGATGCCAGCGGTGCCGCTTCGCGGGCCGTGCGCCGCTTCGTGGTCGACCCGTCGCGCGTCGATCACAAGTCCACCTCGACCTTTGGCCTGCTGGGCATCCGCGATGGCTACGAACGGCTGGTCACTGAGGTGCCCGACGCGTCCATGCGCTTGAACGCCGCGCTGCTGGGCGATCCGTGGTCGCCGTGGCCGCCGCCCGACCAGAGCCAGCCCGACCAGCCCGCCGAGGTGCTGTTGGCGCGGGTGGGTCCGCGCTCGGCGTGGCACGTGCTGGGGCATCGGCGCTACTACCCCGAAGCCGCGGCACCCGCGCACGAGTACCTGCTGTTTGCCGACGATCCCCTGAGTCAGTTGCTGGTGGGCCAGTTCCGCGATCGCCATAGCTGGTGGCCCACGTGGTACGACACCTCTCGCTTTCCGCGTATCCTTTCTGCGGTGCCCGGCGGCAGTGCCACGCCGCAAGGCCTGTTGACCCAGGCGCGCGCCCACCTCCGGGCGGCGCTGGACAAGGGGTTTTGCGACGTCGAGCGGCTGCGACAGGTGTTCTCGCCCGAAGTGGCCGATCAAGTCCTGGCCAGCTTGGACAATTCGCGCAGCTTCGAGCGCTTTGAAGCGTGGCGACCCAATCCGGCCGATCCCAAGAAGCCGCAAATCGTCCAGCTGTGCCGTGCCCAAGGGGCGGCAACGGGGGACCGCAGCGCCACCTACGAGACCGCGGAACTGCGCGACCCGTCGGTGGGTTTGACGTTCAAGGTCCCGGCGCCGCTGCTCGATGTCGACTTCTACGACGGTGCCATTCTGCAGCGCGCCGGCCGGCGCTACAAAGTCGTCTCTGACCCGCGCCAACCCAAGCAGCGTCAGTTGCAGGTCGAGTCGTCGGCCATGACGGCCACGCCGATCCGCGCCATGCAATTCAAGCGCCACGGCAGCGGGCCGATGGACGTCCGGTTCCAGCGCTACGGCGGCCAGAAGGGGCTGGAGACTGTCCGCTGCGCGGTGCAGCTGCAATTGACGCACCACGGCGTGCACTTCTTTGGCCACACCCGCACGCCGGGCGCCACGGGTCGCACGGACTCCCTGCAGCGCCTCCACGAACAGATGCTGCCGCAACCCCTGACGTCGCAGGGTTTTGTCACCCGCGCGTGGGTGGTCTGCCCGCCCGACGCGGACGAGGTGGTGCTGCATACACTGACCCACGTGCTGCGCGACTGCCTGGACTACTTCTTCTTGGGCGCCAGCGACTTCATCGGGGTCGGCTACGAGATGGACTTGGGCGGCAAGGCCGGCATCGTGTTCTACGACCGCCACCCCGAGGGCCTGGGCTGCCTGGACGACATCGACGACGCCAAGGACTTGCAGGCGATCCTGGCGGCGGCGCGCGAGATCCTGGCCGGCTGCGACTGCGAGTCGTCGTGTGCCAAGTGCTGCCGCTCGGTGGGCTGCACGCGCCGCCCGCACAACCACGACCTGGACCGCAAGCGCACGGTGGTGGTGCTCGACGCGCTGCTCAGCCGCGGGAGGGTCGGTTGATCAGTCTGAACCGCAACGACGTGATCTTGGCCGGGGCGCCCCTGCCGGGTTCTGCCCCCGCCGTGGTGCAGCCCGCGCGTTGCCAGGGTGCGCAGGCGCTGGCCAAGTCGTACCCGATCCCCGTCGACCCGGCGCAAGCTGGCGCGTGGCTCCAGGCCGAGGCGTTTGCCACGCAGAAGGTCCAGCACGTGTGCGTGCCCAAGGTGCTGGGCAGCTGGCAGGGTCAAGATGGCACTGCGCATTTGATCCTGCAGCGGCCGGCCGGTCGCCGCTGGGACGAAATCGTGCGCATCGGTCAGCAACGCCACAGCTACATGGCTGCGCGCGCCTGGGACGAGGCGACCCGCCACGTGGTGCGATCGCTGGCCCATTGCATCGAAACGGCGCATTTTTCGGGTGTTGCCCACGGCAACTTGGCGCCGGACAGCGTGTGGGTCGACCTGACCGCCATGGGCGAACTGGACATCAAAGTGGTCGATTTCTTGGGCAGTACCCCGCTGGTGCCGGGGCCGCGCCTGCGTTTTGCCGCGCCCGAGCAACTGGCTGGCCAGGCGGCCGACGCCCGCACCGATGTGTACCGCCTTGCGCTGTTCGTGTATTTCTCGCTGACCGGCACCACGCCGTGGCCCACCGACGATCTGGCTGCCGCTCGCACGGCGCGGCTGGCTCCCGTGGATCGCGTGCCCGACGAGCGCGCGGCCGCCGCTTGGGCGCTGGTGTCCAAGTGGCCCGAGGTGGCCCGCACCCTGCAAGTGGGACTGCAGGCCGATCCCAACAAGCGCCCGCAGACCATTGCACAATTCGTCAGTCTGCTGGGCTTGGGGTGGGCGCTGCCCGAGCCGCGGCGCAGCATGGACGTGGGTTACGCTGTGGCGGGCGCACTCGCGATGCTGGCGGCCGTAGCGGTGTCTTGGCCTGCGGAAGATAGCCGTTTGACGCGGGCCCTGCTCGATCGCCAACCGTTGGCTGCCTGCTCGGCGCAACTACCGGTACTGGCTCAGCAAGTCTGCGCCAAATACGGTGCCAGCCGTCCGCAGTGCCAGCAGGCCCTGACGTTCGTGCTGGGCCGCGAAGAATGTCCCAACCGTATCAAGACGCTGCGCGCCTGCTTGGGCGAGCCGTGACCCACCTTTTTCGAGGTGCCTGCCCGTTGCCATGACCGTTGCCAAACTCATTGAGTACATCCTGGTGTTCTCGCTGGTGCTCATCTCGGGCCTGGGCATGGGCTTGGGCATGAGCGCGAGCCAGCGCCACCACGAACTCAGCATCGGCCTGGACACCGGGGTGCCGTCGTCGTGTGCCGCGCTGTCCAAGGGCCACGGCGACTCGTGCAAAGGCGCGTTGACCAGCGAAGCTGGCAAGGTGCTGGGTGTGCCCATCGCCAACTGGGGCATGGCCACCATGGGCATCGCCTTTGCGGCTGCGCTCGTCTTTGCCGGGGCGCTGAGCGTGGGAGCGTGGCAGGTGGCCGCGCACGTCTTCTCGCTGCTGGTGTTGCTCGCGCTCATCGACTTGGGCGGGACGTTGACCTACTTGTACATCGGCCTGATCCAGATGGGCACCAAGTGTGCGATGTGCTTGGCGATGCACACGGCCAACGCCGCATTTTGCCTGGTGGTCGGCTTGGCGTGGACCAACATGGGCGACCGGATGCGCGACCTGGCGCGGACCCAAGGGCCCGCCTGGAAACGGCAGGTGGCGGCGACGGTGGCGCTGGGCGTGGGCTTTTGGTTCATCGTCAGCGTGGGCACGGACTTCTACTTCACCGAGCAGCAACGGCGCCTGCACAAGAAGCGCACCGACGGCGCCGAGCTGATTCGCGAGCGCGGCGAGGTGATGCTGGCTTGCCCGGCCAAAGACTGCATGGCGTCGCTGCAGTACGCGACGGCGGACCTGCCGCCCGACGACGCCTCGCTGGTGCTGGCCAAGGCGGCGCCAGGCCGTCAGACCCTGGTCGAGATGCTCGATATGTCGTGCCCGCACTGCCGCCACGAGTACAAAGAGCGCATGTCGATGCTCTACCACCGGCTGCTGGCCGCGCCGGATGGCACGGGCGCGCGGCTGCTGCTGTGGCCGGCCTCGAATGAATGCAACCCCGAGTACGGCGGCCAGAAGCTCCCCAACTGCGAAGCCAACGCGGCGCTGGTGTGCGCCTGGCAGGCTGGTCCAGATCAAGGGCTGGCCTACGCCGACGAAGAAGCCAGTCACGCCCACGAGCAGGTCACCTTCGACCGGCCGGCCTGGCTCAAATCCAAGGCGGGCGCCGCGGCCGAGCAGTGCTTCCAGCGCGAAGTCTCGGCTGGCTTCCCCACCCTGAAGCGCCACGTCCAGGCGGCGGTCAAGCTGCGCGAGGTCGCCCGGGGCAAAAGCGCCGAGTGCCGCACGGGCCTGGACGCCGGCGGCAAGCAAATCGACGCTGGCGTCTTGTACTGGTGCTTCACGGGCACGCCCAGCTACGCGGTGTTCGGCGACCGCGGCAGCGCGCCCGGTCCCGATCAACGGCTCCAGGCCGCACAAGCCTTTGATAAATGGCCGTTCTTGGCGGGTTGCCTGAAGTAGTCTGGCTCACGGCCCCGGCGCGCACCCCGAATCATCGCTGTCGTAGAACCGGATCGCTAGGCCGTAGGTGGGCGAGGCGCTGGGGCCGGTGTCGCTTCCGACGATAAGGCCCTCGTCGCAGCCGCTGCCTGGCCGCCACGCCACGTCGAGCAAGAACGTGTTGAAGTTGCCGACCCAAGGGGCCTTGTCAAAGCCGCCAATGCTCTGGTTGACCCAGTCCTGGGCGTTGTAGGCGCTGGCCAGGCCCGAGCGCAGCTCGAACACGGTGGCGGCCATCGGCGAGCCCGTGGCGCGGCCCACCACCAAGGCGCGCGTACCGGCGCCGTTCCAGCCGATCGCTTGGGGCGACGCGCCGTTGTTCACGCCGGGTAGGTAGGTCGACTGCCAAGTGCCGTCAAAAACGTAGACCAAGTTGCTGGACCAGCCCGTCACGACGCCGAATTCGCCCGCCGGTCGCCAACCCGCGCCGCCCGCGTTGCCAAAGCCGGGCGACCAGCCATTGGCCAGGACGTCGCCACTGTCCAAGACCCAGGTGCGGCTGTCGGCGCCGTTGACGCCGTGGGCCGTGACGATCGCCTGGCTGCCCGACAGACCCGGCAAGCCCTTGCCAGCCCACATCAAATCGCTGATGCCGACCAGGCTGCTGAACGCCTTGGTCTTGGTGATGCCGCTGCCGTCTTGCCACAAATACAGGTAGGTAATGCCAGGATTGGCTTGGCGGGTCGCCACCACGAAGCGCACGCCCCCTGGTTCCGCAGCCACCGCGGCAGGTTCCCCCGTGAGCGTCGCGGTCTGCGCGGCAAACACCAGCTGACCGGCCGCGTCGGCCGCCCCGCGCCAAAGCTGTGCTGCGCCCGCGCTGTTCTTGCCCAGGACCAAGAAGAATGCGCCGGCCGGGTCGGCGGCCAGGTCCACCGCGTCCTTGCCCAGTGTCGTCACGGCCGCGATCGACGCCTGCCCAGCATCCCAGCGCAGCACTTGACCCTGGGTGCCCAGGAGCAGCGCAAACTTGCCGCTCGGGTGCCACACCGCGCGCCGCAGATCGTCTTTGGCCACCAGGTTGCCCAGCCGTTCGTACAGCAGCAGGCCCGGCGCAAACGGCTTGGCCGCGCTGTCGGCACCCGCGTCGACGGTCTCCGCATCCGTTGCAGCGTCGGTCGCAGCGTCTGCCACCGCGTCGGCATCCGCGGCCCCCGTGTCGGCTGGCTGTACGTCGGCGACGACGTCGGGTTCGGCATCCACCTCGGTCTGGCCCGCGTCGACAACGTCCGCCTTGGCACTGTCGGGTTGGCTGGTATCGCTGTCGGTCTTGGCGTCGGGCTCACTGTCGGCTGTGGCGTCCTTGGCGTCGACCAGGACGGCATCGGCCAGGGCATCCTTGGCGACTGCGACATCCGGAACATCGCTCGTCGCCTTGGTATCGCCGCCCCCGGTGTCTTTGACCGAAGCGTCCAGGCTGCCGCCGTCGCCGCCGAACAGCGGACTTTCGCACTTGCCGTACGTGCAGGTCTGGCTGGGCCCGCATGTCTCGGCCACGACAAAGGTGCGCGTCTCCAGACAGAGCATCACCTGGTTGCCTTGGCACCAGCGCGTGCTGGGTTGGCAGTTGGTCGCCGCTGCCGGACCCGTACATGCCGCCAACGCGAGCAGCGGCCATAGCCATCGCGTCCAGCGCCTTGCCCTCATCGCACCGTCCCGGCCGCGCATTGTCGTTGGCGGCGGCGCTGGCAATCTAGCGGCCCGGCATTGGCCTGTCAAAACCGGAGGTAGGGGCAAAGGCTACCCTGCGTCTGGGCCTACTTGCCCTGCCAGTCGCGCAGAGCCTGGACCGCCTGCTCCAGGGCCGCCTCCAGCGTCGCACCCGTCCAGGCTCCGGCCACGCTGCCGCCTGGCTCGGTCACTACGCAGCAGGGCAGGGTAGCGCGACCGTCCCCCACGCCCAGGGCGCGCGCCACGGCGCCATCGCGGTCTTGGGCCCTGTCCACGCACGTAAGCGCGGCCAGGTTGCCCACCCGAGTCTGAATGGGATCGCAGTTGCAGGTGCCTGGGCTCAGCGCCAGCAGCCACCACTGCCCGGCCGGCGGGCCGAGCGGCCGACGATCCACCGCAAGTGGCGGCAGTGGATCGCCAGGCCGCAACAGCCAAGCCCAGTCCGTTGCTAGCATTACTTCGTACGGATGCGCGCGACCAGGTTGGCGGTCATCGTGGCCGCGTTCTGCACGATCGCGCCGTTGTTGTCGACGCCCTGCGAGCCGACCAGATACAGCCAGCCGGTCTGGGCATCGAACCAAGCGCGGCGCACGGCGGTGCGCGACAGGGCCGTCGCGTTGCCGCAGCTGGACAGCGTCTTGCTCATGACCAAGAGCTGGTCCCAGGTCCAGGTGCCGGCGGTGGCGTCAAACGTGCCGTGAAGCACAAAGGCGCTGCGGCAGATGGTGGTGCCCGTGGTCGGCGTGTACTCGCCCACCACCCAGCCGTCGCTGCCCACGACCGAGATGCCGCGCACGTCGAACTCGGCGCTCCACGGGATCACCGCACCCTTCACGTTCGGCACTTGCTGGGTCCAGGTGTCCTTGTCAAAGCTGTACAGCGTGCCCAGCGAGCCGCCGACCAGAACATGGCTGGCCGAGCTGCCGTGGATGGCGCGGAACTCGCCGACCGGCGTACCCGTGGCCGTCTGGTTGACCGTCAAATCCTGCGCGGCGGTGCTGTTCGTCGTGATGAGACCGTTGAAGTTGTCCACGTTTCCGCAGGTGTTGGTGGTGTTGCCGTCGTAGAAGCCGACCACCGACTGATTGGGGGTGCCGGCCACCGTGCCCGCGTAGAAGACTGCCGTGGCGCTGGCGGCGAAGATGTCGGCAACACCCAGAGACACCGGAGTGGCGCAGGCGGTGCCGGTGCCCGCCGCCGCGTACATGCGCTGGAAGCCCTGGAACCCGTTGTTGTTGGTCCAGCCGATGCGCGAGATGTTGGACTTCCACATGTTGTTGTTGGCGTTGTCGGCGCCGCCGCCCAGGTAGTAGGTCTCTTGGTTGGCGTTGGTGGCGATGAGGTCCACGGCGGTCGCGCCCTTGGTGTAGCCGTTGACGGGCGCGTTGTTGTTGAACCAGTTGCCCTGCAAGAACTGCATCGCCGTGCCCTGGGTGTTGGCCACGTTGCCGCCCACCGACAAGCGCCGCGCTACGTCGGCCAAGTAGGTGTTGTTGTTGCTATTGGCGGCGAAGACGATGTTGACCGGCGGGTCGGTGATGGTGTGCATGATGCCAATCGGCGTGCCGGCCCAAATCGTGGTGCCCGAACCGAACACCTGGGTGTTGCTGACGCGATCGATGCCGGTCATCAGGTTGTTCGGGCCGTTTTGGGCGTTGATGATGTAGGCCTTGCTCGACACGCCGGTGCAGTAGGTGTTGTGGCAGTAGCCGTAGGCGGCGGTGGTGTCGGCCGGGGTGCAGGCCGTGCCGTAGGCGACGGTGGCGTTGACGCAGCCCTTGGCGGCGTCGCAGCTGTCGGTGGTGCAGGCGTTGTTGTCGTTGCACGCCGTGGGCGCCGGCAGGACGCACGAGCCGTTGGTGCACGAGCCCGCGCCCGTGTAGTTCAGGCCGTTGCACGTGCCCGCGCCGCAGGCCGAGCCATTGGCCTTGGTGGCGTAGACGCAACCGATGGTCTTGTCACAGCTATCGGCGGTGCACGAGTTGCTGTCGTCGCACACCGGCGCCGGGCCGCCCACGCACGCGCCATTGGCGCAGGTGTCCTGAGTGGTGCAGGCGTTGCCGTCGGTGCAGGGGGCCGTGTTCGGCGTGTTGATGCAGCCCTTGACCTGGTCGCAGCTGTCGTTGGTGCAGGGGTTGTTGTCGTTGCACACCGTGGGGCCGCCCGACTTGCAGGTGCCGCTCGCGCACACGTCGCCGGTCGTGCAGGCGTTGCCATCGTCGCAGGCGACGGTGTTGTTGGCGTGGGCGCAACCGGTCTTGCTGTCGCACGAATCGGTAGTGCACACGTTCTTGTCGTCACAGTTGGTCGGGGTCGGGCCCTTGCAGGCGCCGCCGCTGCACACGTCGCCCGCGGTGCAGGCGTTGCCGTCGTCGCAGGGGTCGCTGTTGTTGGTGAACACGCAGCCCTTGGCCGGGTCGCAGGTGTCGTCGGTGCAGGGGTTCTTGTCGTCGCAGACGACTGCGGTGCCACCGCACTTGGTGCCGCTGCAGATGTCGCTGCTGGTGCAGGCGCTGTTGTCGTTGCACAGGGCGGTGTTGGCCTTGTGCAGGCAACCGGTGGTCGAGTTGCACAGGTCGTCGGTGCAGGGGTTCAGGTCGTCGCAGCTCTGCGCCGCCGGGGCCGCACCGCACTTGCCGCTGCCGCACACCGGCGCGGCGTGGAAGCCGTCGTTGCCGCAGCTGGGCGAGCCGCAGGCGGTGCCGTCGCTGGCGTTGGTGTTCTTGCAGCCCGTGACCGCGTCACAAGTGTCGACCGTGCAGGGGTTGCCGTCGTCGCAGT
>JBBISH010000087.1:0-28663 GCA_037441385.1 Myxococcales bacterium
CGGCGTAGGCCGGCGGCGGCGGGGGGCGGCGCATACGCGGGCGGCGGGGGCGGTGGTGCGTAGGCCGGCGGGGGTGGCGGCGGCGGGTAGTAGTCGTCGTGGTCCGAGGGAGCCGAGGCAAAACGCGTGCTTTCGTCGTCTGCCGGCGCGTCCTCGTAGATCGGCTCGCCGCCTTGGCCGCGGTTGTAGTCGTCGTCGTCAAAATCGAAGCGCATCTCGAAGTTGCCACACATCAGGTAGTGGCCATCTTCGATCGGCACCGGCTCGCCGGGCTTCAAGCGCTCGTTTTCGTAAAACGTACCGTTGACCGACTCGTTGTCCTGCAGGTAGTAGCCCTGGCCATCAAAGAACACCCGCGCGTGGTAGCGCGACACGCTTTGGTTGCTGGTGCGGATGTTGCACGACTTGTGACGGCCGATGTGGATCTCGGGTTCGCTCTCGCCGACCGGATACGAAGTCTCTACGCCTTCGTCGCTGATATACGTCACTGTCGCCACGGCAGACTCCACCAAATCAGAACCGCAAATCGGGGGTTGGGCCACAAGACTGGGCAGCTTGCAGCCTCGGTCAAGCCAGCAACGTAACACGCACCGGGCGGTGTCGACAAGGCGGCGCGGTCACCGCTTCGTGTGGGCCCGCGGCGAGCGCGATGATCGAATTTACCTAGCAATATCATAATAATGCAGAGTGTGGGCCATCGTTCCGCTCCGGCCACTTGACACGCAAGCCGGCCGACCTACCTTGAGATCGACGGCAGGCCAGAGGCATTGCTGTTACATATCAAGCACTTCCGTCGCAATCTGGGACGATTCCCGGCAGCCGCCCACCCCATCCGGGTCGGCGACCGTCCCGGAGAGGCAACGGATCACCGCCCGCCCTGCAGTGCGCGGCGCTAATTGGAGAAGGAACCCATGGGCAAGATCATCGGCATCGACCTCGGTACCACCAACTCGGTCGTCGCCATCATGGAGGGCGGCCAGCCCAAGGTCATCGCCAACCAAGAGGGTGGTCGCACTACGCCCTCGGTGGTGGCTTGGAACGACAAGGGAGAGATCCTGGTCGGCCAAATCGCGCAACGCCAGGCGGTGGTCAACGGCAAGAACACCGTGTACTCGGCCAAGCGCTTGATCGGCCGCAAGTACAACGAAGTGGCCGAAGAGATTCGCCGCCTGCCGTACAAGGTCGATCCGGCCGACAACGGCGATGCGTCGGTGGTCATCAACGGCCGCAAGATGAGCCCGCCCGAAGTCTCGGCCAAGGTGCTGGCCAAGCTGAAGGCCGCCGCCGAGGCGTACCTGGGCGAGACCGTGACCGAAGCGGTCATCACCGTGCCCGCCTACTTCAACGACAGCCAGCGCAGCGCCACCAAGGACGCGGGCCGCATCGCCGGTCTGGAAGTCAAGCGCATCGTCAACGAGCCCACCGCGGCGGCGCTGGCCTACGGCCTGGACAAGAAAAGCGACGAGATCGTGGCAGTTTTTGACCTGGGCGGCGGCACGTTCGACATCTCGGTGCTCGAAATCAGCGACCACGTGGTCGAGGTCAAGGCCACCAACGGCGACACCCACCTGGGCGGCGACGACGTGGACAACGTGCTGATCGATTTCCTGATCGCCGAGTTCAAGCGCGATCAGGGCATCGATCTGGGCAACGACGTCATGGCCAAGCAGCGCCTGAAAGAAGCCGCCGAGAAGGCCAAGATCGAGCTCAGCCAGGCGATGGAGACCGAGGTCAACCTGCCGTTCATCACGATGGACGCCACGGGGCCCAAGCACCTGCAGGTCAAGATCACCCGCGCCAAGCTCGAGTCGCTGTGCGAAGCGCTGTTCAACCGGGTCCTGGAGCCGTGCAAGAAGGCGCTGGCCGACGCCGGCATGAAGCCCAACCAGGTCGACGAGGTCATCTTGGTCGGCGGCTCGACGCGTATCCCCAAAATCCAAGAGATGGTCAAGAGCTTCTTTGGCAAGGAGCCGAACCGCAGCGTCAACCCGGACGAAGTCGTGGCCTTGGGCGCAGCCGTGCAGGCCGGCGTCTTGGCGGGCGATGTCAAGGACATGCTGCTGCTGGACGTGACGCCGCTGAGCCTGGGCGTCGAGACCCTGGGCGGCATCATGACCGCCCTCATCAAGCGCAACACGACCATCCCCACCAAGAAGACCGAAGTGTTCTCGACGGCCGACGACATGCAGACCGCGGTGACCGTCAAGGTCTACCAGGGTGAGCGCGAATTGGCCCGCGACAACAAGCTGCTGGGCCAGTTCAACTTGGAAGGCATCCCGCCGGCGCCGCGCGGCGTGCCGCAGATCGAGGTCACCTTCGACATCGACGCCAACGGCATCCTGCACGTGACCGCCAAGGACAAGGCGACCGGCAAAGAGAACAAGATTACGGTACAAGGTGGCTCGGGCCTCAGCAAGGACGAGGTCGACAAGCTGGTCAAAGAGGCGGAGGCCCACGCCGCCGAAGACAAGAAGCGCCGCGAAGAGGTCGAGACCAAGAACCAGGCCGAGTCGACCATCTACCAGCTGGAAAAGATGCTGAAAGACAATGGCGACAAGATCTCGGGCACCGACAAGGAGTCGCTGGAAAAGGCCATCGGCAACGCCAAGGAGGCGGTGGCTTCGGGCGACGTCGAGCGCATCAAGACCACCCAAGAGGCGCTGAAGCAGGCGGCCTTCAAGCTGAGCGAAGCCATGTACGCGGCCAGTGGCGCCCAGCCTGGCGCGGCCCCGGAGGCGGAAGCGGCCGGCGCGGCTCAGGGCAAGGGCGGCGGCAAGGACGACGTGATCGACGCCGAATTCGACGCTTAGCCCACCACTAGTGCCATCCACGCGCCTCGGCCCGTACTGCTCCCGTACGGGACCGGGGCGCGGGCGTAACCGGGACGTGGCCGTCCACGCCACTCCACCAGCGCAGCCCATCTAGCAGGTTGTCCATGAAAACCGACTATTACACCCTGCTGGGCGTGACCCGCGACGCCAGCCCCGAGGCGATCAAGAAGGCCTATCGCAAGCTGGCCATGCAGTGGCACCCCGACAAGAACCCCGGCGACAAGGCCGCCGAAGAAAAGTTCAAGCAAGTCTCTGAAGCGTATGCGGTCTTGTCCGACGCCGACAAGCGCAAGAAGTACGACTCGTTTGGCTCGGCCGAAGCGTTTTCGCAGAATTACTCGACCGACGACATCTTCCGCGACGTCAACTTTGACGATCTACTTGCGCAATTTGGCCTGAAGTCGTCGGGTTGGGGCAATTTCCGCGGTCGCAAGTCCGGCAGCGGCGGAGTGGGCTCGATCTTCGACGACTTGTTCGGTACCGCGACCGCCAGCGGAGTGCGCGGCCGTCCGACCCCGCAGCCCAGCGGTCCCGCCGGAGGAGCCAGCCCAGCCGGTCGCGGCAAAGACGCCGAAGTGCCCATCGTGGTGAGCTTTGCCGAGGCGATGAACGGCGCCGAGCGCCAGCTGCGCCTGAACATCGACGGCGAGGAGCGCCAGTTGACGGTGCGGATTCCGGCCGGCATCTCGACCGGCAAGAAGCTGCGCGTCCGCGGCGAGGGCCACAAAACCCCGATGGGCGCTGGGGATTTGAACCTGCTCGTGACCGTTGAGTCCGACTCCCGTTTCGAGCGCAAGGGCGACGACCTGCACACGGTGGCGCAGGTGCGGCCCAGTACGCTGATCCTGGGGGGCTCGGTCGAAGTCGAGACCCTGGGCGGCAAAAAGTCGATCAAGGTCGCTGCGGGCACTTCGACCGCCGCGGTGGTGCGGATCAAGCGGCAAGGCGGGCCAATTCTTGGCAAAACCGGCGAGCGCGGCGATCTGTACGTCAAGCTGGAAGTGGTGGGCACAGCCAGCGTGACCGAGGCGCAGCAGAACGCGGCCAAGCTCTTGCGCGACGCAGGGTTGTAGAGGCCGGGCCGCGCTTGGGGCGGCCATTGCCGGCAAACTAGCAGTGAAGCATTGGCAGCCTGCCGCGTTGCACGCGGTGGCGGCCGTTGACCCGGGCGCCACGCTTGGATCACCCTACGGGTCTGGGCGCACGCCACCCTGTACGCCACACTGTACGCCACCCAGCACGAGGAACCGTTGATGAAGCCTACGTCTGCCGTCTCTTCCGTTCGCCAACCCTGGACTTCTTGGCTGGGCCGCGCCCTGGCCGTCGCCGCGCTCGCGGTGCCGCTCGTGGCATTGGCCGCCGAGTCGTCGATCTCACTGAGCGATCCGGGTGGCGACGACAACGGCCCCGGCAGCTACAAATACCCGACCAACCCCGAGTACAAGACCCACGCCTTTGACCTGCGCAAGCTGGAAGTGACCGACAAGGGCGACGAAGTCGAGTTCAAGGTGACCATGGGCGCTTCGATCGACGACCCGTGGAATTCGCGCGATTGGCCCGATGGCGGCGGCAACGGCTTCTCGCTGCAGTTCGTCCAGGTCTACATCGACACCGACCACCAGAAGGGCTCGGGCCACACGTCGCCGTTGCCCGGACTGGGCAAGGGTACGTTTGCCGACGACGAAGCCTGGGACAAGGTCGTGCTGATCTCGCCCCAGCCCCGCACGCGCCTGGCGGCCGAAGTCAAGGCCAAGGCGGGCAGCATGAGGGCCGGCGTGATCGTGCCCAAGTCGACGCGCGCCTCGGGCAAGTCGCTCATCGCCGTGGTCAAGAAGGCCGATCTGGGCGAATTCAGCAGCAAGTGGGGCTTCAACGCCTTGGTCCAGAGCAACGAAGGCTTCCCGGTGGGCAAGGACCTGCTGACCCGCCCCGTCAACCAGACTGCCGGCCCGCACCGCTTTGGCGGCGGCGACGACAGCGACTGCGACCCGCAGTGGATGGACATGCTGGCGGGCAAGGGCAAGGGCGAGGCGGCCGAGGCCCAGGCCCAGTACAACGCCATGAAGTACTCGTGCGGCGGCAAGGTCGCCAGCATCCCCATGGTCTACGCCGGGGAGTAGGCGCTCGATGACCACTCCGGCCGGCAGCAACTCCAACGCGAAGAGCCGCATTCAGGCGATTCTGCTCGTGCTTTTGCTGGGCGGCGTGCTGACTGCGCTGTTTTTGTTGCTCCGGCCGGGGGCCGTTTGCGGCGACGGCGTCTGCGATCGCGACGGCGGCGAGACGTTCTTGGTGTGCGCAACGGACTGCCCCTCAGCCTGCGGCGATGGTTACTGCGACCCGGCCAAAGAAACGGTGGCCACCTGCCCGGCTGACTGCAAGACCGTGTGCGGCGACGGCCGCTGCGACGCCCCGACCGAGACCGCGGCCAGTTGCCCCAAGGACTGCGCGGTGTGCGGCAACGGCAAGTGCGAACCGCCCACCGAGACGGCCGCAAGCTGCCCCAAGGACTGCAACACCTGCGGCAACGGCAAGTGCGACGCGGGCGAGACGGCCAAAACCTGCCCGGTCGACTGTCAGCCGGCCGGCAAGTGCCGCGATCCGGCCTTCCGCAAGATGCTGGTGCGCATCGTCAAGGACTGCGAGGGCGCCTGCGGCTTCGAGGCCAAGAACCCGGTGGTGGGCTTGGAGTTGGAGCAATTCAAGACCATCTTTGCTAGCAAGGGCGATCCGGGCTACGGCACCTACTTCGCGCTGTTCGGCTGCAACGTGTTCAACGCCGAAGGCAGCGACTGCAAAGGCTTTGACTCGTTCTACGCCGAACCGGCCAAGTGCCCGGCCGACCACGCCTTTGAGTGCGCCACTCGCGCCACCGACCCCTGCAACCCCGCGGGCGCCCAGGGCCGCTGCCAAAAGTACAGCAAGGTCATCGAAGACGAGTTCCGCGGCTTTGCGCAAAAGTGGAAGAACGCCAAGTACTTCATCTTGCTCGGCACGGCCAGTCGCTCGGGCAACGACTCGGCGGGCGGCAAAGAGACCATGAGCGTGGGCAACCAGAAGCTGGCCCTGAAGCGCGCGGCCAGCCTGGAGTCGCTGCTGTCGCGCCTGCGGCCCGAGTTTGCCAGTCGTGGCGACCACTTGGATGGCAAGGCCTACAAGGTGGCGCTGGATAACACCAAGCAGTTCTTCGATACGCCCGAATTCGGCGCGATGATCAAGACGCAGCTGGATGCGATGGGGCGGCCGGATCGCGGCTTTACGCCCACCACGGCCAACGCCGTCAACCGCTCGGTGTTCGTGCTGGCGATCGAGTGCGATCTGTCGGCCGAAGGCATCGAGTAGGCCGCGCCACTCCATAGGATACGAGGTCCGTCCGAATCGGATCGCAAAATTCGGCAATTCTTCGGGCTCGAACCGGGGTCCCCGCCTGATTCTCGCCAGTTGCGGAACGGGTCACTGGAGCCGTACAGGCGTGAATCAGGTGGGGTGCACATGAAACCAGCGATCCTGCTCATCGAAGACGAAGCGGCGATCGCCGACACGCTGGTGTACGCCCTGCAGGCCGAAGGTTTTGAGGTGGTGTGGCGCTCGCTGGGGCAGACGGGCCTAGCGGCGCTGGCCGAGCGCGACTTTGACCTAGCGATCCTGGACGTGGGGCTGCCCGACGGCAGCGGCTTCGAGCTCTGCAAAGAGATCCGCAAAACGTCTGAGATTCCGCTGATGTTCCTGACGGCGCGCTCCAGCGAGATCGATCGGGTGGTGGGTCTGGAGATCGGCGCCGACGACTACGTGGCCAAACCGTTCAGTCCGCGCGAAGTGTGTGCGCGGGTCAAGACCATCCTGAAGCGGAGCCGCGGCACCACCGCCAAGACGGCGCTGTTCCACGTGGATGCGGGGCGGATTCGCTACTGCGGTCAGTTGCTTTCGCTGACCCGCTATGAGCTGGGGCTGCTGCAGGTGCTGCTGGGTCAGCCGGGGCGGATCTTTTCGCGGGACCAGCTGATGGACCGGGTGTGGGGCGACGCCGAAGCCTTTGATCGCACGGTCGACACCCACATCAAGACCCTGCGCGCCAAGCTGCACCAGATCGACCCGCAGCGCGATCCCATCGCCACCCACCGCGGCTTGGGCTACAGCCTGCAGCTGGCGCCGTGAAGATCAGCCTAAGAATCCTGCTGGGTTACTTCCTGATCGTGGGGATGGCGGCGTGGTTCGTCCTCAACATCTTCATGGACGAGATCAAGCCCGGCGTGCGTCAGGCCATGGAAGACACGCTGGTCGACACGGCGCAGGTGCTGGCGCGGCTGGCGGCGCCGGATCTGCAGGCGGGCCGGATCGGCCAGGGTGCGTTTGCTCAGGCTTTGCAGGGGCTTGAACAACAGCCGCTGCGGGCGCGGGTTTGGAATTTCTCCAAGAGCAAGGTCAACACGCGGGTGTATGTCACCGACGCGCGCGGCATCGTGCAGTTCGACTCGGCCGGGCAAGCGGTGGGTCAGGACTTTTCGCGCTGGAACGACGTGTACCTGACCTTGCGCGGGCGCTACGGCGCGCGGAGCACCCAGAGCGACCCCAGCAACGCCGACTCGACGGTGATGCACGTGGCGGCGCCGATCAAGAGCGGCGAGTCCATCATCGGCGTGCTGACCGTGGCCAAGCCCAACCTGGCGGTGGCGCCGTTCATCGAGAATGGGCGTCGCAAAATCTTTCGGGCTGGCCTGTGGTTGCTGGGTCTGTCGCTGCTGATCGGCGCGGCGGTGGCGCTGTGGATCACCGGTTCGCTGCGGCAGCTGCTCCATTACGCCGAGCGGGTGACCCGGGGCGAGAAGGCCGAGCCACCCGACCTGGGCAGCAGCGAGCTGGCGACCCTGAGCCGGGCGCTGGCCGGGATGCGCGAAAAACTGGAGGGAAAACAGTACGTCGAGCGCTACGTGCACACCCTGACGCACGAGATGAAAAGCCCGCTGACCGCGATCGGAGCGTCGGCCGAGTTGCTGCAAGGCGAACTGCCTGCCGCCGATCGCCAGCGTTTTTCGGATGCGATCGCCGAGCAGGCTGACCGGCTGCGCCACTTGGTCGACCGGATGCTGGGGCTGGCCCAGGTCGAGTCGCGCCAGGGCCTGCAACAGCCGGTGGCGATCGACCTGGCCTCGCTGTGTGCCGAGGTGCTCGCCACCCGCGAGGCGCAGCTGCACACCCGGCAACTCGCCGTGCAGACTCAAGTTCACGGGCCCTGTACCTTGCACGGCGACCGGTTCCTGCTGGCGCAGGCGATCGCCAATCTGCTGGACAACGCCATCGACTTCAGCCCGCCCGGCGGCACGATCGAGCTGAACGTGCAGGCCGACGACGCGCAAGTGCAGGTGCAGGTCGCGGACCGCGGGGCCGGTGTGCCCGAGTATGCCCAGGCGCGGGTTTTCGAGCGGTTCTACTCGCTCGAGCGCCCGGCCACGGGCAAGAAAAGCACGGGCCTGGGGCTACCCTTTGTGCGCGAAGTGGCTCAATTGCATGGCGGAACCGCCGCGCTGACCAACCGGCCAGACGGGGGCGCGGTGGCGACGCTGCGGTTGCCGCGCCAGCCCAAAGCCTGAGTTCAAGCCAAAAAACGCACTTCACCCTGACTTCACCGTCGGCTCATCGTGCCTTCACCCGGCCCCGCAAAACTGGGACTCCAACCTGTTCTGGAGTCCGCCATGTCGCAAGAAATCTACAATAAGCTCCTTGCCGATTCCCCGTTGCCGCCACCGCCACCGCCGCTGCCGCCGCGGTCGGCCAAGCCCAAGTCGAGTGGCCTGCTGACGCGCCTGCTGGTCATTGCCGCCATGATGCTCGCGCTGCTGATCCCGCTGCAGATGATCGACGGGCTAGTCCGCGAGCGCCAGGCGCAGAGCCGGTCGGTGGTCCAAGAGATCGCCGAGAGTGCCAGCGGCGCGCAGCGACTGCGCGGCCCGTTGCTGGTGGTGCCCTACCGCGAGCGCAAAGTCGTCACCGAAGAGGTGGTGGTGCAGCAAGACGGCAAAGCCAACACGGTGGTGCGCAGCAAAGAGTTGTTCGAGGACCACGAACGCATTTTGCAGCCGGCCACTTTGCAGGTCGCGGGCGCGGTCAGGACCGACACGTTGTACCGCGGCCTGTACCAAGCGCTCACTTTTACCTCGCAGACCAAGATCAGCGGCACGTTCGACTTGGAGATCGCTGACTTGGCACGCGATCCCAGCGTCACCATTGGCGAAGTCCGCCTGGCGGTGGGGGTGGCCGACGTGCGCGGTATCCGCAACACGCCGCGGCTGCGCTGGCAGAGCACCGAGGTCGAATTCCTGCCCGAAACCGGCGTGTCCAAACTGGGGCAGGGCATCCACGCGCCGATCGCACTGGCCAAGCTGGGGACCAGCGGCAGCGCGGCATTTACCTTGGAACTGGAACTCTTTGGCACCGAGGCGCTCTCGTTCAGCCCGGTAGGCAAGGACACCCGCGTGCAGGTCCAGGCCAACTGGCCGCACCCGTCGTTCTTTGGCCGGGCGTTGCCCAGCCACCGCGAGGTGCGCGACACGGGCTTTTCCGCAGACTGGCACAGCACTTGGCTCAACGCCGGCGGGGGCCGCGTGACCAAGGACGCCAGCGACGACGAGCAGGAATTCGGCGTGCGCTTCATCCAGCCGGTCGACCAGTACCTGCAGACCGACCGGGCGATGAAGTACGCGATCTTGTTCGTGGTCCTGACCTTTGCCGGCTTCTTCTTGTTCGAAGTGCTGCGGCGCCTGCGCGTGCACCCCATGCAGTATGGCTTGGTGGGCGCGGCGCTGGCGATGTTCTACCTGCTGCTGGTGGCTCTGTCCGAACACTTGGAATTCGCCGTGGCCTACGCCATCGCCGGGGCCGCTTGCGTAGGACTCATCGGCTTTTACGTGGCTCACGTGCTGCAGCACTGGCTGCGCGGCCTTGGCTTTGCCGGCCTGCTGGGCCTGCTGTACGGTACGCTGTACGCGTTGCTGCAGTCCGAGGACAACGCCCTGCTGCTGGGCGCGGGCCTGCTGTTTGCCGCCTTGGCCGCGGTGATGGTCCTAACGCGGCGGCTCGACTGGTACAACCTGGCGACGCCGGCCACCGAAGGGCCGTGATCACGCGGCAATCGGTCGACCAAAGTGGGTGCGCGTCTGGATGCCCGCCGCCTTGAGCAGCCCGGTCGGCAGCGTGCCGCCGATCGAAACGAGAACATCGTCGGCCTGGAACTCGGCGCCATCCTTCAGCTTGACCCGGCTCGCTTGGATCTCGCTCAGGCCCGTGTTCAGGTGCAGCGTGATGCGTCCGTCGGCCACCTGGGCTTCGAGCAACTCGCGGTTGCGCGCCTTGGCGCGATCGAACACGTCGCGGCGGTGAATCACGTGCACTGCCTTGGCCCCAGCTGCGGCGCAGGCCAGGGCGGCCTCCAGCGCCGAGTCGCCGCCGCCCACGACGCACACGTGGCGATCGCGCATCTGATCCGGATCTTGCAGGTTGTAGCTGACGTGGGGCAGCTCTTCGCCCGGCACCCCCGCGCGCATCGGCGTGCCGCGCCGGCCCAGGCACAACAGCACCCGCCGCGCCCGCCACTGCTGGCCCTTGGCCGTGACCACAAAGCCGCTACCGCTGGCATCGGCCTCTAGGGACTCGACCGCCACGCCAAACTGGATGTTGGGCTTGTGTGTGGCCTTCAGCTGCGCGAAGAATTCGACCAGCTCCTCTTTGAACACGTTGAAGAAGCGGGCGTTTCCGTGCAGCGGCATGTGCATGGGCGCCGTCATCACCAGCTTGCGCCGGGGGTAGTGGCGCACCGCACCGCCGATGTCCGGTTCCTGCTCGACCGTCAGGTAGTTGAGCCCCAGTTCCTGCGCCGCCAGCGAGGCCGCCAGTCCGGCCGGCCCGGCGCCGACGATCAGCAAATCCAGCATCCCCGCCGGTAGCGAACCGCGCTCGCGCTCGTGGTCGCGGTGGATGAAGCCCACGGCCTGGGTCGCCTGTTCCACGGCGTTGCGCACCAGGCCCATGCCCGTAAGCTCGCCCGCCAAGAAGATGCCGGGGGTCGACGCCTCGTAATTGGGCGCCACGTCGGGGATATCCACGCCGCGCTTGAGC
The DNA here is from genome assembly GCA_037441385.1 of Myxococcales bacterium. Classification (GTDB taxonomy): domain Bacteria; phylum Myxococcota_A; class UBA9042; order UBA9042; family UBA9042; genus SXRM01. Next base: position 10,941 of record JBBISH010000087.1, read on the forward strand.
GTGCCGAACACGAGCGAAATGGCGCCTACCGGGCAGTTGGCGGCGCAGGCGCCGTGGCCGATGCAGTGGCTGGGCTCGGCGAGTTGGCCGCGACCCTCGACCAGCGCCAGGATGTCGCCCTCGGGACACGACGCCACGCAAGCCGCGCTGGCCATGCACTTGTTGGGATCCACCCAGGGGTGCAGCGTCGGCGGCGGCTCGGGCGGCGGACCTACGTTCTTGATCTTGGCGGCGGCCTTGCCGCGCCGGTACAAGCGCCGCCAGCGCCCCTCCCAGCCACCAAACCCCACCAGGGCCAGCAAAAATCCCACACCCCATGCCCAAGTCGGCCCCGGCAAGTCCCAGGGGTAGCCGTGGGCAAAGGCACTGCGAATATGCAAGAAGGCCGTCGCCACCATCACCAGCGCGGCCAGCAGGTGGATCAAACGCCAACGCCGCAGCAGGGCCGAGGCCGCCGCCGCCAGCGCCAATTCCTGGCCGGTGCGCAGCAATTCGATCGCCAGCCGCCGCACCGCTTGGCGCTGCTCCCCATGCAAATCGGCCGCCTCGCGCTGCAGCCAGCGCGCCACCCACAGCGGTCCCAGCAGGCGCCGCGCCGGGCCCAACAGCAGATGCACGAAGCCGCGGCGGGCGCTGGCCCTGCTTTCGATGCGGGTGCGGGCGGCCAAGCTCTCCAACGCGTCGCGGCCTTCGGGCCACAGTTCGCGCAGCTCGACCAACAACGCCGAGCCGCGGCCCCGCAGCCCGTCCGGATCCTCTTGGCCAAAGGCCGTGTGCGGCACCAGGGCGTAGATGTAGCGGCCGATCACGCCCGTGGCCAACAGAGCAATCACCGCCAGCGCCGACCAGCGCGCCGCCTCGCTGGTCATGTGGAAGTTGGCGTGGAGCAGCAACAGGCCGCCGCCCAGCAGGCCAAAGAACACGTGCGCACTCATCCAGTGGCGCAGGTGGCCCCATTTGTGCCACGACCGCAGGCGCCGACGCAGTCCGTAGGCCAGGTTGGCCAAGAACATCGCGACCGCGAGCGTGCCGAGCCCGCGGCCGACGGGTCCAGCCGATCGCCACCGGTCGTACCACGGGTGGTCCAGCTGGGCATCGCCGACGATCTCGTAGAAGTCGCGGGCGTATTGGTAGACCATGCCGATCACCAGCGCCACCAGCGCCAACAGCAGCAAATCGATGGTGGTCTGGCGCAAACGCCGCGGCGGGGCCATGGCAAGCCTCTGGAGTTAGAGTCGGTACGTCAGGGTGGCGGTGGCGTCGAGCCAATTGCTCTTTGCCGGCACGTCGGTCCACAGCGTCTGCCGTCCACCGACGGACATGCCGATGATCCACGGATGGCGGCCCCAGTCCATACCGGCGCGCACATCCAGCGCTTCGGCGCTGCTGCTGCTCGTCTCGACCCGGTCATGCGACCAGCGCAGCCGCGCGTGCCAGCGCCAACGCGGCCCCGGCGACCAATCCGCGCCGGCCGACAGCGAGCCGCCCGACAAGTACGGCCCCGTCTGCACCACCGCGACGAGCTGACCGTTCCAGTTCGGCCCCGGCCAGTTCGGTCGCAGCGCTTGCAGCGTGCCGCCAAACCGCCAGCTTTCCCAGGGATCCTCCGACGCGGTCAAGCTGCTCCAGAGAGCGGTCGAGGTCTGCCAACCGCGCCAACTGGGCAGATCCAGCCAGGCCGACAGCGAGTGGCTGGTCGCGGTGCTCCAGCCCTGGTTGGGCAGCACCCAGGCCAATTCGCGCGTGAGTTCGCTGCGCAAGAAGGTGTAGCGCAGGCGCGGGCGCCAGTCGCCCAACCAAGTTGGGGCGTAGTCGACCACAGCGCGCACGGGGCGCCACCCGGCCTTGGCCGGCCCTTGATCGGCCCACGCCGTGCCGCTCAGGTCCGCTTGGCCCGCTGCCCAGCCAAAGTCCCCTTGCAGCAGACCCAAGCGCGGGTGTTCGGCCCGCCATAGCAGCGCCCCCAGCTGGCGATCCCAGCCGCCGGCCACCTTGCCGGTCGACCAGTCGGCGCCCACCACGCTCTGCCAGCCGGCCACGGTGCCGCGCAGTCGTGCCGCGCCGCCCACCCGCCACGCATCCTGGCGGAAGCCGGTGCTGACGATCGACGGCAACAGCCCGCCAAACCCAGTGATTTCCAGCTGCGGCAGCGGCCGCACCAGCAGTGTCGCTCCATCCACGGTGGCCGAGCCCGCGCCCTCGGGCACCCACACCCGGCCCAGCGCCGCGCCCCAGGCCCGAACTGCGTTGGGGTCCACGGACAATTGGGCCTGCCGCACCTGCATTGCCCGGCGCTCGCTCGCACCGGGCTGGGCCAGCCACTGCTCCACCCAGATCGCCGCGTCGTGGCGCCACGACAGCGGAGAGCCGCCAATGCCCTGCCACTGCACGTTGTTGCCGATGCGGAGCAGGGCCCATTGCTCGCCTTGGCCGCCGCGCACGCCCGCCGCCACCACCGTCACTTGGCCGTCCAGCCGCCGATCGGGATCCTGGCCGCGCGGGCGCGGGTCGTCGATCCACGGCGTCTGCTTGCGCGACCAGGCTTCCCACTGCTCGGCCAGGGCCCGCTCGCGCGCCGCTTCCTGGGCATCCTTGGCCGGTGCCACCTTCCATGGCTCTCGCGGCGGCGCCTCCATTTGCGGACCGCTGCGGGGAACGGAGACCTTCTGATGCAGCTTGGCACCCGAGGCCAGGTCGGACTGGAGCCGGGCGTGCTGGCCCACCACTTCCACGACCTGCAGCGGCCGACCCTTGGGCACCAGCGCCAGTTGCGCCCCTTTGCTCAGCTGCTCGCCGGGCTCCAAGCGCACGAACACTTCGCGGCCAGCCGCCGCCACGCCCACCACTTCGGCCGCGGCCGCCGCGCGCGCCAGGCCTGCACCGGCCGCAATCAGAAGCACCAAGCTGCGCAAGTTCGCCATCGTCAATCCGCGTAGCCGTAGGGGTGGCAACTGACGCAAGCCGTACTGGAGTAGACGTAGCCGCTCACTTCGCCGGCGTGCTTGCTGTTGGTCTTGCTCGCCGTGTGGCAGCCGCCGCTGATGCACGAATAGGCGGCGAAATTAGCCGGGTTCGTGTGGCACTTGTTGCAGGCCAGGGCGTGCTTGCCACTGGTGATCGGAAATTTGTGCGCCGGATAGCCCGCCGGGCTCCACGCCACGGTCGAGTGACACGTCTGGCAAGTAGTTGGCAACCCTAGCGATTTGTGATTGGGGTTGGTGGTGGCGTTGTAGTCGGGCTGGTGGCAGCCGCTGCACACCTTGGGCGGTTTGACGCCGGGGGTGGTGTGGCACGACTCGCACGGCGCGGTGGCGTGCTTGTCCGTCAGCGGGAAGTAGTTGTTGTGGTCAAATCCGCTAGCTGGCTTCCAGCCTGCCGTGGTGTGGCACGTGTCGCAACTGGTCGGGAAGCCGACTTTGCTGTGGTTCGGGTTGGTGGTGCCTTGGTACGCCGGTAGGTGGCAACCGCTGCATATCTTGGTGGGTTTGTCGCCCGGGGTCTGATGGCAACCTCCGCAAGCCGCGGTCTTGTGCTTGCCGGTCAACGGGAAGAACTTGTCGTGATCGACGTTGGTCGCCGGTTGCCAAGCGCTCGTGCTGTGGCAGGTCTCGCAAGTCTGCGGGATCCCTACGGCGGCATGGTTCGGGCTGGTGGTGGCCTGGTAGTTCTTCAGGTGGCACGCGCTGCATACCTTGGCCGGCTTCATCCACGGATCCGAGTGGCAGTTCTCGCACGCCGTCGCCAGGTGCTTGCCCGTCAGCGGATAGGCCAGGTCGTGGTTGAAGCCCGGCGCCGGCTGCCAGCCCAGGGTGTTGTGACACTTGCTGCAATCTGTTGAAAATCCTACATTTTTGTGAGTAGGCTTGCTCGTCGCGTCGTAGTTGCCCTGATGGCAGCCGCTGCACACCTTGGGGGGCTGGTCGCCCGCCGTCTTGTGGCAGGCGTCGCATGCCAAGCCTTTGTGCTTGCCGGTCAGCGGATAAAAAAGGTCGTGATCGATACCCACGGCGGGCTTCCAGGCCTGCGTGTTGTGGCAGTTCTGGCAGGTTTTGGGGGTGTTCTGCTGCACATGGTTGGGCTGCTGGGCGTTCTGGTAGTCCTTCAAGTGGCAGTTTACGCAAGCTGAATCGAGCGTGACCGAAAAGTCGCCGTGGCATTGCGCGCAGGTTGGCCCCACGTGCTTGCCCGTCAGCGGCCAAATTTCTTGGTGATCAAAGCCAGTGGCTGGCTGCCAAGCTTTGTTGCTGTGGCACGTTCCGCACTTGAGCCCGAATTCCAGCACCTTGTGTGGTGGTTTGGCCGAATTCTGGTACTCGTGCAGATGGCAGCCGTAGCAGGTCTGCCCCGCGACGGTCGCCGTGGTCGTGCTTTGCGAACTGGCCGACTGGCAGCCGCCCGCCAGAGCGAGCAGAGCCGCGATCCCCAGCGCCGCCGCTAGTCGGCGCCAGCTAATGGTGCTTGCCGTGACAGTCATAGCATGCCCCCGAATTCCAAGAGTAGTTGCCAATCCCGCCGTGCTCCTTTGCCATCGCCGCTTGGTTGTGCTCGTGGCAGCTCGTGCAGATCAACGTGTTGCGGTCATAGCCCCCGCCGTGGCAGGCGGCACAACCCAGGCCCGCGTGCCCCCCTGAGCTGATGCGGTAGTAGCTGTCGTGCCAGGTGGCCTTGAGCACATGCCAGCCCAGCGCTGTATGACAGTTGTCGCATGTGGTCGAAAAGTTCATTTGCTTGTGATCGGGATGCGCCGTCGCGGCCAGCGCGCCATGGCAGCCCACGCAGGCGCCGCTCTTGCCCTTGTACTGGCCGCTGGCATGGCAGGTGTCGCAGCTCAGCTGGCCGTGCTTGCCGTCCAGCGGCCACCAGACCGCGTGGTTGACGCGCGCCGGGCTCCAGGCAAACGTGCCGTGGCAGGTCTGGCAGCCTGGGCCAAAGCCCGTCATGCGGTGATCGGGCTTCTTCACCGCCAGCGCCAGGTTCTGGTGGCAGTCGCCGCACACCGTGGGAGTGCCCCGGTAGACCGTGCCGCCCAGCCGCGTGTGGCAGGCGCGGCAGTCGGTGGCGGTGTGGGCGCCCGTGAGCGGGAAGCGCGAGGTCTCGTGCGAGGGTAGGCTGCGCGGGGCAAGCCAGTTGGTGGCCGAGTGGCAGTTGGCGCAGTTTTCGCCGAGTTCGCCGCGGTGCGGGTCGCGATGGCATTGCTCGCAGGTCTTGGGGACTTTGGCCTGGCTGCGCTCGGCCGGGCGGTGGCAGCCGCTGCACGGGGCGCGCGCATGGGCTCCAGTCAGCGGGTTGCCGGTCTTGGCGTGATCAAAGGCCACGTTGTCGCTGAGCCGCGACCAGCCCGCGGTCTGGTGACACGGCGCGCAAGACCATGGATCTGTGGCTGTTTCTGCAGGCTTTGCCGCAGGTGCGGCCGTCTGCCGCGGGGCAGCTACGGCAAGGCCAACCCACACGACGGCCGCCGCCAACGAACCCGCCAAGGTGCGTACGGTCATGGCTGCCTCCGCGGCACGTGGGGGTTGCGGTGGCACTGCTCGCACGCAGTCACGCCGATGCGGTAGAACGTGACGTCGCGACCGTCGGCGGCTGGCCGATCGGGGTGGCATTTGGCGCAGGCCACCTGCATGTGGCGGCCATCCAGGGCAAAGCGCGTGCGGTTGTGGTCAAACTTGGCGATCTTGAAGGTGGCCTCTGGCCGGTGGCAGTCGTCGCAGCCGCGGACGGGATCGCTGGCGACAAACTGCCCGGCATGGCGGTCGGCGTGGCAACCCTGGCAACTCTGCTTGCTGCTTGCGAATTGGACGGGTTGGCCGGGAGCTGGGCGCAGGTGGCAGGCTTGGCAGGTGGGCTTGGCGTGGCCGCCGACCAGGGCAAAGCGGGTCTTGTTGTGGTCGAAGCGCGGCGCCGGCACAAAGGCTTGGTTGGTGTGGCACGTCTCGCACGGCCGCACCTGGTCGCCCTGGCGGAACTGCCCGCCGTGCACATCTTTGTGGCAGCCTGCGCAGTCCTGCGGTAGGTCGCGCAACTGGGCGACTTTGCCTCCGTCTGGCGCGACTTCCCCGCCCTTTTGCTGCGGGCGGTGGCATTGCGTGCACGCGACGACCCGGTGGGCGCCCTCGAGCGGGTAGCGCGCTTGACCGTGTTGGTCCACACCGTAGTCGGCGGGCGCAAAACCCTGCACGCTGTGGCAGGTCTCGCACCGATCGCCCTTGGCCACGGACTTGAACGGGCCGCCGTGCGGATCCTTGTGGCAGTCCAGGCACGTGTCGCCGTCGCGGCCAAGGTACTTCTTGCCGTAGCTGCCGGTGCCCGAGTGGCAGCTGCTGCAGGCGACCTTTTTGTGCATGCCCACCAGCGGATAGTGGGTGCTGTCGTGGTTCCAAGGTGCGCCAGACAACATACGAAAATCCATGAAACCGTGACACTTCTTGCAGTCCGCGCCAAACCGCCGCTCGTGGGGATCTTTGTGGCAGGCGGCGCAGGCCGCGTCGACCGGACCAAAGCCCGGCTTGCCGCCGGCCTTGGCGGCGTTGGTCGACGTCTTGTGGCACTTCTCGCAAGCAATTTCTGCGTGTTGCCCAAGAAGTGGCAAGCGCGTGCGCTGGTGCAATTCCAGCGCCGAGCCGCGGCTGACCTTGGCCCAGTCGTCGTTGCTGTGGCAATCCTTGCAGTCCCTGCCGCCGGCGTGTCCCGCCTTGGGTTCGCGGTGGCAGTCGGCGCAGGCGGCAAAGGCGATGCCGCGGAATTTTCCCTTGATACCGGTAGCTTCGTGGCATTTTTGGCACGCGACGTTCTTGTGCTTGCCCACCAACTTCATGCGCGCCGTGTCGTGGCTGAAGCGGTCGGCCCCGGCGAACTTCTTGTCGCTGTGGCAGCCTTCGCACTTGTTGCCCAGGCTGGGTTGGTGGCTGTCGCGGTGGCAGTTGCTACAGGCGGTCTTCAGCCCCATCCAGTGCTGCGGCACAGCGTGACAGTTCTTGCAGGCAACGATGGCGTGCGCACCTTGCAGCGCAAAGCCCGTGTCGCCGTGGTCAAAGGTCTTAGGCGGAGTCCAGCGCACCATGGCAAAATCGCGTCCACGGTGATCGCGGTGGCAGCCGGCGCAGGTCTTCTTGGCTTCTTGTGCTTGATTCCAGTGGAATTTTGAAGTCTTGGCTGCTTTGTGGCACTCAAGACATTTGTCGTCGTTGGCGCCCTTGCCCTCGGTGTGGCACTTCTCGCACTGCTCGTTGTACTTGGCGTGGGCGCTAGCAAGCGGGCCGGGCGAGGTGAACTCCTGCCCCACCGCCACAGCGCTCCAGAGCCACGCGGCCGCCGTCACCAGCAAACTGATCCGTAGCGGCATCCAGAAGCACTCCCACCGCCCGATCGTTGCCCAAGGCGGCCCAAGGCGACGATAGCGATGGACTGACCGCCCCAGTATGGGATTTGTCTAAGGTTTCTCTTAGAGAGCCACCGCCGATCCATGTCGGTAGCGCGATTTTCCCGTTCTGCAACCCACGAGAATTGGGTGTGGGCCCCAGTTCATACGAACCCTGTCGGATTCACGCCTGTACGGTTTCCCTGACCAAGCTTGCAACAGGCGAGAATCAGACGGGAACCCCGGTTCGGGCCCGAAGAGTTGCGGGAATTTTCGCGCCGATTCAGACGGATTCGAGATCAGTCGATGCGGAAGTAGAAGCTCTTGCCCACGCGGTGAATGGCGCCGCGCTGCAGGACCTTTTCGTCGGCGGGCACGGCTCGCCAGCGGCTGCGCTCTTTGACTTCCAGATCGGTGCGCGCCTCGATGCGAATGTCGTTGCCCTGGGCGTGCAAAACCAAGACGCCGCCACTGCCGCGCCGCACGGTCATGCCGCTGCCGTCGAACGTGCAGGTGGCCGAGCGATAGAAACCGCGCCGCCCGCCCGGCGCCGAGTACAGCGGCCGGCCGCCGTCGCGCGCCAAGTGGCTCTCTTGCGCGCCCACAAATAGCACCGCCGACTTGGGGAAGGAGTGCGGCTTCAAGAAGCCCACCAAAATGAAGATGAACAGCGCCAGGCCGATCGCGCCGGCCAGGAAGGGCCAGTAGCAGAACCACATCGGGTTGGCCGTGACCGCAGCCTTCAGCAGCACGGCGGTGGCGCGGTCGGCCTCGACCAGGCCCTTGCCCACGGGCGCCAACAGCACTGCTTCTTGGGTGTCGGCGGGCACCGGCTGGCAGCGCGGCGCCGCGTAGCAGAGTTCCAAGGGCTTGTCGGCCGCCCAGGCAATGGCGATCGCCGGCGCGCCGTGCTCCAGGGGGTACAGCGGCGAGCCGGTGCCCTGTCGCACATGCACGCGGAGCTCGGGCCAGCCTTTGAGACCGCCGGGCTGCGCGGCCGGGCGAGATAGCGCCAATTTCTGGCCGCCGCGGAGCTGCTGGCTGCCGCTCAAGTCCACCGGTTTGCAGTGCTCGTCCAGGGCGCAACCCGAGAGGACTTGGGCAAAATCTAGACCAGCCCCGGCCTTGAGGCGCACGTTGGGCAGCACGGTAATCGTGATCGCCGGGCCTTGCTGCAGCGCACCGCCCACCTTGGCCTGCAGCCGCGCGTGCAAGGTGCCGCTGGCGGGCGCCGTCCACTGCAGCTTGAAGTCACCGCCGTCGCGCGTCAGGGGCGTGGTCTTGCCGTCGACCTCCAGCTCCAACGAATCAAGCTGGCTCTTGAGCCACGCGTCGGATACCGGTTGGCTGTCGCTGCGGCGAATCTTTAGCGTTCGCGCAAGGTTGGTGCCTTCCAGGACTTCGGCGGGCAGCGGCGGCGGCGGCAGATTCCAGCCGTCTGACAGCGGTTCGCCTGCGGCCCATGCCGGCGCGGTGGTCGGCGGCGCTACCAAGAGGGCCGCGACCAAAACGGCCCAGGCCACCAGGAGTCTTGGCAGTGCTCGTTGGCAGACCCTTGGCAACATGCTGGAATCCAGCGCAAACGCGGTGTTTGGGTGCGGAGCGGGCGACGGGATTCGAACCCGCAACATCCAGCTTGGGAAGCTAGCGCTCTACCGTTGAGCTACGCCCGCACTTGGGGTACTTGCGCCGTCGTGGCCTTGCGAAGCGACGACGCGGCTGTCAAATACCCCTTTCTGGCCCCTCGTGTCAACGCCTGCCGCGCCGAGGCTCAGTTGACGGTGACCTTCATCGCCAGCTTTTCGTCGCGCAGCATGTAGCACTGCTCGCTGCTGCAGACCGAGAAGCTGCCTACGATCTCCAGGTTGCCCGAACCGGCCGCCAAGCCTTGCAGAGGCACGCTGACCACACCGGTCTCGCCCTCGATCTTGACCTCGCCGCCCTTGGTGCTCAGCTTGTCCTTGGTCGATTTGGCGAACGCTGCCGCCGTGACCGCGAACTTGGCCGGGTACTCGGCGTTGAAGTGCAGGCCCGCTGCGGGCTTGATGGTCAGCTTGAACTCGCCGGTCGCGCCGACCTTCAGGGTCACCGCGTCCGCGACCACCGTGTATTGCTTGTCGCCGGCCGGCGCCGCCTCGGGCTGAGCTTGACCCGCTGCGGGCGCAGCCACGGCCGGGGCTCCAGCTTGGGGGGCCTGGCCCTGCGGAGCTTGTGCCTGCGGGGCAGCCGCTCCGGGTTGGGCGGCGGATCCGGGCTGGACCGCCTGACCTTCGCGATTGCAGGCCACCACCGCGGCCAAGCTCATCGCCACCACACTCGCCATCCACAACGTCCGCATCGCTTCTCCTTGCCTCGTTAGGGCCGACGCATGCTGCGGGATGCCGGCAACTGGTGTCAACGCACCAGCGTTCGCGGCTATTCCGGCAACCCGTGATCCGTGCGGTCCAGCGCGTGCACGTCGACTTTGCTTGTCGGCGCCAGGTACTTGCGCTCCAAGGCCTCCATCGCCTCGGCCTCGTCGGGCTGCTGGTGATCGTAGCCTAGCAAGTGCAATAGTCCGTGAATACACAGGAATGTCGCCTCGCACTGCAGATCGTAGTCGGGCGCGCCCAGCTGTTGCCGCACCAGCGCCGCCTGCCGCTCCGCCGCATCCAGCGACACCACGATCTCGCCCAGCACGTCGACGGGCAGGTCCAGATCGTCGTCTTCGTCAAAGGCGAAGCTTAGCACGTCGGTCGGTCGATCGACGCCGCGCCATTCGCGATTCAGTTCATGGATTTCGGCGTCGCCCACCCAGCTGATCGAGACCTCAGCCTCGGGCCGATCTTCAGCGCGCAGTACCGCCCGCAGGCGGGCCGAGAGGGCGCGTTGGTTGACCTTTTGCGTCGGGTGGCGCTGGTCGAAGTCAATCGGCACGGCGGGTTCCTCGGTTGCAGTGGGGCATCAGCCGCGGCGGCCGCGTTGGGCACGCGACACCAGCGCCGTGGGCGCCTGCGGCTCGGGTTCGATGGCGTCGTCGTTCTCTTCTTCCAGCGCTGCCACGGGCGTGATCCCGGTCGGCAGCGACGACGGCAGCGCCACGGGCAAATCGGTGCGCGAACCCTCGTCGGCGTCGCGGGTTGCGCCCACTGGCGGCAGGTAGGTCGGCCGCGCGTGGTGGATGCCGACCAGCGTTTTGACAAACGCTTCCTCGACTTGTGCTAGCTCGCGCAGCGTCAAATCGCACTCGTCAAATTGCCCGTCCTCGGTCTTGGCGGCGACGATCTTCTTGACCAGGGCCTGCATGCGCGTGGCGTTGGGCTCGGGCAGCGCCTTGGCCGCCGCTTCGACCGCGTCAGCGAGCATGAGCAGGGCCGTCTCTTTGCGCTGCGGCTTGGGCCCCGGGTAGCGGAAATCGCTCTCTTGCACTTCTTCGCCCGAGTCCAGGCCGTCGCGCTGGGCCCGATGGTAGAAGTGGGCGATCAGGCTGGTGCCGTGGTGCTGGGGCACAAAATCGATGATCTCGTCCGGCAGGCCGAATTCCTTCAGCATCTTCATGCCGTCCTTGACGTGCGACTTGATGATCAACGCCGACAGGCTGGGCTTGAGACGATCGTGCGGGTTGTCGCCCGCCTGATTTTCGGCAAAGTAGCGCGGCGCCCGGGTCTTGCCCAAGTCGTGATAGTAGGCGCCCACCCGCGCCAGCAGACCGTTGGCGCCGATCGCGTCCGCCGCCGACTGCGCCAGATTGCCGACCATCACTGAATGTGTAAAGGTTCCAGGCGCTTCTGTGGCCAACTGCCGCAGCGCAGGGTGGTTCATCGACGCGAGTTCCACCAGCTTGATGTCGGTCAGGCGGTTGAACACGGACTCGAACAGCGGCGTCGCCGCCGCCAGCAGCAAGTACGTCGAGATCCCCGAGCTCGCGCCGAGCAGCGCCAACCAGGCCGTGCGGCTGTCCAGGATCTCGTTGCTGGCGCTGCCCAACATGCCCACCGCCAAGGCCGCCACCGACGCGATGCTGCTGATGGTCAGCGTGCCCACCATCAGGTCCGAGCGCTGGCGGAATTGCCGCGCCGCCTGCACACCCGCCAGACCGGCGATCAGCGCCATCACGCCGATCAGCGCCGCCATCTCGTGCGCATCGCCCACATGCGGAGCGTTGTTGCACATCAGCGTCGCCACCACCGCGCACAGCGAGGCAAACGGCGCCGCCGTGAAGGGCCGCAAGAACAACGTGGCCAGCGACGGTCCCAGCGCGTGCGGCAGAATCACCAGCACCAGCTCGGACGGCACCGGGAGCCCCGACTCGACCAGCAGCGGCACCACCGCCACGAAGGCGCGCAACACCGCGGCGTGCACCAGCAAAATCGCCGTCAGCAGGGCCGCATCGCGCGGGCGGTGGCGGAAGTGGTGCAGGTGGCGGCGGGCAAACAGCACGAACAGCAGCAGCGACAAGCCCAGCAGCAGGCCCGTCGCCACGTAAGCCTTGATGCTGGCTGGCTCTTCCACACCGTGCCACATCTTGGCGACGCGGCTCTGCATCTGCGGCGTCACGACCTGACCGCGCGGGATCAGCACCTGACCTTTGGCGATCTGCACGGTGCGCGTCTTGGGCACGGCGGCGATCGCAGTCTCTTCGGCCTTGCGCGTGGCCGCGAGATCGCGCGTCAGGGTCGGCTCCACCATCGCTCGCGCCACGGAACGCACCGCGGCCTGCAGCACCGGTTCATCCAGACGCGATGGCTTCTTTTGCTTAATAAAGTCTTGCACATAGCCGTCAGCTTTGCGCAAGGCCTGGTCTACGTCCAGCACCTCGGGTCGGCTGGCGCTGCGCCGCGAATAGGCTTGACCCGTCGTGACTTCCATGACGCCGCGGCCCAAGTCGTCGTCGAAGCGGTCGAGATCGCGCACGATGCGCTGGCTCAGCAGCACTTGGGCAATGTCGGTCAAGACCAGCTCGATTTCTTCGGAAAAACCCGCCTGCAGCAGCGCGCCAAACGTGTTGGCGGTCAACTCTTTGGGCACGGCCGCGATCTGAGCCTCGAACTCGGGGCGCAGTTTGGCCATTTCCTCGGTAAAGTGCCGCTCTGCCGCTTGCGGCGACTCGGGAACGGCTTCCACCGGTTTGCCGTGCGGCTTGGCCTCGTGGGTCTTGTCGGGATGCACCGCGGGGGCCGTCTCTGGCGGCGGTTCGTTTTGGTGATCGCGGTCCGCTAGATACAGACGGTAGCGCGGTCGCACCAGGCGGAACGCGTCGTGCAGGGCGTCGATGCGCCGCGTGGCCAACTGGGTGTCCAGCACGTACCGTACCGGCACGCTGCCAATGGCTTGATCGATGTGGACCTGCACGTCGGCGGCCGGCTCTTCGTCCTCAAAGTCGCGCACGGCCACGATGTCGTGGCGGGCGGGACCCAGCGGCGGGGGCTCGATGTTCGGCCGCGATGGCCCGATGAGCAGCGTCAGGACCGCCCAAGCCAGCATGGCTGCTGACCACCAACCGGCAGCCCGCCGCAACCGAGCCCGCCGCTCGCGCGTTTGCTGCTGGTCGCCCGGCAGTCCCGCCGGCACTTGGCCGCGGCGCAGGTTCACGGCCGTGCCCCCCGATGGTGCTGGCGCAGCTCGAGCTCGCGATCTTCGCTCCACGCCTTGGCGATCGCCGCCACCAGCGGGTGCCGCACCACGTCGCCGTGGCCAAGGCGGACGACGGCCACACCGGGCAGTGCGCCCGTCACGCGCGCCGCGTGCTCCAGCCCGCACACCAGTCGCCCCCGCGGGTCCGCGTGGCCGGGCAGGTCGGTCTGGCTGGGGTCGCCGGTGATCACCATCTTGGTGTGCTCGCCGATGCGCGTCATGACCATCAGCAACTGCTCGGGCGTGCAGTTCTGCGCTTCGTCCACGATGACGAACGCGTTGGCCAGGGTGCGTCCGCGCATAAAAGCCAGCGGTGCGGCCTCCAGTTGGCCGCGCTCCATCAGGCGCTCGACCTTGTCTACATCCATCAGCTCGGCCAGGGCGTCGTGCAGGGGCTGCAGGTACGGACTCACCTTTTCGCGCAGATCGCCCGGCAGAAAGCCCAAGCGCTCGCCCGCCTCCACCGCCGGCCGAGTCAGGACGATCTTCTTGATTTCTCGGCGCTGGAGGGCCGCCAGCGCGCAGGCCACGGCCAGCCAGGTCTTGCCGCTGCCGGCGGGGCCGATGCCAAACGTCAGGTCGTGGTTGCGGATCGCTTCCACGTACACGCGCTGGCCTTCGCTGCGCGGCTGCACCAGCCGCGCCCCATCCAGCCACTCACCCTCGTCCGTTCGACCGGTTGTCTTGCGACGATGCGTAGCTAATTCGCGCACTTTGCCGTCATTTGCCCGGCTGATGAGCGGTTCGAGCGACCGCGGCTCGCCGCGTCCCAGCGCCATCTGCCGCAGCAGGTCCTCAAAGGTGCCGATGTCGATGGCATGGCCGCGCTGGGCGTGTGTTTGCACGGCTGCCAGGATGTCGATGGCCAAATCCGCCTCGGCGGCCGGACCCAGCACATGGAACTGCTGACCGCGCGCCAGCAATTGCAGCCCCAGCCGCTGTTCGAGCCAGCGCAAGTGCACGTCGCGCTCGCCGCACACCGCACGCGCGACCTCGATGTCGTCGAACTGGATGGTTTTTCGCAGCCTTTCGGCGGTTGGCAACTCGGCCATATCCCCTGTGTGCCTGCTCGGCGGTTCGCCTCCAGCAACATAGCCGGTTTGCAGGGCGTTGGCCAGCGCCGGTTGATCCCACTGGAGCCCGCGCGTATGCTCCGGCCGCACGTCGCATCGCCAGCTTTGCGCACAGGGAAAGAACATGGCAAACGTCAATAAAGTCATCCTGATCGGCCGCCTGGGCAACCAGCCCGAGTTGCGGTACACGCCCGCCAACCGGGCGGTTACAGAGTTGCGCCTGGCCGTCAATCGCACCTGGACCGACAAGTCCGGCCAGCGCCAAGAGAAGACCGACTGGTTTTCCGTGGAAGTCTGGGACAAGAACGCCGAAAACTGCGAGCGCTACCTGGCCAAGGGCCGCGAAGTCTACGTCGAGGGCCGCCTGACCAACGATGAGTGGAACGACAAAGACGGCCAAAAGCGCATCAAGACCAAGATCGTGGCCGAAACCATTCAATTCATCGGTGGCCGCGGCGACGCGCCCGGCGAAGGTGGTGGTGGCGGCGGCGGCGGTTCGGCCCGGCCTGCGCCGCAACGTTCGCAAGGGCCGGCGCCCGGCATGGGCGGTCCCGAAGACTTTGGGCCGCCGGAAGACGACATTCCGTTCTAGTCTAGCTAGGATAGCCAGCTCGTTTACCTTGTGCTGCCGCCCACGCCGCACGGAGTTTGGTCATGAGCGCAGCACCGGGTCGCTACTACGTCCGCTATACCTACCGTGTCGATCCTGACCGGCGGCCGCAGTTGATCGAGGCCTTGGCGGTGCTGCGCGACTACGCCGAATGGCTGGGCATGGTCAGCTTCGAGGTGTTTGCGGTTGAAGATGAGCCGTGGACTGTTGTGGAATTGCACGGTTACGACTCCTGGTCGCATCACCAGCGCTTGGCGCAGCGCGCCGCCCCGCCCGAAGTCGAGCGAGTCTACTCCCAACTGGACCTGCTCATCGACGGGGGCCTGAATGCCATGAGCCGCGAGGCCTGGTCGCAAATCGCTTTGCCAATCGAAGAGTAGTGCGACTGGCTGGCGCCGCCCGTGCCGCGTGGCTATGCTGACAACCGGCCGGCAGTGGCGCGGGCGGTGGACAGCGGGCGGAGCCGACTCCGTCCGGCTGGGCTATGATGGCGGGCAACGTTGCAATTCGATGGGGTATTGTGGCGCTGCTGCTGGGAGTCGCGGCCTGCGGTGACCCCTTTGCGGCCGACGGCGTCATGGTCGGCCCCGGCGCGGACGTCAACGGCCCCGGCGACATCGCGCCTGGCGACTTGGCCAGCGAAGGGCGCGACGGCGCGAGCGACCAGCACGATGCGCCGCATCTGCCCGACACAGCGACCGAGGTGGCACAGGACGGCGCGGCCCTTGAAGTGGCCGACGACGCTACGGCGGCGCAAGATGGGGTTGCGGTTCAAGACGTTGACGTAGAGGTCGATGTTGGCTCCGATACTTCCGAACCGCTGGACACCGCCACGGACGTTGGCTGCAACTGCCCAGTGGGGCAAGTCTGCTTTGACACGGGCACCAACGCTGCCTCGATCTGCCTGCCCGACCCTGCGTTTGCCTGCGCACCCTGCTTGACCGATGCCACCTGTCTGGGCGGTCAGTGCCAAGCCGTGGGCGACGGCAAGTATTGCCGGATCCCCTGCGCCCTGGGCGCGCAAGGTAGCAGCTGTCCTGGTGGTTTTGCCTGTGTGGCCAATGCCGGCGGCCAGCTGGGTTGCGAACCGCTGAGCGGCAGTTGCAGCTGCGGGCCGCAAAACCTTGGCTTGGTGGTGGCTTGCGGCACAGTCGGCGTTTGCGCCGGTAGCAGCACCTGCACCGCCTCCGGCTGGTCCGCCTGCAGCGCGGGCACGGCGACGGGCGAAGCGTGCAATGGTCAGGACGACGACTGCGACGGCCAAACGGACGAAGACTTGGCCGGCAAGCCCTGCGGCCTGGCCGCCGATCCATGGTGCCAGGGCCAGACCACCTGCAACCCGGCGCAAGGCCTGGGTTGTACCGCCACGCCCAGCGGCGCCGAGGTCTGCAACGGCCACGATGACAACTGCAACGGCGCCACCGACGAAGAGCTGAGCCAGGTGGGAAGCCTGTGCTCGCTCAGCACCTCGGCCGGGACGTGCGTGGGCGCGTGGCAGTGCGGCGGCGCCGTGGGCTTGTACTGCCAGGCCAGCCAAGCGGCAGCCGAGATCTGCAACCAGCAAGACGACAACTGCGACGGCCTGACCGACGAACCGTTCCAGATCGCCGGGGTCTACGGCACGCTGCAACATTGTGGAACATGCGGCAATGCTTGCCCTTTGCCAACGGGCGCCCACGCCAGCGCGCTGTGCAGCGGCACAGGCCCGACGCCTTGCAGCATCGCCTGCGACCCGCCCTACGTGGACATGGATGGCAGCGTAGCCAACGGCTGCGAGTGCCCGTTCGTGGCGGAGTGGGACGAACCCGACGGCGTTGACCAGAACTGCGACGGCATCGACGGCGACGTCGCACTGGGCGTGTTCGTGGCCAAGACCGGCGCAGACAGCAACCCCGGCACCCTGCAACTCCCCGTCGCATCTGTGCAAGTGGCCGTGCAGCTGGCGGCGGCCAAGGGCAAGCGCGACGTCTACGTCGCTGGCGGCGTCTACAGCGGCAGCGTTGAACTGCAAGCGGGCATCTCGGTCTACGGTGGCTACGGGCCCGGCTTTGCGGTGCGCGACACGGTGCAATACCAGACGGCCCTGGCCGCGGTCGCTCCGGACAATGGCCCCAGCTGGGTGGTGCGCTGCCAGGGCATTGGCGGCCCAGGTCAGCCCACTCGCGTCAGCGGCTTGACGCTGCTGGGGGCCAACGCCAAGGCCGCCGGGCAGTCCAGCTACGGTCTGCTGTCGATCGCTTGCGACACGCGGCTGCAGGTCGAGTGGTGCGCAATCAGCGCGGGCGACGGGGCACCCGGCCAGGCCGGCGGTGGCGGGCAAAATGGCGAGCCGGGGCCCGAAGGTTTGCCCGGTCTGCCGGCCAAAGACATCGGCAAAGACGCCTGCAGCAGCGCCGACCACAACGGTGGCGGTCAAGGCGGCAAGCTGGTCTGCGGCGCCTTCGAGACCAATGGCGGCCAGGGCGGCAGCGCGATCTGCCCGCAAATGGACGAAGACAGCCCCGCCCCGCTGTGCCCCAGCAAGCCGTACCTGCAGACCGTCAAGAACGCCGAGCGCGGCCAAGGCGGCTCGAACGCGGGCGGTGGCGTGGGCGGCGAGCCAGGGGCCGACAGCTACATCGACTCGAACAAGGGCGTCGTCACCAAGTGCAACAACCCAACTGCGGGCTGCAACTTGTGTTTCGTGCCCGTCAAACCGCGCGACGGCGAAGACGGCCAAGCCGGCCTAGTGGGTGCCAGCGGAGTCGGCGGTGCGGGCGGCAGCTCCCAAAGTGCCGGCAGCGTGGTCGACGGCGTCTGGCAGTCCGCCTGGGCCGGCACCGGTGCGGACGGAATCCCGGGCAGCGGCGGTGGCGGCGGCGGTGCAGCCGGCGGGGTCGAGGTCCACGACTGTGCGCAAAGCTCAAGTCTTTTTAGCGACATAGGTGGATCTGGCGGCGGGGGCGGCGCGGGCGGTTGCGGCGGCACCGGCGGTCTGGGCGGCCAGGCCGGCGGCGGTTCGTTCGCCGTCCTCCTGGTCGCCAGCGCGGCCGGCGGGGTCCCGGGCTTCTATGGCAACGTCCTGAACTCG